>NZ_JBIURL010000005.1:0-461186 GCF_044740805.1 Streptomyces sp. NPDC088261
AACGGCCCGATGACATCCCAAGCCTGATCAGTCAGTTCATGACGTCGTACCACGAACGGACCAACGACCGACCGACTTTACGGACACGCCCTAGGGATGCGCCGGGGCGAGAGGCGCGACCGGTACGGCGTGGACGGAGCGGGCCGCGCGGTCCAGGGCGCTGGCGAGCAGCGCCAGGTCCGTCGGCCCGTTGCCCAGCTCCCTGACGGGCCTGCGGGCCGGCGGGTCGCCCATGCGCTCCCACTCCAGCGGTACGACGGTCGGCCGCAGCGTCGCCGTACGGGGGATACGGCCCGTCACCCGGCCGCCCTGGAACGGGGTGACCCGGCCGTCCGGATGGCCGAGGCGGCCCCGGCCCGGCGACGGGTCGTCCGGGGACGGGGTCGCGGGCGGCGGGTCCAGCACCACGCGCAGCCGCGCGCCCTGCGCCAGATCCGTGTCGCTGGTGCGGTTCGGACAGGCGGACGACGCGACCAGGTGGACGCCGAGCCGCTCACCGTCCCGCGCCACCGCCTCCAGGGCTCGGACGACGGAACCGGCCGCCGGACGGCCGGGACTGCCGAGCGCGGGCGCCACCAGCGCGTCGAAGTCGTCCACCAGCACGACGAGCCGGGGCAGCGACGGCGGTTCCGGCTCCGGTTCCGTACGCGCCGAGGTCGTCCTGAGCCGCAGCGTCCCGCTCGGCGGGGTGCGCTGCTCGCCGCCGCTCGGCGCACGCGGCCCGACCATCCGCTCCGCCACCTCGTGCCTGCTGTGCCACTCGGTGAAGTCCAGCCGGCCCAGCAGCTCCGCGCGCCGTTTCAGCTCGGCCCCCAGCGCCTGGGCGAACTCCCGCATCCTCACCGGCTCCGAGGCGACCAACAGCTCCAGGACGTGCGGCAGTTCCGTACAGGCGCCGAGCCCCTCGCCGCGCTCGCCGCCCGCGCCGTCCACCAGCAGCAGCCCCAGCCGGTCGGGCCGGTCGGCGGCGGCCAGCGAGGCGGCGACGGAGCGCAGCAGCTCCGAACGGCCGCTGCCGGACGGGCCCTCGATCAGCAGATGCGGGCCCTCCTCGGCCAGATCGACGCTCACCGGGCCGTGCGGCCCCGCGCCGAGCACCGCCGTGCAGTCGGCCGTACCCTCCGCGACGGAGGCCCAACGGGCCATCAGGGACGCCGGGGTGGCCCGCGCCAGCCCCAACTCGTCCAGCAGCCTGGCGGACGACGGCAGCGCCGCCGCAGGCCGCCCCGGGCCGCCGCCGACCGCCGTACGCAGCGGCGCCAGCGCCCGGCCGAAGCGCTCGGCCCAGGCCGTCGAGACCGCGTCGACCACGGCGACCGTGCCGTGCCCGGCCGGCTCCCCGACCGCCGTACGCAACAGGCGCAGCGCGGTGGCCACATCGCCGCTCAGCAGGCCGACGGCGCCGCACTCGCGGAAGGGCAGCGAGGCCGCGCACGCCGTCTCGTAGGTCGCGGCGACCGGCGAGAGGGGCGAGGCAGCAGGCGTCTCGGCCAGACAGATCAGATGGATGCCGGCGGCGGCGCCGGCGCTCGCCAGCCGCGCCGTCACCTGGCGCAGCGACGCGGAACCGGGATCACCGTCCACCACCACGACCGTGTACGGCCCCTCGTGCTCGGCGGCGGCCCGCGCGACGGACTCCGGGTCGGCCGAGGCCCAGCCCGTGCCGAGCGGCCCGGCGTCGAGCCTGCGGGTCAGCTCGGCGGTCCTGGCGGCGGCCTGGTCCCGGTCGTAGGCGAGCAGCAGCCGGCAGTCCTGGCCGTGCGCGGGGCGTACCTGGGGCAGCCAGCCGAGCCAGCCCCACTCCTGTCGGCGCTGCTCGGGGGTGCGCGCCCGGTCCGTGCTGATCAGGACGATCTCCAGATCGGCGGGGGAGTGCAGCGCGGCGAGCTGGGCGACGACCGAGCGGGCCAGTCCGGTGAGCCGCTCGCGGGGCCCGGCCAGGCCCAGCGAACCGGCCTCGCGCAGCCCGAGGGTCACCGGCACGCCCGGCAGCGGCCCCGCGCCGTCCGGCGCCCGCGGGTCCGTCGTGCCCAGCCGGACGACCAGCGCCTCGGGGTGGTCGTTGTCGCGCTCCCAGAGCCTCGGGCCCGGGCCGAGCGCCGTCAGCAGGATCTCGGCCGGGTCCGGCCAGGTCTCCGCGAGCGCCGCGCGGCCCGCCGGGCCGGCCGGGGGCCGGGGGCCGGGGGCGCGCTCGGCGGGCTCCTCCTCGCGGCTCCCGGCCAGGCGCCTGGCCCACGCTCCTATGCCGCCGCGCCGCCGGGCGGCGGCGTCGGGCAGCTGGGTGCCACGGGTCGGCGTGCCCTGGCGGCGGCTGCCGGTGGTCCTGCTGTGGGACTGGGGGCCGTCTCCGTGGTCGTCGTCGGCGGGGGCGTACGGCTGCTCGCTGTCGGCCGCCCTGCTGTGCGCGCCTCCCGGGCCGGTGCCGGCGTCCGGGTCCCGGCCGTCGGAGGGCCGGCTGTCGGAGGCCCTGCCGTCGGGGCCGCGTTCGGAGGTCGAGAAGCCGTAGTGCGTGTCGACGGCGCTCCGGGGGTCGGGCGCCCCCGGGTCGCGGGGCCGGCTTCCGTACGAGTGGACCGTCCGGCCGCGCGGCTCCTCGGGCCCGCTCCGGTCCTGGCCGGTGCCGTACCCGTCCCCGGCGCCGTACCGCTGATCCTGCCCGGAGGCCCGGCCGGAGCCGGGCTGGAGCCCGGGCCGCAGTCCGGGCTGGGGGGCGTGCGCGGGCGCGTGCTGGGAGCCGCGCGGGGATTCGTCGTCGTACGAGCCCTCGCCGTACGAACCTTCGCGGTACGAGCCGTCGCCGTACGCGCCGTCCCGTGATCCGTCCCGCGGCGGCCCCTGGGGCTGTCCCTGCCGCGCTCCCGGTACGGACTGCCGGCCGCCGTACTGCGGTCCGGGCGAGACGCCCGCAGGACCGAGGCCCGAGCCGTCCGAGCCGTACCCCCCGGAGCCGTACGCCCCCGTCTCCGCGGACCTGCCGTCGGCCTCGCCGACCGAGGCGCCAGCACCGTCGAGGCCGTCCGCCGGGCGCACCACCCGCAGATGGCCCTCCCCGTCCGGGGTCGTCGGCAGCGGGGGCGTCAGGCCGCCCGTCATCAGCCGGACCGCCGACTCGCCGATCCGCAGCAGCGCGCCCGGCGGCAGCCGCACCGGCCGGGGCCCCACCTCGGCGCCCTCCAGCGTCGTCCCGTTCGTCGAGCCCAGGTCCGCGACCGACACCCCGCCGTCGTCCGCGACCGTCACCGCGCAGTGCAGCCGCGACACGTCCGGGTCGTCCAGCGGGACGTCCGCGTCGGCGGACCGGCCGATCCTGATCTGCCCGCCGTGCAGCAGATGGACCCCGCCCGCGTCGGGCCCCGCGACCACCCGCAGCTGGGCCGGCGCGTCCATCTCCGCCACCCCGTGCGTCTCGTCCTGGCCCGGGACCTGGAGGGAGAGCACCGCGCCGTCGATCAGCGGCGGCTCCCCGAGGGCGCAGCGCTGCGCGTCGAGCCGTTCCGTACCCGCGTACAGCACCACGGTCCCCGACACGTCGGGTCCCGACACGGCGGTGGCGAGGGCGGAGGCGACGGCGGCCAGCGCCGTCCCGGCGGGTGCGGTGACGAGCACGTCGCACGCGCGCCCCGCGGCGTGGCCGCTGCGCGGCGCGAGGACGGTCAGCCGGATCTGCATCGCGTCAGCGGTCCCTTCTGCGCGGGGTCCCCGGCTCTGCGCGCGGGGTGCCCGGCAGGGGTACTGCCCTGTGATTCCCCCCACCACGCACGGGACGCGTCGTCCGGTACAGGTCGGCGCGCACGGTGCCGTCCCCACCCGGCACACGACGCGCTGAGGGCATCCTCGCACCTGCCACCGACAACACGCCCGGGGACCGCAGACAAGTGATCTTGAATGGTCGGCTGTGGGTGCAAAAGTGCCTGCTTGGGCGCCCCTTCGAAGCCCGTCCAGATCATCACCGGCGCCCGGCGGACAGCCGTTCGGCAACCATCACCTTCCGGTTCGCGTCTCCCGTCGGGACGGGACAGACGTACGACACGCGTGCGACCGTGTGTGCGACGGGACCGGCCGATGACCGGCCGGTGACCCGTTCGGCCGGTCTAAAGTGGGTCGGAACCCCGGGGGGTCCGGGACCATGCAAGAGGACACACCAGCAGCAGGGAGCCCATGACGTGCGGCCGGTAGGCAGCAAGTACCTCCTGGAGGAGCCGCTCGGACGCGGCGCCACCGGTGTCGTCTGGCGGGCCCGTCAGCGCGAGACCGCGGGCGCCGAGGCGGCCGTCGCCGGCCAGCCCGGCGAGACCGTCGCGATCAAGGTCCTCAAGGAGGAGCTGGCCAACGACGCGGACGTCGTGATGCGGTTCCTGCGGGAGCGCTCCGTCCTGCTCCGCCTCACGCACCCCAACATCGTGCGCACCCGCGACCTGGTCGTGGAGGGCGATCTCCTCGCCCTCGTCATGGACCTGGTCGACGGCCCCGACCTGCACCGCTACCTGCGCGACAACGGCCCGTTCAGCCCCGTCGCCGCCGCCCTGCTCACCGCCCAGATCGCGGACGCGCTCGCCGCCAGCCACGCCGACGGCGTCGTCCACCGCGACCTCAAGCCCGCCAACGTCCTCCTCAAGGACGACCACGGGCAGATGCACCCGATGCTCACCGACTTCGGCATCGCGCGCCTCGCGGACTCGCCGGGCCTGACCCGTACCCACGAATTCGTCGGCACGCCCGCCTATGTCGCGCCGGAGTCCGCCGAGGGCCGTCCGCAGACCTCCGCCGTCGACATCTACGGCGCGGGCATCCTGATGTACGAGCTGGTCACGGGCCACCCGCCGTTCGCCGGGGCGACCGCCCTGGAGGTGCTGCACCGCCACCTCAGCGAGGAGCCACGCCGGCCCTCCACCGTGCCCGAGCCGCTCTGGACCGTCATCGAGCGCTGCCTGCGCAAGAACCCCGACCAGCGGCCCAGCGCCGAGAACCTCGCCCGCGCGCTGCGGGTCGTCGCCGCCGGTGTCGGCGTGCACGCCGGCGCCGCCCAGATCGACGCGGCGCTCGGCGTCGGCGCGCTGCTCGCGCCCGACCCGGCGCCCGCCGCCGTCCCGGACACGCCGGGCGCGGCGGACCCGACCCAGGTGCTGCCCAGCAACGCCGCCACCTTCGACCCGAACGCGGCGACCAGCTTCCTGCCCTCCGGCGGTTACGCGGGAGCGGGCGGCCCCGGCGGATCCGGCGGCCCCGGACCGGGCTACGGCACGCCGGGGCCGAACGCCGACCCGACCTCGGTCATGCCGCCCGTACCCCCGGGGGAACCGGACGGCCCGCACCCCTGGCAGAGCCAGCTCCAGGCCGCCAGGGACCGCAACGAACAGACCCAGGTCCAGTACCTTGACCCCAGCCAGGACCCGCTGCGCCGCCGCCCGCACCGGCCGCAGCCCCCGCGCCAGCAGCAGCCGCCGCCCGCGAACCGGCAGGCCTCGCCGCAGGGATACCAGCAGCCGCAGCAGCCGCAGTCCCGCCGGCAGCAACAACAGCAGCCTCAGCAGCAGCGGTACGCCCCGCAGCAACAGCAGTACGCGCCGCCGCAGCCGCCTCCCCAGCAACCGGCCCCCCGGCAGCCGCGTGAGCCCCGCCAGCCCCGCCAGCGCACCGCCAACCCGATGCGCATCCCGGGCCTCGGCTGCCTCAAGGGCTGCCTCTTCACCCTCGTGGTGCTCTTCGTCGCCGGCTGGCTGGTCTGGGAGCTGACCCCGCTCCAGGACTGGATCGGCACGAGCAAGGGCTTCCTGTCGACGATCGGCGACGGCATCTCCAAAGTGACGGATTGGTTCTCGAGACTGACGGATTCGACCGGCACGCAGTGACCCTTTCGAGGGCAATACGGCACCGGGGACACCCCAGAAGCACACTTTTCGCCCCACGGAGGTGCGGGCGTGTCCCGGCCTGGGCACGGAACACCCCGATTGCCGCGTACGTTGTGGGGCAACGCCAGCCGCTGAGGGAGCAGTCTTGGCACGGAATATCGGCAGCCGGTACATCGCCCACCAGATCCTGGGACGGGGCAGCGCCGGCACGGTGTGGCTCGGCGAGGGGCCCGAAGGCCCCGTCGCCATCAAGCTGTTGCGCGAGGACCTGGCGTCCGACCAGGAGCTCGTCGGGCGCTTCGTCCAGGAGCGCACGGCCCTCCTCGGGCTCGACCACCCCCGGGTGGTCGGCGTCCGCGACCTCGTCGTGGACGGCAACGACCTCGCCCTGGTCATGGAGTTGGTACGCGGCACCGACCTGCGCACCCGTCTCGACCGCGAACGCAGGCTCGCCCCCGAGGCGGCCGTCGCGATCGTCGCCGACGTCGCCGACGCGCTCGCGGCCGCCCACAAGGCCGGGGTCGTGCACCGCGACGTCAAGCCGGAGAACATCCTGCTCGACATGGAGGGGCCGCTCGGCCCCGGCGGCGCGCACCCGGCCCTGCTCACCGACTTCGGCGTCGCCAAGCTGATCGACACCCCGCGCCGTACGAAGGCGACCAGGATCATCGGCACCCCCGACTACCTGGCGCCCGAGATCGTCGAAGGACTCCCGCCGCGCGCGGCCGTCGACATCTACGCGCTCGCCACCGTCCTGTACGAACTGCTCGCCGGCTTCACCCCGTTCGGCGGCGGCCACCCCGGAGCCGTCCTGCGCCGGCACGTCACCGAGACCGTCGTGCCGCTGCCCGGCATCCCCGACGAGCTGTGGCAGCTGCTCGTCCAGTGCCTGGCGAAGGCGCCCGCCTCCCGGCTGCGCGCCTCGGAGCTCGCCGCCCGCCTGCGGGAACAGCTCCCGGGACTCGCGGGCATCCCGCCGCTGGACGTGGACGAGCCGGACGGCGAGCCGACGGAGCAGCCGTACGAGGAACCGCGCCCCGGTTCCCCCGAGGAGCCGCGCCGCCGGGGCGCGGTCCCGCTCGTGCCCGGAGCCGTACCGGACTCCAACCGGGAGACCCACACCAGCATGCGCGTCCCGGCGCCGGACGAGCTGGCGGGCGGCGCGCGCGGTACGGCCCGCGCGCCCCGGTCGCCGAGCCTGCGCAAGCCGGGCGCGGCCCGGCACAAGGCGGAGACCGTGCGCAAGCGCCGCATCACCCTGGCGGTGGCGGCGGTCCTGCTGGCGGCGGCCCTCGGCGTGGGCGGCTGGCTGGCCGCGAGCGGCGGCGGGGACGGCCCCCCGCAGGATTCCAAGCGGACCACGTCCCCGGAGCCGTAGGCGCGGGGACGGGACCCCGGAAGCCCGCGGGGGGAGGGTTCGCGCGCTCAGCCGTTACGCTGGACCCGTGGCAGTCGTCGATGTATCCGAAGAGCTGAAGTCCCTCTCCTCGACCATGGGGTCGATCGAGGCCGTCCTGGACCTCGACAAACTGAGGGCCGACATCGCTGTTCTCGAGGAGCAGGCCGCGGCCCCGTCCCTGTGGGACGACCCGGAGGCCGCGCAGAAGATCACCAGCAAGCTTTCGCACCTCCAGGCCGAACTCCGCAAGACGGAGACCCTGCGCGGGCGCATCGACGACCTGGAGATCCTCTTCGAGCTCGCCGAGGGCGAGGACGACGCCGACGCGCTCGCCGAGGCCGAGGCCGAGCTGGAGGCGGTGCGCAAGGCGCTGGACGAGATGGAGGTACGTACCCTCCTCTCCGGCCAGTACGACGCCCGCGAGGCGCTCGTCAACATCCGCGCCGAGGCCGGCGGGGTGGACGCCGCGGACTTCGCGGAGCAGCTCCAGCGGATGTACCTGCGCTGGGCCGAGCGCCACAACTACGGTACGGAGATCTACGAGACGTCCTTCGCGGAGGAGGCCGGCATCAAGTCGACCACCTTCGCGGTGAAGGTCCCGTACGCCTACGGCACGCTCTCCGTGGAGCAGGGCACCCACCGCCTGGTCCGTATCTCGCCGTTCGACAACCAGGGCCGCCGCCAGACGTCGTTCGCCGGTGTCGAGGTGCTGCCGGTCGTGGAGTCCAGCGACCACGTCGAGATCGACGAGTCCGAGCTGCGCGTGGACGTGTACCGCGCCTCGGGCCCCGGCGGTCAGGGCGTCAACACCACCGACTCGGCGGTGCGGATCACCCACGTACCGACGGGCATCGTCGTCTCCTGCCAGAACGAGCGGTCCCAGATCCAGAACAAGGCGAGCGCGATGAACGTGCTCCAGGCGAAGCTGCTGGAGCGGCGCCGCCAGGAGGAGCAGGCCGAGATGGACGCCCTCAAGGGCGACGGCGGCAACTCCTGGGGGAACCAGATGCGTTCGTACGTCCTGCACCCGTACCAGATGGTCAAGGACCTGCGGACGGACTTCGAGGTCGGCAACCCGCACGCGGTGCTCGACGGGGAGATCGACGGTTTCCTGGAAGCCGGAATTCGCTGGCGCAAGCAGCGCGAACGGTAGAAACGCGCTTTGTCGACACACCAACTGCCGCCCCCAGGGCGGCAGTTGGCTTTTATGTCACAGTTGCGTGCCCACACCGGGGACATCTGGCGTGAATGCGGTCATCGCGCGCGCAACGGCCTTGACGCGTATGGGGAAAATGGGAAGGCTGCCCGTGGCATGCGTATTCCTGGGGCGCGTGTGACCGGGGGCGGACCAGAAGCACCCCCCGCGCGGCCGCCGCCCCGGACGCTGCACCTCAACGATCAGCTACTGGGGGTAGCAAGCAGATGACCAAGAAGACACGCGTTCGCGTGGCACGGATCGTGGCGGGCGCGGTGATCGCCGCCGGCGCGTCGCTGACCGTCGCGGGCGTCGCCCAGGCCGCCGGAGCCGGCGTGACCGTCGACGCGGGCCTCGGTATCGGTAACGACGACCCGCCCACCCAGATCCCCACCCCGCCGGTGGACCCGCCCACCACCACACCGCCGCCGCCGGTGGACCCGCCCACCACGACGCCGCCGCCTCCGGTGGACCCGCCGTCGACCACGCCGCCGCCGCCCGTGGACCCGCCGTCGACCAAGCCGCCGGTTGACCCGCCGTCCACCAAGCCGCCGGTGGACCCGCCGGGCGAGGAGCCGACCGACGAGCCGACCGACGAGCCGACCACGGGACCGACCGAGTCCGGCGGCAACGGCACGGGCGGCGGCACCGGCGGTGCCGGGACCGGCGGCTCCGCCGGCACGACCGGTGGCAGCGGCACCGACACCGACAGCCTCGGCTCGCAGCCGGTGCAGCAGGGTGAGGCCAAGGAGGAGCTGGCCGAGACCGGTGCCTTCGAGACCACGTTCCTGCTGATCGGCGCCGCGACCATGATCGCCGGGGGCATCGGGTTCCGGATGCTGCCGCGTCTGGTGGCCGGCGGACGTACCGCCGTCTGAGGACGTCGTCCCTGACGTCGGCACCCGCATACGGAAGGGCCCGGACACCGTGCACGGTGTCCGGGCCCTTCCTTGTACGTACGCACCCGTTCGCGCCGCGCGCTACGCGGTCTGCTGCACCGCCACGAAGGCCACGGCGGCGAGCAGCACCACGATCATCGTCAACAGGGCCGCCGGGCTCAGGCCGCCGAACGGGCCCTCCTGCTGGAGGCGCTCCCGGTTCGCCCGGCAGACGCGGCATCTGCCCTCACTGACGGGTCCCGCGCAGTTGGCGCACACCAATCTGTCGTAGGTCATGCGCATTCCTCCTCACCGCGCGGCGGAGCCGCAGCCAGTGTCTCCCCCCTCAACGCTCGGGGAATCGCGACTGTTCCCCTTACCACTGTGCCAGTTCCCGGACGTTTCGGCGCGCCCGGCCGGTTCCCGGTGTGACCGCTCCCACTGGCGGACGCCGTGCATCCGTGATAAATCGCCCAAGCCCGCCCCAACCTCCGCAGCGGACTGCGCGCGCCAGTCCGGTTCGCGTAAGGTCACGCACACCTGCTCCCGGCCGACCGTGGTGTATCTCGTGATTCGATTCGACAACGTCTCCAAGACCTACCCGAGGCAGACCCGTCCCGCGCTGCGTGATGTCTCGCTCGACATCGAGAAGGGGGAGTTCGTCTTCCTCGTCGGCTCGTCCGGTTCCGGCAAGTCGACCTTCCTGAGACTGATCCTCCGCGAGGAGCGCACCAGCACCGGCATGGTCCACGTCCTCGGCAAGGACCTGGCGCGCCTGTCCAACTGGAAGGTGCCCCAGATGCGCCGCCAGCTGGGCACGGTCTTCCAGGACTTCCGGCTGCTGCCGAACAAGACCGTCGCGCAGAACGTCGCGTTCGCGCAGGAGGTCATCGGCAAGTCCCGCGGCGAGACCCGCAAGTCCGTCCCGCAGGTCCTCGACCTGGTCGGACTCGGCGGCAAGGAGGACCGGATGCCCGGTGAGCTCTCCGGTGGTGAGCAGCAGCGCGTCGCCATCGCGCGCGCCTTCGTGAACCGCCCCATGCTGCTGATCGCGGACGAGCCGACCGGTAACCTCGACCCGCAGACCTCCGTGGGCATCATGAAGCTGCTGGACCGCATCAACCGCACCGGTACGACCGTGCTGATGGCGACGCACGACCAGAACATCGTCGACCAGATGCGCAAGCGTGTGCTGGAACTCGACCAGGGCCGCCTGGTGCGCGACCAGGTGCGCGGCGTCTACGGCTACCAGCACTGAGCACCGCCCGCGTCGCGTACGTACGGGGCAGTGAGCACGACCGCATTGAGCACCGAAAGCTGAAAGGACGCCATGCGCGCCCAGTTCGTCCTGTCGGAGATCGGCGTCGGCCTCCGCCGCAATCTCACGATGACCTTCGCCGTCATCATCTCCGTGGCCCTCTCGCTCGCCCTGTTCGGCGGCGCGCTGCTCATGCGCGATCAGGTCAGCACGATGAAGGACTACTGGTACGACAAGGTCAACGTCTCCATCTTCCTCTGCAACAAGGGAGATGTGACGACGTCGCCGCAGTGCACCAAGGGCGCGGTCACGACGGAGCAGCGGAAGCAGATCGAGGGCGATCTGAAGAAGATGACGACGATCGTCGAGACCGTTCACTACGAGAACGCCGACGAAGCGTACAAGCACTACAAGGAGCAGTACGGGGATTCGCCGCTCGCCGCCACGATCACCCCGGACCAGATGCCGGAATCGTTCCGCGTCAAGCTCAAGGACCCCGAGAAGTACAAGGTGGTGGCGACCGCCTTCGCGGGACGGGACGGGGTCCAGTCCGTCCAGGACCAGCGCGACATCCTCCAGAACCTGTTCGGGCTGATGCAGGGCATGAACGTCGCCGCGCTCTTCGTCATGGCGCTGATGCTCGTCATCGCGATCATGCTGATCGTCAACACCGTGCGCGTTTCTGCGTTCAGCCGACGGCGTGAGACCGGGATCATGCGCCTGGTGGGCGCGTCCAGCTTCTACATCCAGATGCCGTTCATCATGGAGGCCGCCTTCGCCGGGCTGCTCGGTGGTGTCGTCGCGTGCGCGATGTTGCTCCTCGGGCGCTACTTCCTGATCGATCATGGTCTGGATCTGTCGCACAAGATGGAACTCGTCAACTTCATCGGCTGGGACGCGGTGCTCACCAAGCTCCCGCTGGTGCTGGCGATCGCGCTGCTGATGCCCGCTCTGGCCGCTTTCATCGCGTTGCGCAAGTACCTCAGGGTGTGACAAGTGCCCTTGGCGTCGTGTCGCCAAGGGCCCGTCCGCCGGGGGGCGTTGTCCTAGACTCAACGCCATGTCGGGCTCCGAGTTGCCTCAAAGATCCCGCGGCGTCCGCCGCGGCGCGGCCCTGACCTTCGTATTCGCCAGCGTGCTGGCCACGGCCGCGGCCACGAACTCCCTGCCGCGCAGCGACGAGAAATCGCCGGTCCTGCCGCTGCGCGCCGCCTCCTCCACGGTCCACGGCGACGATGTCGCCCGCGCCGCCGCCGAGGCCATGGCGGACGGCAAGTCGGCCACGGAAGCGGCCGAGGAGGTCGTCAGCCGCAGCGGCGACCGCTGGGGCGCGGTGTACGACAAGAGTGAGTACGAAGAGTTTGAACAGGGCCTCGACGGCCGGTACACCGGCGTCGGGCTCGCGGCCCGCGGCGCCGCGGGCGGTCTGATCGAGGTGACCCGCGTCCAGCCCGGAGCGCCCGCCGCCCGGGCCGGCATCAGGGCCGGGGACACCGTACGGACCGTCGACGGCGCGTCCGTCGCGAAGCGGCCCGTGACGGAGGTCATGGCGCTGCTGCGCGGCGACACGAGGAGCGCGCCGGCCGGTTCCTCCGTGGTGCTGGGCCTGGAGCGGGACGGCCACCGCTGGACGCGGACGCTGCGGCGGGCCGAGCTGACCACCGAACCGGTCACGGTCGGCACGCTCCCGGGCGGTGCCCGGCTGATCAGGGTCGAGGCGTTCACGAAGGGCACGGGCGCGCGGGTACGGGACGCGGTGCTGGACGCCCCCGGCGACGCCGGCGTCCTCCTGGACCTGCGGGGCAACGGCGGCGGGCTGGTCTCCGAGGCCGTCACGGCCGCCTCCGCGTTCCTGGACGGCGGCCTGGTCGCCACGTACGACATAAACGGGGAGCAGCGGGTGTTGAACGCTGACCCGGGGGGCGACACGACCCGGCCCCTGGTGGTGCTGGTGGACAGCGGCACGATGAGCGCGGCCGAGCTGGTGACGGGCGCCCTCCAGGACCGGGGCCGGTCCATCACGGTCGGGGCGCGTACGTTCGGGAAGGGCTCGGTGCAGATGCCGAGCAAGCTGCCGGACGGCTCCGTCGCGGAGCTGACCGTCGGGCACTACCGCACGCCGGCCGGCCACGGGGTCGACGGCCGGGGCATCACCCCGGACGTGCAGGTGAGCGAGCGGGCACAGGACCGGGCGCGGACGGTGCTCAGCGGCCTCGGCGGAAATGGTTAAGGAAAACCGCGTCCAGGTGCGAAAATGGAAGGACTATGGCTAAGGAAACAGGGCGCAAGCTGATCGCGCAGAACAAGAAGGCGCGGCACGACTACCTCATTATCGACACGTACGAGTGCGGTCTGGTGCTGACCGGCACCGAGGTGAAGTCCCTGCGCCAGGGGCGGGCGTCGCTGACGGACGGCTTCGTCCAGATCGACGGCGGCGAGGCCTGGCTGCACAACGTGCACGTACCGGAGTACACGCAGGGGACGTGGACCAACCACAGCGCCCGGCGGAAGCGGAAGCTCCTGATGCACCGGCTGGAGATCGACAAGCTGGACTCCAAGTCGAGCGAGTCGGGGCACACGATCGTGCCGCTGGCCATGTACTTCAAGGACGGCCGGGCGAAGATCGAGATCGCGCTGGCGAAGGGCAAGAAGGAGTACGACAAGCGTCAGACGCTGCGGGAGAAGCAGGACCTGCGGGAGACGAACCGCGCGATCGCGGCGGTCCGGCGCAAGCAGCGGGCCTGACCGGCCCGGCGGCCGTGCGCACCGCGCGGGGAATACGCGTGGACCGTGGTCGGTTGATCACGTAGGATGGGCCGTGCACTCCATCGAGGGTGCACGCAGGAAGCAGTTTGAAAAAACAACATGGGGATGATCGGTTTCGACAGCGGATGTCGAAGCAGGTGAAGCGAGCCGAGGAAGCGGCAATGATCTCGTAAACCATATGTCGCAAACAATAATCGCCACTTCTAAGCGCGATTCCTCCGCCTTCGCTCTCGCTGCCTAATTAGCAGCTAGCGAAGACTCCGCGGAGTGTCAGCCCGGGGCTGTTCCCGACCCGGATCCTGGCATCAACTAGGGAACTAAACTTCTGGGTCCGGTCACGGGACCTGGAAGGAAATCAAACAGTGACTGAGCCCGTCGGAGACTTGTCCGTGTGATCTCCGGGGCCGAGAAAAACGTAACGGACTGCGCTCGGAGAAGCCCTGGTTCTGCACCGTTGGACGCGGGTTCGATTCCCGCCATCTCCACAACACCCCATGTGAGGCCGAGGCCCCGCTGCCCCCGAGGCAGCGGGGCCTCAGTCGTGTCCGGACGACGCCGCGACCAGCAGCGCGACGAGCGCGGCGGCGGGCGGGACGGCGTACCCGAGCGCCGGGCCCAGGTGCTCCGCCGTCCAGCCGCCCACCGCCGAGCCGGCCGCGATGCCGCCGAGGAGGGCGGTGACGGCCAGGGTCATGCCCTCGTTCAGCCGCCCGGCCGGGGAGAGGTCCTGGACCAGTCCCATCGCCGTCACCATCGTCGGGGCCGTCGCCGCACCCGCCAGCAGGAGGCTCCCGGCCAGCAACGGCAGTGAACCCGACACCGCCGCGAGCAGCGGGACGGTCAGCAGCGCGCTCATCGCGGCGAGGCAGAACACCAGCCGGCGGGCGGCCCGGCGCGGGGGCGGGAGCAGGCCCAGCAGGAGGCCGGCGACGCACGACCCGCCGGCCTGGAGCGCCAGCACGGCGCCGCCCGCCCAGGCGGGACGGCCGCCGTCGTCCGTGTGGGCGAGGGTCACGACCTCGGTCGCGCCGAAGACCGCGCCGGTGGCGAGGAGGACGGCGAGCAGCGCGGTCAGCGCGGGGGAGCGGAGCGGGGCGCGGGCCGCTCCCGTACCCCCGGAGGCCGGCGGTTCGGTGGACCGCTGCCCCGCGAAGACCAGGATGCCGGTCAACAGGAGGACCGCGCCGGTCAGCGTGCCCGCCTCCGGGAAGACCGCCGAGCAGAGGACGGCGGCCAGGACCGGTCCCAGCATGAAACACAGCTCGTCGGCGGCCTGTTCGAACGAGCGGGCGGTGTGCCGGGCCGCCCGGTCCTCCGGGGTGTCGGCCCGGAACAGACGGACCCAGCGCGCGCGGGACATCCCACCGGTGTTAGGGGTGGTGGCGGTCGCGGCGTACGCGGCGAAGAGCGTCCAGTCCGGCGCGCGGTGACGGACGCAGAGCACCAGGGCGAGTGAGCCGAGGACGGCCAGCGCGGCGGCGGGGACGGCGATACGGGCCTGTCCGTGCCGGTCGATCAGACGGGCCACCCCGGGGGCGACCAGGGCGGTGACGGCGAGACCGGTGGCGGTGACGGCCCCGGCGAGCGCGTACGAACCGCGCTGCCCGGCGATCATGATCACCGCGCTCACGGTGAACATCCCCGCCGGGAGCCGGGCGAGCAGCGATCCGGCGGTGAAGGCGCGGGCGCCCGGGGGCGCGAAGAGGCGGGCGTACGGATTCACGCGCGGCCGGGCCGGGCGCCGGTACGCCGGTACGTGCTCAGGGGTTTCGGGCGGACGGCCGGTGAGGGAAGGCATGGCCCCACCCTCACGGCCGGTGCGGCGCGCGGTCCAACACCTGATCGGTGGCCATTCACGCACCTGTGTTGTTGAATGCGGCGGATGTCCCGAGACCTCGAACCCCGGCTCCTCCGCGCCTTTGTCGCCGCCGCCGAGGAACTGCACTTCACCCGCGCCGCCGCGCGGTTGTACGTCGCGCAGCAGGCCCTCAGCCGGGACATCCGGCGGCTGGAGCGGGAGTTGGGCGCCGAACTCTTCACCAGGACCAGCCGGCGGGTGGCGCTCACCGGGGACGGCGAGCGGCTTCTGCCGTACGCCCGGCGGGTGTTGGCGGCGCAGGACGACCTGCTCGCCGCCTGTGCCGAGGCGGCGCGGCCGTTGCTCGTGGACCTCAACTCCGAGGGGCTGACCTCCGGGCGGGTGCTGGCGCGCGCCCGTGAACTCGCGCCGGACTGTGAGCTGATGGCGCGGTTCGAGAGCGGTCTGACCGGTGCCGCCGAGGAGATGCGCGCCGGACGGCTCGACGTGTCCTTCGGGTACGCCGACGGGCTCGCTCCCGCGCTGCGCACCGGGTTGCGGTCTCAGCTGGTGCGGTACGAGCCGATGGCCGTCCTGCTGCCGTACGACCATCCCCTGGCCGACCGCGCGGAGGTGCCGCTCGCCGCGCTCGCCGGGGAGCGCGTGTACGCCGGGGCCGGCAACCCGCGGACGTTGGAGTGGACCGAACTGGCCCGGCAGCTCTTCGCGGGGCGGTCCATCGCGGTCGCGGAAGCGGCGCCGATGGCCGTCGGGCGGGAGGAGTTCCGGCGGATCATGGCCAAACACCGCACCCCCGTCCTCACCGTGGTGGACGCGCCGGAGATGCCCGGTGCGGTGCTGCGGCCGCTCGTGGCGCCCGTACCCCTGTCACCCGTGTTTCTGGTGTGGCGGGAGGGGCTGAAACACGCCGGTGTGAACGCTGTGCGGGCCGCCGCGGCCGAACTCGGCAGCGCGGGAAGGTGGCTTGAAGTGTTACCCACGAGTTGGGTTCCGCGCCCGTCACAGCATTGATGCATGGTGTCCGTCAAGCCGAGGTACGGGCGACACCTCCTTGCGCTACATTCATCGTCCGGGTGCGGTGGGGTAGGGGGCATTCCGGTTCAGGTGGGGGCCTGGACCGACGGCCTGCCCGACCAGTCGATCGCGCACCCAAGACAGTCAGTGGGGGATGTGCGCAGTAGTGGAAAAATGGCGAGATGACGCCCGAACCGGGCAATCGCGTGAGCCGATTGATGTCACTATCGAACGGGATGGCCCTGGTCGGCAGCTCTCGGAGCTGTCCGTCGGTGCTCACCCCGCGCAGGAGTCGGGTCCCGCGCGGGAGGGTCAGGGAGACGGTTCCGACGGCCCGGTGTTCGTCGACGCCAGCGGCCGGCGGGGCAGGAAGTTCCGGCGGGCCGGCTGGGTCGTGGCGATCGCCTGCGCCTGTTACGCGGTGATGCTGGGCGCCGCCGTCATAGGCGGCAGCTCCAGCGCGCCGTGGCTGCAAATACCCGGCCTCGCGGACAAAAAGAAACCCGACACGGTCGAAAACAAGCCAGTCCCGAAAGCGACGGAATCCGGCCCCCGAGCGCCGGGCGATCCCGCCGTCCTGCCCACGGCGACGGACTCCAACGGCGTGGTCGTTCCCCGCCCTTCGGGCAGCGTCCCGCCCAGCGCCACGGGCACGCCCGTCCCCGGTGTGTCGAAGCCCGGAGCCACGGTGAAGCCGCCGGCCGGCGGCGCGGGAACGGCCGGGGGAGCGGCAGCGGGAGCGGCGGGAGGCGCGGGCGGTACGGATCCGGGCACCGGCGCCCCGTCCGTGCCCGGCGGCCCCCCGGTCGACGACCCCGGGACCGCCGCCGGAGGGAGCGGTGGCGAGTCGCCCCCGGCCTCCCCGGACTCCAGCCCGCCGCCCGTCGACCCGACCACCTCACCGGCCGATCCGCCGCCGGACCAGGCGGGCGCCCAGCAACTGGCCGCGGAAGGGGCACGCTAGATGTCTTCCTCCCGCAGACGCGCACCCGACGGCGCCGCCGCCCACGGCCGCGGAACCTCCGGCAGACGGGCCCGCCACGACGGCGCCGCCCGCCACGAGGGCGCCCCACGCCACGACGGCGGCGCCCCTCAGGGCCGTACCTCCCGCAAGAACCGAACCGCCCGCGCCGCCCGCGCCGATCGAGCCGCCCGCCGCAGACTGCCCATGCGCTACCTGCTGCCCTCGCTCGTCCTCGTCGCCATGCTCGCGATGCTCATGCTCCGCGGCTACGTCCACAGCGAGATACTCGCCGACCACCGCGTCCGCCCCCCGGCCGCCACCGACCAGGTGCCCGACCGGATCCTCGACGGCGGCCCCGTCATCGACGCGCGCTCCGCCGCCGCCCCCGCGAAGTCGCTGAGCATCCCGGACGGCCGGCTGGTCCTGACGTTCGACGACGGACCCGACCCCCGGTGGACCCCCAAGGTCCTGGACGAGCTGAAGAAGTTCCACGCCCACGCCGTCTTCTTCGTGACGGGCACGATGGCCTCGCGCTACCCGGCCCTGGTGAAGCGGATGGTGGACGAGGGCCACGAGGTCGGCCTGCACACCTTCAGCCACCCCGACCTCTCGTACCAGACCAGGACCAGGACCAACTGGGAGCTGACCCAGAACCAGTTGGCGCTCGCGGGCGCCGCCGGTGTCAGGACCTCGCTCTTCCGGCCCCCGTACTCCTCGTTCGCCGACGCCATGGACAACAAGTCCTGGCCGGTCACGCGGTACATCGGCAGCCTCGGCTACATCACCGTCCTCGACAGCGTCGACAGCGAGGACTGGAAACGGCCCGGCGCCGACCGGATCGTGCAGTGGGCCACCCCGAAGGGCCGCCAGGGCTCGGTCGTGCTGATGCACGACTCCGGCGGCGACCGCTCGCAGACCGTCGAGGCCCTCGGCCGCTATCTGCCCGCGATGCAGGAGCGCGGCTTCCGCTTCGTCAATCTCACCGAGGCGCTCGGCGCGCCCAGCGCCCTCACCCCGGTCACCGGCGCCGACCTGTGGAAGGGCAAGGCCTGGGTCGCCGCGGTCGCCCTCTCGGACAGCGTCACCGACGTCCTGGTCGTCGGCCTGGCCGTGATCGGCGTCCTCGTCCTCCTCCGCTTCGGCCTGATGCTGGCGCTGTCCTTCGCCCACGCGCGCAAGGTCCGCCGCCCCGGCTTCCGCTGGGGCGACCCGGTCACCGAACCGGTGAGCGTGCTCGTCCCGGCGTACAACGAACGCGAGTGCATCGCCAACACCGTCCGCTCCCTGATGGAGAGCGGCCACCCCATCGAGGTCGTCGTGATCGACGACGGCTCCACCGACGGGACGGCCGACATCGTCGAGGCGATGTGGCTGCCCAACGTCCAGGTCGTACGGCAGGAGAACGCCGGCAAACCGGCCGCGCTCAACAACGGCATCGCGCACGCCCGCCACGACATCATCGTGATGATGGACGGCGACACCGTCTTCGAGCCGTCCACCGTGGGCGAGCTGGTGCAGCCGTTCGGCGATCCGCGCGTCGGGGCCGTGGCGGGCAACGCCAAGGTCGGCAACCGCGACACCCTCATCGGGGCCTGGCAGCACATCGAGTACGTGATGGGCTTCAACCTGGACCGGCGGATGTACGACGTGCTCCGCTGCATGCCCACCATCCCGGGCGCGGTCGGCGCGTTCCGCCGCCAGGCCCTGGGGCGGGTCGGCGGGATGAGCGACGACACCCTCGCCGAGGACACCGACATCACCATGGCCCTGCACCGCGACGGCTGGCGTGTCGTGTACGCCGAGCGGGCCCGTGCCTGGACCGAAGCGCCCGAGTCCGTCCAGCAGTTGTGGTCCCAGCGCTACCGCTGGAGCTACGGCACGATGCAGGCGATCTGGAAGCACCGCGGGGCCCTGGTCGAACGCGGCCCCTCCGGCCGCTTCGGCCGGGTCGGCCTGCCGCTGGTCTCCCTCTTCATGGTGCTGGCGCCGCTGCTCGCGCCGCTGATCGACGTGTTCCTGCTGTACGGCCTGGTCTTCGGCCCGACCCAGAAGACGATCGTGGCGTGGCTCGGCGTCCTGCTCGTGCAGGCGGTCTGCGCCGCGTACGCCTTCCGGCTCGACCGGGAGCGGATGACCCACCTCATCTCCCTGCCGCTCCAGCAGATCCTCTACCGGCAGCTCATGTACGTCGTGCTGCTCCAGTCCTGGATCACCGCGCTCACCGGAGGGCGGCTGCGCTGGCAGAAGCTGCGCCGTACGGGCGTGGTGGAGGCCCCGGGCTCGGTGCCGGCCCCGCGCGGGCCCAGCGGTGAGCGGAGGCCGGTGGCATGAGCGTTCCTTCGGCGGGCGGTGGCACGAGCGTTCCTTCGGCGGCCGGTGGCGTGAGCGTTCCTTCGGCGGACACCGGAGCCGTACCCCGGGCGCGGCACAGGGCGGCGCCACCGGCCGGTGCGGGAAGGGCCGGTGCCGCGCGGACCGGTGACGCGAAGGCCGTCACCGGCCGGGACCGCTACCTCGATCTGCTGCGCGCGGTCGCGCTGGTCCGCGTGGTGGTCTTCCACATCTTCGGGTGGGCCTGGCTGACGATCGTCTTTCCCTCGATGGGGGTGATGTTCGCGCTGGCCGGGTCGCTGATGGCCCGCTCGCTCGCCCGGCGTACCCCGTGGAGCGTGATCTGCGGGCGGCTGCGCCGGCTGCTGCCGCCGATGTGGGCGTTCGCCGCGGTGGTTGTACCGGTGATCTTCCTGCTGGGCTGGGACCCGGCGCGGGAGGAGGGGATGTGGGGCCTGGCGAAGCTGGGCAACTACCTCCTGCCGCTGGGCGCCCCGCCCTACCCGTACGTGAGCGGGTCGGCGAGCGGCTGGCTGGAGGAGACCTGGGCGGAGCAGGCGGTGGGACCGCTCTGGTACATCCGCGCGTACGTGTGGTTCGTCCTCGCGTCCCCCCTGCTGCTGTGGGCGTTCCGCAAGGTGCCGTGGGCGGCGCTGGCGTTCCCGCTCCTCCTCACCGCCGCGCTCGAGACGGGCCTGCTGACGATCCCCGGCGAGACCGGCCTCGCGGTGACCGACTTCGCGGTGTACGGCGCCTGCTGGGTGCTCGGATTCGCCCACCAGGACGGGCTGTTCCGGAGGATCCCGCGCTATCTGACCGTCTCGGTGGCCGGGCTGCTGATGGCCTTCGGCCTGTGGTGGGCCTCGGGCCATCCGGGACCCGAGGGGTGGAACCTCGACGAGATGCCGCTCACCGAGGCGACCTGGTCGCTCGGGTTCGTGGCGATCCTGCTCCAGTACGCCCCGTCCTGGCGCGAACTCCCCGGCAGGCTGGCCCGGTTCGACCCGCTGGTCACCCTGGCCAACAACCGTGCCGTGACGATCTACCTCTGGCACAACCTGCTGATCATGGCGACGGTCCCGATGATCGACCAGCTCTGGAACATCCCGGGCATCGACGCGTTCTCGGCCGAACTGGACGCCTCGTACGGGCTGCTGACCCTGATCCTGGTCTGGCCGCTGATCGCCCTCATGATCCTGGCGGTGGGCTGGGTGGAGGACGCGGCGGCGCGACGCCGGCCACGGCTCTGGCCGGCCTGATTCCGGTACGGGACCCGGTGGCGCGCGTCCACGTCACCGGGGACGCGCGCCCACGTTCGGCGGTCCCGTGTCCCCCGTCTGTGTCCTCTGTCGCCCCGGCTACGGCCCGCCTCTGCCCGGACGCCCCGAAACGTACCGATCCTGGTGGGAGCACGGAAACGGACGGCATCGGCACGAGGACGGAAGGCACATGCGAAAGTCGGAACAAGGCCGCGACCACCGGGGAGCGCGCGGGCGCGCGCTGCCCGGCTGCGACGTCTGCGCCGCCCTGCTCAAGCAGCGGGCGGACGCGCGGCGGGTGGGCGACTACGGCGCGGCGCTGGCGTACGGCCGGGAGCTGGAGAACCACCCGCACCCGGCCGCCGCCTCCCGCTGACCGCCCGCCGCTACATGTGGACGGCCTGGACTCCCTCCGGCGCCGGTTGCGGGCGGCCGCCCCGGTACATCACCAGGGCGAGCACCGCGCCGACGGCGAAGATGCCGGCCGACCACCAGTAGGCGGTCGAGTAGCTCTCCAGCTGCGCCTGGGCGAGCGTGCCCGGGGTCGGCTTCCGGTCCGACAGGTAGGTCGTCGCCGCGCTCGCCGCCAGCGTGCTCAGCAGCGCGGTGCCGATCGAACCCCCCACCTGCTGCATGGTGTTGACGGTGGCCGAGGCCACCCCCGCGTCCTCCACGGAGACCCCGGAGGTGGACACGCTCATCGCGGTCGGCATCACCAGGCCGAGCCCGAAGCCGATGACCAGCAGCGGCGGGAGCACATGGGCCGAGTAGGTGCTGGTCAGGTCGAGCGCGGTGAGCCACGCCATGCCGGCGGCGGCCATCGCCATGCCCAGCGGGACGATCGGCCGGGGGCCGTATTTGGGCAGCAGGCTGTTGGTGACCAGCGTCGCGGCGACCATCAGGATGCCGATCATCGGCAGGAAGGCCAGGCCGGTCTTGACCGGCGTGTAGTGCAGCGAGGACTGGAGGTAGTACGTCAGGAAGAGGAAGACGCCGAACATGCCCGCACCGGAGATGGCGAGCATCGTGAAGGACGCCCCACGGTCGCGGTCGAGCAGGACGCGCAGCGGCAGCAGCGGGTGCTCCGACCGGGTCTGCCACCAGCTGAACGCCGCCAGCAGCACCCCGCCGGCCAGCAGGAAGCCCCACGTCTGCGGAGAGCTCCAGTCGTGCGTCTCGGCGTTGGAGAAGCCGTAGACCAGCCCGAAGAGGCCGGTGGTGACCAGGACCGTGCCCGGCAGGTCGAGCTTCGGCCGGTCGGCCGGGGCGCCCTTGCGCAGGAAGACCAGGCCGCCGGCGAAGGCGAACACGGCGAAGAAGAGGTTCACGTAGAGCGTCCAGCGCCAGCTCAGGTGCTCGGTGAGCAGACCGCCGAGCAGCAGGCCGACGCCGCCGCCCGCGCCGCCGATGGCGCCGTAGATGCCGAAGGCCTTGGCGCGCTCCTTGGCCCCGGTGAAGGTGGTGTTGAGCAGGGCCAGCGCGGCCGGTGCGAGCATCGCGCCGAAGACGCCCTGGAGCGCGCGGCCGGTGACCAGCACCTCGAAGTTCTGCGCGGCCCCGGCGAGGGCCGAGGCGCCGGCGAAGCCGACGACGCCGATGAGGAAGACGATCCGGCGGCCGATGAGGTCGGCCAGCCGTCCGCCGAGGAGCAGCAGGCTGCCGAAGGCGAGCGCGTACGACGTGACGATCCACTGACGGTTGTTGTCGTTGAAGCCGAGCGCCTGCTGGGCCGAGGGCAGCGCGATGTTCACGACGGTCGCGTCGAGGACGACCATCAGCTGCGCCAGCGCGATGACGGTCAGCACCCACCACCGGTGGCCGGCGCGCTCCGGCCTGTCCGTCTCCCGCGCCGTATCGGGCGGGACCTGCTTCTGCGGGGGTATGTCACCGACGGACGTGTCGGCGGGGGACTTGGCTGCCATGGGCCGGACTCCTGAAGTGGGACGACAGAGGAGAACGAAACTGTTTCGTACTCGACCGACCATAGGACCGCCCCGGCCGAAACGCAAAAGATTCACTGCCGGTGGCTACCTCCTCACGCCCCGGATGTGCGACGCTCCCGTTCGCGGATGTGCAACGCTCCAGGTCGCGGGCGTGGGGCGGGTCCGGGGTACGTTGGCAGTGTACGAAACAGTTTCGTTCGTTGGTGGAGGTGATCGGCCGTGGCAGGCACCAGGCTCAAGCCGGAGCGCGAGGCCGAGATGTACGGGGCGGTGCTCGACCTGTTGCGTGAGGTCGGGTACGACGCGCTGACGATGGACGCCGTCGCCGCCCGTACGCGCTCCAGCAAGGCCACGCTCTACCGCCAGTGGGGGAGCAAGCCCGAGCTGGTGGTCCGCGCCCTGCGGCACAACAAGCCCGCCGCGTTCCAGGAGATCGACACCGGATCGCTGCGCGGCGACTTCCACGCGATGGCCGAGCTCAGCGACGACTGCAAGATGGAGGAGGACGCCGCCCTGATGCGGAGCCTGCTCCACGTCGTGCACGCGAACCCCGATCTCCACAAGGCGCTGCGCGAGCTGCTGGTCGAGCCGGAGATGACGGGGCTCGGCATACTGCTGCGGCGCGCCGTGGACCGCGGCGAGCTGCCGGCGGACCATCCCGCGTTCCCCTTCGTCACCCACATGCTGGTGGGCGCGTTCGTCGCGCGGCAGCTCATCGAGGACAAGCCGGTCGACCGCGCGTTCCTCTCGGACTACCTCGACGCGGTGGTCCTCCCCGCCCTGGGCGTCTGACCCGCCGCCGCCCCGCGGGCGGTATACCTTCGCCCGCGCGCGCCGGGGCCCGTACGGATGCCGTACGAGCCCAGCCCCGCCGAGGTACCGGTCCGCCGCGCCCGTACGTAACACCGCCGACATCCCCGCGCACCGGGCCCGTCACGCACCCTTGGCAGGCTCGGCCGCCTCAACGGTGACGGGTGACGGACGAGCGGGGCCGGAGAGGCATGGACGGACAACAGCACGGCCCCCTCTCGGGGTTCACGATCGGCGTCACGGCGGTCCGGCGGGCCGCCGAACTCGGCGAGCTGCTCCGGCGCCGCGGCGGCGCCGTCCTGCACGCGCCCGCCCTGCTGATCGTCCCGCCCGCCGACGACACCGAACTCCAGGCCGCCACCGAGGACTTGATCGCGCACGCACCGGACGTCGTCGTGGCGACCACGGCCGCCGGTCTCCGCGGCTGGGTGGAGGCCGCCGCCGGGTGGGGACGCGGGGAGGAGCTGCTCGACCGGCTGCGCGGCGCGGAATTGCTCGCCCGCGGGCCCAAGGTCCGGGGCGCGGTCCGGGCCGCCGGGCTGGCCGAGACGTGGTCACCGCCGTCCGAGTCCCTGGCCGACGTGCTGGAACGGCTGCTCGGGGAGGGCGTCGGGGGGCGCAGGATCGCCGTACAGCTGCACGGCGAACCGCTGCCCGGATTCGCCGAGGCGCTGCGGGCCGCGGGCGCCGACGTCGTGCCCGTACCGGTCCACCGGTGGACGCCCCCGGCGGACCCCGGCCCCCTCGACCGCCTGATCGACGCCGCCGTCGCCCGTACCGTGGACGCCGTCACCTTCACCAGCGCGCCCGCCGCCGCCGCGACGCTCGCCCGCGCCGCCCACCGCGGCCGGCTGGCCGACCTGGTCGACGCCCTCCGCCACGACGTGCCGGCGGCCTGCGTGGGACCGGTCACCGCGCTGCCGCTCCAGGCGCGGGGCATCGGCACGGTCCAGCCCGACCGCTTCCGCATGGGCCCGCTCGTCGACGTGCTCTGCGCCGAACTGCCCGCCCGCGCCCGTACGTTGCCGGTCGCGGGACGGCGCGTCGAGATACGCGGCCACGCCGTCCTCGTCGACGGCGACCTGCGGCCCGTACCCCCGGCGGGCATGGCCCTGCTGCACGCGCTGACCCGGCGGCCGGGGTGGGTGGTGTCGCGCGGGGAGCTGCTGCGGGCGCTGCCCGGCGCGGGGCGCGACGAACACGCGGTGGAGACGGCGATGGCCCGGCTCAGGACCGCGCTGGGCGCCCCGAAGCTGATCCACACCGTGGTCAAGCGCGGATACCGGCTGGCGCTGGACCCGTCGGCCGACACCACGTACGGCACCCGCTGACATCACGGCGTGCCGGTAGCAGGGGTTCCGGACGCGCTTCGGGGCAGGCACTCTGAGAAGACGGCGCGGCGACGGCGCTCACCGGTGAACCCCGAGGCGGTGACAGGCACATGGCGGCGGGCATGGGCTCGTACGAGTGGCGGTTCGACTCAGGACGGGTCTGTCTGGACCTGGTCGCGACCGGGGAACCCGCCCCCAGAGGGGCCGAGCGGGCCGAGCGCCTCGACCGCGCGGACCGCCTGGAGCGGTGGCTGGTCGGCTCGGGACTGGTGCCGGAGGGCACCGCGCTCGTCGCCGTCGACACCGGCTGGGTCGGGCGGTTCGCGGAGCTGCGCGAGGGCATCGACCGGCTGGTGCGCGCCGAGATCGAGGGGTACGACGCCGGGGGCGCGCTGGAGCGCGTCAACGCGCTCGCCGCCGGTGCGCCGCCGGGGATCAGGGCCGTACGGGACGAGGACGGCGCTCTGGTACGGGTCCTGGCGGGCGAGCCCGGGTGCGAGGCGCTTCTCGCGGCGATCGCGCGGGACGCCGTGGACCTGCTCACCGACCCGGCCGCCCGGTCCCGGCTGCGGCAGTGCGACGGCGACAGCTGCCGGCGGATGTACCTCGACACCTCGCGCGGCCGGCGGCGGCGCTGGTGCTCCAGCGAGGTCTGCGGCAACCGCGAGCGGGTCGCCCGCCACCGCCGCAGGGCGGCCGCGCCGCTCTGACCGGACGACCGGCAGAAAGACGGGGAGAAGATTTTTAAACTTTCTCACTCCTCGTTGAGTGAACCCTCCCACCGTGACCGTAGTGATGCATGAGAAGCAGCCATGAAGGTCTCGACCGGGAGGTTCCAGGTGCGCAAGGATGCGGCCGTGGCCGATGACCGTCCTCACCGGGCCCGACACCGGAGCGAGGCACCCCGTACCGACTCTTCCTCAGCACCTGACGAAGAGCTGATGCGCGCCCTCTACCGGGAACACGCCGGACCGTTGCTCGCCTACGTACTGCGTCTGGTCGCGGGCGATCGGCAGCGGGCCGAGGACGTCGTGCAGGAGACGCTCATCCGTGCCTGGAAGAACGCCGGTCAGCTCAACAGGGCGACCGGCTCTGTCCGACCCTGGCTGGTGACGGTCGCCCGGCGTATCGTCATCGACGGTCACCGCAGCCGGCAGGCCCGGCCACAAGAGGTCGATCCGTCGCCGCTGGAGGTCATGCCCGCGGAGGACGAGATCGACAAGGCGTTGTGGCTGATGACGCTCTCAGATGCGCTCGATGATTTGACCCCTGCCCACAGGGAAGTGCTCGTAGAGACGTACTTCAAGGGCCGTACGGTCAACGAGGCCGCAGAGACGCTCGGCATACCCAGCGGGACCGTGCGTTCACGTGTGTTCTACGCACTGCGTTCCATGAAGCTCGCGCTGGAGGAGAGGGGGGTCTCGGCATGACCACGCACGATCAGTACGGACCGGGCGACGACAGTGCTGTGCACGAAACCGTCGGCGCGTACGTCCTAGGTGTTCTGGACGACGCCGAGGCCACCGCCTTCGAGGAGCACCTGGCCGGCTGCCAGATCTGCGCCGTCCACCTGGAGGAGTTCTCCGGGATGGAGCCGATGCTGGCCATGCTCGCGGATGGACCGGGGGCGTTCGGCGCGCCCGGTGCCGCAGGCGGCGGGTCGGTCGTGCGGGGCGCCTTCGGGCAGGCCCCGCCGGGGGCGGCGCCCTTCGGGCAGCTGCCCTTCGGACAGGCCGGCGCGTCGGGGCGGATCGACCCCTTCGCGCAGCTGCCGGCCCCGCCTTCGCTCCGGGCGACCCCCAGCGTGTCCGTACAGCCGAGCCCGCAGCTCCTCGACCGGCTGGTCGACGAGGTCGCGGCCAAGCGCGCCAAGCGCAAGCGCCGGGGCATGTACCTGGTCGCGGCCGCCGCCGCGCTGATCGTCGGAGGACCCCTCGCGGCCGTGGTCGCGACCTCCGACGACGGCAAGACGGGCAATGTGGCGGTGGGGGAGCCGAGTCCGTCGGCCAACGCGGCCAAGGACGCCTTCGACGGGATGACCGACAAGGTCACGGCGACCGACCCGACCACCAAGGTCACCGCCACCGTCGCCATGGGGGAGAAGGGCTGGGGCACCGACACGGTGCTGGAGCTCAAGAACCTCAAGGGCCCGGAGAAGTGCAGCCTGATCGCCGTCTCCAAGACCGGCGAGGAGGAGACCACCAGCTCCTGGACGGTCCCCGCGTGGGGGTACGGCATCCCGGACGGGCCGAACAAGTGGTCCAGGGCACCCCTCTACGTGCACGGCGGTACGGCCATGCAGGCCAAGGACATCGATCACTTCGAGGTCCGGACGTTCGACGGCACGTCACTGGTGAAGGTCGACGCCTGACACAGCCGCCCCCTTCGCGTACGGTTGACGGCTGCCCGTTGCACGTCACGAAGGGGGCCTCGGTGGCCGCGCAGGATGCCGCTGTTGAATCCGCTGGACCCGCTGTAGATCCCGGACGCGACACGGGGAACGACTCCGTACGCGACCGGGAGATCGGCGTCGAACAGCACCATCTTGATCAGGTGTACCGCCGCCTCGAGGAGAAGATCCACGAGGCGGAGTTCCTAATGAACGACGCCGCCAAACGGGGGCAGGTCGGTACGCCGGGCGCCCTCGCCGAGCGCGACGCACAGGTTTTCCGGGCCGGGATCCACCTCAACCGGCTCAACAACGAGTTCGAGGACTTCCTGTTCGGGCGGATCGACCTGCTGCCCGGCAAGGACGGCAAGAAGGGCCCGGACGGCGCGTACACCTCGGTCGACCCGGCCGACGACGCCATCAGGACCGACCTCACCGCCGACATCGCCGAGACGCTGCACATCGGCCGGATCGGGGTCCTCGACTCCGACTACTCGCCGCTGGTCATCGACTGGCGGGCGCCGGCCGCCGCGCCGTTCTACCGCGCCACCCCGGTCGATCCCGGCCGGGTCGTGCGCCGGCGCGTGATCCGCTCCAAGGGCCGCCGGGTACTGGGGGTCGAGGACGACCTGATGCGCCCCGAGGTGACCGCCTCGCTGGACGGCCGCGCCCTGGCCGTCATCGGGGACGGCGCGCTGATGGCGGCGCTGGGCCAGGCCCGCAGCCACACCATGCGCGACATCGTCTCCTCCATCCAGGCGGAGCAGGATCTGGTGATCCGCGCCCCCGCCGCCTCCGTCACCGAGGTGTCGGGCGGGCCCGGCACGGGAAAGACGGCGGTCGCGCTGCACCGGGCCGCGTACCTGCTCTACCAGGACCGGCGGCGGTACGCGGGCGGCATCCTGATCGTCTCGCCGACGCCGCTGCTCGTCGCGTACACGGAAGGCGTGCTGCCGTCCCTCGGCGAGGAGGGCCAGGTCGCGATCCGCGCGGTCGGGTCCCTGGTGGACGGCGCCGAGGCCACGGCGTACGACGAACCGGCCGTCGCCCGCGTCAAGGGGTCGGCCAGAATGCTGAAGGTGCTGCGTACAGCGGTCAGGGGGGCCCTGGAGCCCTCCGCGCATCCCGGTGGGCCCGGCGGGTCCGGCGGGTCGGCGGGCGGGCGGGCAGGGGCGCAGGAGGGCCGGGGCGGCCGTGACCGGCGGCGGGGCGGTGGTCCCCGTACCGGACAGCTCGGCACCGGACAGCTCGCCTTCGGTGAGGACTCCGGCACGGATTCCGGCGATTCCGGCGATTCCGGCGGCTTCGACCGGGAGGACGGCACCCCCACCCCGGCCGTACGGACCGACCTGCTGCGGGTCGTCGCCTTCGGGCGGCGCCTGGAGCTGGACGCCGGCGAGCTGAACCGCGTACGGCAGGCCGCGCTCAGCGGCACCGCCCCCGTGAACCTGCTGCGCCCGCGCGCCAGGAAGCTCCTCCTGGACGCCCTGTGGTCCAAGTCCGGCGCCGCGTCCCGGGCCGGGGAGTACGCGTCGAGGGGGGACGCGGAACTCGCCGCCGAGCTGCGCGGCGGCTTCGACGAGGACGTCGCGTCCGAGGACACCTTCATCGCGTTCCTGGACGCCTGGTGGCCCGAGCTGACCCCGCGCGGGGTGCTCGCCGCCATGGCGGACGAGCGGCGCCTCGGCCGCTGGAGCCGGCGGGTCCTCAACCAGGGCGAGAACCGCCGGCTGGCCCGCTCGCTCCGGCGGCTGGGCGCCGACGGCAAGGGACCGCTGTCCGTGCACGACGTGGCGCTCCTCGACGAACTGGACACCCTCCTGGGCTCGCCGCCGCGTCCCAGGAAGCAGCGCCGTGAGCTGGACCCGCTGGACCAGCTCACCGGTCTGGAGGAGCTGATGCCGCAGCGCGAGGAGACCCAGCGCGAGCGGGCCGAGCGGCTGGCCGCGGAGCGTACGGAGTACGCGCACGTCATCGTCGACGAGGCGCAGGACCTGACGCCGATGCAGTGGCGCATGGTCGGCCGCCGGGGCCGGCACGCCACCTGGACGGTCGTGGGCGACGCGGCGCAGTCGTCCTGGACGGACCCCGACGAGGCGGCGGAGGCCAGGGACGAGGCGCTGGGCAACCGCCCGCGCCGCCGCTTCACCCTGACCGTCAACTACCGCAACCCCGCCGAGATCGCCGAGCTGGCCGCGAAGGTCCTGGCGCTCGCCATGCCCGGGATGGAGTCGCCGTCCGCGGTGCGCTCCACCGGCGTACGCCCGCGCTTCACCGTCGTACGGGACGGCGATCTCGCCGCGACCGTACGGGCGGAGGCGCGGGACCTGCTGGAGCGGGTGGACGGCACGGTCGGCGTGGTCGTGGCCATGAACCGCCGTGAGCAGGCGGCCCGCTGGCTGGCCGAACTGGGGCCGCGGGTGGTGGCCCTGGGCAGCCTGGAGGCCAAGGGCCTGGAGTACGACGCGACGGTCGTCGTCTCCCCGGCGGAGATCGCCGACGAGTCCCCGGCCGGGCTGCGGGTGTTGTACGTGGCGCTCACCCGGGCGACGCAGCAGCTCACGGTCGTGTCGGGGGTCCGCGACGAGCCCGACGCGGAGGGGGTGCCGGACCTGCTCCGGGATTGATTCCCGGTCAACTCGTCAGGAAGGAATCACTTTCGGGAGTGGTTTGTTAGCCTGGTCATGGCACCGACCCGATCCAAGCCCCCGGGCCCAACCTTCGTCGCCTAGAGCGACCTCTTGCCGCGAGGCGAGCATGGCGGGTCGGTGCCGCCTTTACTTCCGGTTTCTCTCGTCGTCCTCCGGTTTCCCTCGTCGTTCGACGAGCCCCGGCGCATTGAGTTCATTGAGTTCTCCGCCGAGTCCGGCGACGGGGTTTCCGTTCAGCGGGCCTTCACCGATGGTTGGTGGGGGCCTGCTTCTGTTGGCGGGACCGCTTGTTACGCTCACCCGCCTGATGGAAGGCACCTTCCACGGACGCGGGGGACGCGGGACCTTTACCGGCTACGCGCCGGTAGGTGCGACCATCGGTACGCGCGCCGGGCCCAGCGCTCCGACGCGCGACGGTGCCTTTCGAACAAAAGCCAGTGAAAGCAGAGGAACACGGTCATGGCAACGGCGCCAAGCGTCTCGTACTCGATGACGGTCAGGCTGGAGGTCCCCGCGAGCGGGACGGCTGTGTCCCAGCTGACCACGGCCGTGGAATCCTCCGGTGGCTCGGTGACCGGCCTGGACGTGACCGCGTCCGGCCACGAGAAGCTGCGGATCGACGTCACGATCGCGGCGACGTCCACCGGGCACGCGGAACAGATCGTCGAGCAGCTGCGCGGCATCGAGGGCGTGACCCTCGGCAAGGTCTCCGACCGTACGTTCCTGATGCACCTCGGCGGCAAGATCGAGATGCAGTCCAAGCATCCCATCCGCAACCGTGACGACCTCTCGATGATCTACACCCCGGGGGTCGCCCGGGTCTGCATGGCGATCGCCAGGAACCCCGAGGACGCCCGCCGCCTCACCATCAAGCGCAACTCCGTCGCGGTCGTCACGGACGGCTCCGCGGTGCTGGGCCTGGGCAACATCGGCCCGATGGCCGCGCTCCCCGTGATGGAGGGCAAGGCGGCCCTGTTCAAGCGCTTCGCCGGCATCGACGCCTGGCCGCTCTGCCTGGACACCCAGGACACCGACGCCATCGTCGAGATCGTCAAGGCGATCGCCCCCGGCTTCGCGGGCATCAACCTGGAGGACATCTCCGCGCCCCGCTGCTTCGAGATCGAGGCGCGGCTGCGCGAGGCGCTGGACATCCCGGTCTTCCACGACGACCAGCACGGCACGGCGATCGTGGTGCAGGCCGCGCTGACCAACGCGCTGCGCGTGGTCGGCAAGGGCATCGGTGACGTACGGGTCGTCATGTCCGGCGCGGGCGCCGCCGGTACGGCCATCCTCAAGCTGCTCATCGCGGCCGGCGTCAAGCACGCCGTCGTCGCCGACATCCACGGCGTCGTGCACGCGGGCCGCGAGGACCTGGTCGAGGCCGCCGCCGAGTCGCCGCTGCGCTGGATCGCCGACAACACCAACCCGGAGGGCGTCACCGGCACCCTCAAGGAGGCCGTCGTCGGCGCGGACGTGTTCATCGGCGTCTCCGCCCCGAACGTGCTGGACGGCGACGACGTCAAGGCGATGGCCGACAAGGCGATCGTCTTCGCGCTCGCGAATCCGGACCCGGAGGTCGACCCGGCGGTGGCCCGCGAGTCGGCGGCCGTGGTGGCCACGGGACGCTCCGACTTCCCCAACCAGATCAACAACGTGCTGGTCTTCCCCGGCGTCTTCCGCGGCCTGCTGGACGCGCAGTCGAGAACGGTCAACACGGAGATGATGCTGGCCGCGGCGACCGCCCTGGCGGACGTCGTCACCGAGGACGAGCTGAACCCGAACTACATCGTGCCCTCGGTCTTCAACGACAAGGTCGCGTCGTCCGTCGCCGGTGCCGTACGGGACGCGGCGAAGGCCGCCGGGGTGACGGTGTCACCCTCCGTGTCGGCGACGTCCGTCTGAGCGTCCGCCCGGGGAACGTCACGGACGGTCCGCCCTGTGCCCGGCGCGTCGCGATTCGCCGGGCGTCACGGCCCCCTCTAGGGTGGCGGACCATGGGCCCCGCCGCTCCAGTGAGGTTTTCAGGGCCTCCGGGGGGTCCAAAGGGCGGCCAAGGCTCCAAGGAGTCTCCACAGAGTCGACGGAACGTCACGACGACGAGGCAGTGGCGCTTTTCGTGTGACTCCGGAGGGTGCCGGATTGGCTTTCCCGCCGCTGGTGGGGGCAGGATGCGTATTCGGGCGCGAGGGTCTGTCAGCAGACCCGGGTCCGGGGACTGTCCGAGGGCCCTGGCAGCATCGGCTTCGATCTCACGCCTCACAGGCAAGAAGAACACGGGAGTAACAACATGAACCGCAGTGAGCTGGTGGCCGCCCTGGCCGACCGCGCCGAGGTGACCCGCAAGGACGCCGACGCCGTGCTGGCCGCTCTCGCCGAGACCGTCGGCGAGATCGTCGCCAAGGGCGACGAGAAGGTCACCATCCCCGGCTTCCTGACCTTCGAGCGCACCCACCGTGCCGCTCGGACCGCTCGTAACCCGCAGACCGGCGACCCGATCCAGATCCCGGCCGGCTACAGCGTGAAGGTCTCCGCGGGCTCCAAGCTCAAGGAAGCCGCCAAGGGCAAGTAACACCCACAGGCGAACAAGCACGGCACAGGGGCGGCCATCCAACCGGATGGCCGCCCCTGTGTTGTCCCCCGGAGGCCGTCCCGACGCCCTGTGTTGTCCCCCAGAAGGCCACAGACCGGGCGTGTACGGCCCAGAACGTCCCGGTGCACCCGATGGGCCCCGCCCGGGGGAGCGAGGCCATCAGCGCCGTACAGAGGGATTCCGGTGGCATGTGCCCCCGGCGTGCGGAGCACGGCTCGGACGAGAGACGTGCGTCGGACGGGAAACGTGCGTGAGACGAGAGACGTGCGTCAGACGAGCGAGCCGCCCGGCAGCTCGACCTTCGCGCCCAGCTCGGTGAGCTTGTCCATGAAGTTCTCGTAACCCCGGTTGATCAGGTCGATGCCGTGCACCCGCGAGGTGCCCTGCGCCGCCAGCGCCGCGATCAGGTACGAGAAGCCGCCGCGCAGGTCGGGGATGACCAGATCGGCGCCCTGGAGCTTCGTGGGGCCCGACACGACGGCCGAGTGCAGGAAGTTCCGCTGGCCGAAGCGGCAGTCCGAGCCGCCCAGGCACTCCCGGTAGAGCTGGATGTGCGCGCCCATCTGGTTGAGCGCCGAGGTGAAGCCGAGCCGCGACTCGTACACCGTCTCGTGCACGATGGACAGCCCCGACGCCTGCGTCAGCGCCACGACCAGCGGCTGCTGCCAGTCGGTCTGGAAGCCGGGGTGGACGTCCGTCTCCAGGGCGATCGCGTTGAGGGAGCCGCCCGGGTGCCAGAACCGGATGCCCTCGTCGTCGATCTCGAAGGCGCCACCGACCTTGCGGTAGGTGTTGAGGAAGGTCATCATCGACCGCTGCTGCGCGCCGCGGACGTAGATGTTCCCCTCGGTGGCCAGCGCGGCGGACGCCCAGGAGGCGGCCTCCAGCCGGTCGGGGATGGCGCGGTGCGTGTAGCCGTCGAGCCGGTCGACCCCGGTGATCCGGATCGTCCGGTCGGTGTCCATGGAGATGATCGCGCCCATCTTCTGGAGCACGCAGATCAGGTCCTCGATCTCCGGCTCCACCGCGGCGTTCGACAGCTCCGTGACGCCCTCGGCCAGGACGGCCGTCAGCAGCACCTGTTCCGTCGAGCCGACCGAGGGGTACGGCAGCCTGATCTTCGTGCCGCGCAGCCGCTGCGGGGCCTCCAGGTACTGGCCGTCCGCGCGCTTCTCGATCGTCGCGCCGAACTGGCGCAGCACGTCGAAGTGGAAGTCGATGGGCCGGCCGCCGATGTCGCAGCCGCCCAGACCGGGGATGAAGGCGTGCCCGAGCCGGTGCAGCAGCGGGCCGCAGAACAGGATCGGGATGCGCGACGAGCCCGCGTGCGCGTCGATGTCGGCGACGTTGGCGCTCTCGACGTACGTCGGGTCGAGGATCAGCTCGCCCGGTTCGTCACCGGGGCGGACGGTGACGCCGTGCAGCTGGAGCAGTCCGCGTACGACCCGTACGTCACGGATGTCCGGTACGTTGCGCAACCGGCTGGGGCCGCTGCCGAGCAGTGCGGCGACCATGGCCTTCGGCACCAGGTTCTTCGCACCGCGAACGCGGATCTCACCCTCCAGCGGGGTTCCGCCGTGGACAAGCATTACATCGTCTTTGACGGTCATGAATCTCGCGTTCCGGAGTGGGCGGGCAGGTGGCCAAGCAAAAGGGTAAGGGGCCGGGGCCCCTGCCCCGTAAGGGCGAGGACGTCCCGGACCCGTAATGGATCCGGCAGGACACGTTCTGTTCCGCGTTCCTCGCGGAGGGTCACCGTCCCATTTTCCCGCCGCGCGGTGTCCGAGCCGCCCCGGTGCGTCGTGAGCTGCGTCCCCCGCTCACTCTGCCGCGCGGGGCCCGTACGGCGCGAATGTGCGAGATCATGTGTCGCATGACCGAGGTGTCCTCGCTCACAGGGCGGTTGCTGGTCGCGACACCCGCTCTGGCGGACCCGAATTTCGATCGCGCTGTTGTGCTGCTGCTCGACCACGACGAGGAGGGTTCGCTCGGCGTGGTCCTCAACAGGCCCACCCCCGTGGACGTGGGGGACATCCTGGAGTCCTGGGCGGACCACGCGGGGGAGCCCGGGGTCGTGTTCCAGGGCGGCCCCGTCTCGCTCGACTCCGCGCTCGGGCTCGCCGTCATCCCCGGCGACGAGGGGCCGCTCGGCTGGCGCAGGGTGTACGGGGCGATCGGCCTGGTCGACCTGGAGACCCCGCCCGAGCTGCTCGTACGGGCGCTGGGCTCGCTGCGGATCTTCGCCGGGTACGCGGGCTGGGGGCCGGGGCAGCTGGAGGCCGAGCTGACCGAAGGGGCGTGGTACGTGGTCGAGTCGGAGCCGGGCGACGTGTCGTCGCCGCGCCCGGAGGGGCTGTGGCGGGCGGTGCTGCGCAGGCAGCGCGGTGAGCTGGCCATGGTGGCCACCTACCCCGACGATCCCTCACTGAACTGAGGCCGCGCCCCCCGTGGGGGGCGTACGGGAGCGATGCGTGAGCGAATGGTTCCGGAGAGCGGGGACCCGGAGCCTCCGTTCGGCCTCCTTCGTGGGTACCCTTGGCGCTCATGAGCACTCTTGAGCCCGAGCGCGGGGCAGGGACGGGCACCCTCGTGGAGCCGGCACCACAGGTGTCGCACGGCGACGGCGACCACGAGCGCTTCGCCCACTACGTCCAGAAGGACAAGATCATGGCGAGTGCCCTCGACGGCACTCCGGTGGTCGCACTGTGCGGGAAGGTCTGGGTACCGGGGCGCGACCCCAAGAAGTACCCGGTCTGCCCGATGTGCAAGGAGATCTACGAGTCCATGGGTCCCGGTGGGGACAAGGACAAGGGCGGCAAGGACAAGAGCAAGAAGTAGCCTCTGGTCCTGTCCGCCGGTGACGGCCCCCCGGGTGCGCGAGCGTGCGCACCCGGGGGGCCGTTCGCGTTTTGTCCGGCATGCGGGGCGGGCCGTTGCACAGGATGCTTCGGCGGGTCACAGAGTGGTAGAGACCACTTGTCGACGTGTTCCGGACATGCTTATCTCCTGCGAGTTGTGCAGAACGAAACGCACGTTGCACATGGTGCAACGGATGCCTCTGTATGCCTCTGTCGTCCCCACCGACCCGTAGGGAACTCCGGATGAAGCTCTCCCGTATGGCCGCCCCGATCGCGGCACTGGTGCTCGCCGGCCTGACGGCCTCCGCCTGCGCGCCGCAGACGTCCGACAACACCGCGACGAAGGACGAGAAGAGCGGCACGCTCCGCGTGTGGCTCTTCCAGGAGGTCAACAACAAGCCCAAGGAGCAGGTCGTCGACGGCGCCGTCCAGGCGTTCCGCGCGGAGCACAAGGGCACGAAGGTCGAGATCGAGTACATCCCCGTCGAGACCCGCGCCCAGCGGATCAAGGCCGCGTTCAACGACCCGAAGAGCGCACCCGACCTGGTCGAGTACGGCAACACCGACACGGCCGGGTACGTGAAGGACGGCGGACTCGCCGACGTCACCGCGGAGTTCGGCGCCTGGGACGAGGCCAAGGACACCGACCCCACGGCGAAGCAGTCGGTCACGGTGGACGGGAAGATCTACGGGGCGCCGCTGTTCGTCGGCGTGCGCGCCCTGTACTACCGCACCGACGTCTTCGAGGAGTTGGGACTCTCCGCCCCCAAGTCCCAGGCCGAGCTGATATCCACCGCCAAGAAGATCCACAAGAAGAAGCCCGCCCTGTACGGCCTCGCGGTCGGCGGCGCGTACACCTACGGCGCCATGCCGTTCGTCTGGTCGAACGGCGGTGAACTCGCCGAGAAGAGCGGCGGTACGTACAAGGCCGCCGTCAACAGCCCCGCCGCCCGCAAGGGCATCGCCGCGTACACCTCCCTGTTCGGCGACGACAACTGTCCCGCCGCCAAGTGCGCCTCCATGGGCGGCAACGCGACCGTCACCGCCTTCGCGTCCGGCCAGGCGGCGATGGCGATCGGCGGCGACTTCAGCCACCAGGCCGTCGAGGCCGGCACCGTCAAGGGCAAGTACGCGGTCGTCCCGCTGCCGGGCGTCGAAGCCGGCTCCATCGCCCCCGCGTTCGCCGGCGGCAACAACATCGGCGTCCTCAGGAGCAGTGCGCACCGCACCCTCGCCGTCGACCTGATGAAGGCGTTCACCAGCAAGGACACCCAGGCCAAGCTGTTCGACGCGATGGGCTTCCTGCCCACGTACACGGACGTCCTCGCCGCCTCCGCGCAGAAGCAGCCGTTCGTCGCCCCCTTCGTCAAGACCCTCGGCGCGGGCGCCAAGTTCGTCCCCGCCTCCGCGGGCTGGTCCCAGATCGATGCCTCCCTGGTCCTGCCGACGATGTTCCAGGAGATCGTCAGCGGCCGTAAGGACGTCAAGGCCGCGTCCGACGACGCGGCGAAGAAGATGGACGCGGCGTTCGCGGCCGCGGGCTGAACCGGATGACCTCCCCCACCGACCGCGCGCCGCGCCCCCGGACGCCCAAGAGGCCGGAAACCGCCCTCACGGCGGCCGGGGGCACGGCCCCCCGCCGAGCACCCGGCCGAGGCCCGCGGCGGGCCGGCCAGGGCGGCTGGACCCCGTGGCTCTACCTCGCGCCCGCCCTCGTCGTCCTCGGCGGGCTGCTCGTCTACCCGATCTACCAACTGGGCCTGATCTCCTTCCTGGAGTACACCCAGGCCCAGGTCAGCGGCGGGCAGCCGACCACCTTCCAGGGCTTCGGGAACTACGCCACGCTCTTCCGCGACGGCCAGTTCTGGCAGGTGCTGCTCGCCACCGTCCTGTTCGCCGCCGCGTGTGTCGTCACCACGCTCGGCCTCGGCTGCGCCCTCGCCGTGCTCCTGACGCGCGTACGGGCCCTGCCGCGCCTCGCGCTGATGCTCGCCGCGCTCGGCGCCTGGGCCACCCCCGCGATCACCGGCTCCACCGTCTTCGTCTTCCTCTTCGACCCCGACTACGGGCCCGTCAACCGGGTGTTCGGCCTCGGCGACTTCTCCTGGACGTACGGGCGCTACAGCGCCTTCACGCTCGTCCTGCTCGAAGTCGTCTGGTGTTCCTTCCCGTTCGTCATGGTCACCGTCTACGCGGGCATCAAGGCCATCCCCGGCGAGGTGCTGGAGGCGGCGTCGCTCGACGGCGCCTCGCAGTGGCGGATCTGGCGGTCCGTCACCGCGCCGATGCTCCGCCCGATCCTGGTCGTCGTCACCATCCAGTCGATCATCTGGGACTTCAAGGTCTTCACCCAGATCTATGTGATGACCAACGGCGGCGGAATCGCGGGACAGAATCTCGTCCTCAATGTGTACGCGTATCAAAAGGCCTTCGCGTCCTCCCAGTACAGCCTCGGCTCGGCCATCGGCGTCGTCATGCTGCTGATTCTGCTGGCGGTCACGCTCGTCTATCTGCGGCTGCTGCGCCGCCGGGGGGAAGAACTGTGAACCTGCCGCGCGTCCGCCGCCCCTGGCGCCTCGCCGCCGAGGCATCCGCCCTGGTCATCGCCGTCGTGGTGGCGTTTCCGCTCTACTGGATGGTCCTCTCCGCGTTCAAACCGGCGGGCGAGGTCCAATCCACCCGGCCGCGTCCCTGGACGCTGTCCCCGTCGCTCGACTCGTTCCGCCGCGTCTTCGAACAGCAGGAATTCGGGCGCTACTTCCTCAACAGCCTGTTGGTCGCGGGCACGGTCGTGATCGTCTCCGCGCTGGTCGCCTTTCTCGCGGCCACCGCGGTCACCCGCTTCCGATTCCGTTTCCGTACGACCCTGCTCGTCATGTTCCTCGTCGCGCAGATGGTGCCGATCGAGGCACTCACCATCCCGCTGTTCTTCCAGATGCGCGACCTCGGCCTGCTCAATACGCTCGGCTCGCTGATCCTGCCGCATCTCGCGTTCTCCCTGCCGTTCGCGATCTGGATGCTGCGCGGATTCGTCAAGGCGGTTCCCGACGCGCTGGAGGAGGCCGCGTACATCGACGGCGCGAGCCGTACCCGATTCCTGTGGCAGATCCTCTTCCCGCTGGTGTTTCCCGGGCTGGTCGCGACCAGTGTCTTCTCCTTCATCTCCACCTGGAACGACTTCCTCTTCGCCAAGTCCTTCATCATCAGCGACACGTCCCAGTCGACTCTGCCCATGGCGCTGCTGGTCTTCTTCAAACCCGACGAGAACGACTGGGGCGGGATCATGGCCGGCTCCACCGTCATGACCGTTCCCGTGCTCGTCTTCTTCGTGCTCGTACAACGGCGGCTGGTCTCCGGACTGGGTGGCGCGGTGAAGGACTGACCGCGGTGAAGGACCGGCCGCGGTGAAGGACTGACCGCGGCCGAGGACGGACAGAAAGACCCGGAAAACCCGAGCGACCCCGGGAGAACCCAGTGAGGACCGACCCATGGACCTGATTCCCGACCCCCGGCACACCTGGCCGGCCCCGCAGGGGACCGACCCGTTCCCCCTCGACGACGGGACGACGATCGACGCGGGCCCCGGCACGGAGGGCGTCGCCCGCTGGTTCCGTACGGCCGTCGGCGCCGCGACCGGACTGCCGCTCGCGGACGGCGCCGAGGACGGCAACAGCGTTGCCCTGGGGATCAGCCCCGAACTGGAGCGCCGGCTCGGCCCCGAGGGTTACCGGATCACCTCCGACGCGCGGGCCGTCCGGATCGAGGGCGGCAGCCCCGCCGGGGTGTTCTGGGGGGCCCAGACCGTCCGTCAGCTCCTCGGCCCCGACGCGTACCGCGCCGCCCCGGTGGACCCCGGACGGCTCTGGTCCGTCCCCGCCACGGTCGTCGAGGACGCGCCACGCTTCGGCTGGCGCGGCCTGATGCTCGACGTGTCACGCCACTTCATGTCCAAGGACGGCGTCCTGCGCTATCTGGACCTGCTCGCCGCCCACAAGCTGAATGTCTTCCACTTCCACCTCACCGACGACCAGGGCTGGCGCATCGAGATCAAGCGCTATCCGAAACTGACGGAGACCGGTGCCTGGCGGGGCCGTACCAAATGGGGACACCGCGCCTCGGAACTGTGGGAGGAGAAACCGCACGGCGGTTACTACACCCAGGACGACATCCGCGAGATCGTCGCGTACGCCGGCGAACGGCATATCACCGTCGTCCCGGAAATCGACATCCCCGGGCATTCGCAGGCGGCCATCGCCGCCTATCCCGAACTCGGCAACAGCGATGTCGTCGACACGGCCGCGCTCACCGTCTGGGACACCTGGGGCGTCAACGCGAACGTCCTCGCCCCCACCGACCACACCCTGCGCTTCTACGAGGGCGTCTTCGAGGAAGTGCTCGCCCTCTTCCCCTCCACCTTCATCCACGTCGGCGGCGACGAGTGCCGCAAGGAGCAGTGGAAGGACTCCGCGGCGGCCCAACTCCGCATAGAGGAGAACGGCCTGGCCAACGAGGACGAGCTCCAGGCCTGGTTCATCCACCACTTCGACACCTGGCTCACCGCGCGCGGCCGGCGGCTGATCGGCTGGGACGAGATCCTCGAAGGCGGCCTCGCGCCCGGCGCCGCCGTGTCGTCCTGGCGGGGGTACGGAGGCGGCATCGCGGCCGCCCGGGCCGGCCACGACGTCGTCATGTGCCCGGAGCAGCACGTCTATCTGGACCACCGTCAGGCGGCGGGCGAGGACGAACCGATGCCCATCGGGTACGTCAGGACCCTGGAGGACGTCTACCGCTTTGAACCCGTGCCCGCCGACCTGACCGAGGACGAGGCGAAGCACGTCCTCGGCACGCAGGCCAACGTCTGGACCGAGGTGATGCAGGACCGTTCGCGCGTCGACTACCAGGTCTTCCCCCGCCTCGCGGCGTTCGCGGAGGTCGCGTGGTCCGACCTCCCGGCCCCCGCCGAGCGGGACTTCGAGGACTTCGAACAGCGGATGGCCGAGCACTACCGGCGGCTGGACGTCCTGGGGGTCGAATACCGGCCGCCCGGCGGCCCGTTGCCGTGGCAGCGGCGGCCCGGTGTCCTGGGACGCCCGATCGAGGGACAGCCTCCGGTCGTGTGAGCCGCGCGGAGGGCGGCCGCCCCGCCGCCGCGCGCCCGGTGTGCCGTCCGCCGCCCGTTCCCCGCCGCATCCCCGTCAAGGGCGCGTCGCGCCGTGAATGCCGGGGAGTGGCGGGGCGCGTGAGGCGCGGAAGACGGGGTGAACCGGACCTTTGCCCTGGCCGGGGACGGATCCGCCCTTCGTGGACCCTCGCGCCGGTCGGCTCCGAAGATGTGCCAGAGTTGCCACGTCCGGGCTGTGAGCACGTACGGTACGGCAACACAGGTACCGGTACGGCAACACATGCGGGACACCGGAAAGGGGCAGCTGGGTTGACCACGCACGCACCGCAGACGGCGCAGTCCGTGACGCTGCCGGCCTCGCTCGACGAGGCCGTGGCGGCGCTCACCGCGATGCCCGCCGCCGTACCCGTCGCAGGCGGAACCGACCTGATGGCGGCCGTCAACCGGGGGCTCCTGCGGCCCTCCGGACTCGTCGGCCTCGGCCGGATCAGCGAGCTGCGCGGCTGGCACTACCAGGACGGCCACGCCCTCCTCGGCGCCGGTCTCACCCACGCGCGCATGGGCAGGCCCGACTTCGCGGCCCTCATCCCCGCGCTCGCCGCGTCCGCGCGCGCCGCGGGCCCGCCCCAGATCCGCAACGCCGGGACGCTCGGCGGGAACATCGCCACCGCCGCCCCCACCGGCGACGCCCTGCCCGTGCTCGCCGCCCTGGAAGCCGACCTCGTGGTCGCGGGACCGGGCGGCGCGCGCCGCGAGATCCCCGTCACGCACCTCCTCGCGGGGCGCGAGATGCTGGCGCCCGCCGAGCTGATCGGCTTCGTGCGCGTGCCGTTGCTGCACGCCCCCCAGGTCTTCCTCAAGGCGACCGGGCGGACCGGCCCCGGCCGCGCCACCGCCTCCGTCGCCGTGGTCCTCGACCCGGCGCGGCGCGGCGTGCGCTGCGCGGTCGGGGCGATCGCGCCGATGCCCCTGCGCCCGCTGGAGGCGGAGCGGTGGATCGGCTCGCTGATCGACTGGGACGGCGCGCGCGGGCTCACGCAGGAGGCCCTCGCGGCCTTCGGCGAGTACGTGGCCGCCGCGTGCGTCCCGGACCCGGCGCCACCCGCCGACGGGAGCGAGCCGCCCGCGCTCGCCCCCGCCGTACTGCACCTGCGGCGTACCGTCGCCGCGCTGGCCCGGCGAGCACTGGGGAGGGCCCTGTCGTGAGCACCAACGAGCATTCCGGTACGGGTTCCGGATCCGGCCCCGGCGGTCAGCAGGGGCACGGCGGCTGGCAGCCGGTCGAGCACGGCGGCGAGTACGACGCCGAGTCGACCGCGTTCGTGCAGCTGCCGCCCGAGGACTTCATGGACGCGCCGCTGGCCGCGCCGGGCCACGGGTACGTACCGCCGCAGATCGTCCCGCTGACGCCGGCCGCGGACCCCTCCGTACCGGACCACATGCGCTGGCCCGAGCCGCAGCAGCAGGGCGGGCAGGGGCAGGTGTACGACACGTCGTACGACCCGCGGGCGACGGGGCACTGGAGCTTCGGCGACGGCGGGCAGCAGACGGGCCAGGGGCACGGCGCCGGGCAGCCGGGCCAGGGCGCCGGTCAGGGACACCAGGGCGCCGACCAGGGACACCAGGGCTCGGGCCAGGGACAGGGCGGCGGGGGGACGGACGGCCGGGGGAGCGCCCTCGCGGACGGTCCCGCGCAGGGCGGCAACGCGCCCTCCGAGCTGACCGGCGAGTGGACCATTCCGGTCGCCCAGGGCGACCTTCCCGACGAGTCGGGGGAGTTCAGCGCCTCCGTCCTCGCCTCGCAGTGGGGCGGCGGCACCCCGCCCGCGACCCTGCCGGGCGGCGCGGCCGCACCCTGGGCGCCGCTCCCCGAAACCGACGCCCACGCGGACGGCGCGCCGCCGGGGGACACCCTGGGGGAGCCCGAACCCTCCGGCGCGGACGCGTCCGCCGACGACCCCGCCGCGCCCGACCTCGTACCGGACGCGGCGGCGGAGCCCGTACCGGACACCGAGCCCGCGCCCCTCACCAGCAGCAACAACAGCGCCGAACACCCCGCCGGGTCCTACGTCCTGCGCGTCAACGGCGCCGACCGGCCCGTCACCGACGCCTGGATCGGCGAGTCCCTGCTGTACGTGCTCCGCGAGCGCCTCGGCCTCGCCGGCGCCAAGGACGGTTGCGCCCAGGGCGAGTGCGGCGCCTGCAACGTGCAGGTCGACGGCCGGCTCGTCGCCTCGTGCCTGGTGCCCGCCGCCACGGCGGCCGGCTCCGAGGTCCGTACGGTCGAAGGCCTCGCCGTCGACGGCGAACCGTCCGACGTCCAGCGGGCGCTGGCCAAGTGCGGCGCGGTGCAGTGCGGTTTCTGCATCCCCGGCATGGCCATGACGGTGCACGACCTCCTGGAGGGCAACCACGCCCCCACCGAACTGGAGACCCGGCAGGCGCTGTGCGGCAACCTCTGCCGCTGCTCCGGCTACCGCGGTGTCCTCGACGCCGTGAACGAGGTCGCCGCGGAGCGCGCCGCGAGCGCGGAGGCGGCCGCCGCCGCCTCCGAGGAGGCCCGCGTCCCGCACCAGGCGTCCCCGGGAGCCGGCGGCGCGCAGCACCCGCGCCCCCACTCCCCGGCGCACCCCAACCCGCCCGCGAACTCGCAGTCGCACTCGCACGACGGAGGCATGGCGTGAGCAACGACGCGGCCACCGGGACACCGACGCTCGACGGCCCCCGCCAGGAGCCTCCCGCGCACGGTCTCGGCGCCTCCCTCCCCCCGGCCGACGCCCGCGCGAAGACCGAGGGCACGTTCCCGTACGCGGCCGACCTGTGGGCCGAGGGCCTGCTGTGGGCCGCGATCCTGCGCTCCCCGCACCCGAGCGCCAGGATCGTCTCCATCGACACCACCGCCGCCGCCGAGATGCCGGGCGTACGGGCCGTCGTGACCCACGAGGACGTCCCCGGGGACTCGGCGTACGGCCGCAGGGTCGCCGACCGCCCCGTCTTCGCCTCGGAGGTCGTACGGCACCACGGCGAGGCGATCGCCGCCGTCGCCGCCGACCACCCCGACACCGCGCGGATGGCCGCCGCCGCGATCGCCGTCGAGTACGAGGTCCTCGACCCGGTCACGGACCCCGAGAAGGCGTTCGCCGCCGAGCCGCTGCACCCCGACGGCAACCTGATCCGGCACATCCCGCTGCGGTACGGCGACCCCGGCGTGCAGGGCGAGATCGTCGTCGAGGGCCTGTACCGCATCGGCCGCCAGGACCCCGCCCCGATCGGCGCCGAGGCCGGCCTCGCGGTGCCCAGACCCGACGGTGGGGTCGAGATCTACACCGCCTCCACCGACCCGCACACCGACCGCGACCTGGCCGCCGCCTGCTTCGGCCTGGACCCCGAGCGGGTCAAGGTCGTCGTCACGGGCGTCCCCGGCGCGACCGGCGACCGCGAGGACCCCGGCTTCCAGATCCCGCTCGGCCTGCTCGCGCTGCGCACCGGCTGCCCGGTCAAGCTCGCGGCGACCCGCGAGGAGTCCTTCCTCGGCCACGCCCACCGTCACCCCACCCTGCTGCGCTACCGCCACCACGCGGACAGCGAGGGCCGCCTGATCAAGGTCGAGGCCCAGATCCTGCTCGACGCGGGCGCGTACGCCGACGACTCGTCGGAGTCCCTCGCCGCCGCCGTCGCGTTCGCCTGCGGCCCGTACGTCGTCCCGCACGCCTTCATCGAGGGCTGGGCCGTCCGTACCAACAACCCGCCGTCCGGGCACGTCAGGGGCGAGGGCGCCATGCAGGTCTGCGCGGCCTACGAGGGCCAGATGGACAAGCTGGCCAACACCCTCGGGCTCGACCCGGCGGAGCTGCGGCTGCGCAACGTGCTGGCGACCGGCGACATCCTGCCGACCGGCCAGACGGTCACCTGCCCGGCGCCGGTGGCCGAACTGCTGCGTTCGGTACGGGACTTCCCGCTGCCCGCCCTGCCCAAGGACACCCCGGAGGCGGCCTGGCTGCTGCCCGGCGGCCCGGAGGGCGCGGGGGAGCCCGGGGCGGTACGGCGCGGCGTCGGCTACGCGCTCGGCATGGTCCACATGCTCGGCGCCGAGGGCGCGGACGAGGTCTCCACGGCCACGGTGAAGGTCCACGACGGCGTGGCGACGGTCATCTGCGCCGCCGTCGAGACCGGCCAGGGCTTCTCGACGCTCGCCCGGCAGATCGTCCAGGAGACGCTGGGCATCGAGGAGGTCCACGTCGCCTCGGTCGACACGGACCAGCCCCCGGCGGGCCCGGCCGCGCACGGCCGGCACACGTGGGTCTCGGGCGGGGCGGTGGAGCGGGCGGCCAAGATGGTCCGTACGCAGCTGCTCCAGCCGCTGGCCCACAAGTTCGGGATGTCCACCGAGCTGCTCCAGATCACGGACGGCAAGATCACGTCGTACGACGGGGTGCTGTCCACCACGGTCACGGAGGCGATGGACGGCAAGGAGCTGTGGGCGACGGCGCAGTGCCGCCCCCACCCCACCGAGCCCCTGGACGAGGCGGGCCAGGGCGACGCGTTCGTCGGCCTCGCGTTCTGCGCGATCCGCGCGGTGGTGGACGTCGACATCGAACTCGGCTCGATCCGCGTGGTCGAGATGGCCGTCGCGCAGGACGTCGGCCGTGTCCTGAACCCGGCGCAGCTGGCGACCCGTATCGAGGCGGGCGTCACGCAGGGCATCGGTACGGCCCTGACGGAGAACCTCCGCACGACCCGCGGCCTGGTCCGCCGCCCCGACCTCACCGGCTACGCGCTCCCGACGTCCCTGGACGCCCCGGACATCCGGATCGTGAACCTGGTCGAGGAGCGCGACGTGGTGGCCCCCTTCGGCGCCAAACCGGCCAGCGCGGCCCCGGTGGTCACGTCCCCGGCGGCAGTGGCCTCAGCGGTCCGCGCGGCCACGGGCCGCCCGATCAGCCGCCTCCCGATCCGCCCCCAGGCGGCGGTGGCGGTACCGGGGGCGTAGGGGCGCGAGGGAAGCCGCCGCCCCCGCGTGGCGTGGGACACGGCTCCAACTCTCCCTGGGAAGAATCCCGTTGAGCGTGGGAGAGTGATCCCCTGACCACATCTCATCCACGGGGAAACCATTGTCTTTCGGGGAGGGCCTGGTGGCGGCCCACGCGGCTGATCAGCCAGGCGTACACACGCGGTTGAACCACGTTCCGGCCGAACCGGGCGGAACGGGTGGTGCCGCGGATCTCAGCGTCGACCAGGACAAGCTCGGTGCGATCGGCGGCGCCGCCAACGATCTCTACGCGCGGCTCAGGACCGACGGGGACACCGCGCGGGCCAGCACCGCCGAGGCCGCGTCGGGGCTCACGGTCAGCGGGTTCCGTACCGGCTCCGCCGTGGGAACGGTGCACGACACCTGGAACGCGCAGGTCAAGACCTTGCTCGACGCCTGTGCGCACATCTCCAACCACCTGGACTACAGCGTCGCCCAGCACGCGAAGGACGACGCCGAGATCGGCACCAGCCTGGCGGTCTCCGTCATCAGCGACTATTTCGAGTAAGCGCGCGGAGCGATCATGCTGACCTTCAACGACGTGTACCTGGCCCCGCTCGGCAAGCTGAAGACGGCGGCCGACGACTGGTCGGCGATGACCGGCAAGCTGGAGAAGCTGGCCGAGGACGCCCGGACGACGATGGCGGCCAAGGCCAGGGACGACCTCTGGCGGGGTGCCAACGCCACGGTGACCAAACCGTTCATCGACAAGACCGCCAAGGAGTTCGACGACGCGGCCAAGGCCGCCAAGGGCATCCAGCTGATCCTGGAGGACGGCCACCGGGCCTTCAAGAAGGCCAAGGACGACCTCACGGCGATCGTGGAGACGGACGCCCCGGCGCAGTCCCTGATCGTGGACGCGGCCGGGAAGGTGACGGCGGCCAACCCGGTGCAGGACAGCGTGGGCGCCCGGCACGATCCGGACTACGCCGACATCCTGCGGAGCCAGAACGCCAGGATCGACGCCCTGCAACGCCGTATCGACGCGATCGTGGAGACGTGCGACGACGCCGACGTCGCGACGGCCAACGCGCTCCGGGCCAACATCACCGGCGACCGGCACAACTTCAGCGCCCCCCGCTACACGAGCCTCGACGCCGAGGAGGCGAGCCGCGCCGCCGACCTGGCGAAGAAGGGCGGCGACCTCACCCACACGGAACTCCTGGCGCTCAACGAACTCCTCGCCGACAACCACGGTTCGAAGGAGTTCTCCCGGGGGTTCTACGACGGCGTCGGAGGGCCGGAGAAGGCGCTGGCGTTCTTCGGGCGCCTCTCCACCGACACGTACGACTACACGAAGCAGGACAAGGAGCGCCTGGCGGACGTCCAGGCCCTCCAGCGGAACCTGGGTCTGAACCTGGCCACGGCGACCGCCTCGGACGACACCTGGTCCCGGCAGTGGGGCGACGAGATGCGGAGGCTCGGGACCGAGCGCATCCCGCTGTCGAAGCACGACTACGGCGGTCCTTACGGGTACCAGCTGCTCGGCGGCATCATGCGGTTCGGGAACTACGACGCGAAGTTCCTGAATCCGATCGCGGAGCACGTGACCCAGCTGCACGCGAAGGACCCTTATCTGTTCGCCGCCAACAAGAGCGATCTGAGCAGCGACAAGTACCCGTTCAACCCGTCGGGCAAGAACGGCGCGGGATACGACCCGGTGCTCAGCATGCTGGAGGCGCTCGGGCACAGCCCCGACGCGTCGAAGGAGTTCTTCTCCGCCACCCCGCGGGCGTACGACGAGCACGGCGTGCTGGTGGGGGGCCTTCCCAAGGACGGGGACGGCAAGGAGCTGACGAGCTACCTCGACCTCTTCGCGAACAAGGACTACGAGTCCTTCCCCGACATCACGGGACACAGTCCGGACGACGCCGAGAAGTCTCTCGCCGACCTGCCGGACGCCTTCGGGCACGCCCTGGAGTCCGCGACCCTCGGCCACGCCTGGGACGACCCGCATCCCCGGCTGGTCAGGGACGAGACCTCGGCCGGGATCATGGAGCAGGTCGTCGAGAAGTACGGCGGCGATCCCGCGCTGCTCAAGCAGCAGGCGGCGATGGCCGACAGCCTGGGGAACATGGGCGCGGGATATGTCGACGACCTCAACTGGGCGCTCAACGACAACGAGCCGTCGAGCTTGTTCTCACCGTCCAAGGACGCGTCGTCGCACGCGGTGTTCGGCCGGGACGGTGCCCGGGACTTCCTGAGCACCCTGGGCCAGCACCCCGACGCGTACGCGTCGGTGACCAACGCGGAGCGGATCTACACGGGGTCGGTGCTGGACGCGCAGGTGCACGGGGGCGAGGTCGACTCGGGACGTGCGCGGGAGGCGGTACGTACCGGCGCTGAGGTGCAGGGCATGCTCGACCAGTCCAGGGCGGACCAGATCGGCGCCGAGGGCGCGAAGCGGAACGAGGACTACGCGAAGGCCATGGAGCGGAGGTCCGGCTGGATCGAGCTCGGCACGGGAGCGGTCGTCGGGGCGGGCATCGCCTTTCTTCCCATCTCGGCGCCCGTGGCCGGCCTCGGAGCCGTCCTGGTCCCCTTGGCGATGGACACCGCCACCGGTGGCGTCGAGCAGTACGCCAACCAGATCCTCGGCGATTGGGCGGAGCCGTCGCAGGAACAGCACACGGACGACATCGACGAGCAGACCCGGAAGGACCGCGAGGCGGTGTTCAACGCCGGTGAACGGAATGTCGAAGCTCCGATGAAGGCGTTCCTCGCACACAACGGGATCGATCCGAACAGCGTGCTCGGTCAGGATCTGGAAGAGGCCGTGGACGGTGGTTATCTCAAGGGAAAGGACCGGGAGAATGCGTCAGGGAACAGTCCCGAGACTGGCTGACAGGATGTGGGGGGCGATGCGCCCGGTCGCTCTCGGAGCCGTCCTCGGGGTCTCTCTCCTCGGATGCGGCGGCGACGGGAGCGGTGACGACAGCCCTCCCGAACCGTCCTCGGCGGCCGATGCGTGTGACGGCGTACTCTCCGGCGAAGCGGCGAAGGCACTTGACTTCCTGGCCGGGACCACGTCCTTTTCGGCGGACGACACCGGAAATACGCCGGGGCTTCCGAAGGTGGCCGCCGCGTTGTCGGACGATTACGAGCGTCTGGGCGGCAGCGCGAATCCAGATCTTGTTCCGGCCTGCTGGATCAGGAAGTCCGGGGGTACGGTCGCCGCCGAGATCGAGTTCGGAATGGCCACGGAACAGGCGGTGGTCAGCACATCGAAGGTGCCGAACCTCGCGCATTACGACGCGGGGCGAGGAGCCTTCGCCAACGGCAAATTCACCTACCTCTACTTCGACTGCGTCGGTCCGAAGCTGGCGGGGAGCTCCGACAGCGACCCGGCCGTGGTCTTCGGCAAGCTGCGCAACGCGGTCCAGTCGGGCGAGGAGGACGAGCCGGCGGACGGCCCCGGGCCGATCAGGGAGGCCAACCTCACCGTGCTGCACTCCGTGGCGTACAAGCTCGCGCAAGAGCTCGGCTGCCGGGGCGACGGCGGTCTCACGGAGAAGGTGACGCTGACCACTGGCTCCTGAGATTCCGCGGGGACGGTCGTAGGGTGCGGGGAGAGAGGACTTATCCCATGGACGCATCAGACTCGCCGCACATAGGGCGCAGGACCGTACTGGCCGGGGCGGGGGCGGCGGTCGCCGCGCTGGTGGTAGGGGGCAGGGCGCTGGCATCGTCCTCCCCCACCGGTACCACCACCTCCTCCACCTCGGCCTATCCCCAGGCGGGGGCCTTGCCGGCCGGCCTGACCGAACGGCAGCTGGCGGGCCAGCGGGTGATCTACTCCTACCCGGGCCACACCCCGCCGGCGTCCCTGCTCAAGAAGATCGGCGCGGGGGAGGTGGCGGGGGTCATCTTCTTCGCCGAGAACATCACGAGCGCGAAGCAGCTGGCGACCGTCGTCAAACAACTGGAGAAGGCCAACCGGTCGAGCCCCGTCCGCCTCCCCCTCCTGCTCATGACCGACCAGGAGGGCGGCCGGGTACGGCGCCTGCCGGGCGCTCCCGCGCTGTCGGAGAAGCAGATAGGGCTGGCGTCCGACCCGGTGGCGGCGGCGAAGGAGGCGGGCACGGGCGCGGGGAAGAACCTCGCCGGGGCCGGCCTGAACCTCAACCTGGCGCCGGTGCTGGACGTCTACCGCAAGACCGGCGACTTCACGGACCAGGCCGAGCGTTCGTACGGCACGAACGCGGCGCAGGTCGGCAAGCTCGGCGCGGCGTTCATCACGGCCCAGCAGCACACGCTGGTGGCCGCGACCGCGAAGCACTTCCCCGGCCTGGGCGCGGCGTCGGCCCACCAGAACACGGACCTGGGCCCGGTGACGCTCACCCAGTCCCTCACGACCCTGCGAAGCGTCGACGAGGCCCCGTACAAACAGGCGGTCGCGGCGGGCACGCAGCTCGTGATGCTGTCCTGGGCGGTCTACCCGGCCCTGGACGCCCACCGCCCGGCGGGCCTGTCGGCCGCCGTGGTCAAGGAACTCCGCACCCACGTCGGCTTCGAGGGAGTGACGATCACGGACGCCCTGGAGGCCAAGGCCATCAGCCACACGCTCACCACAGGCGACCGCGCGCTCCTGGCGGCCGAGGCGGGCATGGACCTCCTGCTCTGCTCATCGCGAGAGGTGTCCCAAGGAGAGTCGGCGGTGACGTCCCTGAGCACAGCCCTCCACAACAAGACCCTCCCTCCCACCCCCTTCCACGACGCGGCAACACGCGTGACGGCCCTCCGCGCCGCCCTCCGCTGACCACTCACGCCACGCACCAGGCCACAGATCCGCGAGAATGGCGCCTGTGACGGTCAACAGGGCGCGTGGTGCGCTCACTTCGGTCGTGGCGGTGCTCACGCTGGTCTGTCTGGCGGGGTGCTCGGACAAGGGTGGGCAAGAGCAGGAGGATCCGGCACCGGAGCGGATCACGGCGGGGGAGCTGTGCCGGGGGAACGTATCCGATGACGCTGCGAGTGCCGTGCGACTCATCACCGGCGCCGAGGAGTTCTCCTCGCTCGACGGCAGCGACAGGCTGGAGTCCCTTGCCCGGGCCGTCGTTGACGATTACCTGGCGGACGGGTCGGGCGGGGAGACCCACCGGGTCTGCGGAATCCACCTGCCGGGGTCCACGCTCGCCGACGTCGGTATCGACGTGTCGCTGGAGGACGGCGACGGTGTGGGCGACTCGAAGTTCGCCGGCAGCTTCAAGCAGTACGACCTCGGGCGGGAAGGGCTGGCCTCGCCGCGGAAGGCGGTTCTCTACGCGGAATGTGCCGGCGCGGAGTTCGAGGGCGGTCCCGTCATGCTCCGCGCGGCGCTGAGCAACCGTAACGAACCCGAAGGCGACCCCGAGCGACTGCGCGAGGCCAACCTGACCCTCCTCCACTCGGTCACGCTCGCACTCGTGGAGCAACTCGGCTGCGAGGACCGGGCCCGGCTGCCGGAGGCGGCGGGGTTGATGTAGGCCGTGAACGCCGGGAGGCCGCCCCCGCGCAGGGGGGCGGCCGATCGTGTCGTGGAGGCCGTGGCGGGAATCGAACCCACGTAACTCGCTTTGCAGGCGAGCCCCTGAACCACTCGGGCACACGGCCGGGGTGTTGCTCTGGTCATGACCGTAGGCGTGCGGGTCGTCACGCTCAAGGGGCGTGGGGGGTGCGCAACGGGACTGCCACACTCCGTTCATGCGGGGAGCAGGTGCGCGGGCGTACGACCAAGGGACCAGGGGGATCCGTCCTCCGACAGGGATCAATGACGCTCATGCCCCTTACCCTGGGCTTATGACCGTCCTGGAACCCGGCGACGCCGCCGTCGCCCCCGCCGACCTGCCCGCACGAGAGCTTCCCGGGCAGGACGGGGTGCTGGGGCCGGTGCACCGGGCGCTCAGCATCGGGATCGTGTCCGTCGTGCTGCTCATCGCCTTCGAGGCGACCGCCGTCGGGACCGCCATGCCGGTGGCCGCGCGGGAGCTGCACGGGATCCCGCTGTACGCCTTCGCCTTCTCCTCGTACTTCACCACCAGCCTCTTCGCGATGGTCCTGTCCGGTCAGTGGGCCGACCGGAAGGGGCCCCTCGCCCCCCTCACCGCCGGCATCTCCGCCTTCGCCGCCGGGCTGCTGCTCTCCGGCACGGCCGGCACGATGGCGCTGTTCATCCTCGGCCGGGCCGTCCAGGGGCTCGGCGGGGGACTGGTCATCGTCGCGCTGTACGTCACCGTCAGCCGCGCCTATCCCGAACGGCTGCGGCCCGCGATCATGGCCGCCTTCGCCGCGAGCTGGGTGATCCCCTCCGTCGTCGGGCCGCTTGCCTCCGGCACCGTGACCGAGCACCTCGGCTGGCGCTGGGTCTTCCTCGGCATCCCCGTCCTCATCGTGCTGCCGCTGGTCCTCGCCCTGCCCGCGATACGGCGCATGGCCTCCGGGCCCGCCGACGCCACCGGGCCCGCGCCCGCGTTCGACCGCCGCCGGATCCGCCTCGCGCTCGGGATCTCGCTCGGCGCGGCGCTCCTCCAGTACGCCGCCCAGGATCTGCGCCCCCTCTCGCTCCTCCCCGCCGCGGCCGGGACGGCCTTTCTGGTCCCCGCCGTCCTCGGGCTCCTGCCCGCCGGGACCTGGCGCGCCACCCGCGGTCTGCCCGCCGTGATCCTGCTGCGCGGGGTGTCCGCCGGGTCGTTCATCGCCGCCGAGAGCTTCGTACCGCTGATGCTGGTCACCGAGCGCGGACTGTCGCCGACGATGGCCGGGCTGTCGCTCGCGGTGGGCGGCCTGACCTGGGCGCTCGGTTCGTACATCCAGTCCAGGCCGCGCATGGAGCCGTACCGGGTGCGCCTGATGACGGGCGGCATGGTGCTGGTCGCCGCCGCGATCGCGACCGCCCCGACCGTACTGATCCACTCCGTCCCCGTCTGGATCGTCGGGGTGGCGTGGGGCGTGGGGTGCCTCGGCATGGGCCTCGTCCTCGCCTCGACGAGCGTGCTGCTCCTCAAGCTCTCCGCGCCGGAGGAGGCGGGCCTCAACTCGGCCGCCCTCCAGATCTCCGACGGCCTGTCGAACGTCCTGCTGCTGGCGGTGGGCGGCGCGGCGTTCGCCGCCCTGGGCGGCGGTTCGGTGGGCGGCCACGCGGTCTCCACCGCGACGGGCTCCCACCCGACGGCGTTCGCCGCGGTCTTCCTGCCGATGGCCGCGGTGGCGCTGGCGGGGGTGTGGGTGGCGACCCGCGTGCGGCCCGTACGGACCTGAGGGGCCCGCGGGTGTGACCCTCGCCGCACCCGTGCGACCCGGCCCTCGTTCGTACGAGGATCTCCCCGGGCCCCCGATAAGGTGGCCCGGTTGTCGTACGTAAGCCCGCGCGGCGCGATCGCCCCTACACCCACGTCCGAACCGGAGACCGTGACTACTACCGCCTCCTCACACCACCTCTCACCCGCCTTCCCCGGCCGGGCCCCCTGGGGTACCGCCAACAAGCTGCGCGCCTGGCAGGAGCGGGCGCTGGAGCGGTATCTCCAGGAGCAGCCCAGGGACTTCCTCGCCGTCGCGACGCCCGGCGCCGGGAAGACGACGTTCGCGCTGACCCTCGCCAGCTGGCTGCTGCACCACCACGTGGTCCAGCAGATCACCGTCGTCGCGCCCACCGAGCACCTCAAGAAGCAGTGGTCGGAGGCGGCCGCGCGGATAGGGATCAAGCTCGATCCCGACTACAGCGCGGGCCCGTTGAGCAAGGAGTACGACGGCGTCGCCATCACGTACGCGGGGGTCGGCGTCCGGCCCATGCTCCACCGCAACAAGTGCGAGCAGCGCAAGACGCTCGTCATCCTCGACGAGATCCACCACGCCGGCGACTCCAAGTCCTGGGGCGAGGCGTGCCTGGAGGCGTTCGAGCCCGCGACCCGGCGCCTCGCGCTCACCGGTACGCCGTTCCGGTCCGACACGAACCCCATCCCCTTCGTCGCGTACGAGGAGGGCAACGACGGCATCCGCCGCTCGTCCGCCGACTACACGTACGGGTACGGGAACGCCCTCGGCGACGGCGTCGTCCGCCCCGTCATCTTCCTGAGCTACAGCGGCAACATGCGCTGGCGCACCAAGGCCGGCGACGAGATCGCCGCCAAGCTCGGCGAACCGATGACCAAGGACGCGATCTCCCAGGCCTGGCGCACCGCGCTCGACCCGCGCGGCGACTGGATGCCGAACGTCCTGCGCGCCGCCGACCAGCGGCTCACCGAAGTGCGCAAGAGCATCCCGGACGCGGGCGGCCTCGTCATCGCGAGCGACCAGGACTCGGCGCGCGCGTACGCCAAGCTCATCCGGGAGATCACCGGGGACAGGGCGACCGTCGTGCTCTCCGACGACACCGGCGCCTCCAAGCGCATCGACGACTTCACCCACAGCGGCGACCGCTGGATGGTCGCCGTCCGCATGGTGTCCGAGGGCGTCGACGTGCCGCGCCTGGCCGTCGGCGTGTACGCCACCACGATCTCCACGCCCCTCTTCTTCGCCCAGGCCGTCGGCCGCTTCGTGCGCTCCAGGCGCCGGGGCGAGACCGCGTCCGTCTTCCTCCCCACCATCCCGAACCTCCTCGGTTTCGCCGGTGAGATGGAGGTCGAGCGCGACCACGTCCTCGACAAGCCGAAGAAGGCCGGCGAGGACGACCCGTACGCCGAGTCCGAGAAGGAGATGGCGGAGGCCGAGAGGGAACTGGACGAGGACACCGGCGAGCAGGAGTCCCTGCCCTTCGAGGCCCTGGAGTCCGACGCCGTCTTCGACCGGGTCCTCTACGACGGCGCCGAGTTCGGCATGCAGGCGCACCCGGGCAGCGAGGAGGAGCAGGACTACCTCGGCATCCCCGGACTGCTGGAACCGGACCAGGTGCAGATGCTGCTCCAGAAGCGCCAGGCCCGGCAGATCGCGCACAGCCGCAAGAAGCCCGACACCGAGGCCGACCTGCTGGAACTGCCCGCCGAGCGGCGGCCCGTGGTCTCCCACAAGGAGCTGCTGGAGCTGCGCAAGCAGCTGAACACCATGGTCGGCGCGTACGTCCACCAGAGCGGCAAGCCGCACGGCGTCATCCACACCGAACTGCGCCGCGTGTGCGGGGGACCGCCCAGCGCCGAGGCGACCGCCGGCCAGCTGCGCGAGCGGGTCAAGAAGGTCCAGGAGTGGGCCACCCGGATGCGGTGACCCCCCGCCGCCAAGTTCCCCTTCCCTTCCCCTCCCCTCCCCGGTACGGGAACCGTGCCGGGGAGGGGAGGGGCACGCGCGCCCGATATAAGGCGACTGTTCCTCGGAAGTGCTCGTTCATTCCGTTTTGGGTGTCGAACTCGGCGTAACTCACCTCCCGTGACCGGATTCTGGACGAGGTCTTCCGCTCAGCGGTGCCGATCGCTACTGTCCCCGCAATGCATACGCCCCGTGGCACCACCGCCTCGGAGCGCAGCCGGTGCGCCAAGGCTCGCCGCCGGCCTCTCCGTGCGTCGCCGATGGGACCGGTGCCGTCACACCGTGAGAGAGCCGTCGCCACTCACTCCGAAGGAGAGGGCGTCGTGACCGCGGAGACATCCCAGACGCTCGACCGGGGACTGCGTGTCCTCAAACTGCTCGCCGACACCGACCACGGCCTGACCGTCACCGAGCTGTCCAACAAGCTCGGCGTCAACAGGACGGTCGTCTACCGCCTGCTCGCCACTCTGGAGCAGCACGCCCTGGTCCGCCGCGACCTGGGCGGCCGGGCCAGGGTGGGCCTCGGGGTGCTGCGCCTGGGCCGCCAGGTCCATCCGCTGGTACGGGAAGCCGCCCTGCCCGCCCTGCGCTCGCTCGCCGAGGACATCGGCGCCACCGCGCACCTGACCCTCGTCGACGGCGCCGAGGCCCTGGCCGTCGCCGTCGTCGAACCCACCTGGACCGACTACCACGTCGCCTACCGGGCCGGCTTCCGGCACGCCCTGGACCGGGGCGCCGCGGGCAAGGCCATCCTCGCCGCCCGGCAGAACGCGCTGACCGAGCCCCTCTGCACCCTCACCCAGGGCGAGCTGGAGGCGGGCGCCAGCGGCGCCGCCGCCGCGCTGATCGGGGTGACCGGCATAGAGGGGAGCGTGGGAGTGGTGATGCTCGCCGACTCCGTGCCGGAACGGGTCGGCCCGCGTGTCGTGGACGCGGCCCGTGAGGTGGCCGACGCCCTGCGCTGAACGGCGGATACATTGGCAGCGTGCCTCCTCGTCTCTCGCGCCCCCTCAGTCTCGGTCTCTGCGCCCTCCCGGTGGTCGCGCTGCTCGCCGTCGCGGGCGCCGCGCCGCTGCCGTACGCCGTGGCGCAGCCCGGACTGACCGCGAACGTCCTCGGGTCCGACCAGGGGCAGGAGGTCATCACCATCAACGGCGCGCCCACCCGCACGACGAAGGGGCAGCTGCGGCTGACGACCATCGTGGCGACCGGCCCGTCCGCCGACGTCGACCTGGCCGACGTGGCCAAGGGCTGGTTCCGCACCGACGAGGCCGTCCTGCCGCGTGACGCCGTCTACCCGTCGGGCCAGTCCGACCAGGAGATCCAGCAGCACAACACCCGCGACATGGTGGACTCGCAGGACTCCGCGACCGAGGCCGCCCTCGGCTTCCTGCGCGAGGACCCGGCGAAGGTCGACGTTCGCCTGCACCTCGCCGACGTGGGCGGCCCCAGCGCCGGGCTCCTCTTCGCCCTCGGCATCATCGACAAGCTGGACGGCGACGGCTCGGGCGGCGACCTGACCGGGGGCCGCGTCATCGCCGGTACGGGCACGATCGACGGGGACGGCAAGGTCGGCGCGGTCGGCGGGGTGTCCTTGAAGACCCAGGCCGCCGGGCGCGACGGGGCCACGGTCTTCCTCGTACCGAAGGCGGAGTGCGGGGACGCCAAGGCCGAACTGCCCCGGGGCATGCGGCTCGTGCCCGTCACCACCCTCAAGGGCGCGGTGTCGGCCCTGCGGGCGCTGGAGAAGGGCGGCTCGGTCCCGGGCTGCTGACCCCGGCGGCCGGGGCGGCGCCCGCGATCTCGTCGGAAGTGCCACCCGCCCGGTGCCGTTCCGGAACGCGCTCCATGTCCCGCCAGGCGGGGAAGACCAGCGGGCTCAGCGTCGCCAGCAGGTAGATCCCCCCGAAGGCCAGCATCGCGTGACCCAGCCCCGCCCGGTCCACCAGGAGGCCGGCCGCAAGCCCGCCCAGCGGCATGGTCATCTCCACGCCCGCCATGGTCACCCCCGACACCCGGCTGCGCAGCTCCGCCGGCACCCACTCGAAGATGACCGTGGTCAGGATCGGGTTGAGCACACCTGCCGCGAGCCCGCCGGCCGCCATCGTCACCGCCAGCGGCACCGTCCCGTCCACCAGCGCCCCGACCACGTACCGGGGCGCCCCGCATATGAGGAACGCGACCGCGAACACCACGCGCCGGGGGAAGCGGTCGCCGAACGCCCCGTACAGCAGGGCCCCGAGCAGCGCGCACCCGCCGAACACGGCCGTCAGCAGCCCGAGATCGGTGGGGCCGCCCAGATTCTCCCGCGCGTGGACCGGCAGCAGGACCGCGGACCAGCCCTGGTCGATGCCGTTGGTGATCATCACCATGACCGTGATCCCCAGCAGCAGGCGCGTGCGGACCAGGAACGCGTAGCCCTCGCGCAGTTCCGTGCGGTACCGCTTCACGGAGACGGGCGCGAGGCGCTGCGGCTCGGCCGCGCGCACTCCCCGTACCCCGGCGGCTATGAGCGCCGCCGAGACGGCGAAGGTCGCCGCGTCCAGGAGCAGGACCGTCTCGGCGCCGAGGAACGCGATCAGGACGCCCGCGAGCGCCGCCCCGAGCATGCGGGCCCCGCGGGAGACCGCGTCGAGCAGACTGGCGGCCCTGGGCATGGTCGTCCCGGCGCGCTCGGCGAGGTCGGGGACGAGAACGGAACGCGCCGTGAGACCGGGGGTGTGCACCAGACCGCTGAGGGCCATCAGCACGCACAGCATCCAGAACTCCAGCACCCCCGCGAAGTGCAGCAGCGGGACGGCGGCCACCGCGACCGCGCACACCAGGTCGGAGGCGATGGACACCCGGCGCCGGCCCAGCCGGTCGATGACCGGGCCGACGACCACGGCCGCGATCACCACCGGGAGCGTCGCGCAGAAGGCGACGATCCCGGCCCGCCCCGCGCTGCCCGTGGTCTGGAGGACGAACCAGGGGACCCCGATCAGGGTCAGTGAACTCCCGGCGATGGAGACGGTGTTGGCGGCGAGGACGGCGGCCAGCGGCCGTCTGTCGAACCCGGGCGCGGGCGCCGCCTCCCGGCGGCTCACGCGAGGGGGATTTCTCGCGCGGGCGGACGGCTCGCGAGGCGCAGCCCCAGCTCCACCATCGTCCAGCCCAGCCGTGCCCGGAGATCGTGCGACGCGGGGTCCGGCTCCCCGGGTGAGGCGGCGCGGGCGGCCCGCGCGGTGGACATGGCCCGCCGGTCCTCGTCGGCCTGCCCGCGTAGCTCGGTGGAGTGCTCGCTGTGCAGCATCAGGTGAATGTCGGCATGCATGAGGAACCCCCGGGTCGCGATCGATGAGGGGCGCCGAGGTGCCCGGCGCCGTGAGGAACGGTCGGTACGGTGTCGTCAGTTGTCAGTCTTCGGTCTGCGGCAGCGCGTGGAGATGGACGCGCACCTGTGCCACGTTCTCCGCGTCCTCCGGAAGAGCGCGGTCCCGGTAGCTCTCGATGAGCGCGTGGGCCTTCGCGTTCATCTCCGTCGCCAGCTCGGGCGTCAGCCGTAGGGTGTAGTCGCTGACGTTCGCCGCTCCGTGCCATTCGACGGGCCAGTCACCGATGGAGCCGATCCAGGTGGACAACTCCCTGGTGTGGGAGTTCGCCAGTTCCTGGAGAAACACCTCCAGGGCGGTACGGGTCTCCGGATCGACATCGGTGTAGAGCGAGCGGTCGAAGGTGACGCCCCGCCGGGCCGCCTTCCACCAGCGCTCCCGCCCCTTGCCGAGCTCCGGCACGTCCTCCACGAATCCGTACGTCGCCAGCTGCCGCAGGTGGTAGCTGGTCGCACCGCTGGACTCGCCGAGCCGCTCGCCCAACTGGGAGGCGGTGGCGGGGCCTTGGTGTCGCAGGGTGGAGAGCAGACGCATCCGTATCGGATGGGCGAGTCCACGCAGGCTGCGCGGATCGAGGTCGTGGACGTCGCCACCGGCCGGGGGCTGCTGGGCTTCTGACATGCCTCCACGATAGACACGCAAAGAACTCGATGCAAGGGTTTCTTTGCAATCAATCTTTTGCAGCCACTCCTTTGCACCCGATCGGCCGAGCGCACCTGTTCGGCCGAGTGCACCTCAGTCGAGCGCCGAACCCCCCGCCGCCTGCTCCACCAGCGGGATGATCCGCAGCGGCACCGGGTTCTCCATCACGATCGCCGTCGACGCCCGCATGATCCCCTCGAACCCCACCACCCGGTCGATCACCCGCTGGAGATCCGCGTTCGAGCGCGCCACCAGCCGGCACAGCATGTCGCCCTGCCCCGTCGTGGTGTGCAGCTCCAGCACCTCGGGAACGGTCGCCAGGTGGGCCCGTACGTCCGCCCCCTGCCCCTGCCTGATCTCCAGCGTCGCGAAGGCCGTCACCGGATAGCCCAGCGCCGCCGGGTCCACCGTCGGGCCGAACCCCCGGATCACCCCCTGCGCCTGGAGCCGGTCCAGCCGCGCCTGTACGGTCCCGCGCGCCACCCCCAGCCGCCGCGAGGCCTCCAGCACCCCGATCCTGGGCTCCCGTGCCAGCAGCACGATCAGCCTGCCGTCGAGTCCGTCGATCCCCATGACCGCCTCCCCCTCGCGTCGTTCCATGGTCACTCTGTGCAGATCGCCCCGTCATTCTGGCCTCCCGCCGGACAGATTGCCCAGTGAAGCCGCGAACTGTTGCGCACCTTGTGGAACGGGGTGACGCTGAGCCCATGGCAGACACCTCGATGCACCTCGGTACCGCTCCCGACACCGCGCGCGCCGCCGACCCCTTCCCGGTCAAGGGCATGGACGCGATCGTCTTCGCCGTCGGCAACGCCAAGCAGGCCGCGCACTACTACGCCACGGCCTTCGGCATGAAACTCGTCGCCTACGCGGGACCGGAGAACGGCAGCCGCGAGACGGCGAGTTACGTCCTCACCAACGGCTCCGCCCGCTTCGTCCTCACGTCCGTCATCAAGCCCTCGACCGACTGGGGCCGCTTCCTCGCCGCGCACGTCGCCGAGCACGGCGACGGCGTGGTCGACCTGGCGATCGAGGTGCCCGACGTCCGGGCCGCCTACGCCTACGCCACCGGGCACGGCGCACGCGGCATCGAGGAACCGTACGAGAGCAAGGACGAGCACGGCACCGTCGTCCGCGCCGCCATCGCCACGTATGGCGAGACCCGCCACACCCTGGTCGAGCGTTCCGGCTACGACGGCCCCTACCTGCCGGGCTTCACCGCCGCCGACCCGATCGTCGCGCCCCCCGCCAAGCGCACCTTCCAGGCCGTCGACCACTGCGTCGGCAACGTCGAACTCGGCCGTATGAACGAGTGGGTGGGCTTCTACAACCAGGTGATGGGCTTCACCAACATGAAGGAGTTCGTGGGCGACGACATCGCCACCGAGTACTCCGCGCTCATGTCGAAGGTCGTCGCGGACGGCACGCTCAAGGTGAAGTTCCCCATCAACGAGCCCGCCATCGCCAAGAAGAAGTCGCAGATCGACGAGTACCTGGAGTTCTACGGCGGCGCCGGCGTCCAGCACATCGCGCTCGCGACGAACGACATCGTCGCCTCCGTACGGGCCATGCGGGCCGCGGGAGTCCAGTTCCTCGACACCCCCGACTCGTACTACGAGACGCTGGGCGAGTGGGCGGGCGAGACGCGTGTCCCCGTCGAGACGCTGCGCGAGCTCAAGATCCTGGTCGACCGCGACGAGGACGGCTACCTGCTCCAGATCTTCACCAAGCCCGTCCAGGACCGACCGACGGTCTTCTTCGAAATGATCGAGAGGCACGGTTCGATGGGCTTCGGGAAGGGCAACTTCAAGGCGCTCTTCGAGGCGATCGAGCGCGAGCAGGAGAAGCGCGGCAATCTCTGACGTGCCGCTTCCGCACGGGTGTTGAACGCTTGGACGCCGTACGGCCCCACGGAAACTGACCCGTGGGGCCGTACCCGTCCCGGCACCGTCCCCGGCACCGTCCCCGGCACCGTCCCCGGACCTACTCCGCCTTCGCCGACGGCCCCGAACCCGCCTGCCCGTAAAGGTCCTTGGGACCACCCGCCGCCGGTTCCCCCAGCGCGTCCAGCGCCTCCCGCGCCTTCGGCGCCAGCAGCGGCGAGAACGCCGGATGGGTCCTCAGCGCCTCATCCAGATGGCGGCGCGCGGCCCCCGTCATCTCCAGCGAGCGCTCGATCTCGCCCCGGTGGTACGCGAACAGCGCGCTGCGCCTGCCCTGTCCGGTCGCCTTCTTCGCGTACGTGAGCGCCTCCCTGCCCTCGCCGGTACGGAACAGCGCCCACCCCAGCGCGTCCGCGACCTCCATGCTCCGGTGCCCGCGCGCCCACTCCGCCCGCAGCCGCTCCACCGCCGACTTAGGATCCCCGTGGTCGGTCTCGAAGCGCGCGAGGACCAACTCCTCGTTCACGCCCCGCACCTGCGCCTCCTCCGCGCGGGCGCGCAGCGCCGCGTACTGGTTCTGCGCGTCGCCGTCCAGCCCCCGCGCGTCGTACAACTCGCCCAGTTCCAAGGCGTACTCGGGCCTCGGCATCTCCTCGTTCGCCCGCTGGTACGTCGCGTACGCCTCCTCCGTACGGCCCAGCGCCGCCAGCGCCCTCGCCCGCCCCGCCAGGGACCCGGCGTGGTCGCGTACGGCCTTCAGCGCGCCGTCGAAGTACCCCAGCGCCTCCGCCGGTTCGCCCCGCTCCCAGGACAACTCGCCCTGCGTGGACAGCGCTTCGGCCTTCTCCACCGGAGAGGCCGCGCGCGCCGCCGCCTCGGCGGCCTTCGCCTCCGCGTCCTCACGCCAGCCGCGGTCCCGGTAGACCTCCGCGGACCGCTCCAGCACGGGCGCGCCCGAGTGGAGCTTCTTGAGCCTGTCGAGCGCCTTGCCCGCCGCCGCGTAGTCGCCGAGCCCGTTGTACGCGTCGATCAGGACCGGGTAGGCGGCCCAGCGGCCGGGCTCCCGCTTCCGTACCTCTTCGCCCCACTTCCGGGCGGCGCCGTAGTCGTGCCGGGCGTTGGCGAGCGCGCCGAGACCGATCAGCGCGTCGCTACGGCCGAACGCGCCGGCGGACGCGCCCTTCCCACGAGCGCCCCCGGTGTCCCCCGCGCCCCCCGCCCCCCGGGCCGCCCCACCCGGCGCCACCTGGAGCGACCGCCGCAGCGCCCGGTCCGCCTTCGGGAAGTACGCCGGATCCGCCCGCCGTACCCCCCGCTCCACATACGCCGAGCCGAGCACCGCCCACGCCCCCGCGTCCTCCGGATGCGTCCGTACCCGGTCCTCCCGGTCCCGGACGAGCGCCGCCAGGTCCGGCAGCGCCGCCGGCGCACCCGCCCCCACCGCGGCCATCGCACGGGCCTCGGGGCCGAGCGCGGGCGCCGGCTCCGCCCCCCGGTCCGGCACCACCAGCAGGACACCGGCGACCAGCGCTCCGCCGACCCCGGTGGCCAGCGCCGCCCGCCTGACCCGCTTGAGCTGATCCGTCTTCATGGCGTTCATGTTGATTACTGTGCGTCAATACGAAGAGCACACCCGCTCCCGCGTGGTGGATCGCAGACGGGTTCACACCGATGGCCCCGGATGCGACGCTGGGATCATGGACGATCTCCTCGCACAGCTGCGGGCAGGACTGCCCGACGAAGCCCTGATCACCGACCCCGACATCACGGCGTCCTACGCCCACGACATGGCGAGCTTCTGCGAGGCCGGCACTCCGGCGGTGGTCGTCCTGCCCCGGACGGTCGAACAGGTCCAGCACGTCATGCGCACGGCCACCGCCCTGCGCGTCCCCGTCGTCCCGCAGGGCGCCCGCACGGGTCTGTCCGGCGCCGCGAACGCCTCGGACGGGTGTGTCGTCCTCTCCCTGCTGAAGATGGACCGGATCCTGGAGATCAACCCGGTCGACCGGATCGCCGTCGTCGAGCCGGGCGTCGTCAACGCCACGCTCTCCCGCGCCGTCGGTGAACACGGCCTCTTCTACCCGCCCGACCCCTCCAGCTGGGAGACCTGCACGATCGGCGGGAACATCGGCACCGCCTCCGGCGGACTGTGCTGCGTGAAGTACGGCGTCACCGCCGAGTACGTCCTCGGCCTCGACGTCGTCCTCGCCGACGGACGGCTCCTCACCACCGGCCGCCGTACGGCCAAAGGGGTCGCCGGCTACGACCTGACCCGCCTCTTCGTCGGCTCCGAGGGCAGCCTCGGCATCGTCGTCCAGGCCGTCCTCGCCCTGCGCCCCCGGCCCCCGCGCCAGCTCGTCCTCGCCGCCGAGTTCGGCAGCGCGACCGCCGCCTGCGACGCCATCTGCCGGATCATGGAGAGCGGCCACACCCCGTCCCTCCTCGAACTGATGGACCGTACGACCGTCCGGGCCGTCAACGCCATGGCGAACATGGGCCTCCCCGACACCACCGAGGCCCTTCTGCTGGCCGCCTTCGACACCCACGACCCCGGGGCCGACCTGACGGCCGTCGGCCTGCTGTGCGAAGCGGCGGGCGCCACCGAGGTCGTCCCGGCGGAGGACACCGCCGAGTCCGAACTGCTGCTCCAGGCCAGGCGGTTGGCGCTCCCCGCGCTGGAGGCCGTCAAGGGCACGACGATGATCGACGACGTGTGCGTACCCCGGTCCCGCCTCGGCGACCTGCTCGAAGGCATCGAGCGGATCGGCGAGAAGTACGGGCTCACGATCGGCGTCTGCGCCCACGCGGGCGACGGCAACACCCACCCGACGGTCTGCTTCGACGCGGCCGACCCCGACGAGTCCCGCCGCGCCCGCGAGTCCTTCGACGAGATCATGGCGCTCGGACTCGAACTCGGCGGCACGATCACCGGCGAACACGGCGTCGGCGTACTGAAGAAGGACTGGCTCGCCCGCGAACTGGGCCCGGTCGGGCTGGAGTTGCAGCGGGGCATCAAGCAGGCGTTCGACCCGCTGGGCCTGTTGAACCCGGGCAAGCTCTTCTGACCGGCGGCCCCTCCCGCCGGACCAGGGGGTCACCCCGCCGGACCAGGGGCTCACCCCGCCGGACCAGAGGGTCACCCCGCCTCCACCTCCCCCTCGGCGGAGTCGGCCGGCTCCGCCGACCCGTCCGAGGGCCACGGATCCCGCAGCCACAGGTCGTCGGCGGGCGCCGGGGCCAGCAGCCCCGCCAGCCCCTCCTCGATGCCCAGCCGCTCGCACTCCGTCCCCGGCGGCACGATCCGCAGCGTCCGCTCCACCCACGCCGACACCGCCACGGCCGGCGCCTCCAGCAGCGCGTCACCGTCCGGGGAGGTGAGGGCCACACACAGGACGCTGCGCCCGCCGGACTTGGTCGGCCAGATCCGTACGTCACCGTGCCCGCACGGCCGGAAGATCCCCTCCACGAGCAGCTCCCGGGCGAAGGTCCAGTGCACCGGCGCCTCGGAGCCGATGTGAAAGGCGATGTGCACGGCGCACGGATCGTCCGTGCGATAGGTCAGCCGGGCCGGGACGGGGATGCTGCGCTCCGGCGACAGCACCAGGTTCAGTTCCAGTTCGCGTTCCACCACGGTGTGCATGGGCGGCACTTCCTCTCTCGGTACGGGCCCCGACGGCGGGCCGTACCGGTAGAGAGCGCGGTGCGGACGAATCATGACGCGACTTCCGACACGAATGTGCGGTACGACTTTTCGGTACGCGCGGCTTCCCGACCCGTACCCTCCGCCCCGTCCTCCGCCCCGTCCTCCGCCCCGTCACCCCGACCGGAAAGTGGCTCAAACGACCGGAGCGGCCATGGGGACCCCGGTGGTCTGATAGATGTGGACTCTGAATTGGCTCAGAGGAGATACGGGACCACGGTGATGAGCGCCCCAACCTCGGCGACCGGAGACGGCAACCCCGCTCCCGGCTACTACCCCGATCCGTCCATCCCCGGATACGTCCGGTACTGGAACGGAGCAGCGTGGGTGCCCGGATCGAGCCGCCCCGCACCGCCCGGTGCCGACGCGGCGGCCTCCGCCGCGCCCGCGGTGCCCGCCTTCGAGGAGACGGGGCCGGTGTTCTTCGACGAGGAACCGCGGGCCGCCGAACAGCCCCGGCAGGAACCGTCGTCCGCGTGGCAGGCCGACGCCTCCCGGCAGACCGGCTTCGGCGGCGAGCGGGACCACCGCGTCTCCTGGGGCGCGCCGCCCCAGGACCCGCGCGTCCCGAACCCGGCCCCCGAGCCCGCCTCGCCGCGCCGCGAAATCCCGCCGTTCCCCGCGCGCGTCGACCCGACGGGCGGAGCCCTGCCCGGAGTCCGCACGCCCGGGCCCGCCGCGGACGACGGCCCGCCCGTCACGGACGGCACGGTCGCGATCCGCGCCATGCGCCGCGGTGTCCCGTCAGGACCGGGCGCGGGTACGGGTCCCGGCACCGGTACGAGCACGGGTACGGGTACGGGAGCCGACACCGGCGACCGGCGCGGCGGCCCGGGCACCGGCGAGGGCGGTACGGACCGGCCCGCCGCCGTCCCCGGCCAGATCCCGTCCTCCGGAGCGGCCGGCCAGCCCCCCGTCGACAGCACGATCGCGATCCGCGCCCTGCGCGCCGCCCGCCGGGCCAAGGACGAGGACGCCGCGGCCGGCCGTACCGACCAGGCCGACGGCGCCCTGCCGGTCCGCTCCATGACCCCCGGCGCGGCCGGGGCGGGCACCGTACCCCCGCAGTCGCAGAAGGAGTCCCGGCAACAGGCACAGGCGCCGCAACCCTCGCCCCCGCAACCGCCGCAGCCCCGCCAGGCCGGCGCCGGCGGCGGCTCCGCCTCCTGGGCGCAGCAGGTGCACCAGCTCGCGCAGCCCGCCGGCGACCAGCCCGTCGTGCCGTGGAAGCCCCCGGTCAGCGACCCGTTCCTCCAGGCCGCGCAGGCCCAGGCGGCGGCCAGGCCCGGCGGTCTCGGCAAGCGCCTCGTGGCCCGGCTGATCGACACCCTCGTGCTCGGCGCGATCGTCGGGGCCGTCGCCCTGCCGCTCGCGGCCAGGGCCCGCACGCATGTGGACGACAAGATCGAGGCGGCGAAGCAGACGGGGGAGACCGTCACCGTCTGGCTGCTCGACTCGACGACGGCCGGGTATCTCGGCGCCGTGCTCGGCGCGCTGCTGGTCGTCGGGGTCCTGTACGAGGCGCTGCCCACCGCCAAGTGGGGCCGCACGCTGGGCAAGAAGCTCTGCGGCCTCCAGGTGCGGGACATCGAGTCCCACGAGTCCCCGACCCTGGGCGCGGCCCTGCGCCGCTGGCTGGTCTACGGGGTGCTGGGGTTGCTCGTGGTGGGCGTGCTCAACGTCCTGTGGTGCCTGTTCGACCGGCCGTGGCGGCAGTGCTGGCACGACAAGGCCGCGCACACCTTCGTGGCGGGCTGACCGCGCGGCACCGGTGAGGGGCGGTCCGGCCGCCTGACGGGGGATCGGCCGACCCTCCGTCAGCTCCGTCCGGCCGTCGGCCGTACCTCCGAACGGCGGGCAAGCCGTTGCGGGCCCTTCGCGGGCGCGGTGCACTGCCCCCATGAGCAACGACCGGCCGCCGCCCGACCAGCAGCCACCCGACGACGACCCGTTTCGCAAGAAACCGCGGCAGTCCCCGTCGTCGGAGGGCTCAGGATCGGAGGGCTCGGGGGCGGAGGGCTCAGGGCCGGGAGGTGACGGGCCGTCCGGGGACTCCCCGTACGGATCGCCGTACGGATCTCCCTACGGGGGAGCGGCAGGTGTCCCGCCCCCACCTCCCCCGGAAGGCTCCGACCCCTTCGGCGGCCCCCCGGGAAGCGGCCGGAGAGGCGGCCCCGGAGGCGGCGGCCGGTACGGGGGCAGGGGAGACGGTCCGTACGGGGGCGGGGGAGACGGTCCGTACGGCGGGGACCCGCTCGGCGGCGGCGGCCCCTACGGCGGCGCGGACCCCTACGCGGGCATGGCGCCCCTCGCGCCCTTCGGCAAGCGGCTCACGGCCCGGATCATCGACGTCCTCATCATCGCCATTCCGGTGGCGATCCTCTCGCTCGCCGTCGGCGGCTTCGACACGTCGACGTCGAACGGGAACAACGAGTGGAACGACTTCACCGACCAGGTGAACACCGGCAGGCAGTGGCTCTGGTCGCTCATCTCGCTCATCGCCTACGTCGCCTACGACACCCTGCTGACCAAGAGGAACGGCCAGACGCTCGGCAAGCGCTGGCTGAGGCTGCGCGTCGCGATGCTCAACGACGGCGGGGTGCCGGACACGAACGCCTCGCTGCTGCGGGCCGTCGTCCTCTGGCTGCCCGCGCTGCTCTGCTGCTTCTGCCTCTGGTGGGCGGTCATCATCCTGACGATCTGGACGGGCAGGCCCTACCGACAGGGCCTCCACGACCGGGTGGCCAGGACCGTCGTCGTCTCAGCGGCGCAGTGAATGCTGACCGAAGCGGGACTCCGCGCCCCCACCCGCGTGCGCGCGTGCGGCCGGCACCCGGGCCTCTTTGGCGGTCCCGGTCCCGGCACCGGAGGACGTACGGGCCCTGGCCGCGGCGCGAGCCGCCCTGGCCCGGCCGGGCAGCGGTACGGTCACGGCGACGATCAGCCCCAGGGCGAGAGCGGCTATACCGATCACCGCGACGCCTATGCCCGTGGACGTACCGGAGAGCAGCAGCATGACGAGGGTCGAGCAGACGACCGTGGCGGAACCGTAGGCGAGCTGTGCGGCAGTCGGACGCGGCATGGCGGAATCCGTCCCTCGGAGCATCGGTGTGGTGTCTCGCGTGTCTCGCACGTACGCCGCACTGCCGCTCGCAGTGGTCGCACAGGTGATCGCACTGTCAGTCGCAGTCTTCCCCGACTCTACGACGGTGGATGCCCCCGCGGAACCAACAGTAAGCGTGGGCTGACCCACGGTGCCGTCGCACGGGGGGCGCATGGAGTCACGCCCCCCGCCAAGTGGACGATTCGGTGCGCCCGTTGTTCGCGTGTCCCGGCCGGACCGGCATCCCGGCGCGGCCCGCGGCCGGGGCCCCTGCGGGCCCGGGGGCCGTACTCCGCCGCCCCCGTCCGTATACCGGAGGTCCCCCCGCGCATAATGCACTTGACCAGTTCAAGTCAAGGTCTGGCTTTTCTCCTTCAACTCAGATCAAATACAGCCACTTATGACGCGCATACGCGCGCGGATCCCCCAACTCCCGGACCGCCGCTCGCATGCGCCGGGGAGGACAGCATCACGTGATCAGCAACCGACGGGCAAGAAGAGTGTCCGCGGTGATCGTGGCACTCGCCGCGACCGCCGCCACCGCTTCTGCCTTCACCACGGCACAGGCCGAGGGCAACCCCTCAGCCGGTTCGGCCGGCATCGAGCGCCGCGACCCGGCTCCTCAGAAGGCCGAGGTCGACCACGACCTCGACGGCCCGTTCAGCAAGCAGCAGGCGGCCGAGCGCAGCGCCGCCATGGAACAGGTCGTCGCGGGTGACGCCAAGGTCGAGAAGCGCGGCGGCTCCCAGGTCGTCAAGCTCGGCAACAAGAAGTACGTCGAGCTGGGCCGCGAGAAGACCGACAAGATCTTCACCGTGCTGGTGGAGTTCGGCGACCAGGTGGACACCACCTCGCAGTACGACCCGGACGGCGCGGCCGGCCCCAAGCCGCCGGTCGTCAAGTACGGCGGCACGCCCGGGCCGCAGCACAACGAGATAGCCGAGCCCGACCGGAAGGTGGACAACTCCACCGCCTGGCAGGCCGACTACAACCAGCAGCACTTCCAGGACCTCTACTTCGGTGAGGGCAAGGACCGCAAGGGCCAGCAGAAGGAATCGCTGAAGACCTACTACGAGAAGACGTCCTCCGGGCGTTACTCGGTCGACGGCGAGGTCTCCGACTGGGTCAAGGTCCCGTACAACGAGGCCCGTTACGGCTCGAACTACTGCGGCAGCTCCAACTGCGCCAACGTCTGGGACGCGGTCAAGGACGGCGTCACCGCGTGGGCCGCCGACCAGAAGGCCAAGGGCCGGACGGACGCCCAGATCAAGACGGACCTCGCCGGCTACGACCAGTGGGACCGTTACGACTTCGACGGCGACGGCAACTTCAACGAGCCCGACGGGTACATCGACCACTTCCAGATCGTCCACGCGGGCGAGGACGAGTCGGCCGGCGGCGGCGCCGAGGGCACCAACGCCCTGTGGGCGCACCGCTGGTACGCGTACGGCACCGACGCGGGCCGCACCGGCCCGGCGGAGAACAAGTCCGGCGGTACGCAGATCGGCAACACCGGGATCTGGGTCGGCGACTACACGATGCAGCCGGAGAACGGCGGCCTCGGCGTCTTCGCGCACGAGTACGGCCACGACCTGGGCCTGCCCGACCTGTACGACACCGCGGGCGGCGACAACTCCACCGCCTTCTGGACCCTGATGTCGTCGGGCTCCTGGCTGGGCAACGGCAAGGACGCCATCGGCGACCGGCCGGGCGACATGACGGCCTGGGACAAGCTCCAGCTCGGCTGGCTCAGCTACGCCAAGGCCAAGGCCGCCACGAACTCGACGGCCAAGCTGGGTGTCTCGGAGTACAACACCAAGAACCCGCAGGCGCTGATCGTGGACCTGCCGCCCAAGGAAGAGACCACCACGGTCGTGAAGCCCGCCGAGGGCTCCAAGCAGTGGTGGAGCGACATGGGTGACGACCTCAAGAACACCCTCACCCGCTCGGTCGACCTGACCGGCAAGTCCACGGCGTCCTTGCAGCTCCAGGGCTGGTGGGACATCGAGGCGGACTACGACTACCTGTACGCCGAGGTCTCCACGGACGGCAGCAACTGGACGCCGGCCGAGGGCACCGCGGACGGTCTGCCGATCACCCGTGACTCGGCCGACAAGCCGGCGCTGACCGGTGGTTCGGGCTCGTACAAGAAGCTCGTCTACGACCTCAACGCCTACGCGGGCAAGAAGGTCGACATCCGCTTCCGCTACCAGACGGACGGCGGCGCGGGCGGCAAGGGCTTCGCGGCCGACGCGATCAGCGTGGTCGCCGACGGCGCCCCGCTCTTCACGGACAACGCCGAGGGCGACGACGCGGGCTGGACCGCGAAGGGCTTCTCGCGCATCGGTGAGTCCTTCACCCAGGACTACCCGCAGTACTACATCGCCGAGAACCGCCAGTACGTGTCGTACGACGAGACCCTCAAGGTCGGTCCGTACAACTTCGGGTTCGCGGCGCCGAACGACAGCAAGGTGGAGCACTTCCCGTACCAGACCGGTCTGCTGATCTGGCTGTGGGACACCTCGCAGAAGGACAACAACACCAGCCAGCACGCGGGCGAGGGTCTTGTCCTGCCGATCGACGCGCACGCGAAGGCCGAGAAGTGGGCCGACGGGTCGCTGATGCGCAACCGCATCCAGGCCTACGACTCCACGTTCAGCTGGTGGCCGACGCAGGGTCTGACGCTGCACAAGGCGAACGTCGCGGCCAAGATCAAGCCGAAGCTGGGCTCGCCCGTCTTCGACGACCGCAAGGGCACCTACTACGACCCGGCGAACCCGCAGGGCAGTGTGCAGGTTCCTGACACCAACACGAAGATCACGATCGTCGGTCAGCCGCTGGATGGCCAGACGCTCACGGTCCACGTGGGTCCCTCCGGCCGGTAACCGGAAGTAACCGCAGGTCAAACCATGATCGGCCGTCGCCCTCTAGCGGGCGGCGGCCGATCGTGTTTAGGTGCGTCCTACGGGCGTCTTATTGACAAGACGTCTCATGACGACGCTCGACCGGCACACGGGGGAGAGGAAGACCATGGCAGGCGGAGGCTTCAGCAGACTCCCGAACGGCACGGTGGTGGTGGCACTGACCCTGCCCAGCCCGGCGACCGAGGGCGGCGCGGTCCGCGTCCTGGTCCACGCGGGGAACCGCGCCCGCGCCCTGACCAGGCTGCGGAATCTGGGGCTCCGGGCGGTGTACCTGCGGGGGAACGCGGAGCCGCCGACGCTGGACGAGATCACGGCGGTGCTGCACCACCCGGACGGGCTGCTGTGGCGGACGACTCCGGAGTGCGTGGAGGAGCTGTGGCAGCCGATAGGCGCGTTGCTGAGGGGGCCGGTGGGGAGGGCGGCGTAGGGCCGCTTGTGGCCGTGTGCGGGCGGTTCTGTGGGCCCCCGGGCCGGTGGTGCACGGCCTCCGGCCGTATGTGTCCTCAAGCGCCGGACGGGCTTGATGTGTCGTGGTGCCGGGGGGTGGGGCCTCCGGAGGCACGGGTGTCCGGACTGCTATCCTCACCGCGCTTCGCGCGAGCTGCGACGCTTTACGTCCGGACACCCATGCCTCCTCCGGCCCCACCCCCCTCACGCCGGACGGGTGGATCAGGCCACCACTGGCTTGCCCCTGAGGGTTACTCCTGCTGTGCGCATCTCGTCCAGGGCGCGGTCCGTCGTTTCTCGGGACACGCCTGCCGTCAGGTCCAGGAGTACGTGGGTGACGAATCCCTCACTTGTCGCGTCCAGGGCCGTCGCGCGTACGCAGTGGTCCGTCGCGATGCCTACCACGTCGACCTCGGTCACCTCGCGCTCGCGGAGCCAGTCCGCCAGGCCGGTGCCGTTCTCGTCCGAGCCCTCGAAGCCGCTGTACGCCCCCGTGTACGCGCCTTTGTCGAACACCGCGTCGATCGCGCCGGACGCCACCGCCGGGGCGAAGTTCGGGTGGAAGCCCACCCCCTCCGTTCCGGCCACGCAGTGCGCCGGCCAGGTCGTCTCGTAGTCCGGGACCGCCGGAGCCGTGGCGAAGTGGCTGCCCGGGTCGATGTGGCGGTCACGCGTCGCCACCACGTGGCGGTACACGGCGGTCGCCTCGCCGATGAGGTCGGTGATGGCGGCGGCCACATCGGCGCCCCCCTCGACCGCGAGGCTCCCGCCCTCGCAGAAGTCGTTCTGAACGTCGACGACGATCAAGGCGCGGTGCATGGCTGGTTTCCTTCGGTGGGAGCGGACGGCTTCGGGGCGGTTGCGAGCCTAGAGACTCCGCCGCCCCTGGGGGAGGGGACGGGCGCCGGTCAGAGGTACACGGTCGGAATCACCGGCTCCCCGCGCGAGAGCTGGATCGCCGACATCGGCAGCCCCGCCCGCGCCGCGATGTGCCGGTCCCGCGCCGCGTCCAGCGGCTCGCGGGCCACCACCCTGCCGCCCTTGACCAGCTGCACCAGCAGCTGGTCGTCGAGCAGATCGGGCGGTACGGGCCCGGTGCCGAGCACCTCGGCCTCGGCGCGGCCCTCCGCGTCCCGCCGCCGCGCGGCCCACTTGCGGCCGCCGATCGACGTCTTCCCGCCCAGCGACTTCTTCGCCACGGGGACGAGCGGCGCCGCCGGGTCCGCGGACTCCGCGCGCGCCACGATCTTGTAGACCATGGAGCACGTCGGGTGCCCGCTGCCGGTGACCAGCTGGGTGCCGACGCCGTACGCGTCCACCGGGGCAGCCGCCAGCGAGGCGATCGCGTACTCGTCCAGGTCGGAGGTGACCACGATCCGGGTGTTCACCGCGCCCAGCTCGTCCAGCTGCTGCCGTACCCGGTGCGCGACCAGCAGCAGGTCGCCCGAGTCGATGCGGACGGCGCCCAGTTCGGGCCCCGCGATCTCCACCGCCGTACGCACCGCCTCGGCCACGTCGTACGTGTCCACCAGCAGCGTCGTGCCCCGCCCGAGCGAGTCGACCTGCGCCCGGAACGCGTCGCGCTCGGTGTCGTGCAGCAGGGTGAAGGCGTGCGCGCTCGTGCCCACGGTCGGGATGCCGTACCGGAAGCCGGCCGCGAGGTCCGACGTCGTGTCGAACCCGCCGACGTACGCGGCGCGCGCCGCCGCCACCGCCGACAGCTCGTGCGTGCGCCGCGCGCCCATCTCGATCAGCCGCCGCCCCCCGGCCGCCGCCGCCATCCGGGAGGCCGCCGCGGCGATCGCCGAGTCGTGGTTGAGGATCGACAGGATCACGGTCTCCAGCAGCACGCACTCGGCGAAGGAGCCCTCCACCCGCAGGATCGGCGAGCCCGGGAAGTACGTCTCGCCCTCCGGGTAGCCCCAGATGTCCCCGCCGAAGCGGTACGAGGCCAGCCAGGCCAGCGTCTCCTCGTCGACGATTTTCCGCTCCCGCAGGAAGCGCAGGACGTCCGCGTCGAAGCGGAAGTTCTCCACGGCGTCCAGGACGCGCCCGGTGCCCGCGACGACCCCGTACCGGCGCCCCTCCGGCAGCCGCCGGGTGAAGACCTCGAAGACCGAGCGGCGGTCGGCCGTACCGGCCCTGAGGGCGGCTCGGAGCATGGTCAGCTCGTACTGGTCGGTGAAGAGCGCGGTCGACGGCACGTCCACCGGCAGCCCAAGGTCCGCAGTGTTCATACAGACGATGCTACCCCCAATACTCGTCAGAGTGACGATTTCTTTTCCGCCGCCTCCCGCGCCGCCCCCGGAGTCGTTTGTGCGACCGGCCCCCGCGGGTGGCAGCATGGGTCGTGCAGGGCTGAATCCCGGGCTGCAACCGGCAGAGAAGAAGGTCGTCCCGAACCGTGAGTGTCGCTCCGACAGAGATCGAACGCCCCGAATCGGCCGAGGAGACGTTCGTCGTCCCCGAACCCGATGTGCCCTGGCTGACGATCGTCCACAACGACCCGGTCAACCTCATGAGTTATGTGGCGTACGTCTTCCAGACGTATTTCGGCTACTCCAAGGACAAGGCACACAAACTGATGCTCGACGTCCACCACAAGGGCCGCGCGGTCGTCTCCAGCGGCAGCCGCGAGGAGATGGAACGCGACGTGCAGGCGATGCACGGATACGGCCTCTGGGCGACCCTGACCCAGGACCGCGACTGATGGCCGGGCACTTCGAGGCCACCCCGGGCGGCGGCGCGGCCGTCGCGCTCGACGAGGTGGAGATCTCGATCCTGCGCTCCCTGGCCATGCAGCTGCTGGAGCTGATCGGCCCCGGCGACGAGCCCGCCCAGGGCGAGGACCCGCTCGCCGCGCTCTTCGCGGTCGGCCCCAGTGAACCGCCCGAGGACCCCGCGCTGGCCCGGCTCTTCCCGGACGCGTACGGCGACGGCGACGACGAACTGAAGGAGTTCTCCGCGGAGTTCCGGCGCTTCACGGAGAACGACCTGCGCGACCGCAAGCGCGCCGACGGCATCGCCGTCGTCCGCTCGCTCGACGCGCTGGGCCCCACCGGCGAGGGCGGCGCCGTCCTCAAGCTGAGCGGCGAGGAGTGCCTGCACTGGCTGGGCGCCCTCAACGACCTCCGGCTGACGATAGGCACCCGCCTGGAGGTCACGGACGAGGACGAGGGCGCCGAGCTGTACCGGCTGCCCGACTCCGACCCGCGCAAGCCGATGGTGATGGCCTACCTCTGGCTCGGCGCCCTCCAGGAGAGCCTCATCGAGACGCTGTCGGCCTGACGGCCGTATCCGGGGGGATCAGCAACCGGCCCGCCGCCGACGACGGCGCGGGCCGGCCGGCAGAAAGGGCGCATCACCATGACCTCTGCGCAGGTCGACCAGGGGCAGGACGACGGCGGCGGAACCGCTCCCCGTACCGGTGAGGACCACCCCGGCGAAGAGGGCTACGAGCGGGGACTGGGCAGCCGGCAGGTCCAGATGATCGCGATCGGCGGCGCCATCGGCGTCGGCCTCTTCATGGGCGCCGGGGCGAACATCGCCAAGGCGGGGCCCAGCATCATCCTCATGTACGCCCTCGCCGGCGTCGTGATCTTCTTCATCATGCGCGCCCTCGGCGAACTGCTCCTCTACCGCCCCGTGTCGGGCTCCTTCGCGGAGTACGCGCGGGAGTTCCTGGGCCCCTTCTCCGGGTTCGCGACGGGATGGACGTACTGGCTGATGTGGGTGGTCACCGGCATGGCCGAGCTGACCGCCGCCGCCATCTACATCCACTTCTGGTTCCCCGCGATCCCGCAGTGGGTCAGCGCGCTGGTCTTCCTCGTGGTCCTCTTCGGGGTGAACCTGATCTCGGTGAAGATCTTCGGCGAGGTCGAGTTCTGGTTCTCGATGATCAAGGTCACCGCCATCATCGGCATGATCGTGATCGGCCTCGGCGTCCTCACCCTCGGCTTCTCCGAGGCCGGCGACACCGCACGGGCCTCCAACCTCTGGGCGCACGACGGCGTCTTCCCGAACGGCGTCGGCTCCAGCCTGATGACCCTCCAGGGCGTGATGTTCGCCTACCTCGCCGTCGAACTCGTCGGCGTCACCGCGGGCGAGTCGCGGAACCCCGGGAAGACCCTCCCCAAGGCGATCAACACCCTGCCCTGGCGCATCATCGTGTTCTACGTCGGCGCGCTCTCCGTCATTCTCGCCGTCGTCCAGTGGACCGAGTTCTCCGCCGGCACCAGCCCGTTCGTCCACGCCTTCGAGAAGATGGGCATCCCCCTCGCCGCGGGCATCGTCAACTTCGTGGTCCTCACCGCCGCGCTCTCCTCCTGCAACTCCGGCATGTACTCCACCGGCCGCATGCTGCGCGGCCTCGCCGCCAACAGCGAGGCACCCAGGGCGCTCGGCCGGCTCAACTCCCGCAAGACCCCGGCGCTCGCCATCAGCGTCTCCGTCACTCTGATGGGCGTCGGCGTGATCCTCAACTACATCGTCCCGGAGAAGGCGTTCGGATACGTCACGTCCGTGGCGACCGCCGCCGCGATCTGGACGTGGCTGATGATCCTGGTCAGCCACATCCGCTACCGCCGCGCCGTCGACGCGGGCCGCCTGCCGGCGTCCCCGTTCCCGGCCCCCGGCGGGGCGGTGTTCAGCTGGGTCGCGGTCGCCTTCCTGGCGCTCGTCACCTGCCTGATCGCGTACGACAAGGACGCGCGGGTCTCCCTGTACGTCGGCGCGGTCTGGGCGGCCGGGCTCGCGGTGGGCTGGCGGCTCCTCCAGCGCCGTACGACCGGGAGCACCGGGAGCGACGCGCCCGGGTACGCCTCAGTGGCGGAGTAAGCGCCTTCCGTACGGGACCGGCCCCCGGTCTCCGTACGCGACGCGCTCCGGCCTCCGTACCCCCACCCGGTCCCGCCCTGCGCGGGGCCGGGTCCGTTTATATTTCCAGCATGCTCACCATCAGCCAGGCCCTGCACGACCAGATCGTCGCGCACGCCCGACGCGACCACCCCGACGAGGCCTGCGGCGTGGTCGCGGGCCCGGCCGGCACCGGACTCCCCGAGCGCTTCATCCCCATGCTCAACGCGGCGCGCTCGCCCACGTTCTACGAGTTCGACTCGGCCGACCTGCTCAAGCTCTACCGGGACATGGACGACCGCGACGAGGAGCCGGTGATCGTCTACCACTCCCACACGGCGACCGAGGCCTACCCGTCCCGTACCGACATCACGTACGCGAACGAGCCCGGGGCCCACTACGTGCTGGTCTCCACCGCCGACACCGACGGCCTCGGCCCCTTCCAGTTCCGCTCGTACCGCATCGTCGACGGCCAGGTCACGGAAGAGGTCGTCGAGGTCGTCGCGGAAGCCCCCGAGGGCGTCTGAGAGACTGACCGGCGAACCCGAGGCGGCAGGAACCCAGGAAGCCGGTGAGAATCCGGCGCGGTCCCGCCACTGTGACCGGGCCCCCAGGACAGACCTGGACGGCCCGGCAGCCAGGAACTGACCTGCCGCCCTTCTTCCACCAACCAGGGGACGCGGAAATCCCCTGGAGGAGGCCCAGCCGTGCATGTCGTTCCCCGGCGCCGCCGCGCGCTCACCGCCGTCGCCCTGTCCGCCGCGCTCCTCCCGCTCGCCGCCTGCGGAGGCGGTACGGACGGCAAGGACGCGGCCCGTGCGAAACCCGCCGAGGCCCGCCAGGGCTTCCCGTACACCGTCACCAACTGCGGGGTGACCACCACCTATCAGGCCCCGCCGAAGCGGGTGGTCACCATGAACCAGCACGCCACCGAGGTCATGCTCGCCCTCGGCCTCCAGAAGTCCCTGGTCGGCACCGCCTACCTGGACGACAAGATCCTTCCCGCCTACGCCAAGGCCTACGCGGACGTCCCGGTCCTCGCCAAGGAGTACCCCTCCAAGGAGAAACTTCTCGCCGCCAACCCCGACTTCGTGTACGGCGGCTACTCCAGCGCCTTCGACGCCGGGGACGGCCGCAGCCGCGACGCGCTCAAGGGATCCGGCGTCAACACCCGGCTCAACCTGGAGAACTGCACCCGGGGCAGGACCACCCTGGACGACGTCTACCAGGAAGTACGGGAAGTCGGCCGCACCTTCGGCGTCCCCGGCCGCGCCGAGAAGTGGATCGCCGGCGCGCGCGCCACCGTCGCCGACACCGCGAAGAAGCTCAAGGGCGTCGAACCGCTCTCCGTCTTCGTCTACGACAGCGGCGACAAGACCGCCTTCACCGCCGGCGGCAAGGGCATCGGCAACGAACTGATCACCCGCGCCGGAGGCCGCAACGTCTTCGCCGACCTCGACAAGTCCTTCGGCGACGCCACCTGGGAACAGGTCGTCGCCCGCAGGCCCCAGACCGTCGTCATCTACGACTACGGCTCCACCACCGTCGCCCAGAAGGAGAAGCGCCTCCTGGACGACCCCGTCCTCCGGGACGTCCCGGCGATCAAGAACAAACGATTCGCCGTCATGCCCCTCTCCGAGGTCGTCCTCGGCGTCCGCGCCCCCGGCGCCATCGCGGAACTCGCCGCGCAACTCCACCCCGAGACCGTGAAGTAAGACCCGGTGAGCGCCACCCCCTCCCCGCCCGCCCCCGGGCGGATACGCCACACCCTCGTGCTGACCGGCCTCGCCGCCGCACTCGCCACCGCCGTCGTCGCGGCCCTCGCCCTCGGCTCCGTCCGCATCCCGCCCGGCCAGGTCGTCGCCGCCCTGACCGGGCGGGCCGAGCCCAGCCCCTTCCGTACGATCGTGCTCGACGTACGGCTCCCGCGCGTCCTCCTCGGCGCGGTCGTCGGCGCCGGACTCGCCGTCGTCGGGACCGTCCTCCAGGCACTCGTACGCAACCGGCTCGCCGACCCCTTCCTCCTCGGCATCTCCTCCGGCGCGTCCACCGGCGCCGTCCTGGTCCTCGTCCTCGGCATCGGCGGCGGCGTCACCACCACCGTCGCCATGCCCGCCGCCGCCTTCGCCGGCTCCCTCGTCGCGCTCGTCCTCGTCTACGGACTCGCCCGGCGCGGCGGCGAACTGACCGGCGGCCGGCTCGTCCTCGCCGGCGTCACCGTCTCGTACATCCTCACCGCCCTCACCACCCTCGTCCTCGTCCTCTCCGCCCGCCCCGAGCACTTCCAGGAAGCCCTCTACTGGTCGATGGGCGGCCTCGGCAGCGCCCGCTGGTCCACCCTCCTGCTGCCCGGCGTCGTCCTCACCCTCGGCACCGCCGTCCTCATGGCGCTCGCCCGCCCCCTCGACCTGCTCCTCCTCGGCGAGGAGGGCGCCACCGCCCTCGGCCTGGACACCGCCCGCTTCCGCGCCGCCGTCTTCGTCCTCGCCTCCCTGGTCACCGGCGTCATGGTCGCCGCCAGCGGCGCCGTCGGCTTCGTCGGACTGCTCGTCCCGCACGCCGCCCGCATGGCCGTCGGCGCCACCCACCGCGTCCTGCTGCCCGTCGCCGCGCTCGGCGGGGCCGTCGTCCTCGTCGCCGCCGACCTCGCGGCCCGTACCGTCGCCGCCCCGCAGGACATCCCCGTCGGCGTCCTCACCGCGCTCACCGGCGGCCCGTTCTTCCTCTGGCTGATGCGCCGCCGCCCCGAAGGAGCCCCCGTATGACGAGCCCGGAAGGAGCCCCCGTATGACCGCCTCGCTGTCCCTCGAAGGACTGTCGTACGAAACGGGCGGACGCCTCCTCGTCGACCGCGCCGACCTCACCGCGGCGCCCGGCGAGACCGTCGGACTCGTCGGCCCCAACGGCAGCGGCAAGACCACCCTGCTGCGGTGCGTGTACGGGACCCTCCGCCCCAGCGCCGGCCGCGCCCTGCTCGACGGACGCGACCTCCACACGATGACCCCCAAGGAACGGGCCCGCCGCGTCGCCACCGTCCCGCAGGACGGCGGCACCGACTTCGAACTCACCGTCAGGGAGGTCGTCGCCCTGGGCCGTTCCCCCCACAAACGCTTCTGGGAGGCCGACACCGCCGCCGACACCACCCTCGCCGACGAAGCCCTCGCCCGCGTCGGGATCGCCGACCTCGCGCCGCGCGCCTTCCCCACCCTGTCCGGCGGCGAACGCCAGCGCGCCCTCGTCGCCCGCGCCCTCGTCCAGCGGCCGGCCCTCCTCGTCCTGGACGAGCCCACCAACCACCTCGACATCGGCTACCAGCTCGGCATCCTCACCCTGATCACACGGGCGGGCACCACCAACCTCCTCGCCCTGCACGATCTCAACCTCGCCGCCCACTACTGCGACCGGATCCACGTCCTCCGGGCGGGCCGGATCGTCGCCTCCGGCACCCCGCACGACGTCCTCACCCCCGCACTCCTCGACACCGTCTACGGAGTGAAGGCCGAGGTCAGCGAGCATCCGGTGACCGGCAGACCCCTGGTGGTCTACCTGCCGCCGTCCACCTGACGAGCACCATGCGTCCGCCGGACGAGACGGCCTATCGGGATGCGCGGCGGGAATCGATACGATGACCGCATGGTTCTTCCCGACGTGAGCGACAAGACGCCGAGCACCCCGCTGCTCGTGGCGCGGCTGCACGTCGACCTGTGCCGCCTCGCGAGCGCCATCTGTCCCGGCGCGTCCCCCGACGCGGCCGGCTGAGCCCGGACGCACCGGCGGCCCCGGCCGCCCCGGCCGGAACGAGCGCCTCCGCCAGGCCCGTACACCGTCCGCGTCCGCACCCCGCACCACCCCCGCCGCGCGGGGGCGCGCGCCGCGCGCCCGTACTTCCCCCGCCCGGCCCGCCCGGCCCGTTCCTCCCGCCCCGCCGTACCGACAAGGAGCCCACGTCATGGCCATCGAGGTCCGCATCCCGACCATCCTCCGCACCTACACCGACGGAGCGAAGGCCGTCGAGGGCACCGGCGACACGCTCTCGGACCTGTTCGCCGACCTCGACACCCGCCACGCCGGCATCCGCGAGCGGCTCATCGACCCGGCCGCCGGCAACCAGCTGCGCCGCTTCGTCAACGTCTACCTGAACGACGAGGACGTCCGCTTCCTGGACGGCATCTCCACCGCCCTCTCCGACGGCGACAGCGTCACCATCCTCCCCGCGGTCGCCGGCGGCGCTCCCGAGACGCACACGGCCTGATGCGCTACGAATCCCCGCTGGCCGCGGTCGGCAACACCCCTCTCGTACGGCTTCCCCGGCTGTCGCCCTCGGACGACGTCCGGATCTGGGCCAAGCTGGAGGACCGCAACCCGACCGGCTCGGTCAAGGACCGGCCCGCCCTGCACATGGTCGAGCAGGCCGAAAAGGACGGCCGGCTCACCCCGGGCTGCACGATCCTGGAGCCCACCAGCGGCAACACCGGCATCTCGCTCGCGATGGCGGCCAAGCTCAAGGGCTACCGCATCGTCTGCGTCATGCCGGAGAACACCTCCCGGGAGCGGCGCGACCTGCTCGCCATGTGGGGCGCGGAGATCATCCCGTCCCCGGCGGCGGGCGGCTCCAACACGGCCGTGAGGGTCGCGAAGGAGCTGGCGGAGAAGAACCCCGACTGGGTGATGCTCTACCAGTACGGCAACCCCGACAACGCGGGCGCCCACTACGCCACCACCGGTCCCGAGATTCTTGCCGACCTGCCGTCCGTCACCCACTTCGTGGCCGGCCTCGGCACGACGGGCACGCTGATGGGCGTCGGCCGGTTCCTGCGCGAGCACAAGCCCGACGTCAAGATCGTCGCGGCCGAGCCGCGCTACGACGACGTCGTCTACGGGCTGCGGAACCTGGACGAGGGCTTCGTACCGGAGCTGTACGACGCGTCCGTCCTCACCACCCGCTTCTCCGTCGGCTCGGCCGACGCGGTGACCCGTACCCGTGAACTCCTCCAGCAGGAGGGCATCTTCGCCGGCGTCTCCACCGGCGCCGCGCTCCACGCGGCGATCGGCGTCGGCAAGAAGGCGGTCAAGGCGGGCGAGAGCGCGGACATCGTGTTCGTCGTGGCGGACGGCGGCTGGAAGTACCTGTCGACGGGCGTGTACACGGCGGCCACGACGGAAGAGGCGATCAAAACGCTGCACGGCCAGCTGTGGGCGTGACGGGAGGGAAACCGAGCCCGTCCCGGCACCCGTCAAGCCCGTCCCGGCACCCCCCGAGCCCGTCCGGCGCTTGAGGACACCCCCCCCGTCACCCCGCCAGGTCCCGCACCCGCTCCCACAGCGCCGGATCCACCCGCGACGCGCGCCGCCGGAAGTCCTTGAGCCGTACGCTCCTCAGCTCACCCGTCTCCAGGTAGCTCCGGCGGCCCTGCGCGTCGCCCACCGTGTCCGGCGGCAGCAGGATGACCCCCGGCCCGTCGTGCTGCTTCGTCGTGATCTTCACGACCCGCGCACTGTTCCCCCGGACCGACAGGACCAGACACGGCCGGTCCTTCGACCCGGGGCCGTCCTCGAACGGCACGTTCGCCCACCAGATCTCCCCCGGGACCGGCCGCCCCGTCCGCTTCGGCGCACGGCCGGGCCGCCCCGGCGGCCTGGTCCTGCCCCCCGGCCCGCTCCTGCCGCCCGGGCGGGGGCTGCGGCCCCAGCCGTCCACCACCGAGGCGACCAGCGCGAGCGCCACCACGACGACCAGAACGATCCACCACGTCGTATTCATGACGCCGAAGGTATCGCCCCGCCGAAGGGATCGCGCCGAACCGGCGATCCATCCGAACCGGTGACAGAGCAGGTGAGTTCGCCCACAGACGACCGGTGTGGAGGAGCGACCGGCCCTTTCGCGCCTTACGCTCGAAGACCGAACGACCCCCGTCCACGCAACGGAGGTTCACGCTCCATGAAGCTCACCGTCGTCGGCTGCTCGGGCTCCTTTCCCTCGGTGGGATCGGCCTGCTCCAGCTACCTCGTAGAGGCCGACGGCTTCCGGTTGCTCCTCGACATGGGCAACGGCGCCCTGGGCGAGCTGCAACGCCATGTCGGTCTGTACGACCTCGACGCCATCTTCCTCAGCCATCTCCACGCGGACCACTGCATAGACATGTGCGGGTACTTCGTCGCCCGCTACTACCGCTTCGACGGCGGGCGCTGCGGCGCCCTGCCGGTGTACGGCCCCGAAGGCACCGAACAGCGACTCACCACGGCGTACGCGGACACCCCGACGGACAAGTCCATGAGTGAGGTCTTCGACTTCCAGACCCTCAAGCCGGGCTCCTTCGACATCGGCCCCTTCCAGGTACGTACGGAGAAGGTCGCGCACCCCGTCGACACCTTCGGCGTGCGCGTCGAGCACGCCGGCCGCTCGCTCACCTACTCGGGAGACACCGGCGTGTGCGAACCGCTGGTCGAGCTGGCCGAGGACACGGACCTGTTCCTGTGCGAGGCGGCGTTCACGTACGGCAAGGAAGACATCCCCGGCCTGCACCTCAACGGCCGCGAGGCCGGCGCCCACGCCGCCCGCGCCCGGGCGCGGCGGCTGGTGCTCACCCACATCCCGCCGTGGACGGACGCCGAGCGGAACCTGGCGGACGCGCGGGCGGTGTACGACGGCCCGGCCGAACTGGCCGTACCAGGAGCGGTGTACGAGCTCTGACACCCGCCGTCCGACGACACGTCGAAGCCCCCGCCCCTCCGAGGAGGGACGGGGGCTTCACTCGGTGGTCCTCCACGCCTTCGTGAGGTCGTCGGCACGCGAAGAGGGAGCTACCGTGCGTTACCGTGACAGAACGGAACCGTGATGCGGCGCTCCAGAGCGGGAGAAGACATGGCCACCAAGGCGGAGAAGATCGTCGCCGGGCTCGGCGGGCTCGAGAACATCGAAGAGGTCGAGGGCCGCGCCACCCGCCTCCGTACCGAGGTCGTGGACCCCTCCCTCGTGGACGAGAAGGCGCTCAAGGCCGCCGGGGCCCACGGCGTCGTCAAGAGGGGCACGGCGGTCCAGGTGGTCATCGGCACGGACGCGGACCCCGTCGCGGCGGACATCGAAGACATGATGTGACGGCGGCCTGATCGCGCGGCCGGCCCGAGCGCTCGCCGGCGCCCGTACGCGCACCCATGGGAACCGGCCTCTACGCCCACCACCGGAACGGGCCCCTCACCCATCCCCGCTAGGCTCATGGCCATGTCTCGCATCGACGGCCGCACCCCCGAACAGCTCCGCCCCGTCACCATCGAACGCGGATGGAGCAAGCACGCCGAGGGCTCCGTCCTCGTCTCCTTCGGCGACACCAAAGTCCTCTGCACCGCCTCCTTCACCGAAGGCGTCCCCCGCTGGCGCAAGGGCAGCGGGGAAGGCTGGGTCACCGGCGAGTACTCGATGCTGCCCCGCGCCACCAACACCCGCGGCGACCGCGAATCCGTACGCGGCAAGATCGGCGGCCGTACGCACGAGATCAGCCGGCTCATCGGCCGCTCGCTGCGCGCCGTGATCGACTACAAGGCGCTCGGCGAGAACACGATCGTCCTCGACTGCGACGTCCTCCAGGCCGACGGCGGCACCCGCACCGCCGCCATCACCGGCGCGTACGTCGCCCTCGCCGACGCCGTCGCGTGGGCCCAGGGCAAGAAGATCGTCAAGGCGGGACGCAAGCCGCTCGTCGGCACGGTCGCGGCGGTCAGCGTCGGCATCGTGGACGGCACGCCGCTGCTCGACCTCCGGTACGAGGAGGACGTCCGCGCCGACACCGACATGAACGTCGTCTGCACCGGCGACGGCCGCTTCGTCGAGATCCAGGGCACGGCGGAGGCGGAGCCGTTCGACCGCAAGGAACTCAACACGCTCCTCGACCTGGCGACGGCCGGCTGCGCGGACCTCGCGACGATCCAGCGGGCGGCGCTGGAGGGAACGCTCTAGGGCGTGTCCGCGAAGTGGGGTCGTCCGCCCGGAGGGCGGGGCTCGCGGTGTCTGGTGCGTGCGATCGCAAGGCGGAGGACTCACCCCGTACTGGATGTACGGGGTGGGTCCGACAACGCCGCGAGCGCGCGTGCCAGGCGCCGCGAGCCAGACCCCACTTCGCGGACACGCCCTAGGGGGCGCCGCCGGGTAAAGGCGCAACCAAGGATCACCCCCGGGCGTCTTCAGGCGCATGGGCACGGCCCGTACCGTACGCCCGTGCGGTACGGGCAGAACCGTACGCCCGTCCGCGTCAGACCACTTGTCCCCGGGGGGATCCGAGATGGGCCCGCGCCACCGCCGTACCGCACTCGCCGCAGCAGCCACGATGCTCACCCTCAGCGCGGTGGCCGGATGCGGCGCACTCGACAAGGCGGTGGACTGCGTCCAGACCGCCGAGGCCATCAGCGACAGCGTCGGCAACCTCCAGCAGGCGATATCCGACGCGGGTGACGACCCGCTGAAGATCGACGACGCGCTGAGCGGCATCAACAACGAACTCGACAACCTCAACGACAGGACGGACAACGCCGACCTGAGCAAGGCGGTCGACCAGCTGTCCGACGGCGTGGCCAACGTCCGTACGGCGGTCAAGGACGGCGACAACAGCCCCGACCTCACGCCGATCACGGACGCGGCGACGGAGATAGGCAAGATCTGCACGCCGTGAAGCGGTCGCTGACGCGCTCGCCGACGTGCTCATCACTGCACCGATACTGAGGACATGACGCGCCTCATCCTCGCCACCCGCAACGCCGGGAAGCTCACCGAACTCAAGGCCATCCTCGCCGACGCGGGCCTGCCCCACGACCTCGTCGGCGCGGACGCCTACCCCGACATCCCGGACGTCAAGGAAACCGGCGTCACCTTCGCCGAGAACGCCCTGCTCAAGGCCCACGCCCTGGCCGACGCCACCGGCCTCCCGGCGGTCGCCGACGACTCCGGCCTGTGCGTGGACGTCCTGGGGGGCGCGCCCGGCATCTTCTCGGCCCGCTGGTCGGGCACCCACGGCGACGACTCCGCGAACCTGGCGCTGCTCCTGGCCCAGCTCGCCGACATCGCGCCCCCGCACCGCGGGGCCCACTTCGCGTGCGCGGCGGCCCTGGCGCTGCCCGACGGCACGGAACGCGTGGTGGAGGGCCGCCTCCTGGGCACCCTCCGCACGACCCCCTCGGGCACGAACGGCTTCGGCTACGACCCGATCCTTCAGCCGGAGGGCGACACGAGGACGTGCGCGGAGCTGTCTCCCCAGGAGAAGAACGCGATCAGCCACCGGGGGAAGGCGTTCCGCGCGCTGGTACCGGCGGTACGGGAGCTGCTGGCCTGACGTACGGCGAGGGCGCGGAACCATGTCGGGTCCCGCGCCCTCGCGCGAGGTGGGCCCGGTGGGACTCGAACCCACGACATACCGGACCTAAACCGGCACCCTCATAGCCAGCTGGGGCACGGGCCCATCGTCTACAGCATACTGTGCCCTGCCTATCGCGCTAGCCGCCTCCCTCTAGGGCGTCCTGCGTCGCGCACCTCCCCGGCACCACGTGGCGGTGGCGGCATGGCAGTTGGGACACAGCAGCCGGAGGTTGTCCCGGCGGTTGTCGCTCCAGTCCCCGTTGATGTGGTCGACCTCCAATGTCATCGGCTTTCCGAACCACTCAGGCCCCGTTCCGCACAGCACGCACTGCTCGGCGACCCCGATCTGGCGCAGGCAGCGACGCAGGATCTTCGTTTTGCTGCGTCGTCCGTCCTCTCGCTTCACGAGGACGTGTTCGGCGGACATCACCGGAGTGGGTCCGGGCTTGCCACGCTGGTGTGCCTGCCCCAGGAAATGAGATGTGTCGATCCCGTGCGCTGCTACCGATTCGCGGAAGAGGAGACGCTGCCGAGTGGAGTCGGGCCGTCCCAAGGCTCGTAGCGCGGCAGCGATGGAGACCGAGCGGCTGACGGCCTGCTGCAACACAGGCTTCTCCGGTAGGGCTGCCACGGTAGACCTTCGTCTTTTTCCCGGGAAGTGCGAGACGTCGATGTCGAAGTGCTCGAATCTCTTGTAGAGGTGCCGACGCAGGTTTGCGTACGGTTTGGTGCCGAGCAGTGAGATCGCTTGATCAATGTCGCTGCTGAGCGCCGCCACCTCGGCCAGCCGTTCTCGTGTGTACCGGGTTCCTGCGGCCATCAGTTGCCACCGCCGGAACTGGCGGCGGCTCTCCGCGTGCTGCGGGATCTCCTGGGCCTGCGGTAAGTATCGGTCGAGGAATGGCAGTTGGGGCACAAGATCCGCAGATTCTCGACGCGGTTGTCGCGCCAGTCGCCGTTGATGTGGTCCACCTCCAGGGGGAGGGGGCAACCGCGCCAGGTGGAACCGCAGTCGCAGAGCGCGCACTTCTCCTCCCGCCCCAGGTCGACCAGCGCCCGCTTGAGCAGTGAGCTGGGCGTGCGGCGGGCGTGCGCCTCGTCCGTGACGACCAGGATCTCCTCGGCCGACCGGCGGTTGCGGTTCATGCGCATCCGCGCGGTGCGCACCTGCGGCGTGAAGTGGGACGTGTCGATGCCCAGGGATTTCACCCGGCGGCTGATGTGCGTGTGCTGCCCGCCGACCACCTCGACCCCGAGGCGTCGGAGCACCTCGCACATGCTGGTCGACGCCGCGACGGCCGATTCGAGTGTCGCGCGGGACCAGCGGAGTCCTTCGCGCTCGAAGTGCGAGGTCTCGATGCCCAGTTCTTTCATCCGCTCGGCTATGTACCGCCGTTTCGCCGGCTTCTGGTCCACGCCCAGCTTCGTCAGCGCTTCCGACATCGTCCGGGATGAGCGCGCCGCCTCCGCGAGGCGTTCTCGTGTGTAGGGGCTCGGTGGCATGGATTCCGTCCCTCCGGTCCGGGTGTGTGTTCGTTCTCCGTACGGGACAACGAACCGGATATCGGATGGTTACGTCCGATAAACGGAGCGGGGGTTGTCACTTTTTTGGGAGGGCGAGGGGGAGGGGAGGGGGAGCGTCGGGGTCAGGTGTTCGCGCCCCGGGGGCTTCCCTGGGCGGCCTCCACGATTGCCTCGATTCCGTCCAGCAGCGGTCGCAGGCCGAACTCCAGCACGGCGTCCAGGTCCAGGTCGTAGCCGTCGCCCAGGCCCGTGATGACGCGGGTCACGACCGGGAAGCGCGGTGACGTGAGGATCCGGGTCATCGCCGCCGCCTGGCCGTCCAGCCACTCGTCCTCCGTCAGGCCCGTGGACGCCGCCGCCTGCGCCTCGCGCTCCAGGTTGACCGCGAGGCCCTGGACGTAGCCGTACAGCAGCACGTGCAGGTCGAACATCGTCACCGGATCCAGGCCGTGGCCGTCCAGCGCGCCCAGCATCCACTCGGCGTGGACCATCAGGTTCGGCAGCATCAAGGGGCGGGACAGAGGGTGGAGTTGGGCCAGCCACGGATGCTTGCGGTAGAGCCGCCACAGCGTGCGCGTGCCCAGTTCCACCCGCGCCCGCCAGTCGCCCGGGAACGCGGCCGCGTCCGGATACTCCGCCTCTCCGAACGCCGCGTCCGCCATCAGCAGGACCAGGTCCTCCTTGCTGTCGACGTACCGGTACGGGGACATCGCGGCCACCCCCAGCCGCGCCGCGACCCCGCGCATGGAGAGCGCCGCCAGCCCCTCCGCGTCCGCGATCTCCACGGCCGCCGCGACGACCCGTTCCCGGGTGAGGAGTTCGGGGGGCGAGGGGAGGCTGCGGCCCGTCGTTTTCAGGGGGCGTGCCTCGCGCGGCTCCTCCGCCGGTCCCGCCACCACCGTCCCCACGCGCGGGCGCGGCTCCACCAGCCCCTCCCTCTCCAGCCTCGCCAGCGCCTTCGTCGCGGTGGCCGGCGCCACGCCCCACTCCCGCGCGATCTGCCGGGTCGACGGCACCCGGTCACCGGGGGCGAGTTCGCCCTCCGCGACGCGCCGCCGGATGGCCGCCACGATCCGCAGGTACGGAGGGGGAGGTGGTGGTGACTGCGCGGACCGGGTGGTTCTGGGCATCGACGTCGTCTCCTCGGATCCTCGGATCGGATTATTTTTCGCGCGCCTTCGCTCCTGTACTAGGGCAGCCGCCCGCTGGAGCCATGTCCCGCCGCGCCGCCGTTTCCGGACCCTGGCCTAGTACAGCACCGCCAATCTACCCGTTGGCAGCACTGTTCGTACGCCGTACATTCAGACGCGTACGCCGTACGAAAGGGGCTCCCGCATGAAGACCGTACTGATCTCCGGCGCCGGCATCGCCGGCTCCGCGCTCGCCCACCGCCTCCGCCGGCGCGGCTTCGCGCCCACCGTCGTCGAGCGCGCCTCCGCGCCCCGGCGCGGTGGTCAGGCGATCGACATCCGGGGGGTCGCCCTCGACGTCGTCCGGCGGATGGGGCTGCTGGAGCGGGCGCGCGGACTCCGTACCCGTATCCGGGGCATGTCCGTCCTCGACGCCGACGGGAACGAGGTCCACCGCTCCACCGAAGTCGCCCACAGCAGCGGCCGGTTGGACGGCGACGACCTCGAACTCCTCCTGGAGGACCTGGTGTCGCTGCTCCACGAACACACCCGCGACGGGGTCACGTACCTCTTCGGCGACACCGTCACCGCGCTCACCGAGCAACCGGACGGCGTGCGCGCCGACTTCGCGCACGCGCCCTCCCGCGTCTTCGACCTGGTCGTGGGGGCGGACGGGCTGCATTCGACGGTACGGCGGCTGGTCTTCGGCTCGGAGGAGCGGTACGCGCACCACCTGGGCACGTACCTCTCCGTCTTCGGCGCCGACAACTTCCTCGGCCTCGACCAGTGGCAGGTGTGGCTCCAGGACGGGGACAACGGCTTCGGCGTCATGCCCGTGCGGGACAACACCGAGCTGCGGATCGCCTTCGGCTTCCGCTCGGAGCCCCTCGCCGGCGGCCGGGACGGGCGGGACGGCGATCGGGACGGCCAGGAGCGCCGGGACCCCGAGCGCTTCCGGAAGATCGTCGTCGACCGGCTCGCGGGCCTGCGCTGGGAGGCGGCGGAAAGACTCGCGAAGGCCGCCGCCACCGCGCCCGACTTCTACTGCGACGCGATGGCCCAGATCCGGATGGACCGCTGGTCGCGCGGGAGGGTCGTGCTGCTGGGCGACGCCGGGTACTGCGCGTCGCCGCTCTCCGGCCAGGGCACCAGCCTGGCCCTGGTCGGCGCCCATGTGCTCGCCGAGGAGCTGGCCCGGACGGGCGAAGGCGACGGCAGCCACGAGGGCGCCTTCTCCCGGTACGAGGACCGCATGCGGCCCTTCGTCACGCTCAACCAGGCCCTGGCCACGGAGAACCCCGGCGGCCCCGCCCCCGAGGAGTCCGTCGCCCGCGCCAAGAACGCGATCTCGCTCTAGCGCGCACCCGAAGCGGCCGGGACACCTCAGGAGGAGGGACCCCGGCCACAGCACGCGTCCAGGGGCGCGGGGCCGGACGGCGATCAGTCGCGGATCAGATGCCCAGATCCTTGATGATCTTGGCCACATGCCCCGTCGCCCGGACGTTGTAGAGCGCCTGCTCCACCTTGCCGTCCTCGTCCACGATGATCGTCGACCGGATCACGCCGGTCACGGTCTTGCCGTACGTCGTCTTCTCGCCGTAGGCGCCGTACGCCGTCAGAACGTCCTTCTCGGGGTCCGCGACCAGCGTGACCCGCAGGTTCTCCTTCTCCCGGAACTTCGCCAGCTTCTCCGGCTTGTCCGGCGACACGCCGATGACGTCGTAACCGGCGCCCGCCAGCAGGTCGAGATTGTCGGTGAAGTCGCAGGCCTGCTTGGTGCAGCCGGTGGTCATGGCCGCCGGGTAGAAGTACACGATGACCTTGCGGCCCTTGTGGTCACCGAGGGAGACGTCGTTGCCGTCCGCGTCGGGCAGGGTGAAGGCGGGGGCGGTGTCGCCGGGCTGAAGTCGCTCACTCATGGTTCTGGTTCTCCTCGGTGGAGGTGGGGGTATCGCCGGATCTCGGGGTACACGCGGTCAGGCGGCACGGAGGTCCCAGGCGTACGGAGGTACGTTGCCGAGGGTAATGCGGCCGGGCCCGATAGGGGGTGCCGCCGGGTGCGCGGGCCGCTGAACTGACAGACTGTCGAGCGGTACGGACAGAAGTACTGACGAAGGATTACCGGACACGACGACGGAGGCAGCGCGGTGTCGGATTCCAGGACCCCGGCGCAGATCGAGGCGGACATCATCCGCCGGCGCGGGCAGCTCGCCGAGACGCTCGACGAGATCGGGGTGCGGGTGCACCCGAAGACGATCGTCGGCGACGCGAAGGCCAAGGTGGCCTCCAGTGTGGACCAGACGGCCGGACGGGCGTTCGTGGCCGTGAACAGGGCGGTCGCGGGTCTGCGGGCGCAGTTCGTCGGCATGGACGGCGCTCCCCGGCTGGAGCGGGTGGTGCCGGTGGCGCTGCTCGCGGTGGGGATCGTGGGGCTGTACGCGATGTCGGCGCGCCGCCGCCGCGGGTGACCTGACCCGGGAGGGGCGCGGCGGCCGCCGCGCCCCTGGGGCGGGGGCCGGCCGCGCGGGCGGGTAGGTTCTGGGGCGTGAGTGAGAACACCGACGACAAGCTGCCCATCCGCATGCTCCACGACCGGGTCCTGGTGAGCACGGACATCGCGGAGGGCGAGCGGCGCTCCTCCGGCGGCATCCTGATTCCCGCGACGGCCGCGGTCGGCCGGCGGCTGGCCTGGGCCGAGGTGGTCGCGGTGGGGCAGAGCGTACGGACGGTGAAGCCGGGGGACCGGGTGCTGTACGACCCCGAGGACCGCGGCGAGGTCGAGGTGCGCGGGGTGGCGTACGTCCTGATGCGGGAGCGCGACCTGCACGCGGTGGCGGCGGACCGCTTCGAGGGTTCCGAGGACTCGACCGGGCTGTATCTGTAGCCGAGAGGCGTGCCCGGCCGGTCGCGCGGCGGGGGCCGCTGCCCAGGGCGTGTCCGCGAAGTGGCGTCCGGCCCGCGGACGCGCCCAGGACACCCGCTAGCGCCCCGCCCCCGGCAGCGGTGGTACGTCTCCCGTTCCGCCGGTCCCCCCGTCCTCCCCGCCCGTCGTCCCGCCGTTCGTGCCGCCCCCCGGGCCGCCGCCGGTGTCGCCGCCCGTTCCTCCGTCGCCCGTACCGCCGCCGGAGTCCTGGCCCCCGGTTCCGTCGCCGCCCGTTCCCGTACCGCCGGTGTCGGTGCCGCCGTCCGTGCCGCCGGCCGCCGTGCCGTCGGTCGGTCCCTGGGTGGTGGGGCCGCCGCCGCTGGGCGTGCCGGTCGTCCCGCCCTGGTCCTGGCCCGGCGGCGGGCTCTGGTCCTGGGACGGGCCGTCCGTGCCGCCCTGCGTGTCGGGGGACTGCGACTCCTCCGGGCCGGTCGGTTCGTCCGAGGTCCGCGGGTCGGGTGACGCGCTCTGCGCGCCGTCCTCCAGTCGCAGGTCGAAGGCCTTGACGGGGGTGCCCTTGAGGGCCGCCGCGGTGTACTGGCCCCAGATCTGCGCCGGCGGGCCGCCGCCGTTGACGCGCGCGAGGCCCAGCGCCCCGTACAGCGGTTTCTGCTTCGCGGTCCCGGGGTCCGCGCCCATGACGGAGACGACGGTCGCGAGGTTCGGGGTGTAGCCGGCGAACCAGGCGGCCTTGTCGTTCTCCGCCGTGCCCGTCTTGCCCGCGGCGGGGCGGCCCGCGGCCTGGGCGGCGGTGCCGGTGCCGCTGTCGACGACGCTGCGCAGCATGGACGTGGTGGTGTCGGCGGCCTCGCGGCTGATCGCGCGCTTCGGGGTCCGGTCGGGCAGCCGGACGGCCGCCCCGTTCTTGCTGACCTTGTCGACCAGCGTGTACGTACCGTGCTGGCCGTGGTTGGCGAGGGTCGCGTACGCCTCCGCCATGTCCAGGACGCTCGCGGTGGCCGGGCCGAGCGCGATGGAGGGGGACGCGGTCAGGTCGGGGGTGGTGGCGGGGAGGCCGAGGGAGACGGCGGTCTTCTTGACCGTGGCGGGGCCGACGTCCTGCGCCATCTGCGCGTAGACCGCGTTGACGGACTTGTCGGTGGCGGTCCTGACGGTGATGGGGCCGTAGTCGACGTCGTCCTCGTTGGCGGGGGCGTAGCCGGTGGGTCCGTCGGGGCCCTCGACCATCCGCTTGTTGTCGCCGTCGTAGACGGTGTTGGGGGTGATGGTCTCGCCGTCCTGGGTCTCGGAGCCGTTCTGGACGGCGGAGGCGAAGACGAAGGGCTTGAAGGTGGAGCCGACCTGGTAGTCGCGGCGGGTCGCGTTGTTGACGTACTGCTTGGTGTAGTCGATCCCGCCGTACATCGCGACGACCTTGCCGGTGGCCGGGTCGACGGAGGCGCCGCCGACGCGCACGTTCTTGTCGGCCGCCCGGCCGGGGTCGAGCTTGGAGGTGACCTGGTCCTTGACGGCCTGGGTGAAGGCGTCCTGCTTGCCGCGCTGGAGGGTGGTGGTGATCCGGTAGCCGCCGGTGGCGAGGGTCTTCTCGTCGATGATGTGGTTCGTGATCAGGTAGTCCTTGACGGCCTGGACGATGTAGCCGCGCTGCCCCGAGAGGCCGGCGGCGGTGTTCTTGATCGGCCCGGGCGTGCGGAACTTCGTCGCGGCGCGGTCGGCGGGGCTCAGCCACCCCTCCTTGACCATGCCGTCGAGGACGTAGTTCCAGCGGGCGAGGGCGGCCGGCTTGTTCTCGGGGTGGGCGACGACGTCGAACTCGCTGGGGGCGTTGAGCAGTGACGCCAGGTAGGCGCCCTCGGCGGTGGTGACGTCCTCGATGTCCTTGCCGTAGTACGCCTGGGCGGCGGCCTGGATGCCGTAGGCGTTGCGCCCGAAGTAGCTGGTGTTGAGGTAGCCCTCGAGGATCTGTTCCTTGCTCTCCTCGCGGTTGAGCTTGATCGCGATGAAGAACTCCTTGGCCTTGCGGGTGACGGTCTGTTCCTGGCCGAGGTAGTAGTTCTTGACGTACTGCTGGGTGATGGTGGAGCCGCCCTGGGTGCCCTTGCCGGTCGCGGTGTTCCACGCGGCGCGGACCATGCCCTGGGGGTCGACGGCGGGCTCGTTGTAGAAGCCGCGGTCCTCGGCGGCGAGCACGGCCCGCTGTACGGTCTTCGGCACCTGCGCCAGCTGGACGTTCTCGCGGTTGACGTCGCCGTCCCGGGCGAGCGGGGTGCCGTCCGCGTACAGGTAGACGTTGGACTGGGCGGTCGCGGCGGCGTTGGCGGCCGGGATGTGGACGTAGTGGTAGCCCGCGAGGAAGCCGCCGACGACGAGCAGCGCGAGGAAGAGGAACGTACCGAGCAGCACGCGCCAGGTGGGGAAGAGGCGCCGCCAGCCGGTGCGCTTGGGACGCCCGGCCTTCTTGCCCTTCTTCCCCGGCCCGGCCGGTGGCGTGGCCGTGGGGTCCCGTGGGGCCCAGCTCTGCTGCTGTGGCTCGTCGCTCATGTGGATGAAGACTCCTCGGCGGGCGCCGGCGGTTCACTGTCCGGCATAACGGTGTCGTATCAGGCCATTCGTCGCGGAGCCCCAAGAAACGCTGCGCTCATCCATGAAACACGTCCGCGCGGGGAAACGGATCAGGGCGGTTTGTGTGGATTGCCACTTCTGCGGCCGTACGGGTATCGGGCGGCCGGGCCGAATATCGGTCGCGCCGGGCCGGGGCCGGGGGCTAGGGTCGGGCGTTTTGGAGAGGGAGGCTGTCGTGCGGCTCTACGCCGTGGTGGCCGCGGGCGGGTTCCGGCGCTATGCCACGTACCGGGTCGCCACGTTCGCGGGGATCTTCGCCAACACCGTGTTCGGCTTCATTCTCGCGTACACGTACCTCGCGCTCTGGGACGAGCGGCCGGGCCTCGGCGGATACGACCAGGCGCAGGCGCTCACCTATGTGTGGCTCGGCCAGGCGCTCCTGATGACCTGCGCCATGCTGGGCGGCAGCTTCCAGGACGAGCTGATCGAACGGATCCGTACCGGCGACGTCGCCGTCGACCTCTACCGGCCCGCCGACCTCCAGCTGTGGTGGCTGGCGGGTGACCTGGGGCGGGCGGCCTTCCATCTGCTGGGCCGGGGGATCGTGCCGATGGTGCTCGGCGCCCTGGCCTTCGATCTGGCGCTGCCGTCGCATCCGCTGGTCTGGGCGGCCTTCCTGCTCGCCGTGCTGCTCGCGGTCGTGGTGAGCTTCGCGATCCGCTATCTGGTGGCGCTGAGCGCGTTCTGGCTGATGGACGGTGCGGGGGTGGGGCAGATGGCGATGCTGGTCGGGATGTTCTTCTCGGGGCAGCTCCTGCCGCTGACCCTCTTCCCGGGGGCGCTCGGCGCGGTGGCGCGGGCGCTGCCCTGGTCGTCGATGCTCCAGATCCCGGTGGACGTCCTGCTCGGCAAGCGCACGGGGTGGGGGCTGGTGGAGGCGTACGCGTTCCAGGCGGGGTGGGCGGTGGCGCTGCTGGCGCTGGGGCGGCTGCTCCAGGGCGTGGCGACGCGGAGGGTGGTGGTGCAGGGTGGCTGAGGATCTGCGGGTTTCCGGCGAGCCGCGGGTTTCCGGGGAGCGGTGGATTCCGCGGGGGTCGTGGCAGGTCCGGCTGGGCGGCGGGCTGCGGGCGTACGGGCTGATCGTGGCGATGTGGGTACGGTCCACGATGGCGTACCGCGCGTCCTTCGCCATGACCACGATCGGGTCGTTCACCGCGTGCGCCCTGGACTTCATGGCGATCCTGCTGATGTTCTCCCACGTCGATTCCCTGGGCGGGTACGCGCTCACGGAGGTCGCCTTCCTGTACGGCACGTCGAGCACGGCCTTCGGGACGGCCGATCTCCTCATCGGTTCGATGGACCGGCTGGGCCGCCGGGTGCGCGACGGGACGCTCGACTCCCTGCTGGTGCGGCCGGTCCCGATCCTCGCGCAGGTGGCGGCGGACCGGTTCGCGCTGCGCAGGCTGGGGCGGATCCTCCAGGGCGGGCTGGTGCTGGGGTACGCGCTGGTCGCGCTGGACCTGGACTGGACGCCCGTGCGGGTGCTGATGGTCCCGGTGATGATCGTGAGCGGGACGGCGATCTTCGCGGCGGTGTTCGTGGCGGGGGCCGCGTTCCAGTTCTGGGCGCAGGACGCGGCCGAGGTGCAGAACGCGTTCACGTACGGCGGGACGACCCTCCTCCAGTACCCGCCGTCGCTGTTCGCGAAGGACCTGGTGCGCGGGGTGACCTTCGTGGTGCCGCTGGCCTTCGTCAACTGGTTCCCGGCGCTGTACGTGCTGGGGCGCGAGGTCCCGCTGGGGCTGCCGGAGGTGGTGGTGTTCCTGCCTCCGGTGGTGGCGGGGGTGTGCTGCGCGGCGGCGGGGCTGGCGTGGCGGGCGGGGTTGCGGTCGTACCGCAGTACGGGCAGTTAGCGAAGCGAGAAGGACCGAGAGCGGCCGAGAGGAATCGAGAGCGGCCGAGAAGGACCGAGAAGGACCGAGAAGGACCGAGAAGGACAGGGAAGGGGCTGGACCGGTGGGCGACGACGCGGATTTCATCGTGCTGGACGGGATCGAGAAGGTCTTCGACGTCCGGCGCAAGGTGGGCCGCTTCCGCAGGGAGAAGCAGCAGGTCCGGGCGGTGGACGGGATCAGCTTCCGGGTGCCGCGCGGCGAGATGGTCGGCTACATCGGCCCCAACGGCGCCGGCAAGTCCACCACCATCAAGATGCTCACCGGCATCCTGACGCCGAGCGGGGGCCGGCTGCGGGTCGCGGGCATCGACCCGTCCCGGGAGCGTACGCGCCTGGCGCAGCGCATCGGAGTCGTCTTCGGGCAGCGCACCACCCTGTGGTGGGACCTGCCGCTGATCGACTCGTACCGTCTGATGCACCGCATGTACCGCGTCCCGGACGCGCGGTACGAGGCGAATCTGGCGCGCTGCGTCGAACTCCTCGATCTCGGGGCGCTGTTGAACGTACCGGTACGGCAACTCTCGCTCGGCCAGCGGATGCGCGGCGACATCGCGGCGGCCCTGCTGCACGACCCCGAGGTGCTCTACCTGGACGAGCCGACGATCGGTCTCGACGTGATCTCCAAGGCGAAGGTCCGTGACTTCCTGCGGCAGTTGAACGCGGAACGCGGGACGACGGTGCTGCTCACGACCCACGACCTCACCGACATCGAGCAGTTGTGCAAGCGGGTGATGGTGATCGACCGCGGCAGGCTGCTGTACGACGGGGCGCTGGCCGGTCTGCACGAGGTGGGCGAGAGCGAGCGGACGCTGGTGGTCGACCTGGAGCGCGAACTCCCGCCGGTGGAGGTGGTGGGGGCGCGGGTGGTGAGGGTGGAGGGCCCGCGCCAGTGGCTGGCGTTCCCGGCGGCGGCTTCGGCGGCGCCGCTGGTGGCGCGGATCGCGGCGGAGTACCCGCTGGTGGACCTGTCGGTGCGGGAGCCGGACATCGAGACGGTGATCGCGAAGATGTACGCGGAGAGGCCGGAGGCGGAGGACGCCGCTGCCGACGAGGTGGCGGGTCGAACAGTTGACCGTACGGGCGGTGAAGGTTCGAAGCTCCCGCACTAGGCTGGTTCCATGACGAGCGAGCAGCCAGAGACGCGTGCTTCCGACGCCGAGCGGGAGCGGGTCGCCGAGCGCTTGCGTGAGGCCATGGCCGAAGGCCGCCTCGACATGGACGAGTTCGAGGAACGCCTCGGGGTCGCGCTCCAGGCCCGTACCCATGGCGAGTTGGCGCCACTGGTACGGGACCTCCCCGCCCCGGGGACGACGGCCGATCTGGTGTCCGGTGCCCGGTCCGCCGCCGGGTCCGCCCCGGTGTCCGGCGCCGACGCCGGCTGGGCGGACCGGGTCGGCGGCGGTCAGCCGACGTCCACCGGCGGGTTCGCGTTCTGGAGCGGCTTCAGCCGCAAGGGGACGTGGACGGTCGGCCGTACGTTCACGGGCGCCGTGTTCCAGGCGGGCGGCGAGATCGACCTGCGCGAGGCCCGGTTCACGGACCGGGACGTGGTGATCCGCTGCGTGGCGGTCATGGGCGGGATCGACGTGATCGTGCCCCCGGGGATGCACGTCCAGGTCAACGGCTTCGGTTTCATGGGCGGGTTCGACCAGGTGGGCGGCGGCGAGGTGGATCCGGGGGCGCCGCGCGTGGTGGTCACCGGGTTCGCGCTGATGGGCGGGGTCGGCGTGAAGCGCAAGCTGAGGGAGGCGGACCGGCTCCGTCTCAAGGAGGAGCGCAAGAGGCTCAAGCTGGAGAAGAAGGCGGAGCGCAAACAGCTCTGATCCGGAGCGCCGTCCTCACCGAACGGCGATCCGGAGCGCCGTTTTCACGGAACGGCGATCCGGAGTGCCGTCCTCCCGAACGGTCCTACAACCGCGCGGGACTCCGCGCCTCCAGGACCCCCAGGTCCAGGGCCCCGGCCATCACCCGGTACCCCTCGTCGCTCGGGTGCAGATGGTCGCCGGAGTCGTACGCCGGGTACAGCCGGTCCGGCGCGTACGGATCGCGCAGCGCCCGGTCGAAGTCGACCACGCCGTCGAAGACCCCGCCCGCCCGGATCGCCTCGTTCACCCGCTGCCGCACAGCCTCCCCGGCGGCGGTGTGACCGCCGTACCCGCCGAACGGTGTCAGGGTCGAGCCGATCACCCGCAGCCCGCGTGCGTGCGCCTGCGCGGTGAGGTCCGCCAGGCCGTGGACGATCCTGGCGGGGTCCCGTTCCCGCCCGGCCAGGATGTCGTTGATGCCGAGGTCGATCACCACCGCGCGGACGCCCGCCCGGTCGAGGACGTCACCGCGGAACCGTACGACGCCGCTCGCGCCCTTTCCGCGTTCCACCCCGCCTCCCAGGAGGCGGTTGCCGCCGATGCCCTCGTTGAGGACTCCGACGTGCCGGTCGCGCAGCCGGTCGGCGAGATGGTCGGGCCAGCGCCGGTTGGTGTCGGGGTGGGAGCCCACGCCGTCGGTGATGGAGTCACCGAAGGTGACCACCGCGCCGCGCGTGCCGGCGGCGAGGACGTCGACGGCCGTCAGGTAGCGCCAGCTGGTGGTCGGCAGGGTGTACGCGCGTCCGCCGATGTCCTCCGTACGGTCGCCGCGGGCGAGGTACGAGGTCTGGAGGGCGTTGCGGTGGTACGTCACCGGCCCTCCGGCGGCCGGGGTGTAGACCGTCACCAGCAGATCGGCGCCGGGCGGCAGGCGCAGGGGTACGGGGTCGCTGACGACCTGGCTGCCGGGCGGGACGGTCACGGCGGGGGCGTGACCGAACGTCACGCGGCGCATGGTCCCGGCGAGGGCCGCCGCGCCGCCCCCGCCGGCGGCCGTGGCGGTGGCGTTGACCGCGCCGGTTCCGCCGCTTCTTCCGCCGGCCCCGCCGCCCGGCCCGCGCAGGGCGACGGACGCGTGACCGATGCGCAGGCCCCTGGAGCCGTACCGGTTGGAGAGGGTGATCCGGACGCTCGTACCGCCGATGCTGGTGTGCACGATGTTGCGGACGGAACGCCCGGGGTAGCCGTGCGGCGCGCCCGGCTCGGGTCCGCCCGGCGCGGCGGCCCAGGTGCCCGTCCAGCCACCGGCGGAGGCGGGCGCCGCGGTGCCGTGGGACGTACGGCCCTGGGCGGCGCCGGGGCGCTCGCCGCCGGAGCCGTACCCGTATCCGAAGCCGAAGCCCGAGACGATGGCGGCGCAGACCAGCGCCACCACCCCTGTGAGGGCCCCGAGCAGGGCGAATCCACGAGGTCGTGTCATGGCCCCGGTCTCTCCTCGTGTCGGTCGCCGTGCCGGTCGTCCCACGGATCCCGTGCGTACGGGACGCGTCTCCGGGAACTCGATGTGCGCCCCGGGAGTACCACAGGCAGGGACAATGCGTACGGGTGGAATTGTGCACGAGCTGGGGCACGACACGTACGCGGACGGGTGGAGCGGATGGAACGTACCAACAAGGGGAGTGCGGCCGGACCGGGCACGGACGCCGGCGGTGCTCCCGACGACGCCGGCGGTCCTTCCGGCGGCGGTTCCTCCGGCGGGGGCGCTTCTTCCGGCGGCGGTTCCTTCGGCGGGGGTGCTTCTTCCGGCGGGGGTGCGGGCCGTCCGCCCGGCGCGGGTGCCGGGCGCTCCGGGGGGCTGTCCGTCGGCGGGCTGCCCGCCTTCTCGTACACGGCCGCGGACGAGGAGAAGCGCCGGGGCGTCCGCCGGATGAAGACCACCGCGAGCGGGCTGCTGCTGCTCGTCGCGGTGATCTACGTGCTCGCCACCTGGGCGAAGAACTCGGGCGTGGACGGCTGGCCCGGCTATGTGGCGGCGGCGGCCGAGGCGGGGATGGTGGGCGCGCTGGCGGACTGGTTCGCGGTGACGGCGCTGTTCCGGCGCCCGCTGGGCCTGCCCATCCCGCACACCGCGATCATCCCGAACAAGAAGGACCAGCTGGGCACGTCCCTCGGCGCGTTCGTCGGGGAGAACTTCCTGTCCGCGGATGTCGTACGGGCCCGGCTGCGGGCGCTCGGCATCGGCGGGCGGCTCGGTTCCTGGCTCGCCGAACCGGCCCACGCGGACCGGGTGACGGCCGAACTGTCCACGGCGCTGCGGGGCGCGCTGACCGTGCTGCGGGACTCGGACGTGCAGGCCGTGGTGGGCGAGGCGATCACGCGGCGCGCGGACGCGGCGGAGATCGCGCCGGGGCTCGGCAAGATGCTCGACCGGGTCGTCTCGGACGGGGCGCACCACCGGGCCGTGGACCTGATCTGCACGCGGGCGCACGACTGGCTGGTGGCGCACGGCGACTCGGTCATGGATGCGGTGCAGGGCGGGGCGCCGGGCTGGACGCCCCGGTTCGTGGACCGCAGGATCGGCGACCGCGTGTACCGGGAGCTGCTGCGGTTCGTCACGGAGATGCGGGACATGCCGGGGCATCCGGCCCGGGGCGCGATCGACCGCTTCCTGCGGGACTTCGCGGTGGACCTCCAGTCGGACACGGACACGCGGGCGCGGGTCGAGCGCCTGAAGTCGGAGCTGCTGGCGCGTCCCGAGGTGCAGGACATCATCGCGTCGGCGTGGTCCTCCGTACGCGGAATGATCATCTCGGCGGCGAGCGACGACCACAGCGAACTGCGCCTGCGGGCGCGGGCCTCGCTGCTGTCCCTGGGCGCGCGGCTGGCGACGGACGGGCGGCTCCAGCGGAAGGTGGAGGGCTGGGTCGAGGACGCGGCGGGGTATGTGGTGTCGACGTACCGGGGGGAGATCACGTCGCTGATCTCGGACACGGTGAAGAGCTGGGACGCGAACGACACGTCGCGGAAGATCGAGGCGAACATCGGGCGCGACCTTCAGTTCATCCGGATCAACGGGACGGTGGTGGGGGCGCTGGCGGGTCTGGTGATCTATACGGTGTCGCACGCGCTGGGGGCGTGAGGGGTGTTGGCCCCCCTGTGGGGGCCTATGGGCGGTCAGTAGCCGGGCAGCGGCTGCTCGCACCAGATGGTCTTGCCGGTGGTCGTCTGGCGGGTGCCCCAGCTCTGGGTGAGGCCGGCGACGAGCAGCAGTCCCCTGCCGCCCTCGTCCGTCTCCCTGGCGCGGCGCAGGTGGGGCGCGGTGCTGCTGCCGTCGGAGACCTCGCAGATGAGGGTACGGTCGCGGATGATCCGGAGCCGGATGGGCGGCGCGCCGTGGCGGACGGCGTTGGTGACGAGTTCGCTGGCGACCAGTTCCGTGATGAAGGCCGCCTCGGTGAGCCCCCACGCCTCCAGCTGCTCGACGACCAGTCTCCGGGCCCGTTCGACCTCGGCCGGATCGGCGGGGATGTCCCAGGTGGCGACCTGGTCGGGCGACAGGGCGCGGGTACGGGCCAGCAGCAGGGCCACGTCGTCGGCCGGGCGGTCGGGGAGCAGCGCGCCGGTGACGATGTCGCAGGCTTCCTCCAGCGTCGCGGCGGGACGGGCCAGTGCCCGGCACAGCTCGGCGATGCCCCGGTCGATGTCGTGCTCGCGGGACTCGATGAGGCCGTCGGTGTAGAGGGCGAGCACGCTGGAGGGCTCCAGCTCCAGTTCGGTGGTCTCGAAGGGGAGGCCGCCGATCCCGAGGGGCGGGCCGATGTGGCCGGTGACCGGTGCCACCGACCCGTCGGGGGTGATGACGACGGGGAGCGGGTGGCCGGCGGTGGCCAGGGTGCAGCGGCGCGAGACGGGGTCGTACACCGCGTACAGGCAGGTGGCTCCGAGGTCGGCCACGGCCGCCGGGTCGTGGAGTTCCGCGCTGTACTGCTCGCCGTCGGCGAGCCGGATGACCAGGTCGTCGAGGTGGGTGAGGAGTTCGTCGGGCGGCAGGTCGACGTCGGCGAGCGTGCGGACGGCGGTGCGCAGCCGCCCCATGGCCGCGGCGGCGTGCAGGCCGTGGCCGACGACGTCGCCGACGACGAGGGCGACCCGGGTGCCCGACAGCGGGATCACGTCGAACCAGTCGCCGCCGACGCCGCCCAGCTCGCCGGTGGGCAGGTAGCGGGAGGCCACTTCCACCGCGGCCTGTTCGGGCAGCCGCTGGGGGAGGAGGCTGCGCTGGAGGGTGAGCGCGGTGGAGCGCTCGCGGGTGTAGCGGCGGGCGTTGTCGATGGCCACGGCGCCCTTCGCGGCCAGTTCCTCGGCGAGGGAGACGTCCTCCTCGTCGAACGGTTCGTCCTGCCGGGAGCGCCAGAAGCTGAGCACGCCCATCGTGTCGCCCCGGGAGAGCATCGGGGCGGTGATGAGCGAGTGGACGCCCTCGTCGAGGATGCGCCCGGCGTACTCCGGATCCCCGGTCCGCCATGAGGTCGACGTCCGCAGGTCGGCCTCGATGTGGCCGAGCCGGGTGCTGAGGCTGCGTGCGTACAGGGTGGTGGAGGGGGGAGTGCGCCGGGTCCCGACGGGGCGGAAAGGGTGGTCCTCACGGATGCCGCCGACCGCGATTCTCTGGAGCTCTCCGGCGCCGGCCTGCGGCACCTCGCCGTGTACGGGGGTCAGGAGGTCGGCGGTTGCGAAGTCGGCGAACTGCGGCACGACCACCTGGACCAGTTCCCGCGCGGTCTGTTCGACGTCGAGTGTGGTGCCGACCGACACGCTGGTGTTGTAGAGCAGCCGCAGGCGCCGGCGTGCCGCCTCGGTCCGGCCGCGGCTCTCCTGGAGGGACCTGACCATGGTGTTGAAGGACGCGCCCAGGGCGCCGATCTCGGCGGGACCCGTGGTCTCCATGCGCACGCTGAGGTCGCCGCCGGCGATCTGTTTCGCCACGGCGGCCGCCTTGCGCGCCGGGCGCACGATCGCGCGCGACTGGTAGACGGCGAAGCCGACGATGAGCAGGATCGACGCCCCGAGCCCGGCGGACGCCGCGATCACGGCCCGGTCCGCGTTGGCGGTGGCGGTGTCCGTCCGTTCGTCGAGCAGGTCGCGCTCGGTGTTCATGTAGCGGGTGAAGTCGGCCCGCAGCACGTCGGCGAGCCGCTTCCCCCGGGCCGTCGTGAGCAGGCTCGACACGTTGGGATCACCCCGCTGGGCGGCGCTGACCAGGGGGATCGAGTAGGTACGGATGTACGCGTCGACGCCCCGCGTGATCTTCTCCGCGAGCCGCTTCTGTCCGGGGGAGGTGGCGTGGGCCTGGAATTCGCGCGACTGCGTGGGGAAGTCCTTGAGGGCGGCCCGCCACGGTTGCAGGAACACGTCCTGCTTGGTGATGACAAAACCCCGCTGGCCCGTCTCCAGATTGGCGAGCAGCTGTTCGAACCGTTCGGTCTCGACCACGCCCATGCGGGTCTCTTTGCGCGCGTCCGCCGAATCGCGCATGCCGTTGATCGCCCACAGCATGAAACCGAAGATCAACCCGATCAGCAGCGCGAGCAGGCCGCTCGCCACGGCGGTGAGCCGGGTCAGACCCCATCGCAGGTCCTTTCCCGGCACCTGTCTCCTCATGGCCCACATCATGCCTGGAGCGGGCGGTTTATTCCGGTTTCGTACCTTCCTGGGGGCGGCGGGGGCGGGGCGGGGCTGCTCAGCGGCCGGGGCGGCGGAGCTCAGCGGTCGGGGCGGCCGTGCTCAGGTTGTCCCTATGCGCTACGGCTCGCCTCATGCCCCACGCCGGGTGACGACCCAGGAGGCGGCGGCGACCGTACCGGCCACGGTGAGGACGGCGGGCCAGGCGCCGACCTTCTTGGCCAGGGGGTGCGAGGCGCCGAACGCGGCGAGGTAGGCGGCGCTCAGCCCGACCGAGGCCTTCGCCCCGCCGGCCTGGTGCCACTGCCGGGCGGCCACGGCGCCGGCGGCGGCCAGCGCGACCCCGCCGAGGGGGCGCTTCTTGGTCCACCGGGCGACCGCGTACCCACCGACGAGCCCACCGGCCGCGACCACCGCTGCGGGAACCTGAGCCATCACAACCACCTCTGCGTCCACGGTCACCGACGCGGAAAGCGTACGCCGCGCAACGGACGGCCCCCCACTCTCGACCCCAACGTCTCAATGCCTCAACGCAACGCAGGACACAACAGATGGTCACAACCCCCTCACCGACGTTCGGTCCCGGCCCCCACCCGGGCAGAGAACCCGCATGCTCCGAACGACCGCCGCGGACCCGGCCATCGCCCGCCTCGCCCGCACCCAACAGCACCTGGCAACGTCACGCCAGCTCCGCGCGACCGGCCTGGCACCCAGCACCACCACCCACCGCTGCGCACCGAACGGCCCCTGGCAGCGCCTGCTGCCGGGCGTGATCCTGCTCCAGACGGGGGCGCCGGACGTCCATCAACGCCTGCTGGCGGCGGTGCTGTACGGAACGACGGACCCGACCGCCCTGTCGGGCACCACGGCGGTACTGACGGGCGAGTCGGCGCTCGCGCTGTACGGAGTGCCGGGGACAACGACCCACAGCGCGACCGTTCTCGTATCGGCGAAGCGGGGCCTGCGGAACAGTTCGTACGTTCAGGTCCTCCGCACGAGCCGCTGGCCACCGACCCTGCTGGTGGACGGCATCCCCTGCGTACGCCCGGTGCGCGCGGCCGCCGACTTCGCGGCCCACGAACGCTCCCCGGACCGCGTCCGCGCGATCCTCACGGCGACGGTCCAGAAGACGAGCTGCCACCCGGAAGACCTCCGCGCCGAACTCCACGCGTCCCGCGCCCTCCGCAACCCGGCGGCCCGCACGGTCCTCGACGACCTCCGCGCGGGCACCCGCTCCATGGCCGAGGCCCAGGCCAGGGACACCCTCCTCCGCGCCCACCTCCCCCACCCCCTCTGGAACCCCACCCTCCTCACCCCGAACGGCACCTTCCTGGCCCGCCCGGACGCCTACTGGCCCCACGCGGGCGTGGCCCTGGAGGTCGACTCGGAGGAATACCACCTGGGCATCACGGAATACCGCACCACCCTCCGCAGACGCCTCCGCCTGGAAGCGCACGGAGTGGACGTACTCAGCGCCTCCCCCGCCCTGATCCGAGACCACCCCCAAGAACTGCTAGCAGCCCTCACCACCAAACTCCACCAAGCCAAATCCCACCCCAACCCCCCAGACCTGATCATCAGGCCCTACCTCTGACCCCGCCTCCGACCGTGAGGCGATCCTCTTGCTCGGTGCAGCGCATCTCCGACGCACGATGCACCGCCTCCGCGTACCCGCGGGTCTGTAGAAGTCCTGGCACGTACATGCAGGGGGTAGGGGTGTCCTCCCGAACCACCTCGTCCTCAAGGGTCAGCATGAGATTCATCGACTCAGGGATCGGGTCGGCAGTGACCGCCACCACCCTCGAATCTTCGCTCCCTTGGCCAGTTCGACGAGTGTGTGACGTTCCTGTTCGGGCGCTTCGTACGCACGACACAGCGCGTCGACCGCAGGCCACTTGACTGTTCCATCTTTGGTCTCATACCTGCTCAAGGTCGCCTTGGAGATACCGACGAGAGACCCGCCTCCTCCAATGTGAGCCCGGCGCGTTCCCGTAACCGGCGCAGATCCACGCCGAGTTGCCGCCGACGCGTCGTCGGTCCGACTGCCATGTATGTGGCCCTTCGCGTTGACCTCGCTGAGCGGGCACGCGCTCCGGCGCTACGGAAGCAGGACAGCTGGCGCCGGGGGCGTCGGCGAGAGCACGCACTTTGGCTTGAGCATTGTGAGAGATCCAGTGTCACTCTGGGGTGGAGCGAAGACATGCAAGGTAATCGCCGAGTCCAGATCCCAGGGTGCGGGCGTGAGTGAGTGTCAGTTCGACATCGCCAGGAAGGGTTGGGATCTCTCGGTCCTCGCCGAGGCTGAGGAACTCGCCGCCCTGCGACGGGTGGTGGAGATCAACTTGCATCGTTCATCCTGCGGGAAGACACGAAAGTCACGTGGTGTGAGCTGGCTACCGGCCTTCGATCACCGCCGGACCACGTGCACGGCCAAACGAGCCAAGGGTCGCCAAGGCGGAAGCGCTGCTGACTTTCTACGCCTTCGAAGATACCCAAGGGGTCACACCGTTCGGCCCCTGGGCGTGTCGGTAGCCGAGGAAGCCGTCATCCATCTGATCGTGGACCTCCTCCACTGGCTTCGTTCCCACAGCCGAGACCCGGACGACGCCCTCGACCGCGCCCGGTTGTACTTCGTAGCCGAGCTGGAGGAGGCCTGGTGATCTCTCCTTCAGCGCAACGCTTCGTGGAAGAATCCTATGGACGGGTCCTCGGGTGTTCCGATCAGAAGTGCTCGGTCCAACAGGCCGTTGTTCCGTTCGCAGCTCGTCTCGGACAATAGGACACAGGCATGGCAGGCGGCGAGGTTGAGGCTGCCGGTGCCACTCGCCTCCGATTCGAGGCAAAGAGGGTCCGCAGAACACCACATGGCACGATCCAACGCGGACCGAAGAACGTATTCCAACTTGATCGGTTCCCCTTGGGCGACCAAGCCGCCGAGGCTGCCGGCAGAGTCGCTCGTCGCTGTGTAAACGAGGAAACCAGCCATGGTGTCGTCTGCGTACAACCGTTCCCGAAGCGACGCCGACGGATAGCCACCGGCCAAGCTCCATTCGTTGATGAGTACATGTGCCAGCGTGTGGAGCAACACCATGCGAGGAGAGGCGGGAGAGTCGGGGGCAGCCTTTGTGTCCTTGGCGCGTTCACGCAGCTGGCGGAGGTGATTGGTCTTGATCCGCTCCGCACGGGCGGCCACCGCCGCGCTCCGCGCCCAGGTGTCGAGCCGCGTCTCGTCTAGTCGGAGGAAGATCCCTTCGCCTTGAACCTCCATGGCGGGCAGCCAGTCCATCGGTGTCAGCGACAGTTGGGCCTCGTGGACGTCCGCGTGGGAATCCGGTGTGTCGACCCGCGAGAACGCCTTGAGCGCGCGCACTTCGCGAAGCCGCTTCACCAACATTGGAGTCGTCACTCCGTACGGAAGTAGTGGGGCGGCGGAGGAGCGGGGAGGCTCGCAGATGAACTGCTCATCCCGATCGGCCGAGTTCTCGGGGTTGCCCTCGCTCAGACGCTCGTACTCCTTTTTGCGTAGAGCGGTGTAAGCGTGGTCCTTGCTCTGCTCACTTTCTGTTCCGGAGTCTTCCTGGGTTTCTGCGTCGAGGAGGGCGACAACCTGGTCCCAGGGGTATTCGTGTTTTTCCTGTATGCCGAGAACCTTGAGGTAGACCTTGAGTTCGGTGCGATCGATGGTGCGGAGGGTCTCCCAGTGCTCCGCGAGGCGCGCCATGAGACCACCGCTCCACGGTGGGATCGACAATGCGGTCTTTACGATGGCCTGCCACGCCACCGACGAACCACGCTGCAAGGTTCGTGGTGCTTCCGGGCACGACTCGACAGGTGCGTCCTTCAGCCAGGGACGTTTTCCGCTGCAACGGACGTTGAGGTCGAAGAGGGCCTTGCTGCGGAACGCCCCTTCCATGGATACCTCGGGAATTCCGCAGCTGCACGAGATCAGAACTGAGCGAAGTGAGGCGGTCTTCCCGCTGGATCGTAGACGCATCTCGCCACTGCAGAGTCCGGAGCCTCCCTGACGGTTGTTACGGTGCGCCCATTTCCAGTACGGGAAATCGTCGATGTGTCCATGCGCGCAGGCCATGACGAAACGGGACGGAACGAGTTCCTCGTCGCACTCTCCGCATTCGTTCTTTCCCGGTGGTGAATGGAATCCGCGCACGTCCTGCAATGCGTTGCAGGACGGACACGAGTGCCAGAGCGGGAATCGCCGGACATGGACACCGTCCCGGCTGGTGTCGTCGGACGCGGGCGGGAGCCGGAACGACTTCACGCCGAGCACCCGTGCCAACCGGTGCTCGTGGATGGTCGGAGCGTCGCTCGTGTTCCACGAGTCGATGCCGGACACGATGAACGACTCGTTGTCGACCGCGATCATCGATCCGACACCGTACGTCGTGATCATCTGCGAACGACGGACCGAGCCTTTACGCGGGAAACTGCGCTCGGGAGCGCCTCCACGACGGCGACGGGAGGGGGGCGGGGTCATCGAGAGGCCTCCATGAACAGGGCGGACTCGGCGTCGACGTCACGCAGACTCCACAGGGTGGACCAGGACTCGCTGTGAGTCTCGTCGTCGAAAGCGCGGAGCAACGACGGTGTTTTTCTTCCGCGCTTCGGCTCGTACAAGAGGCCGCCGTTGGCCTGGGCCTGCTCCACCCAGGCATCGACGAACTCGTCGAACCCCTGCGACGTCGCCTCGTATTCATCTTTGTCGACATCGAGGACTCTCGCCAGGAACGGTTTCCTGACGAGGCGCACGAGTTCCTCACGGAACTCTTCGATCCGCCCTGCGCCCTCGTTCGGTCGGGCAATCGGGATGAGGATACGGGCAAGGGCGACGACAACCGCGTGCAGCCCGCGTTCGCGGGCCCGCGAGGAGAACGGTGTCACGCTGGTCGACTCCACCTCCCGGTAGAGCGCCGAGTGGAAGTGCTGGAAGTCCTCGTAGTGCGAACGGTCCCGGGAGCGGGCGGAGTTGAGCATGACCGCCACCAGGCCAGGATGACTTCGGCCGACGCGGCTCGTCGCCTGGATGTACTCGGCGGTCGTCTGCGGCTGGCCCATCACCGCCATCAGACCCAGTCGATCCACGTCCACACCGACGGAGATCATGTTCGTGGCGAGCAGGACGTCCACGGTCTCGGGATGCGGGATCCGTCGCTCGATCTGCTTGAGTCGGCGGGGGACTTCGCTGGAGTTGGCGCGACTGGTTAATTCGGTCAGTTCCCGAATGTGTCGCTTCTGTCCGTTGTCCCGGTCGGCGAGGTACTCCAGATAGGCCTCGACGTCGTCGTGTACCTGGAGTTCAGCGGCGGCCAGCAGCCGGAGGCTGTTGAAATAGCCGACGAGCGTCCAGTAAGCGTCTCGTACCTCCTCGGTGGTGTCGGCACGCATCGCGTGATGCAGCACGGTCGCGTACGTCCGGATGAGGAGTGTCGACTGACTCGTGCTCGGCGTGAGCAGGCCGACGTATCGGCGGCTGGCCTTGCGTTCCTTGGGTGTCTCGACAGCGAACCAGGAGTCACGGGCGTCCAGGCCGCCCGGAGGGAACTGGGCGACCTCGCGGTCGAAGAGGGCTCTGCCCTGGTCCGCGGCACGGCGGATGGTGGCGGTGGAGGCGATCACCTTGGGACGGTCGGCCAGCACGTCGACCGCTGTCTCGTACAGGCCGGTGAGGGTGCCGAGGGGACCCGAGATGAGGTGGAGCTCGTCCTGGACGATCAGTTCGGGAGGGGGCGTACCGTCCGAGCGGTCCCGATTGAACAGAGCCGCAGTGCGCTCACGCCACGGCATCGAGGCGAACTTGTCGACGGTGGCGATCACCAAGGTCGGGCGCGCGTCGTAGACCGCCTCGTCGACCAGGTGGACAGGCAGTCCGTCGCGGAAGTCGCAACTTTCGTCCGGGCAACGGACGTACATTTGACGCGCCTCCTCGTCCACCTCGTACTGGTAGGCGTCGAGCCGGGTCCCGCACCAGGGACAGGCGTGGAGTTGGACGGGATTCCTCTCCTGAAGAGTCTTGCCACCTCGTAGCTCGACCAGGCCGGCCTCCGCCACCGAGAGGGTGTTGGGGGTGGCGGACTGGCCCACCCACATACCGATGGAGATCGGTTCGTTGCCCAACGTCGTCTTGTTGTCGAGCCGGAGGAGTTCCATGGCACAGATCAAGGTGGTGGCGCGCTCGAACTGCTGGAGCGTGAGCAGCCGCAGGGTGTAGCGCATGAGGACGGTGACGCCCCCTCCCGACGCCTTGAGGCGCATACGGCGCAGGAAGGTCGTGAAGGCGATCAGCCCGAGATAGGCCTCCGTCTTTCCACCACCCGTCGGGAACCAGAGCAGGTCCGCGATTGCACGGTCCTCGTGGTCGGAGTCCTCGATTCCTTCGAGGCACAGGAGCATGAAGGACACCTGGAAAGGCCGCCAGCGGCCCACCGTCATGTCCGGATCACCGGTACGTCCGGACTTCACCCAGACACTGCGTGCCCGCTGACGTGCCATGGCCAGATTCGCGAGGCGGAAGGCTTCCATGGCGTCGGGCTTCGTGTCCAGCACACGAATTCCTCGACGCATGCGGGCCAACGCGGCGACGCACCGCTCGATCTGTTTCCGGGCAGGGCCCTCGAAGGTGGTTCCGGTGAGCGTCTCCGCCTCCTTCTCCTTTCGCTCGATCCAGGCCGCGTAGCCGGCCGCCAGTTCGTTGAGAGCCGCCAACACCTCGGACGCCGGCCTGGTGGCCAGTCCGTGCATGGTGAGGGCCGAGTTGTCGATCTCCGGATTGGAGTCGGTCAGAAGAACCTCATGGGCCGGTAGGAACTCGGTCCGCACCTCGGTGACGGCCGCCCGCTCGACAGGCGGCGCCCCGATCGAGGGTGGGGTCCAATTCCAGGCGGCCGCACATCCGTGACCCGTGGCGAAGGTCGGAGCGTGGCGATGGAGCAGCCTGCTCACCGCCAGTTCCGGGTCCGTCGCCCTTCCGGTGGCCGGCCGCTCCACGAACGGGGCCTCTCCCGAGGGGGCGGTGACGGTGAGACGGGGCTGATAGATGCAAAAGGCGTCCTGGAGCTCGCGCTCCCCGATCCGTCGGGTGTTGATCAGAGTGACCGTGACGGTGACCGTGCCGCGCGGCCCTGTGGGACGACGGACCAGAGCTCTGATCTCCAGGCCCTCGTCGACGATCTCTGCCGGGCGCATACCTGAGCGGCCGATATCGATCGTCACAGGACGGAGTGTCAGTTCGCGTCGACGCCATCGTTCGGACTGTTCGGAGGTACTACGGGCCTCGGCGCGCTTCGCCGCGACGGGACGCCCTTCGGCGTCGACCGGGTCGTACCTGGCGGCTTCGGTGGTGACGAGGATTGTCGACGTCACGGTGGGGTCGACGGCGAAGGTGAGACCCATGGACGACGGTCGACGGTCGTTGGCCAGGGACACCCCCAGATCCGGGGCGGTGTCCTCGACGTCTCTGCTGCCGCGCAACACAGGGGAGTCGTCGAGACCGTCGTTCTCGGCGACCGCTGCCGAGAGTTCCTCCTCCGCGGCCTCGCCCGTGGGGCGAGGGAAGAGCACACCGATCGGATAAGTCGTGATCGGCGGATCCTGCGTCAGTGTCTCGTCGTCCTTGCCCGGGCCGAGCAGGTCCCTGCGAAGCTCCGTGACGAGACCTTCGCGCATCGCGTAGTGCGCGGAATGCGGGCCTGCACCGGCGGTCATCTGTTCTGCCCTTCCTCGGTGTTCTTCCGGACCCGTCCGTATCTGCCGAGTCCCGACATACGGGGCACGATCCAGACTCCTTGGTCGCCCAGCCCGGCACGCAGGCCTGACGCCGTACTCCCGGCGACGCTCTCCAGACAGTCCATCCTGAAGCCTGCGATCTCCACGGGCCAATTGATCTCCCAGGTTCTGTTGATCTTCAGTGACGCGTGGAGATCGCGACGGAACTGCTCCGACACCACACCGACGGGCCTGCCTCGGTGATGGATCGTGTACGGCGGGCTCTGGTCCGTGGCCATGGGCATTTCGTGCTGCGCCCGCAGGACCAGCTCGTCCCCCGGGCGGACCGAGGCGGCCAGATACTCCTGCACGGCGGTGGCGTCGTCCTCGAAACCGTCCGTACCAGGGGGGTGTTCCCGTGAGACGTCCTGGCCGGAGGCGGTGATTCCGTCTCGGATGTACGCCTGCCAACCGCCCAGGTACCAGCGGTTGGAGGACCTGTCCTTGCGGAGGAGCGCCGTGTCGGGTGGCGCGATACGGAACAGGTCGTCCCTCGGACGGGTCATCGCGACGTACAGCGCGCGGGCCTCCGACGCCGGATCGACGCGAGAGTGCTGTTTCGCCAACTCCGCGGTCGTCCCGGGTTCCACCACGATCACCCGATCGAATTCCAGACCCTTTGCGCGGTGGACCGTGGAGATCACCAGAGGTGCGGGCTCCGCCGCGGCCAAGTCGTCGGGGAACCGTCCCTCCGCGATCAGAGGGCGTACCGAGGCGACATCCATGAGACCCCTGGGGCCGCGTGCCGCGCTGCGCAGAGAGCGCCACAGCCTGGGATGATCGCCGGGAGGCGGGACCGGACCGTCGGCGAGAAGTTCCCGGAACCGTTCCTCGGTGAGTGTGGCGGAACCGGTGGCGCGCAGCAGGAACGCCACCCAGGCCGGCACGGGTCGGTCCTGGAGCGGGCGTTGAGTTCGATGTAGGACGCCTTGGGAATACAGGGTGTCCGAAAGCGCGATCGCCTGCCTGTTGTCCCGGCAGAGAATTGCGCACGTACCCGGGAACTCCTTGAGGGAGCCGAGGGTGAAGGAGTTGTCGAGGGCGCCGAAGTCGGGGCACGATCGAAGCAGGTCGCGCAGCTTGTGATGAAGGACCTCGCCTGCGGCGTCGGACTCCGCGGTCTCGGAAGGCAGGCGGCGGAGGGCGGTCCCCAATGCCAGGGCCGTACGAGCTTCGTCGGTCCGTGCGCGAAAATTCTCCGAGAGATGGAGCTCGACGAGGTCGTCCGGGTAGGACGCCCGCAGCCAGTCGAAGAAGTAGTTGGTCTCCGCCGCACGGGCGTCGTCGTCCGACACCTGGAATCCGAAGATCGCCTGGGCCCCGTCGCCCACGACGGTGAAGCCGCAGTTGTTCTGGAAACGGTCGAGCAGCGTCTCCACCATGTCCCTACGATCGCCGACCAGATCCTGGACCTCGTCGATCACCACATGCGCGGGAGCGCCCGATTCGCTCTCCTCGACAGCCCCACGCATGATCGCCTCGGTGGCCTCCTGGATACGTTCCTCGAAAGGGAAGGCGCTCCAGTCACGGGCCGGGTAGGCACTTCTCAGCAGTGCGTACGCCCAGGAGTCGAAGGTTTGCACCCGTACCCGGCGAGCTTCGCGCGCATGAAGCGCGATCCGTTCGCGTAGCTCCCGTACGGCCGCCCGGGAGAAACTGAGCACAAGGATCTCCCGGGCCTCGAGAGCGTCCTCCTCGTTGCTCATGAGAACGTCCAGCCTGCGCACGAGCGTGTGTGTCTTGCCGGCGCCGGCCTCCGCGGTGACCAGGAGCCGGGTGTCCCACGGCTTGTCGACGACCGCCTGCTGCTCGACCGTGAGGACCGGACTGTCCAGATATGCGTTGCTCACTTCGCACTCCACAGGTGCTCGAACTGTGTGAAGGCCAGCGCCTTGCCGTAGTTGGTGATGTTGTCCCGGACGTTCAGGATCAGACAGGTTTCTTTGCCTCCGTTACGCGGTCCGCGCAGGCCACGGCCGATCATCTGCTGGTAGACGTTGGGGCTGTAGGTGGGGCGGGCGACCACGACGGCCCGCGTGGCGGGGGCGTCGAAACCCTGCGTCAGAACACCGTAGTTGGTGAGAACACGGATGCCGCCTTTTCGGAACAGGTCGATCCGGTGCCGACGATCCGCTGTCGGCGTCGCCGAGTCGACCGCGGCGGCAGTGATCTTCAGGTCGTTGAGCTTGGCAGCCAGGAACTTGGCATGGCCCACGGACGTGGCGAAGACCAGTACGGGCCAGTCCGTCGGCATGGTCCGGATCTCGTCGATGATGCGCTGGTTACGGTCCTGATCGCCGGCAAGGCGCTGCTCGGCCGCTTTCGACAGCAGACTCAGCTGTTCGGCCCGCTCCTTCTCGACACTGGTCAACTCAATGGTGCCGCCCGCGAGTTCCTGGTGCGTGACTCGCGCCAGCATGCCCAGCTCCTGGAGTTCCGCGTACGCGTCGTCGGTGGCGAATATGCCGTCGTCGAGTCGACGACCACCGAACCGCTGCACCAGTCGACGTGTCTCGTCGTCGTTGGTGTTGCGGAAGGGCGTGGCTGTCAGGCCGAGCAGATGGCGTTCGGTTCGTGTGTGGGACAGCCCGAGGTGGCCGAGGATCTCCGTATACTGCGGGGAGATGGCCACGTGGGCCTCGTCGACGACGACGAGGCAGGCGGACCGCAGCCATTCGTAGCTCTCGCCGTCCAGGCAGTTGCGTAGTTTCGCGTCCGTCGCCACGACCAGGTGGGGACGGTCCTGGACCGGACCGGCCTCGTTCGTCGACCAGAGTCGACTGATCGTCAGAGGGCTGTCCGTGCCGACCTTCGACCAGACGAAGCTCCAGCTCTGGACGGCCTGTTCGCAGAGCTCCTCCGTCTGCGCGATCCACAGAATGGGGCCGTCCAGTCGGTCCACCCGCTTCACCCAGCGGATGACGGCCTCCGCGGCCACTCGGGTCTTGCCCGCTCCTGTCGGCAGCGACAACATCCCTCGTTGGGGGCTGAGTCGGTCGAGCATCGCGAGAACGTTGGTGGCCAGGCGCTCCTGGTAGTCGTGCAGACCGAGGAACTCCGTGGGGCCGGGGACGTCGACCCTCGGTGCCAGTGAGGAAGCCTTGGTACCGGCGAACGAGTCGGGGAAGCCGAAGTCGGACACAAATTTCACCGCGAGGGACGAGCCGGTGAAGGACGACGGTGCCTGGTTCGGGTAAGCCGCCATCAGATCTTTCGCGTGCATCTGCAACACGCCGTCGCCGTGAGCGTTGTACGCCATATGGGCGATTCGGCGGGCGGACGGTTCCTCGCCTCCCTGATCCGCTTGCTCGCTCTCCAGGAGGCCGGGGGGCAGTCCGGCGCGGAGCGAAGGTGCGCCGACCAGCAGTTCCAACTTCTCCTCGACCGTCTCGGCGTCACGAACCTTGCGGAGCGCGGCCTGCACCTGCTGGTCCGCTTCCTGGCGCTCCTGGGCTTCGAGGACGGCTCGGCAACCTCCTTCCTTCAGGCCCCAACGCAGCTCCCTGTCCGCGGCCACGAGCGCCGCCAGTCGGGACTCGGGTTCGAGGACGAGCACCGTGGTGCCGTGGAGCGCACTGGCCAGGGGAGCGGCTCGGGTGCCCTGCGGGGTGCGGGTCACTTCTTCCAGCTCGGAGCACCGCAGAAGGCTGTAGTTGTTGATCACACTGCCGAGCCGCTGACGCAGAGTCGGGAATTCGTCCCTCAGCAGGATCGGCTCGCCCTCCCCGACATGTCGGGTCTCCTTGCTGATCACGTCGGCGAACTGGAGCATTCCCCAGGTCTTGATCAGCAGGTCCGCGTCCTCGGCACTGCCCGCGAACAGCGCCGGTTGGTGCTCCGCACGGAGCACCCGGTACTCCTCCTCCGTGGCCGCCACGGCGATCTCGCCGTCCTCGCGGGTGTCCCACTCGCTGCCGATCCGGCAACGAGTGAGGCTGTCCGCGGGGAAGGGCACGTCGAGACGCGTCAACATCACGTAGGTGCGCCCCACGAAGACGTCGTCCTCGCTCCGGCCGAGCTCTGCCATCAACTGGGCCCACTGCCGTGACGGCACGTCGGCCACCACGACGGGCAGATGGAGTTTGCGTGCCTTCTCCGCACTGATGTCGGCCACCGGAAGTACGTCGCTGTAGCCGCGGAGTTGTGGTCCTACGGCATCACCGAGCGCGACGATGCCCTGGGACGTCGGTACCATGCCGTGCTCGCGCAACATCCAGCGCAGCGGTGAGACGACGGGCCGGCGCGTCGACCCCTGGACACCGACCTGCATGGTCCATCGGTCGATGACACTGTCGTCGGGCAGGGCTTTGACGAACGCCGCCTTGGCCTCGTCGGAGAGGTGGGGGAGAAGATGGAGGGGGCCGCCGGTGGCGGCACCTTCCACCTTGAGACGATGAAGTGCCGGTCGTGGGGCGCCGCTGGTCAAGGTTCTGCAGTACTCCTGGTGCATCGCCGACCGGTATTCCTCGAACCAGGGCTCCGCGGCGGGCTGTCGGCCGCCCACCGGTCGATCCCGGAGACCGAACTCGTGGAACACCGACATGTCGTCGGAGTGGAAAATCGGATCCACTGCGACGGACGCGTCCCGGGACGCGTCGGCGGGAACCACCGGGCCGGGAAGCAGACAATCGTTCATCCGGTGGTAGCGCCCGTCCACCGTGCGGACGTGGAGAGTCATGAGGGGTTCGGCGACCCGGGACTTGACCTCCATGGAGACGTGACGGCCGCCTGCGCTGTGGAAGAGTTCCCAGAAACGTGTCCAGTCCTGCGGTCCGTAGCGTTCGAAGCCTTGGTCCAGGACTCCCACGAAACGACCTCGGGCGTCCGCTTCGCGGATACCGATGTCGTTGAGCGCGCTCGTCAGGGACATGTCTTCCGAGAGCTTCTGGTCCACATACACCAGATCGTCCTTGAGACCGTCCCGCACCGACCGCCTGAACACCCTTCCGGCAACCGGTGCGACCAGCCCGTTCTCCTCCGTGAGGACGATCCGGGCTGTCCGGGCCTCCTCGGCGAGGGGCGAGCCCTCTCCGATCATCTCCGAAAGGATGCGGACGGCGACGGCGGAGGCCTCGGCGGACCCGTCCGAGACAAGGGCCTCCAGCCACGCGCGCACCGTCGCTCGCGGCTGCTTGGTCTCGTTGAGGATGTGCTCGACCTTGCCCACCCGGATGTCCGCTGCGTCCACAGACGGATGAAGCCAGTTCGAGGGACGGCCCGGGTGGGCGTTCCACATGTCGAGCCAGCGTGTTCTCGAGTCCTTTTGGCTGCCGAGTGTGGGGTGCACGTGCAGATCCCGCGGGATCTGCAACGCACCGTCCTGGTCCGGCAGGGAAGGGCGCTGTGCCGCCAACTTCCAGATCTGTTCGGTCAGGTATTTGTCGGCCCAGTTCAGCGTCTCCGACTCCCGGGTACGGCCGGGGAGGAAGGGAAGAAAGGCGCCCGGATCCTCGGCGGGCACCAGGTGAGGCAGGGAATCGATCACCAGGCGGGCTGCGACCTGGATGATCTCCTGGTTGAAGGGGCTGGCATCCAGCAAGTTCTGCCGATCCTCGTTCGTCTTCCACGCGCCGTTGAGGGCGCCGCTCAGCGTCATGGGGTACTTGGTCGGGAAGAAGGACCAGAACTCGCCACGGCCCCTCGGTGCCACAAGAAGGGTGTCCCCTGTGTATTCCGGCACCGCCCAGGCGATGTCGATCGTTCCTCGGTCGTGCATCTCGCCCGCGCTGCGGCGGGCGACCTCCGTGGGGCGGTGAGCGTGGGTGAAGACCTTCCAGGTCGTGGTCTCGATCATTTGCCCGGTGCGCGCCTCGTGGATGCGGTGGTGGAAGCCTTCGTGTTCGACGGTGATCTCGCGCCGGACCGGGGGCATTGTTCGACGGTCCTCGAGGACGACTGTCCCCACGTGATGGGAGAAGAGCTGGAACCTGGCGGGGAACTCCTTCTGCGTCTCGTCCTTCCAGGTCCGGTGCATGTCGTCGGCGAGACGTTCGGCCGCGCCAGGGAGCAGGGGAAGACGCACGACCGTGGTGGCCCAACCCAGCAGCTGGTCGAGAACGCTGTCCTTCATACGTTCGTCGACGGGGTTCAGGGGACGGGCCATCCGTAGGACGGGCGCTTCGAAGCCATCGTCCACGGTGGTACCGAGGGTTTTGCGGATGGCTTCGTACGACCAGGCGCGGTCGAATCCGAAAGAACCGGAAGTACTGAAGAACTGGGGCATGTCCGTGACTGCAAGGATCGATTTGACTCCTACGCCGAAACGGCCGATCTGGCCGCCGCGCTTCTTGGACACACTCATTCGGAGGATGGTCTCCGCACCCTCCGAGGTGACGGGCGTACCCTGATTCGCGCAGTACAGGTGGGAGTCGGTGAGGACCACGTGAACCTTTCCGCCCGGCTCGGCGGCGATCTCGTCCGCGGCATTCTGCACCAGCTCGAACAACTGGCGGTCGCCGTAGCCTCCTTGGGTGATGCGACGCTCGCCGTTGGCATGCTCCATTATCAGACCGGGGTCGACGCGGTAAGTCTCCAGCACGCGCGCGGACTGTTCGACAATCTTCTGGATGACGGGTGAAGCCGATGAAGTGTCCGTCGCAGACGATTGGTTCACAGGGATTCCGTTTCTGAGGCTGCCGGCCGAGTGTGGCAAGAGGTAGGAGGGCCGACCGTGTTCGGGCACGGCCGACCCTCGGAGTGAACGATAGACCTGCGAACTGACGGTCCGTCGGGTTACCGCTGAACGATGACGATGATGACCGTTCTGGTACGGAACGGGGTGCGGGGAGACCCGCGGACGGCGCAGCGAGTTCCTGTTGCGAGGACGTGTCCTGGACGGTGCGGGGCCACGGGAGGTGCGTCGCTTACGGGGGCGGTGTGTGCGGTACGGGGGGCGACGGGAGTCGCATTCGGGTTCTTCGTCTCCCGTCGCGCGGCTTCACGCCTGCGGCGGGCGTTCCGGATGTACTCGAAGGTTCGTCCGTGGGCCTCCAGGAAGTCGGACTTGAGCTACGGGTCCTCACGCGAATCGTATGCGTCGAGGAATTCGAAGTCTTCATTTTCCGGCATGGGTCATCCCTGAATCGGTTCGGGTTCGCGGCGGATCGAATTGCTGGTGATGCGCATATATCGCGGCCGAACGCACAGAAACCGGGGAGTGCATTCCGGGGGGATGGCCTGACGGACGACAGAAAGTCGCACGAGGGACGGGTGTAGCTGGTCGATCCTGAGATCGGGCACAGCAAAACAGGGGTACGCGTTACCAGGGTTTTCCGAGGTGTTGAGGGTGCGCCGTTCGAGGACAGTAGCGTCTGTGATTGGTTCGGCGCAAGGGGACTTCGGGGCAACATCCGCCCGATGAAAGGGAGTTGACGAGCGCTTGAGTGCGGACAACTCACGTGAATGCCGCCGACGGGGCAAAAGGTTCGAAGTGGATCGTGTGGTGTCGGATTCGTATTTCAGGAAATCTCAGCAGGAGGAACCGTTCTGAGGTTCGGTGGCCCTGTCAATCGGAATTGTCGCCCGATGATGCTGTCAAATGAGGGTGTAACGTGGTGCTTCCTGATGTGTCGAACGGCGGCTGAGGAGTGGGGACGTTGGACGTCGGAGAGGACTTCGGCCCGTGGCTCGCGCGGCAGCTGAAGCGTTTGGGCATGAGCCAGGCGGAGCTGGGTGAACGCGTCGGCCTGACGCGTGCGGCCGTTTCCGCCTGGATCACCGGGCGAGCCGTGCCGCGCGAGGACACCATGCGCCTGATCGCGGATGCGATCGGAACCGACTCCGGAACCATTCACACCCGCACCATGGACGCCGTGACCGGCAAGCCGGCCCTGTGGTACCACCGACCCGCTTACGCCGACGGTGGGCGGGAATTCGGAAACGCCGCTGCCTTTGCTTTCGAGGCCGACGTCGAGGTTCTCGCGCGCGAGGCGACCCAGAACAGTCTGGACGAGCGACTCGATCGAACGCGGCCCGTCCGCGTTCGCTACACCTTGCACGAGTTGAGCGGCGAACATCTCGATCGATTTCGCGAAGCGATCGGATGGGAGTCCCTACGCCCGCACTACGAGGCCGCGGCCGCCCAGGAACAGAAGGTTGGCAGAATCATCGCGGAAGGCCTCCGCGACATGAACGAACGTGCCCGGCTCGTGCTGCTCAAGGTCGACGACTACAACGCGTCGGGACTCACGGGCGACGATTACGAGGATGGGCGGTTCGCCGCGGTCGTTCGACGCCAGCTCGACAGCCACAAGTCGGACGAAGGTGCGGGAGGCTCCTACGGTCTGGGCAAGGCCACGCTCTGGGCCACCAGCCAGCTGGGACTCGTACTGATCAACTCCACCCTTTCCGAGCCTCACGAAGGACGCTCCGAGAGACGGTTGATCGGACGCCTCGATCTGCCGTGGCGGGTGGTGGGCGGAGAGGCGTGGGCCGGCCCTGCCTGGTTCGGCGAGCCGGACACCGCTTCGGGCAGCGAGAACGTCGCCCGGTCCTGGTGGGCCGACCAGGAGACGGTCGAGCGCCTCCACCTCACGCGTGAGAGCGGAGAACCGGGTACCTCCTTCCTCATTGTCGGGGCCCACGACGTGGCGAGCGGCTCGAACGACCTGACGGACGACGAAGGCGACGAGGACGAATCGGTGCAGGCGATGCACAAGAAATTGGTGGGCGCGCTCGCCGCCAACTTCTGGGCCGCCATGACATCCGGTACCACGACCGCACCGTTGCTCGAAGCATCCGTACAAACGTTGCGCAACGGGAATGTGCTGGTGAAGGAGCAGCGGGTCGAGCCGCACCTCGCGCAGCCGTCGTGTACACGCGCCCTCAAGGCGTACTTCGACGGCGACACCGTCGACCGACTGACCGAGGTCGGCCAGGTGGCGATGGCCAAGGTCCCGTTGAAGGTCCCGGCCCTCCGTGGACGCGGCAAGCCGGTCGAGCACGAGGCGGTCCTGCTGGTGACGGCGGCGGAGGACGCCGACGGCAGACCCAACCAGGTGGTCAGTATGCGAGGAAGTCGCATGAAGGTCAGATCGGTTCGGGTGCCCGATCTTCCACTCGGTACCAGCCCTTTCCAGGCGGTTCTGCTGGCCGGGCACGCAACCGGCCTCGACACGGACGAGGCGGACCGGGCCGAAGCGTTCCTCAGAGCGTCGGAGCCGCCCGAGCACAACAAGTGGGCCCGGACGGAGGAGCTCCGGGCCAGCTACTCGCCCACGGCACACCGTCGGATCGCAGACTTCACCAGGGCGGCCAACAGCGCGGTCAGGGAGCTGGTCGGGAGGCGCAAGGAACAGACACAGGAGGGTCCCAAGGCGCTTCGTGATCTGCTGCGACTGGACGGTACGCCCGCGGTCGGTCCCAGAGCCGGCGGCGGATTCCCGACGATCTTCGACGTCGACGCTTCTGTGGACGCGGAGGGAGCCTGGCAGATCGAGGCCGAGGTCAACCTCCCCGCTCGCCAGGACCCATGGGTCATGAGTCCCGTCGCCCGCTTCGAGGTGAGATCGGGTGGCAGACCCTCGGTCGGTTGGTCGAAGGTCGTGGCCGGCGAGAACTGCCGCCTCGTCGACGGCGCGTTGCACTTCGCGGCAGGTGCTCGGACGGCCACATTCACCGCCACCACGGACGTGTCCTCCCATCCCGTGAGGGCGGCCCTCGCCGGCCTCGTCGTCGATTTGCAGAAGCCGAAGGGAGGAGCAGCATGAGAGTGCTTCCGTATCCGACACCGGCCGGGAAGGTCACCTTCAGGGTGACGGCGGTGAAGCAGGACCAACGCAACCTGCCTACGTCAGTCTTCTCCGGAGAGGAGCGCGTCGTGGCGCTCCACCAGGTGGAACGGGACGATTGGAAGACCTCCAGGCTCTCTCTCACGGCCACCCTGCCGATGAAGGAGATCGAGGACGGCGCCTGGTCAGACGTAGCTGTCGTCGCCGTGCTCACGGAGAAGGCCACCAACGCCCGCACGACTGCCCTCCTTCGGAGACAGGGCGAAGGCAGCGCGGAATGGGTGGGACGGATCAGACTGTGGAGGGCCGATCATCGTAGCCAGGCCGAGCTGTCGGTGACGGTGGTCGCGACCGTCGACGGGGTGCCCGGGCGGATCATCTGCGGTTCCGAGAAGAACTGGACCGTCGACCTCACCGCGCGAACCCCGGTACGACGCAGCGAGTTGCAGGTCGTAGAGGTCGACTTCGCCGATGGTCCACATGAGTGGCTCAAGGCCTTCAAGGACGCCCCCTGGTTGGTGGAGACCTCCGGAGACCTTCCGACGGTCCACGTGAACACCGGCTTCGAAGGCATCTCGGAACTGCTCAACTCCGGCGGGAGTCCGTTGGAGCGGGGGATCAGGGACATGCTCGCCGCCCAGATCGCGACCGACATATGGACGGCGGTGTTCCACTCCGCCGTCAGCGACCTCGAACTGGACTCGGACGGCAACCCTGAGTGGCCGGGTGGATGGCGTGACGCCGTGTTGAACGGGATGCTCTCCGACATCCTGCCCGGCATGTCGGGAATCGACGCCCTGAACGAGATCCACGCACGCCGCTGCGAATCGTCCGGCTGGAACGAACTACAACCACGTATCAACTATGCGGCGGGCCGTCGGGCGAAAGTTGCCAGGAACGTTGGTACCGCCCTGCGCGTGCTCGACATGTCCCAGAGGGAGAACAAGGCGTGATCGACAGACCGGAACCACTTCCCGACCGGATCGCGTTGCTCTCGGAGCTCAACGCAGTCAAGTACGTCAGTTCCGGTGTGAGATCGGGTAGGGAGCAGCCGCCTTACATCGAGCTCAGCGGCGCGATCACCTCGCTGGCCCCCGACGACGTACGGCTACGCGTCGAACCGGTACGTGACCTTATCGATGACGTCATGCACGTCTACAAGGCCGATGCACGGACGAAGGCAGATGCCTGGCTTGCCCCAAGGTTGCACGCCACCCTTCGACTGACGCGTCGAGAAGCGGCGGACGAAGGCATCTGGAATCATCTCGCTGCAGCCGTGGCGCCCGACTACGTGGTGTGGAGACATCTGCCGGCGGCGGGGTCGGACGGCCGGCCTCCGGTGGTCTCGGCCAGTCGATTCCACGGGGCGCATTACACACAGGCGTTCTCTCGACTGTGGTGGGCGGCAGAGCTGTTCAGGAACGGGCCCGACTATCGACCGGTGGTGGTGGCCTGCGGAAATCAGGACGTCCTCAACACCGTTCTGCGGCTGGACATCATCGACCACCGCCCTACGGCACAGGCCCTGATCAGACTGGTGGAACTAGGCGTGGCGAGGACGGGGCGCGAGGTGAATGCGCTGGCCGTTGTGGCCAATGCGGCTGCCAGCACACTGTTCTACGACTTGTTGGCCGAGGACGCGGCCCGCCACGACGAGGCCATGGACGAATGGGTGCGTGGCGCGGACTCCGCGCCACCGGTTACCCGTCGGTCCCTGCCTGAAGGGCCTGCGGACGGCCAGGTCCCTGAGAAGGCTTTGGAGGCGCTGGTGGAACGCTTCGGTGAACTGTTCCGTGACGCGTCGGTCCGCGATCGCGAGCCGTCTCATGGATGAGCCGGTCGGCCGTACATCTCAAGGTGCTCGTGAATGGCTTGGGCCAGCGCCCTGCCCAGGCCCACCGGCACGGCGTTGCCGATCTGACGGGCGATCTGCGTCTTCGAGCCGTACCACTTGAAATTCTCCGGAAATCCCTGAATCAGCGCTGCCTCGAAATGGGTGATCGGACGATTCGCGGTGGGGTGCAGGTACCTACCCTTCTCCGGCTTGAAAAACTCCGTGCGAATGGTGACCGACGGGCCACCTGGGCGGAGGCGCCCCATGACGTCGCCGGCGCCGGTGTCGTGTCGGTCCCAGCTGTCGGTGGAGAGGTTGTACTCCGGACCCCGGAGTCGATTGTAACCGTCCTCGGTGGACAGCCGAATTCTCCCCGTGCCGTCGAGGCGATAGCGCATCTCGCGTAGGTTCATTCGATTTCCCCCGGGTGGGATCGCCAGATATCGAGCCCGGGAGAGTTCTGTTGTCGTCCGCCGAATATGGAGATCGGTCGTCAGATAGTGGCCAAGGATGTTGGCGTCGAAGGGGGACGGGTCACCGCTCGGAGAGGGGAGGTCCGGCCCGAGGAGCGGAACCTCGTCGCTGCGGTCGAAGACCTGAGGTCCCACGGGTACCCACGGGAGCGGTGGAAGGTTCACCTCGGACAGTTGGTCCGTCGTGAAGAATGCGGCTTGCTTCTCGGCCCCAGGATCAGGAAGGATCCCGTTCCTGTCGTGTGTCGGAGTTGGGTGTCGAAGTGGTATGCCGAGGTCTCGATGGGTACAGATCACAATCACACGACGTCGAGCCTGTGGGACCCCGTAGTCGGCCGAGTTGAGAATCTTGACCTCCATCCAGTAGTCGTTCAGCTCGCCGTCCGGCTTGTCGACGGCGGCTTCCAGCTCGGCGAACTGGCTGGATTTCAGAAAACGGTCGACGTTCTCGATCACAAAGATCTTGGGCCGGACGGTCGTGACGACTCTCATGTACTCACGCCACAGCTCATTGCGTGGATCATTCGGATCGTTCTTTCCCAGTCCGGAAAATCCCTGGCAGGGGGGTCCGCCCACAATGACATCCGTCGTGCGTTCGAAAGGGGCGGGGTCGAATGTCGCGATATCGTCGGCGTGCACATGTACAGATCCGAAGTTCGCCGCATAGGTCGATGCTGCTGCCTTGTCGAACTCAACGGCCGCGACGGATGTAAAAGGTGAGCTTCCGGGGCCGTTCGGTTCGTACGATCGAAATCCAGCAGAAAGCCCCCCACAGCCGGCAAAAAGATCAATCACGCCAATTGGTACATTTTGCGACTTATAGTGAATGGGGGTGCTCATGGGGGCAAAGTGTAGCCGGCTTGCACACACTTTCCGACCGCCAGGTCGAGGATACGCATCTGCCCGGCTGATGGAGTCACGCTCCTAAGGTTCGGACGATGGCCACTCCCAGCGCCTTACCCACGGCAGGAGGTGAAGCGTGACCGATCTGGCGATAGCGTGCGGTCTTCTTGCCCGCCACGTGCCAATCATTGGGTAAACCCTGAAGGATGGCGGCCTGTTCCACAGTGATCTTCTTGAGCGGAGAGTCGGAGGTGTCCGACTCCTGGACCCCGTCCGGTCCGGGAACCTCGTCGCTCAGGGCGGCGCCGTTGATGCCCATCCGCGCCCAAGCCTTCTTCGTTCCTGACATACCCAGATCGGCGCCGCCGCGGTTGTCCGAACCGCCGACAAGTGTCGGTGCGACGCGGTCGGCTCGGGCCGCCCAGTTGTCGGCCTCGGTCCAACCGCGCGCCGACATGGAGGTGTTGAGTGCCTCTCCTACTGTGACGTGCCTGGACACGGTCGGTCCAGGCGGTCGGAAGTCCTCGGTTCCGCCGTCCTTTATCGCGACCAGTACGCCTTGTCTTCTGTCTTGCGGTACGCCGAAGTCGGCAGCGTTCACGACGAACCAACTGGATCTGTAACCGAGGTGGACAAGTTCTTCCTCGGCGAATGCGCGTACATCTGCGAACTCAGGAGAGTCCACCAGCCCGGGGACGTTCTCGATGAGCAGGGCCCGCGGCTGCACCGCGTGTACGAGGAAGATGGTCGCTTCCACCAGACGTTGCTCTGTGGTGCTCTCGGTTCGTCCGCGGGTCGCTGCGGACTTCACCCTGGGAAGGCCCGCGGAGAGCAGATCCACGTCGTAGGTCTCCTGGTGTTCCACCGGGTCGAAGTCGAGGAGATCCATTTCCAGCACCTGCCACGACGGTCTGTTCGTACGCAAGGTTTCGCACGCGACCGGTTTGTGGTCCAGCACCAAAACCGGATCAAATCCTGCCTGTTCCAGCCCCAGGGCCAAGCCGCCGGCGCCTGAGCACACATCCACGGACCGTAGACGTCTCACTGGTCTTTCCCCTCGTGCCGATGTGTGTCGTCGGTTCCGTTCCTGCTCACGGTGGCCGCGACCTGGGCGGCGACCACCGCCGGTGCCTCGTGCTCCCAGAACCGGAGGACGGTCCAACCGAGAGCTGTCATGTGCTCCGTGGTCTCCAGGTCGCGAGCCATGTTCCGGTCGAGCTTCTCCCGCCACCACTCCGCGTTCGCCTTCGGCTGCGTCGCGTGCTTCGGACAGCCGTGCCAGAAGCACCCGTCCAGGAAGACCGCGACCTTGGCCTTGGAGAAGGTGATGTCCACGGTTCGCCGCGGCATGTCGGGCACCCGGACATTGAGCCGGTAGCGGTAGCCCGAGGCGTGCAGCAACTTTCTGACGGCCACCTCGGGCTCGGTGTCCCGTCGCGCCTGGCGACTCATACGCGACGACACGGCGGCCGACGACGGTTTTGCTGGGTTTCTCATGGCTCCTGCCCGCCCGGGTCTCCGGGCGGTTCACGGTTGATGGTGGTCGGGTTCCGTCCGAGCGGTCGATCCGGCGAAGTGATCAAGAAGGCAGCGGAGTGCCGTGGCAGGCGTTGTAGGGGGTGGTGGAGTTGCACCAGCAGGGGGACGTTTGGGTGGGGGGCCAGGGGGTGGCTCGGCCTCGGGCTGCGAGGGTGGTGGCGTATTGGGGGAGCAGGTTGGGGTCTTCGGGGGAGGCGGCTTCTGAGGCTGCGAAGGCTTCGTAGGAAGGGACCGTGCCCGTGACGATGCCCAGGTTCGGGGTGCCCGTGGCCGCCAGGTCGCGGAGGGCGGACTCCAGGGCCTCGAGGTGGGCTTCCTCTGTGGGGTATTCCGTCGTGAGGGTCGGGTACGCCGTAAGGAGTTCGCGCAGTTCTTGGGTGGGCCAGTGGAGTACCGCCACCGGGAACGGGCGGGACAGGGCCGTGCGGTACGAGCCCAACTCGGCGCGGAGGCGGGTGATCTCGGCCTGGAGTTCGGCCGGGTTGTCCGAGCCCAGGGACCAGAGGCGCTTCGGGTCGTGGAGTTCGTCCAGGGGGACCGCGGCCCCGTGGAGGTTGTCAGCGAGGGTGTCCCAGGCGTCGTGGTCCAGGGCCAGCAGGCGGCGGACGCGGTGGCGTCCGGTCAGGAGGGACTGGGTGCGGTACGGGACGTCCTCGCCGGGGGTGAGGAGCAGTTCGAGGGCCGTGGTGAAGGAGTCGAGGGCCGCTTCGAGTTCGTCGTGGGCCTCCAGGGTCTCCGCCACGATCTCCCACGGCGCCGGGTCCAGCGGGGCCGCGGCGCGGAGGCCGGCGATGATCGCCTGGGCCTCGGCCTCGTGCCCGTACTCCCAGAGGTTGGCCGCCTTGAGGGCCTTCACCAGGTGGGGGCGGTCGGGGGAGGCCGCGAGGAGGGTGTCGTAGAGCCCGGTGGCGCGGTCGCGGGCGCCGGCCAGTTCGAGATGGGCCGCGGCCTGGAGGAGCAGGGGTTCGTGGTCCTCCGGGTACTGGGCCGCCGTGCGGAGCAGGCGCTCGGCTTCCGTGGTGTGGTCAGCAGGCATGTCGGGGCGCATGGTCCACACCGTACTGCCGTGGGGTGGTTCGGACGGAGGCCGGTGGAGGAGATGGGGGGAGGAGGGGATGAGTGGGGTGAGGGGGGATGAGGGGGTGAGGGGATGTAGTGGTGTGGGGTGTGGGATGGGAGCGTCTGTCAGGGGCTTGGTGTGCGGTCCTTCAGTACGAGCATCAGCGCCGCCGCCACCAGCGACAGCGCCGTCGCCACCAGGATCGCCGCGTTCGTCCCCGCCTCCCGGCTCGTGCCCGACGTCGCCACCGCGATCATCAGGGCCACGCCCGCCGCCGAACCGATGTAGCGGGCCGTGTTGTTGGCGCCCGAGCCCATCGCCGCGCGTTCCGGCGGTACGGACTCGACGGAGAGGCGGGGCAGCGCCGCGTTGAGCAGGCCGCTGCCGACCCCCGCGACGAACAGCCCCGGCAGCAGGCCCACCAGGGAACCGGCATCCAGCGCCACCAGGATCGCCGGCGCCCCCACCGCGTGCAGGACGAAGCCGAGGGCCAGTTGGTGGCGCGCCGCCACCCGCCCGCTCAGCCGCCTGGCCTGGAGCGCCACCACGAACGCGGTGCCCGCCCACAGCACGAACAGCCACGCCGCGCCCAGCGCCGACAGCCGTATCGTCCCCTGGAGCAGCGACGGCAGGTAGCTCATCATCCCGATCACCGCGAGCCCCGTGAACAGCCCGCCCACCGACGCCGCCTGGAACAGCGGGCGGCGCAGCAGGCCCAGGTCGATGAGGGGAGCCACCGTACGCCTCTCCACCGCGGCGAAGACCGCCGTGAGGACGACGGCCGCGGCCAGCAGGAGCAGCACCGGCGCGCGCAGCCAGCCGTCCCGGCCCAGCGTGAGGGCGCTGATGAGCGCCGTGAGGGCCAGGGCGAGGGTCAGCGCGCCCGTCAGGTCGGGCCGCGTGCGGTGCGGAGCGCGTGATTCGGTGAGTACGCGGGTGGCGAAGGCGGCCGTGACGAGTGCGGCGGCGCCGAGGATCACGTACGGCAGACGCCAACTCGTGCTGTTCAGGGCGCCGGCCAGCAGCGGGCCGAGGGCGATCCCGCCGCTCACGAACGCGCCCCACACCCCCGTCGCCCTGATCCGCGCGTGCCCGGCGGGGAAGGCGTGGACCAGCAGGCCGAGACTGCTCGCGATGATGGCCGCGCTCGCCGCGCCCTGCGCGACGCGGGCCAGGGTGAAGAAGAGGCTGTCGCCGGCGACCGCGCCGAGCGCCGTGCTGACGCCCAGCGCGAAGGTGCCGATGAGGAAGAGCCGCCGCCGGCCGTAGTCGTCGGCGAGGCCTCCCGCGACGAGGAGCAGGGCGGCGAGACCGAGCGGGGTGCCGTTGAGGAGCCACGCCTGGGCGGAGAGCGGGGTGCCGAACTCCGCGGTGAGGGTGGGGAGGCTGAGCATCGGGGTCGTGTAGTTCATCAGCGCGACCATCGTGGCGAGGCTGGTGACCGCGAGGGTGGCGGCGGGGAGGCGCGCGGTTACGCCGGTGGTCGGTCCGGTGGTTGCGCCCGCGGGCGGGGGCGGGGGCGGGGGCGGGGCCGAGGGCGTCGGCGTGGGTGGTGTTCCCGGGGTCGACACCTGCCCGCTTGTGTCTGTTTTCGATCCAGCCATGGCGTCTCTTGTCCCCTACGGTCCGTTGTTCCGTGACCTCGTCGTCCCTGACCGAGTTGGTTCGTTCATTGAACCCGGCCGGTCGGCGCCGAGCGTAGCATGGTCGGTTCATTCATTGAACCTGGACTTGTTAAGGTGACCGCATGGCTCTCGGGAAGGACTACACAGCCCAGCAGTGCTCGATGGCCCGCGCGCTGGAGATCATCGGCGAGCGCTGGACCCTCCTGGTCGTCCGCGACGCCTTCTACGGAGTCCGTCGCTACAACGACTTCCTCACCCACCTCGGCGTGCCGCGCGCCGTCCTCGCCTCCCGCCTCCAGAGCCTGGAGCGGGCCGGTGTACTGGAGAAGCGCCGCTACCAGGACACCCCGCCCCGCGACGAGTACGTCCTGACCGAACGCGGTCTCGGCCTCTGGCCGATCGTGCGCTCACTCAGCGTCTGGGGGCGTGAGGTCGACGGCTCCGAGCAGCTGCGGATCTTCACCCACGCCGTGTGCGGCACCGAACTGGGCGCGTACGGGGAGTGCTCCGCGTGCGCCGTGCCCGTACCGCCGCAGGACGTCGAGATGCTCCCGGGCCCCGGACTCGACCGGAATCCGGAGGACCCCGTGTGCCGGGCCCTGCTGCACCCCCGCCGGCTCCTCCGGCCGCTCACGACCGACCGCGTCTGACCGATTCCGTACGGACCCATCCACCGATTCCGTACGGACCCATCCTGTATAACGGTTGGAGTGCGCCTGACCTCCCGGTCGGGACGAAGAGCACAACACCGAGAGCGACCAGAGGGGGGCAGGCCATGATCCGTACCGCATCGCGCCAGCTCCGCCCCGCCGGTCTGCTGCTCTTCCTCCTCACCGAGGTCATGCTGCTGGACGCCGGCAGCCTCTCCGCCGCCGTCGCGCTCGCCGCCACCGCCGCGGCCGGTACCGCGCTCGCCGTGTGCGCACACATCAGCGCGCGCTCCGTGCCCGCCGTACCGCGTCAGCGGGTACGGACCGCCATCCGCGACCGCGAGCACCGCACCGCCTTCCTGCCGCAACGGGATCCCGACGCCTCCGGCCGCACCAGGGCCCGAGCGCCCGGCCGTCGTCTGCCGACGGCCGCGTAGGGGATCACCGGGTTCACGACCGCATCACCGCATCACCGCATCAGCACATCACCATCGCCGTACCGCTTCACCGCTCTTCCCTCCCCCTCCCCGCACCCCCGGTATCCCCGCGCGGTTCGTCCTGCCGAAATTCGCGAATTCCCATTCGTCCGGCACGACGAGACCCCACGGAGGGCTCCCCATGTCTGTCTTCATGTCCGTCTTCGCCGACCTGGTCGGCAACTTCTCCGACCTGCTCCAGCCGGTCTTCCACCACGGCGCGGCCGCCGCGGCGATCGTCCTCTTCACCGCGTTGGTACGGCTCGCGATCCACCCCCTCTCCCGGGCGTCCGCGCGCGGCCAGAAGGCCCGTACCAGACTGGCCCCGCAGATCGCCGCCCTGCGCAAGAGGCACGCCAAGAACCCCGAGCGCATGAAGACGGCGCTCATGGAACTGCACGCGGCGGAGAAGGTCTCGCCGCTGTCGGGCTGCCTGCCGAGCCTGTTGCAGATGCCGGCGTTCTTCCTGATGTACCACCTGTTCTCCAGCCGCCGGATCGGCGGCGGGGCCAACGAACTCCTCGGCCACTCCCTCTTCGCCGCCCCTCTCGGCGACCGCTGGGCCGACGCGCTCGCGCACGGCGGGATGTTCGGTGCGGCCGGTGTGGTGTACGTGGTCCTCTTCGCGATCGTCGCCGGCGTCGCGACCTTCAACTTCCGGCGGATGAAGCGGCAGATGGCGGCCGCGCCCGCGATGCCCGCCGGGCCGGACGGCCAGCAGGTCGCCGGACTCGGCGCGATGATGAAGTTCATGCCGCTGATGTCGTTCGCGACGCTCTTCACGGTCGCCGTGGTGCCGCTGGCGGCCGCGCTGTACGTGGTGACGAGCACCACATGGACGGCGGCCGAGCGGTACTTCCTCTACCGGGACATGCCGCTGGCGGGGGCGCTGGCCAGCCCGGTGTGAGGGGCTCGGACGGTCCAGGTGATGAACCGGGGCTTGCACAGTGATCGGATGTCTTGCAGGATCGAACGGCCCACCTGCGGCTGTGTCCCCGGGGCGGGGACCCCCCGGACACTCCCGGCCCGACCCGGCCTGAACCCGTCCGAGCCCAGCTCGACCCCGGTTCGACTTCAGTCCGACCCCCGGCCTGATCCAGTCCCACCCTGTCCGACCAGCTCGACCAGAGGGAGAAACACCAATGAAGTTGTTGCGAGTCGGTACGGCGGGGGCGGAGCGCCCGGCGCTGCTCGACCAGGACGGTACGACCCTCCGGGACCTTTCCGGCCTGGTCACGGACGTCGACGGGGCGCTCCTCGCCGACAGCGCCGCCCTGGAACGGGTGCGCGCCGCGGCCGCCTCCGGCGACCTGCCCGTCGTCGACCAGGACGGTCTGCGCATCGGGGCCCCGGTCGCGCGCATCGGCAAGATCGTCTGCATCGGCCTGAACTTTCACGACCACGCCCGCGAGACCGGCGCGGAGATCCCCTCCGAGCCGATCATCTTCTTCAAGGCTCCGGACACAGTGGTCGGACCTGATGACACGGTCCTCGTCCCCCGCCGCAGTGTGAAGACCGACTGGGAGGTCGAGCTGGCGGTGGTGATCGGCCGCACCGCGCGCTACCTGGACTCCGTGGAGGAGGCGCTGGATCACGTCGGCGGGTACGCCGTCTCGCACGACGTCTCCGAGCGCGAGTTCCAGCTGGAGCGCGGGGGCCAGTGGGACAAGGGCAAGAACTGCGAGACGTTCAACCCGCTCGGCCCCTGGCTGGTCACGGCGGACGAGGTGCCGGACCCGCAGGCCCTCGCGATGAAGCTCAGCGTGAACGGCGAGGTCAAGCAGGACGGCACGACGGCGGACCAGATCTTCGGGGTCGGGGAAGTGGTGCGGTACGTCAGCCAGTTCATGACGCTCTACCCGGGAGACGTCATCAACACCGGTACGCCGGCGGGTGTGGCGCTGGGGCAGCCCGAGCCCAAGCCGTACCTGCGGCCCGGCGATGTGGTGGAGCTGGAGATCGCGGGGCTGGGCCGCCAGCGGCAGGAGCTCAAGGGCGCGTAGCGCGGCGAAGCGCGCGTAGTGGTGAGGGTGGTGGGGGCGGCGGGGGTGGTGGGTGCGGGGCTGTCCCCGCACCGGCCCCGCCGCCCGTCACTCCGCCGCGCCGCCCCGCCACCCCCTCACTCCGCCGACAGCGCGCGCAGCTTCTCCAGCGCCTCCACCACCATCGCGTGGTCCTCCGCCTGCGGCAGCCCGGAGACCGTGACCGTGCCGATGACCCCCGCGCCCTCGACCGCGATCGGGACCGCGCCGCCGTGTGCCGCGTACCGGTCCGGGTCCAGGCGGGACGACTCCTCGAACGTCGTGCCCTTCTCGCGGAACCGCGTGCCGACGAGGAACGAGCTCGCCCCGTACCGCTCGGCCACCCGCCTCTTCCGGTCGATCCAGGCGTCGTTGTCCGCCGTCGAGCCCGGCAGGGCGGCGTGGAACAGCTGTTGGGGACCCCGGCGGATGTCGATCGCCACCGGCGCCCGCCGCTCCCTCGCCAGCTCCACGAGGAGCGTGCCGAGCACCCACGCGTCGTCGTAGGTGAAATGACGGAGGGTCAGTTCCGCTTCCTGTGCTTCGAGTTCGGCCGCCGTGGGCGGGGTGGAGAGGGGCGCCGGGAGAGGCGTGGAGGAAGGGGCGGGAAGCGGGGCGGAGTATGGGGTGCTCATGAGCGGGCCTCCAGGCTGATCGTGACGCCCTCGCGCGCCGAGCGCCGGGCAGCTTCCAGTACATCCAGGGCCGCCGCGGCCTCGTGCGCCGACACCGGCGGGGCCGTACCCTCGCGCAGTGCGGTGGCGATCCCCGCGTAGAACGCCGGGTAGTCGCCCGGTTCCGTTTCCACGGGCTCGCCGCCTCCGGTCGCCGGGGACTCGCCCGCGCCGATCCGGCCCCACATCGAGGGGGGTTCCACACCCCAGGGGACGTACGTACCCGGCCGCCTGCCCTCGCGGAGGTCCGCCTCCTGCGGGTCGAGGCCGTATTTCACGTAACCGGCCGTCGACCCCAACACCCGGAAGCGCGGGCCGAGTTGTGCGGTGGTGGCGCTGGCGTACAGGTGGGAGCGGACGCCGTTCGCGTGCGTGATCGCGATGAAGGTGTCGTCGTCCGCCCGCGCGCCGGGGCGCCGTACGTCGGACTCCGCGTACACGCGTACCGCCGGGCCGAAGAGGACCAGCGCCTGGTCGACGATGTGGCTGCCCAGGTCGTACAGCAGCCCGCCGATCTCCTCCGCAGAGCCCGACTCGCGCCAGCCGCCCTTGAGTTGCGGGCGCCACCGCTCGAACCGCGATTCAAAGCGCTGTACGTCGCCCAGCTCGCCGGCCTCGATCAGGCGGGCGAGCGTGCGGAAGTCGTTGTCCCAGCGGCGGTTCTGGAAGACGGAGAGGAGCAGGCCGCGCGCCTCGGCGAGAGCGGCCAACTCCCGTGCGTCGGCGGCCGATCCGGCGAGCGGCTTGTCCACGACCACCGGCAGGCCGGCCTGGAGCGCGGCGGTCGCGAGCGGTACGTGCGTCTTGTTGGGGGAGGCGACGACGACCAGGTCGAGCGTGTCCGTACGCTCCCACAGCTCGTCCGGCGAGTCCGCGAACCGTACGTCCGGGAACTCGGCGCGCGCCTGCTCCCGGCGCTCGGGGTTCGAGGTGACGATCGTGTCGAGCACCAGGCCGTCGGTCGCGGTGATCAGGGGGGCGTGGAAGACGGAGCCCGCGAGGCCGTAGCCCACAAGGGCGACGCGCAGCGCGGTGCCAGTCCCGGTATCAGTCATGGGTCCACTTAAGCAACGCTGTTGCCAAAGTGCAAGAGCGGTGCAGAATGGCGGGGTGAACAGGGCGAGTGCGGGGAGCGCGGGGAGTACGGGGAAAGCGGGAAGCGGGGCGGGTGCGATGGGCGCGATGGGTGCGGCGGGCGTGCCGAGCGTGGCCCCGATGGGGCATGTCGGGCCGGGGGCCAATCTGCCGGTGCTGCGCGGGCACAACGCCGCGCTGGTGCTCGACCTGCTCCGTACGGCGGGGGCGGGCGGCATCAGCCGGCTGGAACTCGCCGAGCGCACGGGCCTGACCCCGCAGGCCGTCAGCAAGATCACTGCCCGGTTGCGTACGGAGGGGCTCGCCGTGGAGGCCGGGCGCCGGGCGTCCACCGGGGGGAAGCCGAGGACCGTCCTGCGGCTGGTGCCGTCGGCGGCGTACGCGGTGGGCCTGCACCTGGACCGCGACGAGCTGACGGCGGTCCTGGTGGACCTGGCCGGGGCGGTGGCGGCGGCACGGACCGTTCCGTTCGACCTGGGCGCGGGGGCGGCGGAGGTCGTGGAGACGGCTGTGGCGCAGGTGGGGCGGGTGGTGGGGGAGGTTGTGGGGGTGGCGTCCGGGGCGGGCGAGGCGGTCGGGGCGTTGGCGGGCGAGGCGGTCGGGGAGTCGGCTGGGGGCTCGGCTGACCGGTCGGCTGAGGGCTCGGCCGAGGGATCCGCCGGACTGTCGGCCGGAGAGCCGATCGGGGACTCGGCTGAGGACTCGGCTACGGACTCAGCTGCGGACTCGGCCGGGGATTCGGCCGGGGATTCGGCTGCGGGCGCGGCCCCGTCGTCGGCCGGGGGAGTGCGTGAGGTGGCCGGCAGCGGGGGGCTGCTCGGGGTCGGGGTCGCGATGCCGGGCCCCCTCGACCACCGCACCGGCGTGCTCCAGCGCGTCACCGGCTTCCCCGCGTGGGACGGCTACCCGCTGCGGGACGCCCTCGCCGCACGCCTGGGGCTCCCGGTGGTCCTGGACAAGGACACCAACGCCGCCGCCCTCGGCCTCGCCCTGCGTGGACCCGGCGACTCCTTCGCGTACCTCCATCTCGGTACGGGGCTGGGGGCCGGGCTGGTCCTCGGCGGCGCGCTCCACCGGGGGGTCCGCACCGGGGCCGGGGAGTTCGGGCACCAGGTCATCCAACTCGACGGGCCGTTGTGCGACTGCGGCAACCGGGGCTGTATCGAGGCGCTGTGCCTGGCGGCGGTCGCGCGCGGCGATCTGGCGGAGGCGGCGCGGGTGCTCGGCGCGGGGGCGGCGAACCTGGTGGAGTTGCTGGACATCGACCGGGTGCTGCTCGGCGGCCGGACGATCGCCGCGCACGAGGCGTGTTTTGTACGGGGAGTGGGGGCGGCGGTCGCGGAACGGAGCCGGGGGGCGGTGGTTCCGGTACGGGGCGCGGAGGGGGCGTATCCGGTGGCGGAGGGGGCGGCGCAGTTGGTGCTGGCGTCGGTGTTCGGGCGGGGCCGGGGGGCCGAACTGGGGTGAGGGGTGGGGTGGTCGGCGGGGGCGGCGGGCGCCGGGGGCGGGGGCCGCTGTGGCGGCGTGGTGGCCGTCGCGGCCCAGCGGTGGGGCCACTGCGGCGGAGGTGGGCGCTGTCGCGTCGCGGCGAGGCGATGACACGGCGTGCGGCGCACCACGACGTACCACGACGTACCACGACGCACTACGACGGACTGCGTCGGCGTGATCCGGCTTGATGCGGGCGAGGTTGAGCCGATCGAGCGTATTCGTACGACTTTCATACCGTTCTGGGTCGTGGCGCCCCGGCGCCCGGGGTCGCGCGTGGCAGCGTCGGATCCGGTGCCGGCCGATGCCCGGCTGGCAGAGCCAGGAACCGGCACCGTCCGTGCCCTGACCGCTTCGCGAGCAGCAAAGGCCGTGCCCCCATGCGACTGCGTCGTGCCCTCGCCCCCACACTCGGAGTCCTCGCGGCGACCGCCGTGGCCCCGGCCCTGACACCCCCGGCAGCGGCCACGACACCCGACCCACCCACGACCACCCACACGGCCCCGTCCGCCCCGGGTGCGATGGCCTCCGCCCCTCGCGCACACGCAGCGGCCCCAGAGGCCGGAGCGACCGGCCCGACCGAAGCCGCCGCCACCGCAGCCGTCACCGACGTCGCCCACGCGGTCGGCGCGGCGCATGGCGCAGGGGTCGGTGACACCGGTCGTGGCTCTGGTGCCGAGGGCGGCGAGCGTGCGTCTGCCGCGTTCCGGGCCGTCCGTGCGTCCGGTGGCGCGCGCGGCGTTCGTGCGTTCGTTGCCGCCCGTGCCGGGTGGGACGCTCGTGTTGGCGGTTCGTCCGGGGGTGGCCGCGTGGTCCCTGCCGTCGGGGTGTTCGGGGACGGTGTCGTGGGTGGGGTCCGTGCTGCGCATCCCGACGGTGGCGCTCGTAGTGATTGGGTCGCGCGTGTGGTGGGCCTTGTCCGGGACGCGCGGGACGTTCGTACGGCCGGAGGTGGCGGTGAGGGAGTGGGGCGCCGGGGCGACCTGGCGGGTGCCGCCTCTGGGGCGGGCCGCGCCCCGCGCGTCGTCGGGGCCGCCCGCGTCGTCGCCGTGCCCGGGGTCGAGCGGCAGCCTCGTTGCGGGAAGGCGTCCGATCCCGACTTTCCCATCGACACCCGCATCCACGGGGGCCCGCGCTCGTACCGGCCCGGTGGTGGCGCGGGTACCTGGTACCTCGATCTCACCAACACCACCGCCGACGCCTGCCACGACATCCACCCCGTGATCGTCCTGGTCGACCGGGCCCGGGTCCTCAAGACCTCTCAGGTCAAGCTCCAGATGTCCGAGGGCGGGGGCCGTTGGCGGACCCTCTCGCTGGAGCGGTCCGACGAGGACGAGACGCTCGGCATCCTGGATGACGGTTCGCCCGGGTTCGCCGTCCCGGCAGGACGTACCGTCACCGTCCGCGCGCGGCTCACCTTCGCCAAGGGCACCCGCGCCAACACGATCGAGATCAATTCCGCGACCGTGCAGCGCCGTGGCGACGACGGGGATTGGGTCGGGAAGTCCAACTCCTACCGCTTCTCGGTCGGCCGCGTGAAGCAGGGCAGCGATCCCGACCCCGTCCCCGACCCCGACGCCGATCCCGGAACGTACCCCGGCCTTGACGTCGACCCCGGCACTGACTCCGACCGTGGCAACAACCATGACCGCGACTCCGACCCCGGCATCCGTCAGGACGTGCCCGGCAACCCGCCCTCCGGACATCCCACCCCCCGCCCCTCCGGACACCCGAGCAGCAGCCGTCCCGACGGGAGCCGCGCCACCGACCGGCCCGCCGGCAGCGGTACGAGCCCCGGCGTCGGCGGACGCGGCAAGGAGACCCCGGGACCCACCCAACGGCCGCCGGGTGGCGTGTCGCCCGCCCCCGCCCTTCCCGACGACCCCGAACTCGCCGCGACCGGCCCCGGCGGCACCCTGGGCCGGAGCCTCGCCGCCGGTGCGCTGCTCGCCGCCGGAGGCGTGCTGTTCGCCGTCTTCCGGCGCCGGCGGACCCAGCGGCGCTGAGACATGAGGGACCCGGCCGCCGGGGGCCCGCCGCCGCCATCGCCACCACCGCCATCACCCCCCCCACAGACCCGCCCCCAACAGGCCCGCCCGTACGGGAAGTTCGACCTCCCCGCCGCCCCCCCGCCCCCGCCCCGCGCCGCTCGCCCCGGACGCATGCGCGGCCCCGCCGCCCGCTCGTTACGCTGGATGGGTCGGACCGAGCATCATTTTGGCCACCGCAGAGCGGAGAACAATCCAGTGGCAGAGCGCAAGCCGATCGAATCCTGGCTCACCGACATGGACGGTGTCCTCATTCACGAAGGGGTTCCGATCCCCGGCGCGGCCGAGTTCCTCAAGGCGTTGCGGGAGTCGGGGAAGCCGTTCCTCGTTCTCACCAACAACTCCATCTACACCCCCCGCGACCTCCAGGCCAGGCTCGCCCGCATGGGCCTCGACGTACCGGTGGCCAACATCTGGACGTCGGCGCTCGCCACCGCCAAGTTCCTGGAGGCCCAGCGGCCCGACGGCACGGCGTACGTGATCGGTGAGGCCGGACTGACCACCGCCCTGCACGACATCGGCTACATCCTCACGGACCACGAGCCGGACTACGTGGTGCTCGGCGAGACCCGTACGTACAGCTTCGAAGCCCTGACCAGGGCGATCCGGCTGATCAACGGCGGCGCGCGCTTCATCTGCACGAACCCCGACGAGACCGGCCCCTCCACCGAGGGCCCGCTGCCCGCCACCGGCGCGGTCGCCGCGCTGATCACGAAGGCGACCGGCAAGGACCCGTACTTCGCGGGCAAGCCGAACCCGCTGATGATGCGCACCGGGCTCAACGCCATCGGCGCGCACTCCGAGACCAGCGCCATGATCGGCGACCGGATGGACACGGACGTGCTCGCCGGTCTGGAGGCCGGGATGGAGACCTTCCTGGTGCTCACCGGAGTGACCACACCGGCCGAGATCGACCGCTATCCGTTCCGTCCCTCGTCGGTCGTTGACTCGATCGCCGACCTTGTGGACCGTATCTGAGCAGGTCAGCGGGGTGTGCCGAGAAGTAGGCGGCCGCTGCGGATGCGAAAACCCGCCGCGCGGGTGAGCCTGGCGTCTACCAGGAGGTTCACCATGCGTTCAAGGTTGCTCGCTCTCCGTACCACCCGTGCGGCCGCCGCACTGGTGGTCGCCCCCGTCCTCGGCGCCACCGTGCTTGGCGCCACGGTCCTCGGCGCCACCGCCGCACAGGCCGACGAGTCCGTCCGCGTCACCATCACCCCGGCGACCGTCGCCCCCGGTGGCGAGGTCGAGATCCGGGTCGACGGCTGCCGGAGCCGGTTCGGTACGGCCAGGTCCCAGGTCTTCGTCCTGGAGGCCGGCCTCTCGGGCCCGGTGTTCGGCCGAGGCGGCCGCGACGAGGGGCCGCCGCCCCGCGACGACGGCCCGCCCCGCGACCACGGTCCGGCGGGTCATGAGGAAGCCGGCCACGAAAAGGCCGGCCACGAAGACGGCCGGAAATCGCCCCTGTTCGGCGGGGCGGCCATCAAGTCCGACGTCGCCTCCGGCACGTACGAGGTCAAGGTCAAGTGCGACGGCCACGGCCGGACCGGCGCCGGCCTCGTCCAGGTCGTCCACTCCCGGCCGACCCACCACCGGCCCACCCACCACGCCAGCCCGGTCGCACCGGTGGGCGCGGGCGGCGGCGGTACGGCGGTCCTCGCCGCGGACGGGCGGGAGGCCGGCGAGGCGGAGGGCCCCGGCACCCGCCAGGCGGTGATCGGTCTGGTCCTGGCCGGTGTCGCCGCGGTCGCGGTGGCGTACCGGAGCGTGCGACGGCACCGGTCGGCCGCGCGGGACGCGGACTGACATGTCCACCGGCGAGCGCACCACGGGCAGCGCGGGCAGCGCGGGCGCCAAGGGCAGCGCAGGCGGCGCAGGCACCGAGGCCGCCACGGGCGCCAAGGCCGCCAAAGGCTCCGGCCGGCTGCTGACCGGAGTGGCCTGGGCCGTCCTGCTGCTGGGCCTGTGTCTCTGGGGCCGCGACGCCACCGGCGGTACGGGCGGCCAGTCGGCGCCCACGACCGGTGATGTGGCCGCGGTCGGCCGCCCGCTGGACGGCGTACCGCTGCCCGCCGCCCGCGCCCCGCTGGAGCCGTCGGAGCCGCGGCGCGTCGAGGTCCCCTCGCTGGGGATCGAGGCGCCCGTCGCGCCCCGGGGGCTTGACGCCGCGGGGGCGGTCGACCCGCCGCCGTACGGGGCGCCGCACACGGTCGGCTGGTACGGCCGCGGGGTGCAGCCGGGCGCGGCGGGCACCGCCCTGTTCGTCGGGCACGTCGACACCAAGACGAAGCCGGCCGTCTTCTACGGGCTCAGCTCGGCCCGGCCCGGCGCGAAGGTGCGGGTGGCCAGGAGTGACGGTTCCGTCGCCGAGTTCACCATCGACGACGTGCAGGTCTTCAGCCGGGAGCGGTTCGACGCGAAGAAGGTCTACGGGCCGCGCGAGAAGTCGCGGGCCGAGCTGCGGCTGATCACCTGCGGCGGGACCTTCGACAAGAAGGCCGGCCACTACACGGCGAACGTGGTGGTGTCGGCGTACCTGACGGGCGTGGACGAGGCCCGCGACAGCTGAGCCTTTCGCCGGGACCCCGTGAGGCGGATCTCGCGAGGCGGATCCCGTGAGGCGGACCCCGCGAGGCGGATCTCGCGAGGCGGGGTCCCGGCCCGCGCCGGGGGGGACTCGCCGGGCGCGGGGGCCGTAAACCGTAATGTGGGGGCCGTGGTCCTTGACGTGGGGAAGCGGATGGACGGCAGTGCGGTACGGGCCACGGCCCTCGCGGCGGGTGTGCTCCTCCTGCTCGCGGGCTGCTCGTCCGGCGGTTCGGGTGGCTCGGGCGGCTCCGGCGGCGATGGCCCCGACGGTCCGGACGGCCCGGACGGTCCCGACCGGGGCGGGCGTTCCGCCGTCTCCGCGCCCCTCGGCCAGCGCCCCAAGGGCGACGTGCCGTACTGGGTCGATCCCGACAGTACGGCCGCCCGCGAGGCCGTCGTCCACGCGGACCGGGGCGACCTGGACAGCGCGCGGCTCCTCAGGAAGATCGCCGAGCAGCCCGCCGCGTCCTGGATCGGCCCCGACGACCCGAGGGCGCAGGCGGAAGCGGTCACCACGTCGGCCACCGCGGCCGGCCGGGACGCGCTGCTGGTGCTCTACAACATCCCGCACCGCGACTGCGGCCAGTACTCGAAGGGCGGCGCCGCCGACGGCGACGCGTACCGGACCTGGATCGACGAGGTCGCGCAAGGGATCGGCGCGCGCCGGGCCACGGTGATCCTGGAGCCGGACGCCGTCCTGCACCTGGCGGACGGCTGTACTCCGGAAGCGTTCCGCGCGGAGCGGTACGGCCTGCTCGGCGCGGCCGTCGAGCGGCTCGGCCGGCAGCCCGGCACCTCCGTCTACCTCGACGCGGGCAACCCGGGCTGGCGCACGCCCGACGCGCTCTTCGAGCCGCTGCGGCGCGCGGGCCTCGCCCAGGCCGACGGCTTCGCGGTGAACGTCTCGAACTTCTTCCCGACCGCCGAGAGCGTGGACTTCGGCAAGCGGCTCTCCGCGCGGGTCGGCGGCAAACCGTTCGTGGTCGACACCAGCCGCAACGGCAACGGCGCGTACACCTCGGGTGATCCCGGCGAGAACTGGTGCAACCCGCCGGGCCGCGCGCTCGGCGAGGCGCCGACCGTCAGGACCGGCGATCCGCTGGTCGACGCGTACCTGTGGATCAAGCGCCCGGGGGAGTCGGACGGCGAGTGCAGGGGCGGGCCGCGGGCGGGCGAGTGGTGGGCGGAGTACGCGGTGGGGCTGGCGCGGAACGGGTCGTGACCCGGCGTGCGCGGGTGACGGGCCGGGTGAAGGGCGTACGCGCGCGGGGAGCGTACGTACGAGGAGGGCGTACGTACGAGGAGGGCGCACGCACGCGCACGCTCCAGGCACACGCCCTCGGCGTGCGAACCCCAACAATGGCGGACATACGCCACGTCTTGGAGGTGTACGGGAGGGGTGCGGCCCCGTCGGAACAGGCGAAGCCCCCTCACATGACGTGAGGGGGCTTCGACCGTCGGTGCGCCGTCAGGGACTCGAACCCCGGACCCGCTGATTAAGAGTCAGCTGCTCTAACCAACTGAGCTAACGGCGCGCGCTGACCTGGAGAACTCTACCCGATCGCGGTGGGTGGCCCGGACCGGGTGAGGTCTTGCGCGGCCTGTCGGATAGTCGTTTTTTACCTTTGATCCGTCAAAATGCGACGTGTCCGGACAGTTGAGACACTGGCGCCCGTGCAGTCGCGTCGACAGATCTTGATGAGTGTGGAGGGGATTCGCATGACCGTCCCGGCCTTCGAGGAGTACGAGCCCGCTCTCGACTGCCCGTGTCCCGGATGCGCCGGGCGGCGCCGGGATCTGGCCAGGGGGCTGCCGGTACGGGCCGGCGGCCACCCGGGCGCGCACGGCGCCCGGCGGGCGTTGGTGCTGGTCACGGCGGCGGGGGTCGCCTTCGGCGCGACGGGGCCGGCGGCGGGGGCCGACCTGGGGCCGGCCGGGACGGGGTTCGACGGGGTCGCGTCGGCGGCGGACCTGGCGGCGGCCGGTGCCTTCGACGCCGCCGGGGCGGTGCCGGGGGCCGTGGTCGCCGCCGTGCCCGGTGGTGAGCCCGACCCGGAGACCCCGCAGGGCGGGAGCGGCCCGCTGCACGGGCGGCCGTCGCCCGGGCCGGTGGCGGGGAATCCGTCCGCGCCGCCGCGCGCCACGACCCGGGCGGACATCATCGACCGCGCCAAGCGGTGGGTGAGCGCGCAGGTGCCGTACAGCATGAGCACGTACTGGTCCGACGGGTACCGGCAGGACTGCTCCGGCTATGTCTCGATGGCCTGGAACCTCGCGGGGAACGAATGGACGGGCAGCCTCGCGCAGTACGGGGTGAAGATCGCGCGGGAGGATCTCCAGCCGGGGGACATGCTGCTCTTCCACAACCCGTCCGACCCCAACAAGGGGTCGCACGTCACGCTCTTCGGCGGCTGGACGGACTACACGCACACGTACTACATCGCGTACGAGCAGACGCAGCCGCACACGCGGGCGCAGTCCACGCCGATGGCGTACTGGAGCAACTCGGCGCGGTACGTGCCGTATCGCTACCGGGGTCTGACGGAGGGCACCGAGGGCGCCAAGGGCGCCGGCGGCGCCGCCGGTGGGAAGGCGACGGCGGCGGTGCCGTACCCGGGGGCGCGGGCGTTCGGGCCCGGTGCGCACAACAAGTACGTCACCCAGCTCGGCCGGATGCTGGTCGCGCGCGGCGCCGGACGCTTCTACACCCTGGGTCCCGGGCCGCGCTGGGAGGAGGCGGACCGGCGGGCCACGCGCGCGTTCCAGCTCGCGCAGGGCTGGCGCGGCGCGGAGGCGGACGGGCTGCCGGGGCCGGAGACGTGGCGGCTCCTGGTGACCGGCCTGGGCAAGGGCATCGCCGGGGCGGGCGGGAAGAGCGCGGCTCGGGCGGCCGGGGGTGGTGCGGCCTCCGGCGGTGGCGCCTCCGCCGGTCGGGCCGCTTCCGGTGGTACGACGGCGGGGGTGCCGGCGTATCCGGGCCTCGGGTCCTTCCGGCCCGGCCGGTCGGGTCCGTACGTCGAGCGGCTCGGCGAGCGGCTGGTGCGGAAGGGCTTCGGCAGGCACTACACCTCGGGCCCGGGCCCGAGCTGGGGCGAGGCGGACCGCCGCAACGTCGAGGCGTTCCAGCGCGCGCAGGGCTGGCGCGGCAGCGCGGCGGACGGTTACCCGGGCCCCGAGACGTGGCGGCGACTGTTCGAATGACGGAGGCAAAAATGACGACGAGGCCGGGCCAACACGACGAGAGCGCCTGGGGTGCGGGTTACGGCCCGGCTCCGGGCCCGGCTCCGGCTCCGGCCTCGGCCCCGGCCTCGGCCCCGGCTCCGGCCTCGGCCCCGGCCTCGGCCCGGGGGTCGGTCCCGACGTCGGCTCCGGGTGCAGGTCCGGCCCCGGCCCCGGCTTCGGGTCCCGCCCCGACTTGGGCCTTGAGCCCGGCTTCGGGTGCGGCCTCCGGTCCGGCTTCGGATCCGGCCCCGGCTCCGGGTCCGGCCTCTGGTTCAGTTCCGACTTCGGCTTTGAGCCCGGCTCCGGGTGCGAGTGCGGCTTCGGCTTCGGGTGCAGGTCCGGCCCCGGCCCCGACTTCGGCTTCGGGGCCTCGGCCGGAGGGCCCCAACTCCGCTCCCACCGCGCCGGGGCGGACCCCCGCGCCGACGGGCGGGGACGGTGCGTCCGGTGACCGCGCGCCGGGGGACGGTGGGCCGGTACCGCCGGGGGCACCGACCTCGGAGACCTCCGCTTCGTACGCGTCCCCGTCCGTGCAGTCCCCTTCGGGAACGGCCGCCTCGGAATGGTCCGCTCAGTGCGTGTCTGCCCCGGGGGCACCTTCCTCCGAGTCCTCCGCCCCGTACGTGCCCGCCTCGGAGTCGGCTGCTTCGTCCATGTCCGCCCGGGGGGCGTCCGCTCCCGAGGCGTCCGCCTCGTGCAAGTCCGCCTCTGAGCCGTCTGCCGAGGACGTTTCCGCGCCGGACGTATCCGCCTCGAGCGCACCCGCTCGCACCGCGCCTGCCAACGCCGCGTGGACGCCTGTGTTCGAAGGCACGCACTGCCGACCGGTAACGGTGCACGCGGACGGTCGCGTTGAGCCGGTGCTGCCGTCTCCCGCCGTGACGGCAGAGCCGGAGCCGGTCCACGGCATCTCCGCCGACACAGGCACGCGGGACGCGGCCGCACGCGGCGGCGCCGGGCGCGGGTTCGCGTCGGCCAACACGGCCGCCACGGCCGGCGGCCCCCGCCGGGACGCCAGGTCTGCCTCCGCGCGAACTTCCGAGCCGGACGCCTCCGCCCGGAACGCCGCGCCGGAGGCGCCCGCCCGGACCTCCGGCCCCGCCTCCGAGCTGGGCGCCGAGCCGCCCGTCGTGCGGGACGCCGAGTCCGCTTCCGCGCGGACCGCCGGTCCGGCCTTCGGGCGGGACGCCGAGCCGACTTCCGCGCGGGCCTCCGGCCCGGACTCCACGCGCGATGCCGGATCCGCCTCCGCGCGGAGCTTTGAGTCTGCCTCGGCGCGTGACGCCGGGGGGACCCACGGTCCGGCTTTTGGGCTGGATGTCGAGTCGGGCTCCGGTGCCGGCGTTGAGGTCCGTGCCGGGGGGAGCCTTGGGCGGGGTGTTGAGGCGGACTTGGCGCGGGGGGCTGGGGTGGATCCCGGTTCTCGTGCGTCGGTGCGGCAGGTTCTTGGGCGTGACCTGCCCGGGTTTGTGGAGCACCTCGCTCCCGCTCGACCGCTCAGCCCCGCGCTGCACCCGATCCCCGGGCGTGAGTTGAACGCGCCCGCCGGTATCGCGCCCCTCGCCACCTCGGCGGAGGAGCCCGGGTCCCGGTCGGTGCCGCCGGTCCCGTCCTCGCCAGAGCCAGACCCAGAGCCCGCGCCCCGGTCCGTGCCACCCGTGGCGCCGGCCCCCGCACCGCCGTCAGCGGCGTCCCCCGCGCCCGTACCGCCCTCGTCGTCCTCGCCGGTCGGGTCCGCCCCCGTACCGCCCTCCTCCTCCTCGCCGGTCGGGTCCGCCCCCGTACCGCCCTCCTCCTCCCCGCCGGTCGGGTCCGCCCCCGTACCGCCCTCCTCCTCCTCGCCGGTCGGGTCCGCCCCCGTACCGCCCTCCTCCTCCCCGCCGGTCGCGCCCGCCCCCGTGCCGACCTCCTCGGCCCTCGCCGAGTCCCCCTCCGCCCCCCGCGCGCGCGTCGCCGACGACAACGTGGGTGCGGGGGACGGGGTCGGCGGTGGTGAGGCCGGGCGGTGGAGTGGTCCTGTCATCGTGGGGGAGTCCAGCCACGACATCCCCGTCCACCTCCTCTTCCGCGACGAGCGCGACGAGAGCGGGCCCTCCCTCCCCGCCGCCGGCGCGCGGCGCATGCGGCGGGTGCCCGCCCCCGCGTCCGGGCCCGTCGTGCCGGTGCGGGCCGCTCCGCCCGGGGATCCCCGGCTCGTCGAGCGGCCGGGGCCCGTCCTGCCCGGCTGGGTCGCCGTGTGCGCCGGGCTCGCCGCCCTCGTCGCGTGCGCCGTGGTGGTCTGGTGGGCCGGGGCCGTCCCCGACGCCGTCAACACCGTGCTCCGGCTGCCCTCCCCCGCGTACCACGGCATCGCCCTCGGAGAGTGGGCGGTGCTCGCGCTCGGCGTGACCGTCGCGCTCTTCGCCTTCGGCGGGCTCGGGCGCGGCCGGGTCGGTCAGGCCTGGGTGCTGACGCTGTTCGGCGACTACCGGGGGAGTGTGCGCCGCACGGGCCTCCTCTGGGTCAGCCCGCTGCTGCTGCGCCGCAAGGTGGACGTACGGCTCCGGCACTGGCGCAGCGAGCCCGTCCCGGCGGTCGACGCGAACGGTACGGCCCTGCGCGTGGTCGTCCTCGTCGTGTGGCGGGTCAAGGACACCGTGCGCGCCGCGCTCGGCGTACGGGACCACGAGGAGTACCTGCGCGAGCAGGTCGAGGCGGCGATGGCGCGCGTCCTGTCGCAGCTGCCCGCCGACGCGTTCCACGACGACGCCCCGACCCTGCGCGACGCGGAGGCCGTCGGTGACGCGCTGACCCGGATGCTGTCGGCGGAGTGCCGGCCCGTCGGCGTCGAGGTCTTCTCGGCGCAGCCGACGCGGATCGAGTACGCCCCCGAGATCGCCGAGGCCATGCAGCGCAGCCGGATCGCCGCGATCGACGCCCGGCACCGGGACAGCGTGCTGACGTCGGTGGTCGACGCGGTGGACGACACCGTGCACCGGCTGACCTCGCGCGGACTGGTCGAACTGGACGACTACGAGCGTAAAGCCCTCGTCAAAGACCTGACGGTGGCCTTCTACACGGGACGGCAGGGCGCGGCGGAGAGATTCTGATTGGTCTGGACCGCACTTGTTATGGACACGGTCAAGTTCCGTTAATACTCTAGGGCTTGGTCTAGACCGCAGACTGTATTCCCCTGCACGCGTGCAGTACGGCTCACCGAACTCCCCACGTTCTCTGGAGCGAAGCATGCGAAAGAAAATAGGCGCGGCCGTGGTCGGCCTCGCGATCGCCGGCGTGTCGTTCGTCGGCACCGGCAGCGCCAGCAGCCATGGCTACACCGACCAGCCGCTCAGCCGTCAGAAGCTCTGTGCCAACGGCACGGTGTCCAACTGCGGCAACATCCAGTGGGAGCCGCAGAGCGCCGAGGGCCCCAAGGGCTTCCCGGCGGCCGGCCCCCCGGACGGGCAGCTGTGCTCGGCCGGCCTCAGCCAGTTCAACCAGCTCAACGACCAGCGCAACGGTGCCTGGCCGACCACGAAGGTGACGAGCGGCGCGAACTACAACTTCCGTTGGCAGTTCACCGCGAGCCACGCCACGACGGACTTCAAGTACTACATCACCAAGCAGGGCTGGAACTCCAACGCGCCGCTCACCCGCGCCGCCCTGGAGACCCAGCCGTTCCTGACGGTGCCGTACAACAACGCGCGGCCGCCGTTCACGCTGTCGCACTCGGGCAAGCTCCCCTCCCGGACCGGCCGGCACATGATCCTGGGCGTGTGGACGATCTCCGACACGGCGAACGCGTTCTACTCCTGCTCGGACGTGCAGTTCTGACGGAGCGTCAGATCTCGGTATGAGGTAGCGACTCCGGTCGCCGTGGTGGCAGCGGCGACCGGGGCCGGTACGTCGTAGTCAGGCGCCCGGGGAGCGGGGCACCGTCGGTCCGCCGCCGTCGGCCCCGCTCCCCGGGACGCCGCCCCCCTGACCCGGGCGAGGTCACCTCACCCGGCGCCGCCACCTCACCCCGGCGCGGTCACTCGCGTACCCCGGCCAGTTCCACCGGCCGCCGTCGCAGCGACAGCCACGCCGGTACGACCGCCGCGACCACCGCCGTCGCCGCGCAGACGCCCACGACCGTGGCGAGCGCGGACCAGGGCATCACGGGTACGGAGGGCACGCGCAGCACGCCCAACGCACCCCACATTCCCAGCAGGTTGAGCCCGGCGACCAGGACGCCCATCACCGCGCCCACCGCCACCACCGTCAGCGCCTCCGCCGCGACGAGCCACAGCACCTGCGCCTTCGTCGCGCCCGCCAGCCGCAGGACGGCCAGGTCGCGGACCCGGTCGGCGGTCGCCATCACCATGGTGTTCGCGAGGGCGATCCCGCTGTAGAGCAGGGCGATACCGAGGACGAGCAGGAAGCCGACGCGGGTCCTGCCGTCGGTCTCCGGGTAACTCGCCGCCACCCAGGCCGACTTGTCGAACACCCGGCCGCCGTCCGCGACCGCCGTCCGCAGGGCGGCGCCCACCGCACGGGCGTCCGCGCCCTCCCGGACCCTGACGTCGACACGGTCCACCGGCGCGCCCGCCGCGTTGCGGGGGGTCACGTACACGCCGTTGTCGCCGGTCCCGGCCCGCATCACCGCCGCGATACGGAGCGTTCTGCGCGTGCCGTCGCCGAGCCGGACGTCCACCGACCGGCCGACCGTGTGCTGCCGCCACTCGTCGTTGACGATGATCGAGTGGTCGTCCAGATCGGCCAACCGGCCCGCCACCAGCGGGAGTCGGGCCGTCGCCGCGAGCGCGGACGGTTCCGCCGCGCGGGCGTCGGACCTGATCAGCGCGACCCCGTCCTCCAGGACGTAGACGGCCCCGGCCGAGGTCGGCGAGATCGCGGCGCCCGGGATCCGGCGCATCCGGGCGACCGTGGCCGCGTCAAAGCCGGTGTCGGCCGCGCCGGACACCACGAAGTCCGCCGTGGTACGCAGCCGGATCTCCCCGGCCTTCGCGTCGGCGACGGTGGCGACGGCGCCGAGCAGCGACCCGGCCAGCGCCACCGTGACGAGGACGGGTGCGGCGACGGCCGCGGTACGGCGGATCCCGGCGCACGCGCTGGCCCGCACCAACAGGCCCGTGGCGCCCGGGAGTCGGGCCTGCGGCCAGGTCAGCAGCCGGATCAGCGGGCGGACCAGGACGGGCGCGAGCAGGGCGAACGCCGTGATCAGCAGCATCGGGCGGCTGGTGTACGCCTTGCGGCCGAGCAGGCTGCCCGGTTCGGTCATCAGCGTGAGGGCGAGCAGCCCCAGCCCGGTCAGCAGCAGCCCCGCGCCGAAGACCCCGCGGCCCCACGTCATGGTCCCGCTGTCCACCGCAGCGTCGCGCAGCGCCTCCGCCGGGCCGACCGATCCCGCGCGCCAGGACGCGGCGACCACGCCGGTCAGGGCGACCAACAGCCCCGCCCAGAAGGCCAGTTGGTACGGCCAGGTGGACGTGCCGATCGCGAACCAGCCGGGCGCGACACCGCTCCCCACCAGCCACGCGGCCAGCCTCGGCGCGGCGGCGGCGCCGAGCGCACACCCCGCCGCCGAGGCCAGCACGCCGACCACGGCCGCCTCGGCGAACACCGTGCGCCGGATCTGTCCCGGCGTGGCGCCGGCCGTGCGCAGGAGCCCGAACTCCCTTCGCCGCTGGGCGACTCCGAACGCGAAGGTCGAGGCGACGACGAAGACGGAGACGAAGCCGGTGACCCCCGCCGCCGTACCGAGCATGGTGTTCACCACGACCAGGGCCTCGCTGTCCCGGTCCGGATCGGCGTCCGCCTGCGCACGGCCGCGCCCCGTCAGCACCCGTACCGCCGGGGTGTCCGTTACCGCCGCCCGTACGGCTCCGGCCTCCGCCACCACGGCCAACTGACGCACCGGCGGCGAGAGTTCGGCGGCGCGGGTGTCGGTGAAGAACAGGGCGTGCTCGAAGCCGAGGTCCCGTACGGTACCGACCACCGTGACCGTGCCCCGGTCCGTCCGTATCCGCAGGCCCGGGGCGGCCCAACTCCCCGTCGCCACCACCTCGTCGGCGGCGGAGGGCGCCCGGCCCGTGCTCAGCCGGTACGGCGCGAACGCGGCGGTGGACCACGGGTGGCCCACCAGGGCGGCGGGGGCCGCCGCTCCCGGTGCCCGTACCGTGAAGGAACGGTCCTCGATCGTACGGCCGACCGCGGCCACCTTCGCCACGAGCGCGGCCGACAGGGGCGGGGGGAAGTCCAGCCTTTTGGTCCGGTCCCCGACCGGGGTCGGTACGCGCAGCGTGTCGGACGCCCTCACCACGACCGGGGCCGCCGCGAACCGCTCGGGGCGGCGGTCGGGGGCGTCGAGGCTCGCCGCCAGCGCCAGCCCCATCGTGGCGATCAGGCCGACGCCGAGCGCCAGGGCGACAAAGCTGCCGATGAACGTGGTCCAACGGGCGCGGAGGGTCCGCAGAGCGACACTCAGCACGACGCGACCTCCGGCCGGGCGGTCCCGGCGGTCTCCGGGCCCGTCTCCGGGACGGCTTTCCGGGCGGTGTCCGGGGCGGTGTTCCGTACGGTCTCCAGCACCGTCATCCGGCGCGCGACCTCCTCGGCGGTCGGCGCGGGCAGTTCGCCGTCGACCCGTCCGTCGACCAGGAACACCACGCGGTCGGCGTACGAGGCGGCCACCGGGTCGTGGGTGACCATCACGATCGTCCGGGCCTCCCGGTCGACCATGGCGCGCAGCAGGGAGAGCACCTCGCGGCCGGTCCGCGAGTCGAGCGCACCCGTCGGCTCGTCGGCGAACAGCACCTCGGGGCGGGTGATCAACGCGCGGGCCAGCGCGACCCGTTGCTGCTGTCCGCCGGACATCTCCGAGGGCCGGTGGCGGACCCGGTCGCCGAGGCCGACCTCCGCCAGCGCCTCCCGTACCCGGGTGCGCGAGGCGCGGTGTCCGGCGAGCCGCAGGGGCAGCGCCACGTTCTGCTCGGCGGTCAGGGCGGGCAGCAGGTTGAAGGCCTGGAAGACGAAGCCGACCCGGCGCCTGCGGAGCCGGGTCAGCCGGGCCTCGGAGAGCGCGGTGAGTTCCGTACCGCCGAGGACCACCGAGCCGGACGTGGGACGGTCGAGGCCGGCCGCGCACTGGAGCAGGGTGGACTTGCCGGAGCCCGAGGGGCCCATCACGGCGGTGAACGTGGCCGGCGGGAACGCGAGCGACACCCGGTCGAGGGCGGTGACGGCGTCCGCCCCGGTCCCGTACGTACGGCTCACGGAGGCCAGCCGCACGGCGTCGCCGGTGTCGTTTCTGCTGGGGTGGGTCATGGGTCCACTCCATCCGGAACGGAGGCCCGGCACAGCGGGGCGGGACCGAGTCCCGGGGTGGGGCAGGCCCTACCCCCGGCACTCCGCCCCGCCCGATGGTCCGGCCCCGGCCGCCCCCTCTACCGTCGTGCCATGCCCTCCCGCGCCCTCTCCTCCCGCGCCGCGTCTCCCGAAACCGTGTGGCAGGCGCTGGCCCGGCCCGGCTACCCGCTGACTCCCTGGCCCTGGCGCTCGGCCGCGTACCTGCTGAGCGGGGTCCCGGCCGGGATCGCCGTGCTGGGGGTGACGGGCGTCCTCGCCGTGGCCGGCGGGCTGCTCTCCCTCGTCCTGGTCGGGCTCCCGCTGCTCGCGCTGCTCGCGCTCGGCGGGATTCCCGTGGCCGGGCTGGAGCGGCGCCGGATACGGCTGGTGGACACCCGGCCCCTGCCCGACCCGCACCGCCGGCCGGCCGAACCGGGGCTGGGGCCCTGGGCGCTGACCCGGTTCCGGGAGCGGGCGACCTGGCGGGAGCTGGGCCACGCCCTGCTCCTCGCCCTGGTGCTGTGGCCGCTGGACCTGATCGCCGTCGGCTTCGGGCTGCTGCTGCCGCTGGACCTGATCGCCACGCCCCTGCTGATGGCGACCGTGGGGGACGGCGGGGAGGCGAAGGTCGCGAAGCTCTGGACGGTCACGTCCTGGCCCGCCGCCTGGGCGTTCGCCGTGCTCGGCGTGGTCCTCCTGGCCGGGTGCGGGTACGCGCTCGGCGCGGTGGCCGGCGCCCGCGCGGAGGTGACCCGGCTCCTGATCGCCCCGCGGGAGACCGCGCTCGGCCAGCGCGTCACCGAACTGACCCGGTCGCGCATGCGGCTGGTGGACGCGTTCGAGGCCGAGCGGCGGCGGATCGAGCGCGACCTGCACGACGGGGCGCAGCAACGCCTGGTGGCGCTGACGATGTCCCTCGGGCTCGCCCGGCTCGACGCCCCGCCGGGCCCCGTCGCCGACCGGCTCCGTACGGCGCACGAGGAGGCGGGCGAGGTGCTGGCGGAGCTGCGCGAGCTGATCCGGGGCATCCACCCGGCGGTGCTCACCGACTACGGGCTGGCCGCCGCCGTCGCGGACGCGGCCGACCGCTCGGTGGTGCCGGTGGAAGTCTCGCTGGACGGGGCGGCCGGCCGGTACTCCGACGCCGTGGAGGCCACCGCGTACTTCGTGGTGTGCGAGGCGCTCGCCAATGTCGCGCGGCACAGCGGGGCGGCCCGGGCCACGGTGACCGGGCGGTACGGGGACGGGCGGCTGGTGCTGGCGGTCGAGGACGACGGGCGGGGCGGGGCGCGCGCGGAGGGCGGGAGCGGACTGACCGGTCTGGCCGACCGGGTCTCCGTCCTGGACGGCCGGCTGTCCCTGTCGAGCCCGGTCGGCGGGCCCACGGTCCTGCGGGTCGAGATCCCGTGCGACATCCGTACGGATATCCGTACCGAAGCCATCAACTAGGGCCGTTTGAGGGGGCGTTCGGTGGTGCGGGCGGTGCAGGGGGGTTTCCCGGCACTCGAATGTCAGGGAGGATTCCCGCAGCGGTCATCGCGCGTAGACCCGTAAGCGAACCGCGCCGTTCAGTGTGAGGAAGCGCCGTGCCACCGCACGGCGTCACGCCCGTTTTCGCCCGGAGGTTTTCCCATGCGCAGACGTCTGGCACTTTCGCTCGCCGCAGCCCTGCTCGCCCTTCCCGCCGCCCTGCTGTCGACCAGTCAGGCCGTCGCGGCGCCCGCGGACAAGCCGCAGGTGCTGAGCGGCTGGACCCAGGGAACCGTCAGCAGCTACAACGCGTGGGTCTCCGCCCGCGGCAACCAGGGCGCCTGGTCGGCGTACGGCTTCGACTGGTCCACCGACTACTGCTCCAGCTCGCCGGACAACCCCTTCGGCTTCCCGTTCCAGACGGCCTGCGCCCGCCACGACTTCGGTTACCGCAACTACAAGGCGGCCGGCACGTTCAGCGCCAACAAGGCGCGGATCGACTCCGCGTTCTACACCGACCTCAAGCGGGTCTGCTCGGCGTACTCCGGCGCGACGAAGGCGTCCTGCGACGCCACGGCGTGGACGTACTACCACGCGGTCGACATCTTCGGCGTGACGCCCGCGGTCGACGGCAACCGCTCCGTCGCCCAGGTCGGCTGACCGGCCGCTCGCCCCGGGAGCCCCGGCGCCCGCCCCGCACACTCCGTACCCCCGGCACACGAAGAAGGCCCCTCGCTCTCGCGAGGGGCCTTCCCTGTCTGTGCGCCGTCAGGGACTCGAACCCCGGACCCGCTGATTAAGAGTCAGCTGCTCTAACCAACTGAGCTAACGGCGCCTGCTGACTCGAAAATAATACCCGGTGCCGAGGGGTGCTCCGGACCACGGCCTTCCCCGCCCCGGGGAGGAAGGGGGGAGGCCGTGGCCCGGGTCCTGTCAGCCCCTCGGCGGGGCGGTCCTGAGGAGGCCGTCGAAGACGGCCCCCGGCGCGCGCTCCCTGGCAAGCGATCGCCTTCGTGTCCGCGCCACGGGCACTTCCCAGCGGCACAGTCACCAAGCGTAGTGAGGGTGCGACGCGGTGTGAATAGCTGTGGGAGAGGTTGGCGAAGGGTCGCCAGATCGGTTTGGGCCGCGGATTCGGAGCGTCGGCCGAGACGCACCGAAGGGCGCGTCAGCCGAGACGCGCAATCCGGCGCGTCAGCCGGGGAGCGCACCCGGAGCGTCAGCCGGGGAGCGCCATTCAGAGCGTCAGCGACAGCGCCATCGGAGCCGCCCCGCGGTTCAGCCTCGCCGCCGCCCACCTCAGCCGGTGCGCGTCCTCGACCGGCAGCGACAGCGCGAGGCAGCCCACCGCGGAGCCGGCCGTCAGCGGCACGGCCGCGCACACCGTCCCCACGGCGTACTCCTGGAGATCCAGCACTGGCACGGTCGGCGGCTGGCCGTCCAGCCGGGAGAGCAGCAGCCGCTCGCTGGTGATCGTGCGGGACGTGAAGCGGGCCACCTTGTGGCGTGCCAGGTGGTCCCGGCGTCCGTTCTGGTCCAACTGCGTGAGCAGGCACTTCCCTATCGCGCTGGCGTGCGCGGCGGACCGGAAGTCCACCCACTCGTTCACCGCCGGGGTGCCGGGCCCGTCCGCGATCCGGGTCACCTTGATCTCGCCGTCGATGTACCGGCTCAGGTACACGGCCGCGCCCACGGAGTCGCGCAGCTTGGTCAGGTCGTCCTGGAGCTTGGCCTCCAGCGCCTCTTTCCGGGCGGCGCCGGAACCGAGCAGGACGAGCGAGTCGCCGATCGTGTAGGCGCCGTCCGCGACCTGCTCGACGTACCCCTCGCGCCGCAGCATGGAGAGCATCGGCGCCAGATGCCCGGTGGGCAGGCCCGTCTCGCGTGCGATCTGGACGTCCGTCACCCCGCCGCCGTACTTGGCCACCGTCTCCAGGACACGCAGGACGTCATGCACCGAGTGGAACGGCGCGGTCGGCTCCGGCTTCAGCGCCACGGCTCCCCCTAGCAGGTTGTCAGCGGGTTGACAGCAGGTAGTGACCGCAGGATTACGGACCCACGATAACCGCCAAGGCCACCGCGCGGGGCGGCTGTTGAGGAGAAGAACGGAGTGGCGCCGCGCCGTGGGCAGGGCGCCGTCACCATGGCATATGACAGAGGCATGGTGTGTAAGCGGAGTGGGAGGTCAGAGCCCCGGGCGTACGCAGGAGGGCATCGCCGCCGCCTCCGGGCCGGTCGGGAACGCGGGCGGCGCGGGGCCGGTCACGGGCCGGTCAGCGATCGGTCAGCGATCGGTCGGGGTCGGTCATAGCCAGTCATGGCCCAGTCGTGGGCCGGTCGAGCGGGGGGACGTAGTCGCGTTTCTTGTCGACCACGTTACGGAGGGGCTTGCCGGCGGCCCACAGTTCGTACAGATCAACGAATTGCTCACCCAGCCGGTCGAGCCTGCCGACGGTGTCCCCGCTCATGTGCGGGGACACGATCAGACCCGGTACGTCCCACAGGGGGCTGTCCGGATCCAGCGGCTCCCGGTCGAAGACGTCCAGCGCCGCGCCCGCGATCCACCGCTTGGACACGGCGGCGACGAGGTCGCTCTCGACCACCAGCTCCCCGCGCCCGACGTTGATGAAACGCGCGGACGGCTGCATCAGGCCGAAGCGCCGGGCGTCGAACATGCCCCGGGTCGACTCCGTCAGCGGGGCGGCGCAGATCACCCAGTCGGCGCGGGTGAGCAGCCGTTGCACGTGCTCGGGTCCGTGGACGCCGGGCCGCGCGCGGCTGCCGGTGACGGCGACCGTCACACCCAGCGCGCGCAGGGTGGTCGCGACGGCCCGGCCGAGGGGGCCCGCGCCGATCACGGTGGCCCTGCTGCCCGCGACGCGCAGCCCCTCGCGGTGGCGCCACCGCCGTCCGCGTTGCAGCTCCAGCGTCCCGGGCAGGTCCTTGGCCATGGCGAGGACGAGGCCCGCCACGTACTCGGCGACGGGCTCCTCGAAGATGCCGCGCGCGTTGGTGACGACGGTGTCGGAGGCGACCAGTTCGGGGCAGAGGAGCCGGTCGACCCCGGCGCTGGCGGTGTGCACCCAGCGGGGCCGCGGGCCCGTACCCGGCCAGGCTTCCCGTACCGCGTCGGAGGTGAAGTCCCAGACCAGCAGCACGTCCGCGGCGGGCAGCCGGGCGGCGAGGCCCGCCCCGTCGGTGTGCAGGACCGTGGCCCGCCCGGTCAGCCTGCCGAGGCGCGGGGCGGGGTCCTGGCCCGCCCCGTCCAGGACGAGCAGGGTCGGTACGGCCATGAGGGGGAACCCTTCTACCGAAGGACCCTTCCGCCGGCGGAGCCCGTCTGCCGGCGTCCGGGAGCGGCGTTCGGGAGCGGCGTCCGGGAGGTGTGCGGGAAGTGTGCGGATCGACCACGCTCGCACCTCGTACGAAGGTCGTCAACAGCGCACTGGGGGGGTGGGGAGGTGAGAAGGAGCGGGGGGAGTACGCACCGGAGTCGGGGGTATTCGTCATCGATCCCGTGACGACGGACGACACAGGAGGGCTGGACATGACGACCGTTGGACTTCTCTGTCCCGGACATGCCGCCGAGGACGACTTTCCACGTATCGAGATGCTGCTGGGCACCGACGTCAGGCTGCCGCTGGTCCACGCGGACATGGGCGAGCCCGAGCGGCTGGCCGAGGGGGTGGCGGAACTGAGGCTCGCGGGCGCGGAGTGCGTCGTCTGGGCGTCCGCCAGTGGCAGTTTCATGTACGGGTGGGACGGGGCGCACGAGCACACGCGCGCGCTGGCCGTCGCGGCGGGGCTGCCGGCGTCGAGCACGTCGTTCGCCTTCGCCCACGCGGTACGGGCCCTGGGGGTCGGCCGGGTCGCCGTCGCGGCGCGCTATCCCCGGGACGTCACCGACCGCTTCGTGGCGTTCCTGGAGGCGGCGGGGACGGAGGTCGTACCGGGCCGGGGGAGCGGACCGGGGGGCGGGGCCGCCGCTCTGGCCGGAGCCGCCGCTTCCGCCGGGGCCGCCGGGTCTGCCGGGTCCGCCGGTGCTTCGGGCAGGCCCGCCGCCGCCCCGGCCGGGGCGTTCGGGACGGCCGGCGAGGCGGCGGATCCGGACGCGCGCGAGGCCGACATGCGCGAGGCCGACACGCGTCAGGCCGACACGCGCGAAGGGGTGATCGAGCTGGCCCGTTCGGGTGATCATCCCGACGCGGAGGCGGTGCTCCTCCCGGACACGGCCCTGCACACGGTGGCCTACCTGCCGGAGTTGGAGGAGGCGCTGGGCAAGCCGGTGCTCACGGCGAACCAGGTGACGGTCTGGGAAGGGCTGCGGCTGACGGAACGACGGGCGCGGGGGCGGGGGCTGGGCACCCTGTTCGCCGGGCCGGAGTGACGGTCCTGGACCGACGCTCCCGGCGCGCCCGCGACGGCGCGCCGGGGAATAAGCGGAGCACCCCTCCTGTTCTTGCGTGTTCCCAGGTTCTTCATGCGCAGGAGGGTGTTCACCGGTGGTTGACGCGAGCCGAGACACAACAGACACAGGCACAGGCACGGACGCGGACAAAGACGCGGACCGGGCCACGGACAGGATTCGTGGTGTGGTCCGGGGTACCGCGCCCGTGCCCCTGTCCGTCCTGGACCTGGTCACGGTCGGCAAGGGCTCGACCGCCGCGAACTCCCTGCGCACCAGCGTCGCGCTGGCGAAGCTGGCCGAGCGCCGCGGCTTCCACCGGCACTGGGTCGCCGAGCACCACTCGATGCCGGGCGTCGCCTCGTCGTCCCCGGCCGTGATCCTGGCCCACCTCGCCGCCCACACCGAGCGCGTCCGGCTCGGCTCCGGCGGGGTGATGCTGCCCAACCACGCCCCGCTGGTCATCGCGGAGCAGTTCGGCACCCTGGAGGCGCTCGCCCCCGGCCGCGTCGACCTGGGCCTGGGCCGCGCGCCCGGCACCGACGGAGCGACCGCCGCCGCCCTGCGCCGTACCGAACGCCTCAACGAAGGCGCGGACGACTTCCCCGAGCAGCTTGCCGAGCTGACCCGCTTCCTGGACGACGACTTCCCCTCCGGGCACCGCTACGGCCGGATCCACGCGATCCCCGGCCCGGTCCAGGGTCCCCAGGGCCGGCCGCCGATCTGGCTCCTCGGCTCGTCCGGTTTCAGCGCCCGCCTCGCCGGAGTGCTGGGCCTGCCCTTCGCCTTCGCCCACCACTTCTCGGCGCAGAACACGATCCCCGCGCTGGAGCTGTACCGCGAGTCGTTTCGCCCGTCGGAGGTGCTGGACGCCCCGTACTCGGTGATCGGGGTGGCGGCCCTGGCCACCGACGAGGAGCCGGAGGCACGCCGCCAGGTCCTCACCGGCGCGCTGTCGATGCTCCAGCTGCGCACCGGCCGCCCGGGTCTGATCCCGACGCCGGACGAGGCGGCGGCGTACCAGTTCAGCCCGATGGAGCGGGAGTTCGTGGACGGCTGGCTGGTGAACATCGTGCACGGCACGCCGGATGTCGTACGGGAGGGCCTGGACGATCTCCAGAAGCGCACGGGCGCCGACGAGTTGATGATCACGGCGCACGCCCACAGCCCCGAGACGCGGCTGCGCAGCTACGAACTGATCGCCGACGCCTACGGGTTGCCGACGCTGGGCTGACGCGGGGGGCGAGGCGTACCCCCCCTGGGGGGCGAGATGTACCCCGTACCCCGTCCCCTCCAGGGGGCGGGGTTCAGCGGTCCAGCGGGCGGACCAGGCCCCAGACGCCGAGCGCCGGCTTCATGCCGAGCGAGTCGTTCAGGCGGAGGATGGGCTCGTTCGTCTCGTCGTTGTGGGTGATGACAGAACCGGCTCCCGCCCGGTACGCGTGCAGCAGCGCCGCGGACTTCACCGCGGCCGCGATGCCCCGCCCCCGGTAGCGCGCGTCCACGCCGGTGAAGATCGTGTACCACGTGTCGGAGGCCGCCTGGGGGGTCAGGATGGTCAGCCCGCAGGTCACGGGCTCGGACCCGTCCAGGGACTCCGCCAGCATGATCACGGCCTGCTCGGGGATGAGTCGTCGCGCGTGATCGAGGTTGAAGTCCTGGCCCTCCTGGAACGGGAGCTTGGCGCCCTCCAGGCACCGGCCCGCGCACTCCATGATCGTCCGCCCCTCGTCCTCCATGGTGGCCGCCCGGACGCTGACGTGCGCCAGGGTCGCCGACCGCGCCGCCGCCTCCGCGAGCCTCTCGCCGTGGGCGGGCAGCTCGTACAACCGCCCCACGCTGTGGTTCGTCACCCGGAAGCCGCGCCCCTCCGCGAACGCGCGCCCCTCGGAGAGGTCGTCACGCAGCGTGCAGGTGATCGTCCGCGTGCCGGGCAGACGCCCCGCCCCCTCTTCGAGCAGCCCCGCGAGCGCTGCACCGATGCCCGTCCTGCGGGCCTGCGGTACGACGGCGACCAGCGCGGAGGCCGTGCCGGGGAAGGCGGGTTCCCGGGCGAGCTTCGCCGCGCCCAGCAGGGCGCCGTCGCGCTCGGCGACGAAGGCGAGGTGGGCGTCGTGGGCGGCGGCGGCACGGAGCTGCTCCCGCAGGCGGTAACGGATGTCCCAGGCGCTGGTCAGCATGAGCAGCTCCATCACCGCGTCGGTGTCCGCGGGGCGCAGCGGCCGTGTGGTGTACCCCGCCCGCGTCAGAGATTCGCCCATATGTACAGCTTAGGTGGAATGGTGCACCGGCGCCCTGCCGACGGGGCGGCCCGGAGGCCGGGCCCCTCGGCTCGCCTCCCGGCTCGTCTCTCGGCTCACCTTTCAGCGTGCCCCTCGGCTCACCTCTCGTCGCCCCGCTCCCGCGCCGTCCGCCTGTGTCGTGGCCGGTGCGGCATCAGGTTGCGTACGTTCGCGTCGCCCGCGCCCACGAGGGGCAGCCGCTGCGTCTGTGACGCCGGCGGGGACTCCGGTCCGGGCGGGGACTCCGGGTCTCCGGGGAGGGGCGAGTGCGGGCGCGCGAGCCCGTCCCGCTCCTCCGGTGCGCCCGGTGTGCCCGGCGTCCCTGGTGTCCCCGCCGTCCCCGGTGCCTCCGGTCTCTCCGACGCACGGGACGGACCGGGTGTGTCCGCCGCCGGGGTCGCCGGCTCCGTGTCGGTCGACTGGTCCGGGAAGCGGAGCAGTCTGCCGGAGGGCACGGGAAAGTCCTCCATGTCGGGGTGACCCGCCGCCGCGGGCTGCGTCTGGCCGGCCGCCCGGGCGTGCTCCGCCCAGCCGGTCCGGTACCACCGCACTTGATCCCGGATGATCTCTTCGTCCGTGAGGATGCGCACACCGTCGACACCGGCCTGCTGGACCTTCTGGCCCAGCTCGATCAATAAATCACCCAACAGCATGGCCAGCCGGTCCTGTGGGACCGGAACGCCACCGTCCCCGTCGTTGCCCATGCGCGCACTCCTTCACGCCCCCCCACGGGGCAGCTGGTCCCCTAACTACTTGCCGGCAGGAATTGCTTCGCGACCTTCACGAACACTTCCCGCAGCTCAGGGGGCACCCCCATTCTCCGTGCCGCCTCTTCCGGACTCAGTCGCGGGGAGTCTTCCGCCAACTCGGGCCGCGCCGCGTCCATATGAGGCCGCGCCGCGATCGGCAGATCCTCCTCGGACAGGCGTCCCGACCGGATGAGCATGTCTCTCAGCGGGATGCCGAGCACCGCCGCCAGTCTTCGCATGGTCTCCAGGTCGGGCATGCTCTGCCGCTGGAGCAGCCGGCTGACCGCCGCCCGGTGCACCCCCGCGTCGTCGGCGAGCTTCGACTTGCCGCCGCCGCGCGGACTGTCGATGTCGTACCCCTGACGGCGCATCAGGGACTCCACCCAGCCGGCGAACACGTCCAGTCCGTCCGCGCGGTTCCTGACGCCGTCGCCCCGCAAACCCGTGCTGTTGCGGGCGTCCGCCCGCGAGCCTGAACCCATTGTCTCGATCTCCCCTCGTCGCGGGGGACAGAGTACCGATCGCGCGCGCACCTATACGTGTGCGCGCTCGCGCGTTGTTGTGGAGATGTCGTACAACGCGCGGAGCTGAGCGGCGACTTGGGGCGCAGTGCGGGACACCTCCTGACAGAACGTAGTCGCTTGCGCACGCGCTCGCACCATGCAACGCTGATCACGCGTCCGCAATTGTCGAACAAATATTCCCATACATGGGGAGGGGTTGCACGTGCCTTCACCGATGACAGTGTCCTCAACCGCCGTGACCTTGGGCTTCTTCCGTACGGACGAAGATCTTGACTGGCGCAGGGACGCCGCCTGCGCCGATCTTCCCCAGCGTTTTGTGTTCACCAAAGTCCCTTCCGAGGCCGAGCCGGTATTGCGTGCCTGCAATCACTGCCCGATCCGTGAGGAGTGCGTCGCCGTCGTGGACCCCATGCGGACGTGGTTCGACGGGGTCAGCGGCGGGCGTCTGTGGCGCAACGGCCGCGAGGTAAGGCGGGCGGCATGACGAACACCGGCAGCAACGGCCGCACCGGCAGCAACGACTGCACCGGCAGCACCGGCCGCACCGGCGGGACAGGCAGTACGGGCGGCACCGGCGGCGCCCTGTGGATCGCCGCGCTCCTGCGGCACTTCCCCGAGCTCCTGACGGAACTCGCCCCGACCGCCGGACGCGTCCTGCGCGAGCGCCCCGGCGCCGCCCCGACGGGCGGCTCCGTCGCGCCCCTGCGGCTGTACGTGTCCGACGCCATCCGCGATGTCACCGACGGGGTCGTGGAGTTGGAGGAGGCCGTACGGGAACGGCTCGGCCTGCCCCGCGTGGCCGCGGCCTCCGTACCCGTACGACTCCGGCGCATCGCCGGCCTCCTGGAGCGGATCGGCGGGGACCCGGACCTGGCCGCGCACGTGGAGGACGAGACCCGGCGGATGGCCCGCCGGTGCGCCCGGGCGCTGGGCGACCCCGAGCAACTGGTCCGCGTCGCCGGGCGCTGCCCCGCCTGCGACTCGGTGTCGCTGCGGGCGTTCCCGGAGCGGGCGACGGTGATGTGCGTGAATCCCGTCTGCCGCCACACCCCGGCGGTGGAGGCGGCGTCGTGAGCGGGGATGGCGTGGCGGGCGCGGGTGGCGCGGGTGGCGCGGGTGGCGCGGCGAGTGTCGCGCTGATCTCGGGGGATCTGGCCGCCGCCGAGGTCGAGGTGTCGCCGGCGACCATCAGGAAGTGGGTCCAGCTCGGACACCTGACCGCGGCGGGACGCCAGGGCAGACGGCTGCTCTACCGGCTGGAGGACGTGTTCGCGGCGGAGCGGGCGGCGCGCCGCAGGAGCTGACCGTACGACCGACGCACGACCACACACGATCGACGCACGATCGACGTACGAGACCAGGAGAGGCCCCGCCGGGACACCGGCGGGGCCTCTCCCGTTGCGCCCCTCGTTCCCCGGGACCACCAACCACACCGCCGGAAAGCTCGGTTGCGGGATCAGCGCCCCTCGATCACACTTGAAGCAGCGGCAGAGCTGCGCCCCTTCCGAGGGGCGGCGGACCTGCCGCTTTGTGTTGCCCGGAATCCCACTCCCCTGGGTCGCGACCGGGCCGCACCCCTGATCGGCATCACCGATCAGCATCACCGATCAGCATCGCCGATCGGTGTCACCGATCAGTGTCACCGATCGGCACATCCGCCCCACGGCCCATCGCCTTCCGCGAAGGAGCGTCCATGTGAGCGTTTTGAACTTTCCCGATGTGGAACGGCTCGTCGTCGACTTCCTCGAGGACCGGCCCGAAATGGTCGGCGTCACGGTCGACAACCGCCCGCCCGCCGGGTTCGACGGCACCCAGAAGGCCGTCCTGGTCTCCCGCGCCGGCGGCGTGTGGGTCGACGACCTGCACCTCGACAAACCACTGCTCGACCTCGAGGTGTACGGCCCCGACAAGACCACGGCGCACACCGTGGCCCTCGCCGCCCGCGCCTGTGTCCTGGAGCTGATCGGTACGCGGTACGGCACGGCGGTGGTCACCGACGTCGACGAGGCCGACGGGCCCCGCTGGCTGCCGGACTACAACCGCCCGGCCGGCAATCGCTACCTGGCCACGCTCCGCCTGTCCATCCGCCCCGCGTAAACCCACCACCCGCACCCCTTCCTGAGGAGTTCCCATGGCAACAGGTCCCAACAGCAGCAAGGAAATCCGCGTAGCGGGTACCGGAAAGGTTCTGGTGGCGGCCCCGGTCGGAGCCACCGGAGCGCCGGCCGCGCCGATCGACACCACCGTGGCGTGGACCGGCTGGACCGAGCTGGGCTACACCTCCACCGACGGCATCAAGCTCAGCAAGAAGGACAAGATCGACCAGGTGGACGGCTGGCAGTCGGTGAGCGCGCTGCGCTACATCTACTCCGACCGTGAACTGACGGTGAAGTTCCAGCTGCTCCAGATCAACAAGAACACCCTGCCGTTCTTCATGGGCGGTGGCGCCACGGCGCTCCTGTCGTCCCCGGCCGCGGCGGGCACGTTCAAGTACGACCTCTCCGCCAACCCCAAGGCGGACGAGCGCCAGCTCGGCTTCGAGTTCACCGACAGCAACGGCACCGGCGACGTGTCGTACCGCTTCGTCATCCCGCGCGGCCAGGTCACCGAGACCGAGGAGATCTCGATGACCCGCACGGGCGCGATGAAGCTCGGTGTGACCTTCACGGCCTACGCGCAGGACGACACGACGCTGCCGCTGGCGACGTGGCTGATGAAGGACACGGCGTTCGCGTAACCGCTACGGGTACGGGGGTGGCCGACGCGCCACCCCCGTACCGCAACTCCCCTCCCCTCCCCCCCACCCCACCTGACCTCACCCCCCACGCCCCCCACTGACCCCACCTCACCGAACAGGAGACGGACATGGCGGGATTCAACGTCAACGCGGCGCGTGCCCAGCGCCTCGAAGCGCTCGGCCGGGCCTGGAGTTTCGATCTGGACGAGGACTCGTTCGAACTGCCGACGGAGCTGACGCGCACGACGGCGCGCCAGCTGCGGGACCTCGACGACAACGACGTGGACGGTCTGCTGCGACTGCTGCTCGGCGAGCAGCAGTTCACGCGCTTCGAGCGGCACGACGTCACGATGCAGGACATCGCGGCGATCCTGGAGGCGTACGGCAAGGAGACGGGGCTCGGCCTGGGGGAAGACTGAGCCTCGGCGAGCTCGTCGACGAGCACGCCGAGGCCCTGGAGGCCGACCTGCTGCGCTACTACGGCACGGACCTGCTGGACTGGCACCGCGGCCGCCTCTCCTCCCGCCGCCTCGCGGTACTGGTCCAGCACCTCCCCCGGGACAGCGCGGTCGCCCGCGAACTCCACGGCGAGTCGGCCGACTGGTCGGTGACGGAGTACCTCCTGGCCCACGTGGCCGACCAACTGGCCGAGGCGAACTGGATGTTCGCCACGGTCAACCGCGACGAGGACGCCGATCCGCTGGAATTCCCGTCACCGATCCCGAGACCGGGGGAGCCGCCCGAAGACAACCCGGAGGCCCGGAGCACACCGGACATCGCCAGAGGACCGAGCGTGCACGAACTCTCCACGTTCTTCGCCTGACCCGCCCCACCCGCCCTTCAGTACCCGCAATGCCCAGGGAGTCATGGACCCCGGTTTGACGTTGTCCCCCTGCACGGGGATGACTCGTCGCTGCGGGGGCTCGCTATTTGCCCTGGAGAGTGATCCGCCAAGGCGGAATGCTTCCCCAGTGCGGAGCCACCGGTGACTGGACGGCGATCAGGCCGGGGCCAGGGATCTTCACCGAACCGCGAAACTTCGTATCGCGGGAGAGCAGCTCGCGGCGTCGCGTTCCGTCGAAGCCGTAGAAGGCCAGACACCCCTGCGACTCGAATTCGACGGACGCCTGGACCGTTCCGCCGTGGTAGGCGAACACACGCGACGCGCCGACGCCTGCCGCTTCGATCCCTATTTCCGGCGCTGTCGAAGGCTCACTGATCAGCAGGTTCCATTTTCCTGGCTTTCGGGTGGGATCCCCTGTGACATGGAGACTCGAATACCCGGGCGGCACGATGATGTGGGATCTGTCTCTGCCCCACCCGGAAGATCCGAGATCCTCTCTTTCCGTTCCCTGACGGGACGTCAGTTCGCCCTCGATGTTGAAAGTGCGGCTCAGTAATCCTCCCCATGCTTCGAGGAGCAGCGCCCGGTCGAGTGGGGTGCCTGCTGGGAGTTCGACTCTGGACTCTCCCCGCCCCGAAACGATCGAGCCCGATTCGTTAGGCATCCGAACTCCTTCCCTCAGCCGGCCAGGACCCTGGCGCCGGCCATGTAGGCGCACGCGCACTGGACTATCGCGAAGTGCATCACATTGCTCCATTTCCAGGGTATGAGTCTGGAGAGGCTGAAAGCGGGCCGGGAGCGAGCCGGCTTTCTTGCGTCGTACACGATGTCGAGAGGATCTCCGGCTTGTACGTGGTCGGGAATCTTGGGCACGTTCACCGACTCGTAGTGACTTATTCCGTCCTTGTCGGTGTAGTTGTAGGTGCAGTTGTATTCGTTCCCCCTCAGCCCTGCCAATTTGCAGTGGCCTGTCTGTTCGACACCTCTGATTTTCAGGCAGATATGAACGTAGAGCGGGGGGATCGCGAAAGGGATAATTCCGATGGTCGGGGCCAGCAGTATCACGTAGCTGACCCAAGGTCCCCAAATCATGTATCCCCCTAGGAGTAAAAATGGCAAGTCCTAACCCGCCGGGCGGCAACGATCCCTGGGTCAAGCCGCCCTGGATCGACGATGCCGTGAACTACAAGGAAATGTATCGAGACATCAACCAATCGATCAACCTGATGAAACTCGAACTCGTCGCATTTTCGGCCGGGTTGACTTTGGTGAAGCTCGACTACTCACTCTTCAAGGCGGACGAAAAGGGCTTCAGTTTTCGGGGTAAGCAGATCTTCACCTACCCGTGGTCGGACCAGAAGAAATATCTTGAGGAAAAAATCGAAAGGAATCACAGGCGGAACGAGAGGGATCTCAAGAAGATAGAGGATCAACTGGCCAAGGCCCGGACTGCGCAGGGTCCCGGCGCGGGCGGACGCCGGGACATGTCGTCCGCCGCCAATGCTCTTTCTCGGGTGGAGAGGATCGAGAAGACGATCGCAGCGAGACTGACTGTGATCGAGACGCGCGCGAAGAAGGTCCATGAAATTCAGGAAAAAACGAAGAAGCGAAAGGAGGAGCTCGACAAGAGCCGGGCGGAACTCGTGCAGAACGCAAAGAAGGTGAAGGAGGCTTCCAATGAGATCACTGCGGCGACGCGCCAGGCTCTCAGGAGCCTGAACACACTGTCCGGTGCTGTATGACGAATCCTGACGAAATGGCGGTAAAGTCGTGTCCTTGACTGCGTCTCTCAAGGCTTCCAACTCGGCGCTCCAAACGTTTCAACGTAATATTGGCAGCATAGTCACCCCACTGACCAGAATGAAGACGGCCGCCCAGAACAGTGGCACTTCGGTCAAGGGGATGCGGACGTCGCTCGCCCAGATGGACGGCGGGATGGGGAAGGCTCGGGCCGGGGCCGACAAGTTCAAGACCTCGCTCGATCGGCTCAAGAGTTCCGCCGACAAGGCGAAGAACGCGCTTCAGGACGTCAAGCGGCAGGCCGACGGGGTGGAGAAGTCCGTCGGGAAGGCCGGGAAGAACGCCGACAAGGGCGGGAAGTCCATGGACGGGCTCGGGAAGGGGCTCAAGGGCGCGTCGCTCGCGCAGAAGGGGCTCAACCTCGCCATGGCCGCCAGCCCGTTCGGGCTCATCATGACGCTGCTCGCGCCCCTCATCGCGCGGTTCGTCAACATGGACAAGGTCATGGCCGTCGCCAAGCGGGGCATGACCGCGGCCTGGAACGCCATGCGGTCCGCGTCCTCCGCCGCCGCGCGGTTCCTCGGCCCGCTCTTCAAGGGCGTCGTCAACGCCTTCCTGCTGCCCACCCGCATGCTCGTCAGAGGGCTCAACTCCCTGATCGGCGGCCTCAACCAGGTCAAGTTCAGCGTTCCCGACTGGGTGCCCGTCATCGGCGGCAAGGGCTTCGCGTTCAACCTGCCCCGCATCCCCGTGCCCCAGCTCGCGCAGGGCGGCATCGTCGAGGCCAGGACCGGCGGCCGGCTCGCGCTCATCGGGGAGGGCGGCGAGGCCGAGGCCGTCATCCCGCTCTCCCGGCTGGAGCGCATGTTCGGCCAGCACCCCGGCGGCGCCGCCGGGATGAACCGGCTCGCCCAGGCCGTCGAGCGCCTCGCCGAACGCCCCGTACACATCGAGGTCGACTCGCAGACCATCGCTCGCGCCGTCCTCGTCGGACAGCGCAAGCTCGCCAGGAGGTGAGACAGGACATGGCAAGGAATCTGTGGATCGGAAAGCCGGGACTCCTGCGGGAGATCACACAGGCCGCCAAGAGCTGGGACCGCAGCGCCGAGCTGAACGTCAGCGAGTTCAAGTCGCTGGAGGGGCAGATCACCACGATCTCGCCCGCCCGTACCGCCCGCCGCCTCAAGTTCGCCTGGGACTGGCTGGAGCCCGCCGACGCCGACCACCTCATCCGGCTCGCCCGGCGCGTCAACGGCCCCGGCATGCTCGGACGCACCGTGTACGCCGGCCGGTCCGTCGCCGTGCTCGACCCCGCGGCCGGCAACCTGCTCGACCCCTACCAGGCCGCGGGCCAGACGCTGCACCCCGCCGGTCACGACCACTGGTTCACCGTGCAGGGAGCGATCACCATCAGTCCCGCCGTCGACGACGTCGTCCTCGGCAGCTGCGACGACCCGAGCACCAAGATCGGCTGGCGGCACGGGACCTGGACCGGCTGGCCCGTGATGCCGGGCATGCGGATCTCCTGGCTGCTGCCGCCCGACTGGAACCCCGCCCTGGCCACCGCCCAGCTCGACTGGAAGGACGTGGACGGCGCCTACCTGTCCACCACGTCGGCCGCCGGCGCTCTGGTCACCGGCACCGCGCCCGCGAACGCCGCCTTCGTTACCCCCGTCGGCGCCCCCGGCGCCACCGGCATGACGGGTCTCGCCGGCGCGAGCCTGACCATCGGCGAGGAGCCCGTGGCCCTGTCGCTCGGCGACGGCTGCCCGGCGATGGCCGTCACCGGCTGCACCGAGACGCCCGCGACGCGCCTCCCGTACCGCAGTGTCAGCATCGATCTGGTGGAGGTGGCAGGTGCAGCCCTCTGACGAGCGGTTCGACGCGGCCCTCGCCGCCCCGGAACGTACCCCCGTCCACTCCACCCGCCTCGGCGGCGAGGAACTCGGCGGGCAGATCCAGTCCTGGAAGGTCGAGCGCGCCTACAACACCGATCTCCCCGAAGCCATGCGGGCGTTCAGCGGCAGCGCCTCGGCGCAGTTCGAGGCGCAGCTGAGCGGCAGGACCGAGGAGCGGAGCACCGGTGACACGGGTACGGGCCCGGTCGCCGAGCCCGCCCCGCGCCTGTACTCCGCCTGGGCGGACCGCGCCACCGGCGACGCCGTACGCCCGGGCCAGTCCGTCGTCCACGAGACGGGCGTCAACGGCCGTACGCTGCCGGCCTTCCGGGGCACCATCCGCTCCCGTACGGCAGCGTCCGGCAGCGACACCGTCACCGTCCAGGCCCTCGACGGCGCCGAGCGGCTGCGGGGTCCCGCCTCGCTGCCGCGCCCGTACCACGGCGTCTGGACCGGTCTGCGGATCGCGTCCGCCCCCTGGTGCGTGGACGAACTGCTGCGGCAGGGCGGCATCCACACCTGCCCGCCGCCCCGCGCGCCGCTGGCGGACACCGACGACACCAACGCCTTCACCGCGCTGTACGCCTCCCTGCACGGCGGGGTCAACGCGACGTACGGCCAGCCCGAGTCGGTCCCCGCGAACAGCCAGTACGACTGGATCCGCGACGGCGCCCCCTTCGAGATGGCCCTGATGCCGAAGGCGGCCGGACTCACCGCCTCCTGGATGCCGCGCTCGCGCTTCGTCGTGCCCGGCAAGGTCTTCCTGCTCGAATGCTGGGTCAACACGGCGAAGAGCAGGGGGAACAAGATCGAGCTGAGTGTCGTGCTCGACCGGAGCGGTGGCGCCTTCGGCTACCTCAAGGGGAGTGTCGACATCGCGGCGGGCACCGTCTCCCTCTACTCCGGGACCCAGGGTTCGACCTACTGGTACTTCACCTGGACGTTCAGCGCGCTGGCCGCCCTCAGGGGCAACTGGCACCTCGGATTCCTCTTCGACACGCGGTCCTCGGGGACCAGTGTGCTGCCGACCGTCGCGCCCCGGCTGACCGGTCCCGAGGGCTCGTACCACGTCGGCAGCCCGGCGACCTACGTCGAGGCAGCGGGGAGCCAGCCGCGCGCGGAGGTCCACCACGTCGATCTCACCACCGACATGGCGGTGGAGTGCATCCAGCTGACCGACCGGATCTGGCCCGACATCCCGTCCTTCCCCCGCGACGAGTGGGAGCAGAAGGGGAAGTGGACCAAGGGCGCGGTGCTGGACGACGAGGCGCTGCCGATCTACGCCATGCCGAGGGTGACGGGCTCGCAGTGGGACGTGATCACCGAGATCGCCCGCGCGAGCATGTCCACCGCGGAGTTCGACGAACAGGGCGTCTTCCACTGGAAAGGGCCGTCCCGCTTCGGCCGGGTGCCGGCCGAGCCCGACCTGACCGTGACCACCCGGCGGGACATCGCCGCTCTCACCGTCAGCGAGGAGATCGACGCCTGCCGCAACCACTGCGAGCAGCCCTACCAGGACTGGTCGGGGGTCGCCCGCGTCAACGGCGACATCGTGGACGACACGGCGATCCGGCGGATCGATCCCGGTACGTCGGTGGAGATCTCGTACGCGGTCGCCGAGGACGAGTTCGACATCGGACCGCTGGTCGTCACCGACGACTCGGTGGTCAACGACGGTCACCGGGTGCGCTTCGGTACCGCCGCGACCGGTGGTACGGCGGTCAAGGGCGTCGTCTCCGTCAGCTGCCGCCGCGAGGGCCCCACGTACTTCGCCCGCTTCACCAACACCGGGACCGTACCGCTGTGGACCGTCACCAAGGACGGCAAGCCCTCGGCCCGGATCGTCCCGCAGAAGGCGACCGGCGATCCGCAGCTGCGCCAGGCGGCCTGGTGGAGTCCGGACAGCCAGCGGTACTACGGCCGGCAGCAGTACGCGGCCCCCGCCTCCGAGTGGGTGCAGAACGGGACTTCGGCCAGCGGCCTCGCGCAGACCATGCTCAACGCCGGCCGCTATCCGGTACCGGTGCTGGGGGAGGTCGAGGTGCTCCACGATCCGCGGATCCAACTCGGTGACGCCGTACGGGTGGTGGACACGACGGGGGCCCAACTCGACACGCTCGCCTGGGTGGTCGGGACGCGCACGACCTACACGGCGGGCGCCGCGCCACAGCAGACGCTCACGCTGCGCGGGACGTCGTACAACGGCGTGCCGCGGGACGCGGGGCTGACCCCGGACGGCCCGGTCGACCCGTCGTACGGAACGAGGCGTACGTACGTCCAGGTCACCGCCCAGTACGCGACGCTCGCCGACCTGAGGGCGGGGGAGCCGGACTACCGCGCGCTGCTGGCGGCGGCGCCGGTGACGCTGGGGGCGGCGGCCAGGACCGGCGCGGCCATGACGACCGCCGTCGCGGTGTCGGGAGGAGAGAGCCGGTGAACGCGTGGAAGAAGCGGAACGGCCTGGCGGCCGGGGCGCGGGGGGTGCCGGCGCTCGCGCCGGAGGCCGGGTCCGGGGCCGTACCGGATGCCGATGCCGTGTCCGATCCGGAGGCCGTACCGGATGCCGACCCCGGGTCCGGTCCGGAGGCCGTACCGGATCCCGACGCCGAGCCCGACGCCGAGCCCGACCCCGTACCGCCGCCCGACGACCCGCTGCCCCCCGAGCCTCCGCAGCCACCCGTCCCCATCGACAGCCCCGGGGCGGGCGCCGGCGACCGGGGTACGAGCCCCGACGTCCTGCCGCCGTCGCGCGAGGGCTGACCCGGCGCCGCCCGCCCTCCCCGCGCCCGCCGCCCGTCGCCCGCCCCGCCCCTTACGTACACCCAGGAGGTCCAGCCATGGCCCAGCTCACCCCACTCGGCAATCTGCCCTACCCGCAGTCCACCGACGCCGCCAACGTCCCCCTCCACATCCAGTCGCTCGCCGAGTCCATCGACGGCCGCACCGTCCTGCGCTTCCTCGACGCCGCCACCCGGGACGCCCGGGTCACCGCGCCGGTCGCCGGCATGCTCGTCTGGCTCAACACCCCCGGCCGTTTCTTCCTCTACTCCGGCACCCAGTGGCAGCCCGTCGTCCCGGGCGCCGTGCACAAGGCCAACACGACGACCGGCACCCTCGCGGCCGTCACCTCCTACACCGAGACGCTGACCGGCTCCACCGGCGATCCGACGGCGGTCACCTTCACCGTGCCGCTCTCCGGCTCCGTCCTGGTCTCGGTGGGGGCGCGCATCAGCGGCAGCGCCGCCGCCGCTTCCTTCATGTCGGCGAACATCCGCACCGGTACGGCCGTCACGCTCGCGGCTGCCGACGCGCGCGCGGCGATCGTCACCGGTACGAACCAGTGCTCCGCCTCCACCCAGTTCCAGGTCAACGGGCTCACGGCCGGAGCCGTCTGCACCGCGACCGCCGCCTACAAGTCGGCCACCTCCAACACCTCCACCTTCACCAACCGGTTCGTGACCGTGACGCCGCTGATGTGACGCCCCCGGCGGCGTCCGTTCACGACGACGCCCACGACGTGAGGAGCCGGCCCATGGCCGCACCGCTCTCCGCCGACGCCCTCGTCCGCGCCCTGCGCGGCGAGGGCGTCCGCGTCGCCGAGCACGGCGACTGGAAGACCCACAACCGCAACCACAAAGGCCCCTGGGGCCCCGTCCACGGTGTGATGCTGCACCACACCGCGGGCGTCGACAGCCTCGCGCTCTGCCGCGGCGGCACCCCCGACCTGCCAGGGCCTCTCTGTATCGGCCTGCTCACCAAGGAGGGGACCGTCCATCTCGTCGGGTACGGACGGACGAACCACGCCGGCAACGGCTCGGCCGCCGTCCTCGAAGCCGTACGCGCGGAAAAGCCCCTGCCCGCCAGGGGACCGGACGCCGTGGACGGCAACGCCCGCTTTTACGGCTTCGAGATCGAGAACCTCGGCAACGGCCGCGACCCCTATCCCGCCGCCCAACTCGACGCCGCCGAGCGGCTGTCGGCGGCGCTGTGCCGGGCACACGGCTGGTCGGCGAGGAGTGTGATCGCGCACAAGGAGTGGACGCGGCGGAAGATCGACCCCTCGTTCTCCATGCCCGCGATGCGGGACCGCGTCACCGTCCGCCTCGGCTCGAAGCCGGCCCCTCCGGCCCCGCCCACCGGTCCCGGCACCCCGCAGAAACCGGTGTACGAGACGTTCCCCGGCGCCGCCTTCTTCGTGCCCGGCAGGAACAGCCCGCTGATCACGGCGGTCGGCCGCCGGCTGGTCGCCGAGGGCTGCGGACGGTACGAGATCGGCCCGGGGCCCGTATGGGGCGCGGCCGACACCCGTTCGTACGCCGCGTGGCAGCGCAAGCTCGGCTACAGCGGCTCCGACGCCGACGGCGTTCCGGGACGGGCCAGTTGGGACCGGCTGCGCGTTCCCCGGGCCGGGGGAGCCGTCTCCAAGGAGGGAGGACCTGCGTGACCCAGTCGGAAGCCGAGAACATCGCGGTCGAACTGGAGCGCCTGCACCGATCCGTGGACGTCGGATTCGCCACCACCCGGGGCGACTTGGCGCTGCTGCTCCAGCGCGTCGACCAGACCGACAAGGCCATCGGCGACCACGAGGACCGTATCGAGGCGCTGGAGCGTTCGCGCTGGCCGTTGTCGTCGCTCGCGGCGGTGACGTCGTGCGCCGCGCTGGCGCTGACCGTCTGGCAGACCTCAGGAAAGTGATCCGACGGGCCTGAGGAAAGTGATCCGAACGCGGGAAACGCCCCCGGCCGTGTGCTCACACGGCCGGGGGCATTTCTCCTTTTTCCGGGGCCTGTTGGCGGCTTCCGCCTCTCACGCCTGTTGGCGGCTCGCGCCCCGCGCCACGCCGGGCGCGATCATCTCGGCGATCCGCTCCGGCGTGACCGCGCGCGAGTACAGCCAGCCCTGCCCCGTGTCGCAGCCGATCCGGCCCAGCCGCTCCGCCTGCCCCTCCGTCTCCACGCACTCCGCGGTGACCGTCAGCCCCAGCCGGTGCGCGAGGTGGACCAGCGTCTCCACGATCACCTCGTCCGCCGGGCTCGGGTGGACCCCTTCGTCGTAACGGAAGCCCCGGACGAACGAACCGTCCAACTTCAGTACGGAGACGGGCAGTCGGCTGAGGTACGCGAGGTTCGAGTACCCCGTGCCGAAGTCGTCGATGGCGATCCGTACCCCCATGTCGCTCAACGCCTGGAGCGCCTGGAGCGGCCGGCCCGCCGAGCCCATCACCGCCGACTCGGTCAGCTCCAACTGGAGGAGGTACGGGGCCAGTCCGGTCTCGGCGAGGATCCCGGCGACGTCCGCCACCAGGTCGGAGTCCCACACCTGGCGCACGGCGACGTTCACGCTGACGAACAGCGGGCGGGCGCCCGGGTGGTCCTTCTGCCACTGCCGGGCCTGGCGGCAGGCCGTACGGAGCACCCAGCGGCCCAGCTGCACGATCGAGCCGTCCTCCTCGGCGATCCCGATGAAGCGGTTGGGCGCGAGCGTGCCGAACTGCGGGTGCTCCCACCGCACCAGCGCCTCCACGCCCCGTACGGCTCCGTCGGCCATTCCCACCAACGGCTGGTACTCCAGCAGGAATTCACCCCGCTCGACCGCCGGCCGCAGCGTCGAGGAGAGCGCCTGACGGGTCATCCGGTGGGCGTTGCGCTCCGGGTCGAAGAGCGTCCAGCGGGCCTTGCCGTCGGCCTTCGCCCAGTAGAGCGTGGTGTCGGCGGCCTGCATCAGACCGGTGGGCGTGGTGCCTTCGACCGTACGTTCCACCACCCCGATCGACGCGGAGACGGCGAGCCGCTGGCCGGCCAGGTCGAACGGGCGCTGGAGCGCGGTGAGCACCGACCGGGCGAGATCGGCGAGTTGTTCCGTACCGGTGGAGTCCTCGACCAGGATCGCGAACTCGTCCCCGCCGAGCCGGGCGACCAGGTGGCTGCCGCTGCGGGTGTAGCCGTCGTGGTCGGCGCATTCGGTCAGCCGGCTCGCGACGGCGGCGAGCAGCCGGTCGCCGACGCGGTGGCCGAGGGTGTCGTTGACGGCCTTGAAGCCGTCGAGATCGAGGTAACAGAGGCCGATCCGCCCTGTTCTGCCATGATCTGCCCCCCTGCCGTCCCGGTCGTGGCCGAGGTCGTCGGCCGCGTAGGCGGAGTGCGGCGGGGTCTCCAGCGCCGAGGCCAGCCGTTCGAAGAACAGGGTGCGGTTGGGCAGCCGGGTCACCGGGTCGTGCATCTGGAGATGGCGCAGCCGCGCCTGGAGTTCACGCCGGTCGGTGATGTCGGAGACCGACAGCAGGACACCGGGGCTGTCCGGCACGGGCGCGACGGTGATCTCGGCCCACAGGGTGCGCCCGTCGGAGTGCTTGAGGCGGCGGGTGCAGCGGAACCGGGCGCGCAGGCCGTGCAGCACCTCGCGGTAGGCGCGCCAGGTGCGGGTGTCGGAGGAGAGGTCGGCGAGGTCGGCGGCGGACCGTTCGAGGAGCGCGGCGGCCGGCACGCCGAGCAGGGCGGCGAGCGCGTCGTTGGCGCTGACGATCGCGCCTTCGTGGTCCACGACGGCCATGGCGAGGGGCGCGGCCCGGAAGGCGGCGCGGTGGTCGCCGCCGGGTCCGGTCCGGTCCACCGAATCCGTCCGGTCCGCATGACGCTCCGTGACCGGCGGTCGTACGGTGCCGGGCGCCACGACTGCCGCAGAGTGCGGCCCTTCGGAGGTTCCGCTCACGGCTCGCTCCCGCGGTGCAGTGGTGTCGTACAGGGTCGGTCGGGACGGTCGGCCTGGGAAAGTGTGCCGATCATAGAGGCTGTCCGGGTGGCCGTTCCAGCTCTGTGGCAAGGATCCGGGGCGTCACCGGTCGGCGGGTTGTCGTTGGACGATCGTTTCTGCACGCCCGTGGCCTCGAACGATCCCGTCGTGAGCGGTTGTGACTTTCCGTGAGAGGCCGGGGTGTCGCGCTCCGCGCGCCGCCCCTCACCCGAGTGGGGCAGCGGAACAGGGCGTATGGCAAGGAACCGGCACAAGGTGGGTGGTGGTGTCCCCTCATCCCCCAGCCGGAGGTCGACGTGGAGCGTCTGGAGCCACCCGGGGGAGTGGAACGGCCGCGCCTGCGCAGTACCGCGGCCGCTTTCACCTCCCTCATGGCGCTCGCCGCCACGTCCCTGGTCGCGGGTCCCGCCGTGGCCGCGCCGGCCGCCGGGCCGTGCGCCCTGCCCCGTACCGGCGCCCACCACTCCCTCGGCCTGGACACCTGGAACGGCTCCTACACCCGCCCCGACCGCACCCTCGACGCGGTGATGGTCTTCCTGTCGTTCCCGGACGCCGAACCGATGACCCGCCCCGAGGAGCTGGTGGCCGATCACTTCCCGGCCACCAGCCGCTTCTACGCGCGGGCGTCGTACGGGAAGTTCGCCCTGCGCGCCCACCCCGAGGCCCGCTGGATCCGGATGCCGCACGCCTCCACCTCGTACGGGATAAAGCGCGACTGGGACCCCTCGCGCCGCACCGCCTACCTGCGGGACGCGCTGCGCGTCGCCGATCCGGTCGTGGACTTCTCGCGGTACGACATCGTCTACCTGGTCGCCGATCCGACCGCGCCCGGTGTCGACTCCGACGCCACGAAGGTCGTCAACTTCGACCGGCCGCTGAAGGCGGACGGCACGGACATCCGCCGTATCGTCACCGTCTTCGAGAAGCACCCGCCGGACCGCAACGTGCTGGCCCACGAGACCGGGCACGTGTTCGACCTGCCGGATCTCTACCACCGGCCGTCGGACGGCAAGGGCGACTGGGACACCTACGTCGGGGACTGGGACGTGATGGGCAGCCAGTTCGGCCTCTCGCCCGACCTGTTCGGCTGGCACAAGTGGAAACTGGGCTGGCTGGACCGGCGCCAGGTGCGCTGCGTCCTGCCCGGTACGGAACTGCTCACCCTGGAGCCGATCGCCGAGGCCGCCCAGTTCGGCGGCGAAACGGGGACGCGGCTCGCGGTCATCAGGACCGGGCGGGACTCCGTGGTCGCCATCGAGGCGCGCGGCGCGACCGGCAACGACGCGGGCACCTGCACGGAGGGCGTGCTGATCTACCGGGTACGGAGCGGGGCGGAGTCCGGCGGCGGTCCGGTGGAGGTGGTGGACACCCATCCGCGCAGTGACGCCTGCTGGGACACCTCGGTGTACCCGCCGCTGGCCGACGCGCCGCTGGGGGTGGGGGAGACGTTCACGGTCCCGGACGAGCGGATCAGGGTGGAGGTCGCGGACCGGACGGCGACGGGCGCCTGGACGGTCAAGATCACCACGGGAAGGGAATGAGACCCCCGGCAAAGGAGTGAGGCCCCCCGCTTTCGCGAGAGGCCTCATTCCTGTCTGTGCGCCGTCAGGGACTCGAACCCCGGACCCGCTGATTAAGAGTCAGCTGCTCTAACCAACTGAGCTAACGGCGCCTGGTGACGTCGTAGACCTTAGCACCCGGATCGGCGTGAGGAAAAATCGATATACGGGGACCGGGGCCGGGGCCGTATCGCCTGGTCAGAGGAGTGCGCGGGGACGCGGGAACGGGTGCGCGCGGCACGGCCCGCCGTACGGGCCGCCCGCACGCAGGCCCACAGCAGGACGTCCGGCCCCGGCAGCCACGGATGGCGGGTGTCGGGGGCCACCACCCAGCGCGGGCCGGACGTGTTCCCGGGCGCGAGCGGCGGTACGGTCACGGCGTCCCCGGCCCCGTGACACAGCAGGGGCGGTACGGAGGGGCCGTCGCCCGCCGGGTCTCCGTCACCGGCACTCCCTCCGGCCGGGGAGCCGTCCGCCGCCGAGCCGCCCCACTCCTCCCACGCCAGCAGGGACGGCAGCCGCTGCGCTGTCCCCGGCGCGGCGAAGAGCAGGGTCCTGCCCCGGTACGCGGCGACCGGGCCCGATCCCGGGCCGTCGGACCAGAGCCGGTTCAGCATGCGGCGGCCGAAGATCGCGGGGGCGCTGACCACGTCGAACGCCCCGCCGCACGGGAGGACGCCCGGGGCGCTCGGGCGGGCGGCCCACTGCGAGAGCGTCGAGCGGGGGTACGGTCCCGCCGAGGCGAGCCAGTCCGCGCCGGCCGGCGTGACGCGGGCCGTGTGGTGCCCGCCCTCCTCGCGGAGGAGACCGAAGATGTCGGTACGGCGCTCGTCGTCACTCGCGCCCGGACTCAAAGGTGATTCGTCTCGCAGCCATCCGCTCATGTCACCCAGATCTACCGGGAGTGACCACCCCATTCCTGAGAGTTCACGGAAATCGGGACACGGCGGTTCGGGAGGGCGTAACCTTCGCCCCGGCATATGCCAGCAGCCTGGCCGGAACGGACGCCCGACAGGGCAACCGCAGGCGCCACCTCCCGGGACCCTGGCTGCGGGCGCCGCCTCGGAAGGCCGCGCCCGCCCCCCCGTCCGGCGCTACTTCTCCGCCAGGCCCTCACCACGCAGCAGATCCCGGCCGAACTCGACCATCTTCTTCGCGTAGTCCTCGGTCCACTGCGCCCGCACCGCGATGTCCGCGGCCGTCAGCCGGTCGAACCGGCGCGGGTCCGCGAGCTGCGCCGCCGCGACCGCCTGGAACTCGACGGCCCGGTCGGCCGCCGCGCGGAAGGCCAGGGTCAGCTCGGTGGCGCGGCTCAGCAGGTCCGCCGGGTCGTCCATGGATTCGAGGTCGAAGAAGTGCTCGGGGTCGGCGACCGCCTCCGAGGGCTCGAAGAGCAGCGGCGCGGGCCGCAGCCGCCGCCGGCTCCGCTCGGGATCCGCCATGTGATTCCTCCTGCTCGTACCTGTGCCGGCCTCTGGGCCACCGTCCATTGTCCAACCCCCCGCAAGAGGGCCTCCGGCGCGCCTCAGGGACGCCAGCTCACCCGGTGTTCCGAGAGGCGTGCCAGGACCGCGTGGTTTGCCTCCCAGCCGTCCGGGAACTTCACCGTGACTCCCAGCTGCACCGGTTCCGTGGAGGGATGTTCGTCCAGCAGCTCCGCCACGCCGGCCCGGCAGACCACCACGCACGCGTGGCGGTGGCGGGAGGCCAGGACGCACAGCCTGCCGGTCTCCAGGTGGAACGCCGTCGCGTCCGGGCGGCCAGAGAGGGGGTGGAGGATCACCGTGACGTCGAACTCCCGGCCCTGGAGGCGGTTCGCCGTGTCGACCGCGACGCCCGCCACCCCCAGCTCGGCGAGGGCCGCGCGGACCGCCGCCGCCTGGTCGCGGTGGGCCGTACCGACCGCGATCCGGTCGGCCGTGACCGGCACCGGGTCGGGGGAGCGCTCGCTGGTCGCCACGCCGCCCCGGTCCAGCAGCCGCCGTACCACCAAGGCTACGGCGCGCACCGCCTCCGGGTCGGTACGGGGCGTGCGCCGCGCGGGCAGCTCCAGCAGCCCCCAGCCCGCCCCGGCCGCCTCGTCCAGCACCCGGTCGGGCCCCGAGCCGTCCGACGGGACGCCGAAGGCCAGGGTCCGGTCACCGGGGCCCGTACCGCTGCGGAACGGGGTGTACGGGTAGAACGCGTCCGACACCAGCGGCGCCGCCGACGCGGGCAGCCGCCACGAGACGGGCAGCCGGTGCTGGGGCAGCTCCGGATTGTGCGCGAGGAGTGTGGACACGGCGCTGGCGGACGGGTCGTACGACAGCCCCGCCCACTGGTCCGCGCCCACCACGCTGAACGGGTCCAGCTGGCCCGGGTCGCCGACGAACAGCGCCCGCTCGAAGAGCCCGGCGACGGCGAGCAGCGCGTCCGACCGCATCTGGTACGCCTCGTCCACGATGGCGTGCCGCCAGGGCTCGACGCCCTGCACATGGGCCCACTTCGCGGCCGTCGAGATGACGATGTCGAGCCCCGCGAGATCGGCGGCCTTCGCGGACTTGCGCACGCTGGGCAGCTCGTCCAGGGCCTTGTCGTACGGGTCGGGGTCGTTGCTGTGCAGCCGCCCGACCGGCAGGTCCGGTGCCTTCTCGGCGAGCCGGGTGACCAGGTCGTCCACCTGGGCGTTGGTCTGGGCGACCACCATCAGCGGCCGTCCGGCGGCGGCCAGTTCGAGGGCGGCGCGCACGACCAGCGTGGACTTCCCGGCGCCCGGCGGGGAGTCCACCACCACGCCGCGGTGGGCGCCGTGCAGGGTGTCGCGCAGGATCGCGTCGGTGGCCCGGCCGGCGGCGGCGCCGGGGTCGAAGGCGGCCGCCGTACGGGGGTGCGCGGCCTCGTCCGTACCGCTGCTGCTCATAGGAAGTCGTCCTCCGTGACCGGATCGGGGGCGGGGGCGGGCGTCGGCGCGTCAGGGGTGGCCTCGCCGCCCGGCGGGCCGCCGTGGGTCCACGGCGTCTCCTCCGGGTCCGGCAGCCTGGGGCCGCCGCGCTGGTCGTGCTCGAAGAGGGTCCAGACGATCAGGTCGCCCTTCTCCGGTACGGAACCGGGCGCGGGGTCCTTGCCGCGCCCCATCCGGTCCAGCAGCCGCAGCACCAGCGCCCCGGGGCCGTCGTCCGGCGCGGCGGGGTCGGCCCGTACGAACTCCGCCGACTGCGGTTTGCCGTCCAGCGAGCGGAACACCTTCGTCCGGTGGCCCAGATGCGGCTGGTCGCCGGTCAGGACCGTGACCAGCGGGCGCGGCGAGGGGCGCTTGCTGTCGCTGTACGCCATCTCCACCTCCGTCACCTCGCCCAGGAACGCCTCCCCGGCCAGCCGGCGCCCCGCGAGCACCAGCGGGTCGTCCAGCGCCTCCTGCGCCTCCAGCTGCCCCTGCGCGGTCTCCCGCGAGGCGAGCTTCTGGGCGGCCGTCACCGCGTCGTCGCGGCGCGGCTGCGGCGGCTCGCCGGCCCGCACCCGGTCGCGGTGGCCGGTGAACGACCAGCGGTCGCGCGTCCAGCGGTCCGCGACCCTGGCCCCCTCGGGCAGCTCCGCCAGCAGGTCGAGGCCGTGCCACACCGCGTCCCAGGTGGGGCGCATGACCCCGGCGAGGAGCCGGCGGATCTCCCGCTCGGCCGTGGTGAGCCGGGCGAGCTGTTCGTCGGCGCCCGGCCCGTCCTCGGCGGCGGCCAGCGCCTGCCGGGCGCTGTCGTAGCGCTCGATCGCCGGGGCGAGCAGCCGGTTGTCGAACGCCGGGTCCGTGGCGGGTCCGGCCGGCGGGCACACCAGCTGGCCGTCCCGGTCGCGCTCCAGCTCGGCGCGGAGCGCGGCCTCCTCGCCGGAGGAGCCGTCCGGGGGGTCGATCCAGGCGAGCAGCGCGCCCAGGTGCTGGTCCTCCAGGTTGGACTGCCCGGTCGCCCAGTGCCGGTTGAGCAGGTCGGTCGTCGCGAGCAGCAGCGAGGACCCGGGGACTCGCGCGCGCTCGCCGTAGTGCGTCAGCCAGCGGCCGAGCAGCGGCACGCGCGGGGGCGCGGGGTACGGCGTCTCCGGGTCGTCCTCCGCCGTACGCCGGAACCGCATCGAGCGCCCCAGCAGCCGTACGAAGTCGATGCCCGGCCGGCTCGGCACGATCAACTGCGGCGCGTCCGCGCACAGCTCGACCTCGACCTTGACGCGCTTGCCGCTCTCCGGGTCGGTCTCGTTGCGCTCGGCGGCCTCCACGACGTCCGCGTACGCGTCCACGTACGGCAGGACGGATTCGGCCAGCTCGGCGAGGAAGGCGAACCGCAGGTCGCGGTCGCGCGGCTGCGCGACGGTCAGCAGCCGGGGGGCGTCCCGGTCCGTCCCGACGAGCGCGCCGAGCGGGGCGCCGGCCTCGCCGGACGTGGTCAGCGGCACCAGCACGAGCGGCTGCCCGGAGATCCGCCGGTGCCGCACGGTGGCGAGGGGCCGCGCGCGCCCGCTCTCCATGGCCTCCAGCCGGGCGAGCGTACCGATGAGCGACATCAGCCCCTCCCTCGCGGGCCGCCGTGAGCCGTGCCGGAGGCCGCCGGCCCGGAGGCCGCCGGCCCCGGAGCCGCCGGTCCGGGAGCCGTCGACCCGGAGGTCGCGGAACCGGCAGCCGTCGGTCCGGGAGCTGGCGGTCTTGGATCCGTCGGCCTGGAGGCCGCAGAAGCGGGAGCCCCCGGCTCGGAAGCCCCCGGCCCGGAAGCTGCGGAAGCGGGAGCCGCTGGCCCGGGAGTCGCCGGCCCCGAGGCCGCAGAACCGGAAGCCGCCGCCCCGGAAGCCGCTGATCCGGGAGCCGCTGATCCGGGAGCCGCCAGCTCGGCAGCCGCTGGCCCGGAGGCGGCGGAACCGGCAGCCGTCGGCCCGGGAGCCGTCGGCCTGGAGGCCGCAGAACCGGGAGCCGCAGAACCGGGAGCCCCCGGCCGGGGAGCCGCCAGCTGGGGAGCCTTCGGCCCGGGAGCCGCTGATCCGGGAGCTGCCAGCCCGGGAGCCGTTGATCCGGAAGCCGCTGGCCCCGAAGCCGCCGGAGCGGGAGCCACCGCCCCGGAAGCCACCGCCCCGGAAGCTACCGCCCCGGGAGCCGCCGGAGCGGGAGCCGTCGGCCCGCCAGCCGCCGCCCCGGGAGCCGCCGCCCCGGAAGCCGCCGCGCCCGAAGCCGCCGGAGCGGGAGCCGGGCCCGAAATCGGTCCCGAAGACACCACCGCCGCCAATTCCCCGCCCGCCTCCTCCCGCGCGGCCGCGCGCGTCGTCGCCTCCGCCAGTGCTTCCGCCCGCAGGCCCGCCGCCCTGCGCAGCGCCACCACCGTCGGGTCGTCCGGGTCGCCCGACTCGCCGCGGGCCGCCGCCAGGACCGCGCCCACCGTCGTCAGGCCGCCCAGCTCCCCCCGTACGCCCCGCCCCAGCGCCTCCACCGCGCCGTCCGTGCGCGCCCTGCCCCGGCAGTGGAACGCCAGCTCGCAGGCGGCCAGGCACTCGGGCGCGTACGCCGCCGTGACCGACTCCACGGCCGCCGTCAGCTCCGCGCCCGAGCACTGCTCCACGTCGAACGTCGTGCCCTCGGGGAGCGCGTCCGCGATGTCCTCGATCCGCGTCAGCCGGGTCAGCTGCCGCCGGGTCACCGACAGCTGCTTCCGTACGTCGACCACCGACGCCGTCGGCAGGTTCGAGAAGTCCTTCGGGCAGACCAGCAGCACCCGGTGGTCCACCTCCGCGCCCTCCGTACGGACGGCGACCCGTTCCAGCGCCAGCACGTACACCGCCGCCTGGCGCGCCGCCGCGCCCACCTTCGCCGCGTCCGCCGAGCCGTCGATCATCGGGAACGACTTGATCTCGACGACCGTCCACCGCCCGTCGGGCCGTACCACCACCGCGTCCGGCTCCAGATACGCGGGCGAGCCCGCCACCTCCAGGGCCAGCAGCGGATGGTCCAGCAGCACCCAGCCGCCCGCCTCCGTCGCCTCCCGCAGCGCGAGCGCAGTCCTGGCCGTACGCCCCTCGGGGCCCGCCGCCGACAGATCCGGTACGAGGACCTCACCGGGCGCGGGAGGCGTGGCGCCCAGCCGCTCGGCGACCAGGCGCATCAGTTCCGTACCGCCGTCGGCCTTGACCTTGGCCTCGAACGCGTTCCCCCGCATGAACGCGAACTGGGACTGGCCGAACGGGGCGGGGGAGCCCAGCGCCGTCGCGAGCGCCGCCTTGTCGACCCCGGCGCCGTCCAGCAGCGCGCGGCGGCGGCAGCCGGGGTTGGCCGCGAGGGCGGCCAGGGCACGGGCGTCCAGGGGATGCGGCGCGACAGCCGGGCCGCGCAGCTCAGCGAGCCGTTGCCGCAGCGTCGTCCGCGGCGGAGGCGGCGGGGACGGAGGGGCTGGAGGGAGCGCTGGTGCGGGTCCGCTGCCCAGGGAATCGGTCACCCGCGGAAGTGTCGCATCCGCCGCTGACAATCGGGGGTTTGGCGGACGGGAGGGACGGGAGGGACGGGCGCGACGGGGCAGCCGGACCGGCGGGCATCTCCGCCGGGCCTCCGGCCGGGACTCCGTCGGGAGCCCCGGCGGCCGCGAACGGCAGCGCCGCCCACAGGCGGTCCGCCAGGCGCAGCGCGGGCCGGGTCAGCAGCGCCCCCGCCGCCATCACCACCACACCCGCCACCGCGTCCAGGAAGTAGTGGTTCGCCGTGCCCATCACGACGATCGTGATGACCACGGGATAGGCGACCCCGAGCCACCGCATGAACGGCGAACGCGCGTGCCGCCACAGCAGCACCCCGCACCACACGGCCCACCCCACGTGCAGGCTCGGCATCGCCGCGTACTGGTTGGTCATCCCGCCGAGCCCGCGCGGCGCGCTCGCCTGCGCGCCCCACCAGCCGTACGAGCTGTACTGCGCCATCGTGTCCACGAAGCCGTGCCCGGCCTCCAGGAGGCGGGGCGGGCAGGTCGGCAGAAGCGTGAAGCCTATGAGTCCCAGGAGGGTGGACAGCATCAGCCACGTACGGGCGGCCCGGTAGCGGGCGGGGCGGCTGCGGAAGATCCAGATCAGCACCACCGGAGTGACCAGGTAGTGCAGCGAGGCATAGGCGAAGTCGGCGGGTATGCCCAGGGCGGGAGTGCTGGTGAAGAGCCGGTTGAGCGGGTGTTCGGCGTTGAGGCGCAGCGCCTTCTCGATCCGCAGGATCGCCAGTCCGTGGCCGACCGCCGTGGACACGTCCCCGCGCGCCATCAGCCGTCCCGCCGAGTACGCGGCGTAGACGGCGACGATCAGCACCAGCTCGGCCCACCAGCGCGGCCGGAGCCGGAGCCGAGGCCGGGGGTGCGGCCTGGTCTCCGCGCTGGCGCTGTACGGCATCCGGACAATCTCCATCGTGTTGTCATACGGTTTTCGGCCGACGTTCAACCGTACGGTGCGGCCGGTCGGACGTTTCGGCCGGGTGTCCCCCCGGATCAACGTTCGACAACATCACCTTCTCCCCGAAAGAGGACGCCGATATCCCCCTGGGGGTTGCCCAATGTTCAGGTACGCGATGATGGGGCGGCACCCGTTGTGAACTCCAGGGAGAGCCCCGATGGCACCGCGCGTCCTGCTGGCCCGGCACGGCCAGACGGCCTGGTCACTTTCCGGCCGCCACACCGGCAGGACGGACATTCCGCTCCTCGACGAGGGCAGGCGCGGGGCCGCGCTGCTGGGCGAGCGCCTGCACCGCGCGCCGTGGTCCGGGCTGGCCGGCGCCGAGGTCCGTACCAGCCCGCTGGTCCGCGCGAGCGAGACGTGCGACCTGGCCGGGTTCGGGGAGCGCGCCACGGAGTGGGACGCGCTGATGGAGTTCGACTACGGCGCGTACGAAGGGCTGACCCCGGCCGAGATCAAGGCCGCGCGGCCCGGCTGGTTCATCTGGCGCGACGGTGTCCCGGAGGGCGAGAGCCTGGCGCAGGTCGCCGCCCGCGCCGACGAGGTGGTCGCCTGGGCGCGCTCGGCCGACCGTGACGTCCTGGTCTTCGCCCACGGCCACATCCTGCGGGCGATCGGCGCGCGCTGGCTGGGCGAGGACGTGTCGTTCGCGGCCCGCATACGACTGGACCCGACGTCCGTGTCCGTCCTGAACTGGGCGTACGGCGACCCGGCGATCGAGGTCTGGAACGACACGGCGCATCTGGTGGGCTGAGCCGGGACACACGGCGCATCTGGTGGGCTGAGCCGGGTCCCTGGTGGTCGCCGTACGGCCCCAGGGGGCTACACGGCCGCGTGCCGCTCCAGGAACGCCGCCACCTCCGGCGACCGCCGCCGTGGCAGCAGCAGCCGGGCCGTGGCCGCGAGCATCCCCTGGATCCGGGACGACTGGACCTCGCCCAGCAGGTCGAGCACCTGCCGGCCCGCCGCCGCGGCCTCGTCGGGCCGGCCCGCGCGCGCCAGGTCCGTGGCCAACTCGGCCCGGTAGAGCGCGAGATTGCGGGTGAAGTGCGGATTCTGGAGTACGGAGGCGCGGTACGCGTGCCGGGCCGCCCGCGGCCAGTCGCCCAACGCCGCGTGGCACTGCGCCTCCAGGGCCTCCAGCTCAGGTTCGCCGAAGAAGGACATCCACTCGGGGTCCGCGTCCGAGGGGCCGCGGTCGAAGAGCGTGTGGGCCTCGGACAGGGCCAGTTCACAGTTCGTACGGTCCCCGAGCCCCGCCCAGCCGCCCGCCTCCCGCAGGGCCAGCAGCGACAGCAGCCGGGCGGACGACAGGTGCTTGGCCGCGCCCCGGCCCGCCTGCGCGGCCCGTAACGCCTCCCGGTACCGGCCCGAATCCCGCGCCAGGAACGACGTGTTGCAGAAGGCGTGCGCCTCCAGCGCCGGGTCGCCCGCGACCCGCGCGGTCGCCAGCGCCTCCGCGTAGTGCGAGCGGGCGTCGTCGAGGCGTCCCGAGTCGTGCGCGAGCCATCCCACGGAGATCGACAGCTCGCCCGCGCCGGAGTGCAGCCGGTCGGTGGTGGACTGCCGGGTCGCCGTCCCCGCGTCGAGCAGCGCGTACGCGCCGCGCAGCGGCACCGCCGCCTGGCGGTAGAGGCCGTCGGCGCCGTGCCGGTCGTCCAGCAGGCGGATGCGCCGTACCGCCGCCTCGACGGCGGCCACTTCGGTGTCACCGATCCGGCGCGGGGCGGGGATCGAGGGCGCGGCCGCGGCGGCCGTACCGCCGAGGCCCAGGGTCGCGGCGGCCATGCCGACGGAACCGCTGGTCATGAAGGCCCGACGCAGCACGTCGCTCTCCTCGCTGGTCTCGCTGGGTCCCGGGTCGTGGGCGGACTGCTCCACGGATACCCGCGCCGCGCGGCCGCGAACGTGCTCGCGGGCCGTGAAGCCCAGGTCGGTCAGGGTCAGCCCGGGGAACATGTGCAGGAAGACCCGTTCGTACGCGTAGTTGGGGCAGCGGATCTCACCCGCTTCCACCCGGCCGATATAACGTGCGTCGCACGCCACGTGTTCACCGATCTCCCGGGCGGCCCTGCGCACGGCCGCCGCGAACTCCCCCGGCGAGCGCTGTCCGCGCCGCCGGCGGAAGGGGAGGTTGGGAACTGCCCGAGACAACGCCATGGCCGAGCCCTCTCCTGTGCTCCGGTGGTCCGGCGGGCAAGAACGTACCTCCTGGGACGGGGTGCACATGCGGTGTTTGCCAACAAACCGGATATCTCGCCCGCGATCTGCCATGAACTGCCATCCTTTGCGGCGGTGTGCCTCCGTAGCTGTTGACGCCGGCAGGCGTTGAACCCTATGGAGACTGTGGAGACGCCCGACGCGTCTCCGCTCGACGAGGAGGGTTCCCTTGTTAGGTGGAGGTGGAGGTCGGTATGGAGACCGATACGCGCCCGAGCACGACGGCGGCGAGGTGCTGGACCTGGTGACGGTCCCGGCCCGGCAGGGTCTCGAGGCGGTGGACATCCTCCGGCGCGGGGCCACCCCCTCGGTGGGGCCCGTCCTGCACGACGGCTCCTGTCACACCCTCGGCTTCCTCGTGCCGCCCGGTACGGCGGAGGAGTGGGACGTCCCCGGCAGTGCGTGTACGCGGACGGGCGGGCGCGGTCCGCGGACCCCCGCCGAGGAGCCGCCGGTCACCGGCACCGGCTGGCTGCTGCCGCCGGAGGCCTCCGACCCCGTCACGGACCCGGCGGTGCTGCGCGCGGCGCTCGGGGAGGCGGCGAGACTGATCGAGGCGGCGGACCGCTGCCGGTAGTACGGCACCGGGACACCCGTCCGACCGCACCGGGACGCGCGTCCCCCACCTGGTGACACCCGTCCCGCACCCGGCGCAGGGGCCCGCACCCCCGCCGGATCTCCGCATGTCCGCGGCGACCCCGATACTGGGGGGATGGCCAGGAACAGGCGAGGCGGACGAGGTACGGCCGAGACGGTGACCGCACCGGTCGACGGCGGCCTCGCCGAACTCGTACCGGACCGGGAGCGCCCCCGCGCCTGGTCGCTGCTGATCGACGGCGCCCCGCAGTCCCACGTGGATCTGGACGACCCCGCCCGCCTGTCCTTCGCGTACCAGCGCCGGCTCGGCCATGTCGCCGACCTCGTGGCCCCCGCCCACCAGCCCCTGCGCGTCCTGCACCTCGGCGGCGGCGCGTTCACCCTCGCCCGGTACGTCGCCGCCACCCGGCCCCGCTCCACGCAGCAGGTCGTGGAGATCGACGCGGCCCTCGTCCAACTCGTGCGTGAGCACCTTCCGCTGGACCCCCAGGCCCGGATCAGGGTCAGGTCCGCGGACGCCAGGGCCGGTCTCGGGAAGGTGCCGGACGGCTGGGCGGACCTGGTGATCGCCGACGTGTTCGGCGGAGCCCGTACCCCCGCGCACCTCACCAGCGCCGAATTCCTGACGGAGGTACGGCGGGTCCTCGCCCCGGACGGCTGCTACGCCGCCAACCTCGCCGACGGGCCTCCCCTCGCCCACCTGCGCGGCCAGATCGCCACCGCGGCCTCGCTGTTCGGCCATCTCGCGCTGGCCGCGGACCCGGCGGTCCTGCGGGGCCGCCGCTTCGGCAACGCCGTACTCCTGGCGTCCGGCCGGGAGTTGCCGGTGACGGAACTGACCCGCCGCATCGCGGGCGATCCACACCCCGGCCGGGTCGAACACGGCCGCGCCCTGCGGGACTTCACCGGCGGAGCGGCCGTCGTCACGGACGCGAGCGCCAGGCCGTCCCCGCCGCCGCCCGCGGGCGCCTTCTCGTAACTCTCGGCTCCGGTACGGCTGCGGTACGGCTCCGACACGGGTCCGACCTGGCTCCGACGCGGCTCCGACGTGCTCCGTCGCGCGCCGTGGCCGGTTTTGATCACAGGGAAGCCCTCGGCTCTGGACGGCGCGAACGCCGTTGCCTAACGTTTGTTCAGCAACTTCCCGAACAATGGTTTGGTAACTCTCCGTAGGAGCCCATGGTGACGGAAAGCACATCCCCCCCACGCATCTCCGCACCCCCATCCGCACCCCCATCCGCGCCCCTCTCCCCACCCGGTTTCCCGATGGCGCGCGGCTGCCCCTTCGACCCGCCGCCCGAGCTGCGCGGGATCCAGCGTGAGGCGCCGGTCTCCCGGGTCAGGCTGTGGGACGGCAGCACACCGTGGCTGATCACCCGCTACGAGGACGTACGGGCCGTGCTCGCCGACCCCCGGGTGAGCTCCGACTCCGACCGGCCGGGCTACCCGCACGCCACCGAGGCCGCGGCCGCCCGGCAGGGACGGACCAAGTCCTTCATCACCCTGGACGATCCCGAACACGCCGCCCAGCGCCGCCTGCTCACCTCCGACTTCATGATCAAGAAGATGGAGGCGCTGCGGCCGCGGATCCAGCAGATCGTCGACGGCCTGATCGACGACCTGCTCGCCGGGCCGAAACCCGCCGACCTCGTGCAGGCGTTCGCGCTGCCGGTGCCCTCGCTGGTCATCTGCGAGCTGCTCGGCGTCCCGTACGCCGACCGTGACCTCTTCCACCGGCTCAGCAAAACGATGGTGTCGCGCGAGGTCACGCCGGCGCAATCCGTCGCGGCGGTGACGGAGATGACCGGCTATCTCGCCGACCTGGTGGACCGGAAGAAGGCCGACCCCGCCCGGGACGTCCTCAGCCGGCTGGCCGTCGAGCAGCTGGGCACCGGCCGGATGAGCCGTGAACAGGTCGCGGCCATGGGCCTGTTGCTGTTGGTGGCCGGGCACGAGACGACCGCCAACATGATCGCTCTGGGTACGGTCGTGCTGCTGGAGAACCCGGAGCAGCTGGCCCGGCTCCGCGCGGCCGACGACCCGAAGGCGGTCGCGAACGCCGTCGAGGAACTCCTGCGCCACCTCACCATCGTCCACTCCGGACGGCGCCGGGTCGCGCGCGAAGACCTGGAGATCGGCGGGCAGTTGATCCGCGCGGGCGAGGGCATCATCGCCGCCACCGACGTCGCCAACCGCGACGAGGCGGTCTTCCCGGATCCGGACGCCGTCGACCTCGGCCGCGACGCGCGGCATCACGTCGCGTTCGGCTTCGGCGTCCACCAGTGCCTCGGCCAGCCCTTGGCCCGGGTCGAACTCCAGGTCGTGTACGGCACGTTGTACCGCCGCGTCCCCACCCTGGCCCTCGCGAAGCCGGCCGGGGAGCTGAGGTTCAAGCACGACATGTTGGTCTACGGGGTGCACGAGCTGCCGGTGACGTGGTGACCGGTGACTTCGTGGCTGGCGACCTGGTGGCCGGTGATCCGGTGACCCGGAAACGGAAGGGAACAGCGCGATGAAGGTCGTCCTCGATCAGGACAAGTGTGTCGGCTCCGGGCAGTGTGTCCTGGCCGCCCCGGAGGTGTTCGACCAGCGTGACGAGGACGGCATCGCCGTGCTGCTGGAGCCGAACCCGTCCGCCGAACAGCAGGCCGACACCCGCGAGGCGGCACGCGTCTGCCCCGCGCTCGCCATCGGACTGGCCGAGACGTGAGCGGTCCGTCCGAGATCGTTGTCGTGGGTGCCTCTGCGGCGGGCCTGACCGCCGCAGAGGCGCTCCGGCGCGAGGGCTGGACGGGGCGGCTCACGCTGGTGGGGGACGAGTCCCACCCGCCGTACGACCGCCCGCCGCTGTCAAAGCAGATCCTGCGCGGGAGGTGGACCCCGGACCGCACGGCCCTCCGGCGCGCGGACCACCTCGCCGCTCTCGACGCGCGCTGGCTGCTCGGCCGGCCCGCGACCGGGCTCGACGCCACCGCGCGCACCGTCACCCTCGCGGGCGGCGAGGTGCTCCCGTACGACGGGCTGGTCATCGCCACCGGCGTCACCCCGCGCTCCCTCCCGCAGGGGCACGAACTCGCGGGCGTCCACGTCCTGCGCACCCTCGACGACGCGCTCGCGCTGCGCGAAGGGCTCCTCACGGCGGCCTCCGTGGTGGTCGTCGGCGCCGGTTTCCTCGGGTCCGAGGCCGCGGCGGTCGCCGTCGGACTCGGCGCGGACGTCACCCTCGTGGATCCGCTGCCTACCCCGATGGTCCGTCAGCTCGGGCCCCTGGTCGGCGACTTGGCGGCCCGCCTGCACACCGCGCACGGGGTGCGGGTGCGCACCCGCACCGGTGTGCGGCGACTGGCCGGGGAGGACGGCCGGGTGGTGGGCGTGTTCCTGGACGACGGCTCACGCGTCCCGGCCGACCTGGTCCTGGTGGCGATCGGGTCCACCCCGGCCACCGGCTGGCTCACCGGCAGCGGGCTCCCGCTCGGCGACGGAGTGGAGTGCGACGAGCTGTGCCGGGCGGCTCCCGGCGTGGTGGCCGCCGGCGACGTGGCGTCCTGGCACCACCGGGACCTGGGTCGCCTCCGGGTCGAGCACCGGATGAACGCCACCGAGCAGGGGACCGCCGCCGCGCTGACGCTGCTGGGCGCCGGGCGGCCGTTCACGCCGGTGCCGTACTTCTGGACCGATCAGTACGACGTGAAGATCCAGGCGTACGGCGTCACGGGCATGGGCACGGGCACAGGCACGGGCACGGGCCAGGAAGCCGATGGCCAGGAAGCTGACGGCCGGGGAGCCGGCTTCCGCGTCGTCGCCGGGGACCCCGCCGAGGGCCGGTTCGCCGGGTTGTACGGCGGCGCGGACGGCCGGGTGGTCGGCGCGATGAGCTGGAACATGCCCCGGGAGGCCCGCGCCCTGCGCCGGTACGTCGCCGAACGCGCGCCCTGGGAGGAGGCCACGGCCCACGCCGTGGGGTGAGTCCGCAGGGGGGCCGCGCTCCCCGGCGGTCCCCTCCCCGCGCCCGCCGCATGCGGTAAGAATGGCCTCGTGCCAGACGACGTGGACATCAAGCCGGAACGGACGCGTAACCGCTGGGGCGAGGGCGAACGTCTGCGCGTCGAGATCCTGGACGCGGCCGGCCGTCTGCTCTCCGGGCTCGGCGGCGAGGACGGTCTCACCATCCGCGGCGTCGCCCGCGCCGTCGGCATCGCCCCCGCCTCCATCTACCACCACTTCACCGACCGGACGGCACTGGTCCAGGGACTGATGGACCACGAGCACGCCCGGCTCCGGTCGCTGATGCGCGCGGCCGACGAAGGGGTGCCCCCGGAGGACGTGGCCGGGCGTGTCCACGCCCAGTTGTACGCGTACTGCGATTTCGCGACGGACAACCCCGGCCACCACCGGCTCGTCCTCGGCAACGGTTCCGGCGAGCCCCGGTCCGCCGCGCCGCCCGTGCTCATCGACGTGGTGGAGGCGCTCACCGCCGCGTTCGACCGGTGCGAGGCGGCCGGGCACACCCTGCGCCTGCCGAGCGACCGGGCGGCGGTCATGGTCTTCGTCGCCGTGTACGGGCGGGTGGCGCTGCTGCACAGCATCCAGCGGGGCCAGACGCCCGAGGAGCGCCGCTCGTTCATCGACGAACTCGTCTCCCTGGTCCTCGCCTGAGCCCGGGCCCCCTCAGCGGTCGTCGAACTCCACCAGCGGCGGGTGGTCGTGCCAGGTGCAGAAGACCGACACCTCCCGGCCGTCCCGGGTGAACGTCACCCGGATCCAGGTCGGCTGCGTCCACACCTGCATCTGCCACCCGGAGTCCGGCGTCGCCGACACCAGCTCCGCCGCGGCCTCACCGATGTCCAGGACCACCCGGCCCCCGTCGACCGTGTAGCTCTTCACGTTGCCCGACGGAGTCGAGGACGGCTTGGGCGCGGGCTTCGAGGCCGGGCCGCCGTAGCTCTGGGACGGAACGGGAACGGGAGTGAACGTGAGCGTCGGGGACGGCTTCACGGACTCCTCCGGCTCCGGCGCCGAGGGGGACGCCGGGGACGGCGCCGGGCTCGGTGGGCGGTGCGTGGAGGACACGACCGGCCGGGCCCCCTGCGTCGTCGCGCTGTCCTTGCCGATCGGCACCGCGCGCGGCGGGTCGTACGCCGTCCCCGCCATCACCGTGTGGACACCCCACCACGACAGCGTCACGGCGGCGCCGGTCGCGAGCGACCACGCAATGGCATGTACGAGTCCGATACGCATCGGGGCCCATGGTGCCCCACCGGGGGTGCGCCGGGGAACCGCCTGCCGGTATCCCCCGAATGGCGTACGGTGCCGCCCATGCCCAGTGTGCTCGTGGTCGAGGACGACCAGTTCGTACGCTCCGCCCTCATCAGGCACTTGACCGAGGCCTCCCACACCGTACGCAGTGTCGGGACGGCCCTGGAGGCGTTGCGCGAAGTGGCCCATTTCCACTTCGACGTGGTCATTCTCGACCTCGGCCTGCCCGATCTCGACGGGTCGGAGGCGCTCAAGATGCTGCGCGGCATCACGGACGTACCCGTGATCATCGCCACAGCCCGCGACGACGAGACCGAGATCGTCCGGCTCCTCAACGACGGGGCCGACGACTACCTCACCAAACCCTTCTCCGTCGAGCACCTGTCGGCCCGCATGGCGGCCGTCCTGCGCCGCTCCCGCGCCACCTCCGGCGAGGCCGCGTCCCCCCGCGTCATCCGCGTCGGCGGCCTCGCCATCGACCCGCTGCGCCGCCAGGCCGAACTGGACGGCACCCGCCTCGACCTCACCCGGCGCGAGTTCGACCTGCTGACCTTCCTCGCCGGGCGCCCCGGGGTGGTCGTCCCCCGCAAGGAACTGCTCGCCGAGGTCTGGCAGCAGTCGTACGGCGACGACCAGACCATCGACGTCCACCTGTCCTGGCTCCGCCGCAAACTGGGCGAGACGGCCGCCCGGCCCCGTTATCTGCACACCCTGCGGGGCGTCGGCGTGAAGCTCGAACCCCCGGCCACGGAGCGGCCCGTATGAGGTGGGCACTGATCAAGGTCTCCCTGGCCGTCACGGTGATGGTCGTCATCGCCTTCGCCGTACCCCTGGGCATGGTCATCAAGGAGATGGCCAGGGACCGGGCCTTCACCAACGCCGAACGCCAGGCCGCCGCCATAGGCCCCACCCTCTCCATCACCTCCGACCGCGACCAGCTCGACCGCGCGATCGCCTCCACCCAGGCTGGCGCCGACGGCAAGATGGCCGTCCACGTCCCGCCCTCCGGCGAACCGGGCAGCCTCCCGCTGGAGCTGGGCACCCGCCGGGCCGCCGAGAAGGACCTGGCGACCGTACGGCGGCTCGGCCGCGCCTCCATCACCGACGTCCCCGGCGGCTTCGCGCTGCTCCAGCCCACCGCCCTCGGATCCAGCCTCGGCTCCAACTGGATCGCCATCGTGGAGGTGTACGTCCCCGAGGCGGAGGTCTCCAACGGGGTCACCACCGCCTGGCTCGTCCTCGCCGGCGTGGGCATCGCGCTGATCGTCGGCTCGGTGACCGTCGCCGACCGCCTCGGCCTGCGCATGGTCGAGCCCGCCCAGCGGCTCGCGGGCGCCGCCCACGCCCTGGGGGAGGGCAAGCTCGGTGTCCGCGTTCCCGAGGAGGGACCGCCCGAACTGCGCTCCGCCGCCGTCGCGTTCAACTCCATGGCCGATCAGGTCGTCCAGCTCCTCGCCAACGAGCGGGAACTGGCGGCCGACCTCTCCCACCGGCTGCGCACCCCGCTGACCGTGCTGCGCCTCAACGCCGCCTCGCTGGGGGAGGGGCCCGCCGCCGACCAGACCAGAGCGGCGGTCGCCCAGCTGGAGCGCGAGGTCGACACCATCATCCGTACCGCCCGCGAATCCACCTCCCACCCGGTCGCGAACACGCCCGCCGTCGGCTGCGACGTCTCCGAGGTCGTCCGCGAGCGCATGGACTTCTGGTCGGCGCTGGCCGAGGACGAGGGCCGGAAGGTACGGCTCGCGGGGGTCGGCGCGCCGATCCGCATCCCGGTCGCCCGCCCCGAACTCACCGCCGCGCTCGACGCGTTGCTCGGGAACGTCTTCCGGCACACCCCGGAGGGCACCGCGTTCTCCGTGGACGTGCACAACGGCGAGGACGCGGTGATCGTCCTCGTCTCGGACGCGGGCCCCGGCATCGCCGACCCCAAGGCCGCGCTCGTACGGGGCAACAGCGGCGGCCGGGAGGGCTCGACGGGCCTCGGCCTGGACATCGTGCGCCGGGTCGCGGAGTCGACCGGCGGGGACGTACGGATCGGGCGGTCCGTGCTCGGCGGCACGGAGGTGCGGATCTGGATCGGGCGCGAGGGGTGGCGGCCAGCCCGCGAGCCGCGCGGCCACCGGCTGCGCGGGAGGAAGCGCGGCGCGCCGGGCCGCCGGGGCGCCGACGTCTGAACGTCGGGGAGTCCCCCGTACCGGTCGGTCTTAACCCGCCCCCATGCCTTCCTTAAGGGCGCCCTAAGAACCTCAAGCACCGCCCCGAACAGGGCTTTTGTCGTCCTCGGAGCGGCTAGCGTGCGTAAGCGCCGTCCCCGCTCGACCACCCCCGTCCCCCCCTCGACCACCCCCCCAAGGCTGCCCCCACCAGCCGCCCCGCGCGTCCCGGCCGGATCCCCGAACCCCCCACCCGGCCGGGGCGCGCCTCGTACCGCCATCCCGCGCGGCGGGGTCAGCCCTTGACCGCGCCCTGCATGATCCCGCCCACGATGTGCCGGCCGAAGACCACGAACGCCAGCAGCAGCGGCAGCGTGCCGAGCAGCGCGCCCGCCATGATCACCGACTGGTCGGGGATGTAACCCCGGCCGAGCCCGGTGAGCGCCACCTGCACGGTCGGGTTGCCGCTCTGCGTCAGCGCGATGATCGGCCAGAAGAAGTCGTTCCAGGCCATCACGAACGTCAGCATCCCCAGCACCGCCATCGCCGGCCGCGCCGCCGGGAAGACGACGTGCCACATCACCCGCCAGCTGCCCGCCCCGTCCACCCGGGCCGCCTCGATCAGCTCGGTGGGCAGCGCCCGCGTCAGGTACTGCCGCATGAAGAACACCCCGAAGGCGCTGACCAGACCGGGCAGCACGACGGACTGGAGCCGGTCCGTCCAGGACAGCTCGGCGATCAGCAGATACAGGGGGACGACGCTGAGCTGCGGCGGCACCATCATCGTGCCGATCACCAGCGCCAGCAGCGCGTTCCGGAAGCGGAAGCGCAGCTTGGCGAAGGCGAACCCGGCGAGGGTCGAGAAGAACACCGTCCCCGCCGCGACGCTGCCCGCCACGACGGTCGTGTTGACCAGGGCCGTACCGAGGTTGGCGTCGGTCCAGGCGATCTCCAGGTTCTTCAGGAGATGGCCGCCGAACCAGAACGGCGGCGGGGTCTGCGCCAGCCGGCCGCTGGTACGGGAGGCCGCGACCGCCGTCCAGACGAGGGGGAAGAGCGACCCGGCGGCGAAGAGGATCAGCACGGCGTGCGCGACCCGGCCGCCGGCCGGCTGCCCCGTTCCCCCGGTCGTACGGTTCATCGCTTCTCTCCTCCCGTGATCCGCCGGGCGACCAGCCAGTTCACCGCGCCGAGCACCAACAGGATCAGGAACATCGCCCAGGCGATCGCCGAGGCCCGGCCGAGATGGAGGTTCACCCAGCCCTGCTCGTACAGGTACAGCCCGAGGGTCTGGTACTGGTGGTTCGCCCCGCCCGTCGCGCCGGCGCCGCCGTTGAAGAGCAGCGGCTCCCCGAACAGCTGGGTGGCGCCGATCGTGGAGACCACGCAGGTGAAGAGGATGGTCGGCCGCAGCGACGGCACGGTCACATGGACGAACTGCTGCCACCGGGACGCCCCGTCCAGGGCCGCCGACTCGTACAGGTCGCCGGGGACGGACCGCATGGCCGCCAGATAGATCAGCGCGTTGTAGCCGGTCCACCGCCAGACGACGATCGTCGAGACCGCGATGCGGGAGGTCCAGTCGCCGTTCTGCCAGTCGACCGCGTCGAGACCGGCCACTCCCAGTGCCCAGTTGATCAGCCCGTGGTCGCGGCCGAAGAGCAGCACGAAGACGAGGGTCGCGGCGGCGACCGAGGTGGCGTACGGCGTGAGCACGGCGACCCGGAAGAACGCCGAGCCGCGCAGGCGGTGGTGGAGCAGGTGCGCGAGGCCGAGCGCGATCAGCAGCTGCGGGACGGTGGAGAGCAGCCCGATGGTGACGGTGTTGGCCAGCGCGTTCCAGAAGAAGTCGTCGTCCAGCAGCCGCGAGAAGTTGCGCAGGCCCACCCACTCCCGGTGGTCGGGCGCGGTGAGTTCGACGCGGTGGAGCGCGGCCCAGCCGGTGTAGAGGAGGGGGAAGAGCCCGAAGACGGCGAAGAAGGCGAAGAACGGGGCGACGAAGACGTACGGGCTCCAGCGCAGGTCACGGCGGTGGCGACGGCTGCGGCGGGCGCGCCGCCGCTCGTCACGGGGGTCGGCGTGACCCGTTCTCGGGGGAGCGGCGACGGACACGCCACCGGCCGGCAGCTCACCGGCGGCGGGTGCTTCCCCGGCGACCGGCGTGCCGCCGGCGACCGGCGCCTCGCTCGTCACAGGTCCAGCGCGTTGTCGATGGCCTTCACCGCCGCGTTCCAGCCGTCCTCCGGGGACGCGCCCTTCTGGTCGACCTGGAGCATCCCGACGTCGGACAGGTTCTGGGCGATGATCAGATCCTTCGGTCCGACGATCTGTACGGGGACGCCCTGGGCGGCCTCGGAGAAGATCCGCCCGATGGGCGCGTTCCCGAAGTACGGGTGCCGGGCGCCGGCCACCACGGGCAGCGCGTACGCGGCCCGCGCGCTCGGGAAGCTGCCCCGCTCGGCGAAGAGCTTCGCCTGCTGGGCGGGGGCGGTCAGCCAGGCGGCCAGCGCGGCGGCCTCCTCCGTATGGCGGCCCGTCCTGGGCACCACGAGGAACGAGCCGCCCCAGTTGCCGGGACGGGGCGCGGCGGCCACGTCCCACCGGTCACGGCCCGCCGCCCCGGACTTGTCCTGGATGTAGCCGAGCATCCAGGCGGGGCAGGAGACGGTCGCGAAGGACGCGTTGGCGAACCCCTGGTCCCAGGCGGGCGTGAACTGCTGGAGCCTGGCGGTCAGGCCGGAGGCCGCGAACCGGGCGGCGGTGCGCCAGGCGTTCCGTACCGTCGTACTGGTCCGGTAGACGACCTTGCCGCGCCGGTCGTAGAAGCGGTGCGGGTCGGCGGCGGTCACGGCGGCCATCACACCGCTCGCCGAGTCCACGAAGGCCGTGCCCCGGGGCGCCTTCGCCCGGTACCGCTTCCCGGTGGCCAGGTACTTCCCCCAGTCGCCCGCCCACAGCCGCCCCACGGCCGCGCGGTCGGTGGGCAGGCCGGCCTTCGCGAAGAGGTCCTTGCGGTAGCAGATGGCCTGCGGCCCGATGTCGGTGCCGAGGCCGAGGGTCCTGCCCCGGCGGTCCGTGGCCTGCGCCCACTTCCACGGCAGGAAGGCGCCCCGGTCCACGCCCGCCGCCGTACCGAGGTCGACCAGCTTGCCGGACTGCGTGGCGGTGACCTCGGCGATGTTGCTGACCTCGACGGCCTGGATGTCGGCGAGTCCGCTGCCGCTGCCCAGGTGGGTGAGGAGCTGGGGGTAGTAGTTCTCGTTGCGCTGGATGGACGTCTGCTTGATGGCGATGTCCGGACGGAGTGTCATGTACCGCTCGTAGAGCCCGGCTTCCTCGAACCCGAAGGACCCGAAGACCCCGACGGTGAGGGTGGTCCGCCCGTCGGCCGCCCCGCCTCCGCACCCGGCCGCCGCGCCGGCCCCGAGCACGCAGACGATCCCGAGGACGGCGGCGCGACGGGACGTACGGCTGATCCGGATGCCCTGGCCGAGCCGGCGCACACGATCCTCCCGCGACGACGGAGGTACGGGCACGGGGAGCCCGTACCTTGCGCGCAGCGTCGCGGCTGGTCACCGGCGGGTCAAGGAACCGGGCGGGGACGGCCCGCAAAGATCACCCCCACGCCCCAGGACTGCACCGCACCCTCCCTCGCCCCGACGCGAACTACACCGGCGGGGTGCCGGGCGGGGACGGCGCCGGGGGCGGGGTGGGCAGGGCGGGCCCGGGGTTGGGCGGGGTCTGCGGCGTACCGCCACCGTGCTTGCCGTCGCTCATCCGTACCCGCCGGTTCGTCAGCTTGTAGATCCCGAGCGGCGGGAACAGGTCGACGCGGCGCGGATAACCGCCCTGCGCGCACGGCACGCACAGCAGGGCCCGGCCGTCGGCATCCGTACGGACGGCACCGACCGGGGCGCGCCAGCAGGCCTCGCAGGTACGGACGTCCGTCTCCGACAGGGACGCCGGCAAGGCGACGGTGACAGTCATGGGTGGTTCCTCCCGTTCTCGTGGATGGGGAAGGGCGCTCACAGATCTGCCTCGCGGTCGAGCCCGGCGTCGGACTCCACAGCGGCGTCGGTCTCCACCGCGCCCTCGCCACCGACCCCGGCCTCCCCGCTCATCTCGGCCTTCCGGTCCAACTCGGCCCAGACGGTGTCGCCGTCGTCGGTGTGGGTGTGTCCGTACCGGTCGGCCGTCGCGAGGGCGGCGAGGATCGCGTTCCGCGTGGCCGGGCTCAACTGCTCGGGGAGGTCGGCCTCGATCCGCACGGCACCGGCCTCGGTGCCGGTGGTCCGCGGCTCGCCGCCGGTCGCGGCGGCGAGCATGCCGACCAGCGCGGCCGCCTGGATGTCCACAGTGGGCACAGCCCTCCCCTGGTGAGCGCTCGATCACGCCTCGTAATGCTGAGTATTCAGCTTCACCTGATGGGTTAGCTTTGTCAATGTCGACGCACACCACCCGGAGCCGCCCAAATGCCACGAGAGACGCCGTACTTGCAGGTCGCCGACGCTCTGCGCACCCGCATCAGGGCGGGCGAGTGGACGCTGGGCGAGAAGCTGCCCAGCCGGGCCCGCTTCGCCGAGGAGTACGGAGTCGGCCAGTCCGTGGCGCAGCGCGCCATGGAGCGCCTCATCATCGAAGGGCTGCTGGAAGGCCGCGCGGGGTCGGGGACGTACGTCCGGCGACCGCGCGAGCGGCTGCGCATGATCCGCTCCCGCCGCCGGGAGCGCCGCAACGGCAGCCCCTTCCGCGCGGACATGGAGGAACAGCGCCGTTCCGGTACGTGGGAGTCCCGCAGCAACGCCCGCGTACCGGCCCCCGAGCGCATCGCGGAACGCCTGGCCATCGAGCCGGGGGACCTCTGCGTCCACACGGCGTACGAGTTCCTGGGCGACGGGCTGCCGGTCCAGCTCTCCGAGTCGTGGGAACCGATGGCCATCACCGACGGCACCCCGATCGTGCTCCCCGAAATGGGCCCGCACGCGGGCGCCGGGGTGGTCGAGCGCATGCGCTCGATCGGCGTCGACATCGACACGGCCGTGGAACTCCCCCGCCCGGCCCGCGCCACGCAGGCGCAGGCCAACCTCCTCGGCATCTCGGTCGGCGACCTGATCACGGAGATCGAGCGCACGTACTACGACACGGACGGCCGCCCGGTGGAAACGGCGGACATCACGATCGCGGACGTCCGCTACGAAATCGCCTACGAAATCCCCATCGACCCCGCCTGAACACCGCTCCCGCCGCCCCCCGCACACGCGTGAGCCCCGGCCGACGTCGTCAGGCGGGATGACGTCGACCGAGGCCAGTTGGTTTCCGTCACACGGCCGCGATCACCGTTCGAGGCGAGCGCAGCCAGACTTCTTGGCCGGTCGGCGTGACGCTCAGGCCAAAGCTGTCTCCGTCCGGCTGCCCGAGGGTCACGTACTCGGCGTACACGGCCTCGACCTCGGGCCACAGGTTCCGCTCGCCGCACTCCCCCACCGACTCGCCGGTGGCGGCGACGGCCGCCGAGCCGGCCGCGTCCTGGAGCCAGACCGTCACCGCGGTGCCAGCCTCGGCGTGGGACATGGTGACGCCCGGCAGGCGGGCCCCGGCGTACAGGGCGAAGCCGAGGCCGAGCAGGTGACCGGGGTCGGTCACGGCCTCCCAAGGCCGCGCCGTACCGCTGTCCACCGGCCCCGCGTCGGGCAGCCGGTGCGAGCGCATGGGCATGTACGAGGCGCCGCCCCGGAACGGCCCCCGCGCGATGCCGTTGTCCTCCACGGACAGCCGCACCGGGGCGCCGCTCCAGAAGGCGCGGGCCGGCGGCGCGACGATGAGGCCGCCGGGTGCGACCTGCCGGACCAGTGCGTACGGGATGTGCCGTAGCGCGCAGGTGGAGATCAGACGGTCGTAGGGAGCGCCCTCCTCCCACCCTTCCGCACCGTCGCCGACGACCAGGCGGGGCGAGAAGCCATGGTCCGCGAGGGTGGCGGCCGCCCGCTGGGACAGCGCCGCGTCGATCTCGACACTGACCACCCGGTCGCTGCCGAGCCGCTCGGAGAGCGGCGCCGCGACGTACCCGGTGGCCGTGCCGATCTCCAGCACCCTGTCGCCGTCCCGGGCGGCGGCCGGCTGCTTCTCGACGGCGGCGAACGCCCAGTCGGGGTACCCGGCCCGCGTCGCGAAGGACGCGGCCAGTTGGTAGGCGAGCGCGAGTTGTCGCCAGACGCCTTCGGTGGGTGTCTCGCGAGCCACGGCCCTGCCGTCGCGCAGCAGCAGGGGAAGCGTGTTCGAGAGCCCGAGTAGTCGCCGGTCCAACAGGCGTTGACCGCCTCGTCCACCGAGGAGACCCGCGTCGTCTCCTCGGGTGGATCTTCGAGATCGTCCGCAGGCCGGAGTCCGGGCGATCGCACGCAAGGTTCGGATTCCCAAGGTACTGGCCGGCGGAAAGCCCGGGGGACACACGACAAAGGGCCGACCCGAAACCACAGGTCGGCCCTCGATCAAGAAGGGTGAGTAACGGGACTCGAACCCGCGACATCCTGGACCACAACCAGGTGCTCTACCAGCTGAGCTATACCCACCATGCCCGGTCTTTTTCCCTGACCGGCCGAGAAAAAGTGTACAGGGTCCGCGAGGGTGCTCGCGCCCGCGTTTTCGTGAGGTCGCGGCGGGGTCAGTCCGCCTTCAGCACGTGTTTCGCGGCGATCTGCTTGGCCGTTTCCGAGTCCGGGCCCGGCTGGGGGACGAAGACCGCCTCGCGGTAGTAGCGCAGCTCCGCGATGGACTCGCGGATGTCCGCCAGGGCGCGGTGGTTGCCGCCCTTCTCCGGGCTGTTGAAGTACGCCCGGGGGTACCAGCGGCGCGCCAGCTCCTTCACCGACGAGACGTCCACGATCCGGTAGTGGAGGTAGCCCTCCAGCGCCGGCATGTCCCGCAGCAGGAAGCCGCGGTCGGTGCCGACCGTGTTCCCGCACAGCGGCGCCTTGCCCGGTTCCTTGACGTGCTGGCGTACGTACGCCAGCACCTGCTCCTCGGCGGCGGCCAGCGTCGTGCCGGCCGCAAGCTCGTCGAGCAGGCCCGAGGTGGTGTGCATCTGCCGTACCACCTCGGGCATGGTCTCCAGCGCCCGGTCCGGCGGGCGGATCACGATGTCCACCCCGTCGCCGAGCACGTTCAGATCCGAGTCGGTGACCAGTGCGGCCACCTCGATCAGTGCGTCTTCCGTCAACGAGAGCCCGGTCATCTCGCAGTCGATCCACACCATGCGGTCGTTCATGGCCCTCACCCTACGGGGCGCACCCTACGGAGCGCTCCGCTGGCCGGGCAGGCTGGGACGTCCGGGACCCGCCGCGTACAGGTCGGAGCCCGGCTTTCCCGGGTCCGCCACCGGGGACGACGCCGACGCGTGCCCCGGTGCCCCGGCCGCCGCCGCCGTCCGCCGGGACTGCGCGGACGCCTGCGCCGGTACGACCGGCTCCGTGACCCCGTGCGCCACCGGCTCGCCCTGCGGGCGGCGCGCCCGGTAGGCGGAACGGTAGGCCGCGGGGGAGGACCCCAGCTGCCGCCGGAAGTGGCCGCGCAGCGCCACGGGGGAGCGGAAGCCGCAGCGGCCCGCCACCTCGTCCACCGAGTAGTCCGAGGTCTCCAGCAGCCGCTGGGCCTGGAGCACCCGCTGCGTGATCAGCCACTGGAGCGGCGCGCTGCCGGTGAGCGAGCGGAACCGCCGGTCGAAGGTCCGCCGGCTCATGTACGCGCGGGCCGCGAGCGTCTCCACGTCGAACTGCTCGTGCAGATGCTCCAGCGCCCAGGCCACCACCTCGGCCAGCGGGTCGGAGCCGATCTCCTCCGGCAGCGACCGGTCGAGATAGCGCTCCTGGCCGCCGCTGCGCCGCGGCGGCACCACCAGCCGGCGGGCCAGCGCGCCCGCGGCCTCCGCGCCGTGGTCCGTCCGGACTATGTGCAGACACAGATCGATTCCGGCCGCCGTGCCGGCGGACGTCAGCACGTCCCCGTCGTCGACGAACAGCTCGCGCGGGTCCACATGGACGGACGGATAGCGCTTGGCCAGCGTCGGCGCGTACATCCAGTGGGTGGTGGCCGGCCGTCCGTCCAGCAGACCGGCCGCCGCCAGCACGAACGCGCCGGTGCACAGACCCACGATCCGCGCGCCCTCCTCATGCGCCCGGCGCAGCGCGTCGAGCGCTTCCGGGGGCGGTGGTGAGGTGATGGACCGCCAGGCCGGTACGACCACCGTGCCGGCTCTGCTGATGGCCTCCAGGCCGTACGGCGCGCTCAGTTCGAGTCCGCCGGTGGTCCGCAGCGGTCCTTCCTCTCCGGCGCAGACCAACAGGCGGTAGCGCGGAACCCCGGCGTCCTGGCGGTCGATTCCGAACACGGAGAGGGGGATGGAACTCTCGAAGATGGGCCCACCGCTGAAAAGCAGCACGGCGACCACTTCCCGGCGCCTGCGCCCGGAAAGCTTCCGTGCCGACTCCGGTGCGGCAGTGGAGTCCTGGCTCATGTCGCTAAGCCCCCCTCGGTGTTCGCGTCTCCCCGTTCTTGTCGGGCCTCTCGCTCCTGCACGATTCCCCTCGGTTCTGCACGGGTCCCCAGCCTTGGATCCTCATGATCGAATCTACTGTGTCCCGTGGTGCCGGCGTGACAAGTTCTCCCACCGGCGTTATGTCGACAAGGCAACTTGGCGCGAAGCATTCGATCACGAAGCGTTCCACTCACGGGCCGCGCAGGGAAGTGGGCCTCGCGCGCATGGCCCGTCCCCGTAGGGTGCGGAGGACCGGTTCAGTCCTTTCTTCCCTGGTGGCAAGGGGGTTGACAGGCCTTTTCGCCAAGGCTTCGGTTCATGTGCAAAGTTGGCCGAAAAGCGATGGGTGTGTCTGTGCGAAGACCATCAGTCTCCCGGCGCACTCCCCTCACACGCGCGTGAGCCCCGGTGCGCCCCCTGTCGGCCACGGGACCGTCGGCTTCCGGCCGTTCCGTACATTCCGGGCGCATGTGCCGGGTCGGCTTCCTGGGCGGTACGGGCCTCCCCGCCCCGTACCGCGTCCGCCCCCACGGCCGCCCCGGCCGGCGCCCCCGGGTCCGCCCCCGCCTCCCCGGCGCGCAACCGGGCCGCCGCCCGCTCCGACCGCCGCAGCAGGAGCCGGCAGACGGCGGTCACGGCGGCGAGGCCGAACGCCGCCGCGACGGTCCCTCCGAGGGACGTTCCGTAGACGCTGAGCACGACGGGGACCGGCAGGCAGCTGAACACCGCCCAGCGGAGGAGTTCGTCCGCCGGGTCGGCGGGGGGCCGGGCGGCCGCCCCCGGGTGCGGCGGGCGGGGGGCGTCCTCGCGGATTCCGGCGGCGTCCTCGCGGCTCCCGGCGGACGCGCGGCCGGGTGCCGGCCCCGCGCTCCCGGCGGGCAACTCGGCGGACACCCGAACGGATGACGTGACGGTCGACGGTGCGGGCACGGGAGGCTCCTTGACGGCGGCGGCGTGGCCGGTGGCCAACGAGGAGCGCGCCCCTCCGGTCACTCCCGTCACTCCGCGGGACAGCTGTAGATGCCATCCGGCGTTGCGATCCTGGGCGCCCTCGTGCATGCTCCCTGAAACGCCGCGTAAGGGGCTGCGAACTCTGTGCACGAGAGGAGTGTCGCCGTACCCTTGGGGGTATGGAGTTGGGAAGATGATTCCCGGACACAGGACACAGGTCCGTCACATGCTCCGCACACCACGCCACTTGTTGATCCTTTCCCAAGAGGACCTCTTTCGCCGAGACGCCCATGGCCGGTCACGAAATCCCTGAACCCGCGGACCGCAAGCAGGTAGCCGATCCCGTGTCGGACCCGCTGGCGGTGGACCAGACGCGCGCCTCCTGCGATCCCGCCTTCCGGCACGGAGTGGTCGTCGGCTTCGACGGCTCCACCTCCAGTGAGCGGGCGCTCGCGTACGCCATCGGCATGGCCCGGCGGCTCGGCTCCGGCCTGATCATCGTGCATGTCGCCAACAGGCTCCCGACCACGGTGTGGGCGGGCTGTGAGCCGCCGGTGTTCGTGGACGTCCCGGACCACCGCACCGAGGTGCTCGGCCTCGAACTGGCCTGCGCGGACTACCTCGCCGAGGTGCCCTGGATCCTGGTGGAGCGCGGTGGCGACATCTGCCACGAGTTGGAAGAGGTCGGCCAGGAGTACTCGGCGGACGCGATCGTGGTCGGCTCGACGCACGGCATCGTCGGGCGGATCTTCGGCTCGGTGGCCGGCCGGCTCGCGCGGCGCGCGCAGCGGCCCGTGGTGGTCATCCCGTAAGTCGGGCCCGCCGTCCCGTGACCCATGCCGGTGATCCGGTACGTCGCGCCGGTGATCCCGTACGTCGCCGGTCGTCCCGTACGTCGGCCGAGCCGCGCTCTTCTTCCCGCGTTCCGTGCGCGAAAACGCTGATCGTCCGTCAACTTCCTTGCTCCCGGCGTGAATTTACTCACTCCGAGAGGTGGATTGCGCCCTTGCGAAGGGTACATAACGGTCGCTGGGACAACAGCACCCGCACTCCGTGAAGGGAGCCCGCCGTGGACAATGACGTCTCCGCGGGAAGCGCAACCTCAACTTCGGTTCTCGGCCATCTCGCGCTGGGACTCACCCTGCTGGCCTTCGGCATCGGCCTCACCGACGTGGTGGACGGAGTGACGGCGGCCGACGCCGTCACCCTCGCCCTGTACGTCGGCGGGGTCGCGCTCTTCGTCGCGGGTCTGTTCGCCTTCCGGGCGGGCGACTCGTTCACCGGTACGGCCTTCGCGGGCCTCGGCGCCTTCTGGTTCACCTGGGGCACCGGCGCGGGCGACCAGGTCTCCGCGGACGCGGCCGGACTCTTCCTGATCCTGTGGGCGCTCCTCGCCCTCAGCCTCACCATAGGCGCCGCGGGCTCGGGCCCGCTCGTCCAGGGCACGTACGGCCTGCTGACCGTCGCGCTGCTCCTGCTCGGGGTCGCCCAGTTCGCGGACAGCGGAGGCCTGGCCAAGGCCGGCGGCTGGCTCGCCGCCCTCGCGGGCCTGGCGTCCTGGTACGGAGCGACGGCCGCGCTCGCCAAGTGGCCCACCGCTCTTCCGCGTCGACGCGCTGCCGGCCGGGGTGTGACGGCCGCCGGCTGAGCGGTGCCGGGGGCCGGCGCCGGGCGTCGCCGGCCCTCCGCTCCTGGCGCGTCCGGCACGTGCGGACGCGCCAGGAGACGCTCCGTACGCCTCCGTACACCCCCGTACCGCACCGGACACACCAGTGGCCGCGCCTGCTCCCCGCCTACTCCACCGTCACCGACTTCGCCAGGTTCCGCGGCTTGTCGATGTCGCGGCCCAGCGCCAACGCCGTGTGGTACGCCAGCAGTTGGAGCGGGATGCCCAGCAGGATCGGGTCCAGCTCCGTCTCGTTCTTCGGCACGACGATCGTGTGGTCGGCCTTCTCCTGCGGCTGGTGCGCCACCGCCAGGATCCGCCCGTCCCGCGCCTTGATCTCCTCCAGCGCCGCCCGGTTCTTCTCCAGCAGGTCGTCGTCCGGCACCACCGCCACCGTCGGCATCGCGGGCTCGATCAGCGCGAGCGGACCGTGCTTGAGCTCGGAGGCGGGGTACGCCTCGGCGTGGATGTACGAGACCTCCTTGAGCTTCAGCGACGCCTCGCGCGCCACGGGATAGCCCCGTACCCGTCCGATGAACATCATCGACCGGGAGTGCGCGTACTCACCGGCCAGCTTCTCGATGTCGCCCTCGGTCGCGAGGATCTCGGTGATCTGGGCGGGCAGCTTCCGCAGCCCCGCGATGATCCGCTTGCCGTCGGCGACCGACAGGTCGCGGATCCGGCCCAGGTGCAGAGCCAGCAGGGCGAAGGAAACGACGGTGTTGGTGAAGCACTTGGTCGAGACGACGCAGACCTCGGGGCCCGCGTGGACGTACACCCCGCCGTCCGTCTCCCGGGCGATCGCCGAACCGACCACGTTCACGATCCCCAGCACCCGCGCGCCCTTGCGCTTGAGCTCCTGGACGGCGGCCAGCACGTCGTACGTCTCGCCGGACTGGGACACCGCGACGTACAGGGTGTCGGGGTCGACGACCGGGTTGCGGTAGCGGAACTCGGACGCCGGCTCCGCGTCCGCCGGGATCCGGGCCAGCTCCTCGATCAGCTGCGCCCCGATCATGCCCGCGTGGTACGACGTGCCGCAGCCCAGGATCTTGATCCGCCGCACCCCGCGCGCCTCACGGGCGTCGAGGTTGAGCCCGCCCAGGTGGACGGTGGAGAAACGGTCGTCGATCCGCCCGCGCAGCACCCGGTCGACCGCCTCGGGCTGCTCCGAGATCTCCTTGTGCATGTACGTGTCGTGGCCGCCCATGTCGTACGACTCGGCCTCCCACTCCACGGTGGTCGGCGTCGCGGACGTACGGGAGCCCTCGGTCGTGTACGTACGGAAGTCGTCGGCCTTGAGGGTGGCCATCTCGCCGTCGTCGAGGGTGACGACCTGGCGGGTGTGGGAGACGAGCGCGGCGACGTCGGAGGCGACGAACATCTCCTTCTCGCCGATGCCGAGGACGACGGGGGAGCCGTTGCGGGCGACCACGATGCGGTCCGCGAAGTCGGCGTGCAGCACGGCGATGCCGTACGTGCCCTCGATCAGCCGGAGGGCCTGGCGGACCTTCTCCTCCAGCGTCTCTGCCTGTGAGCGGGCGATCAGGTGCGTCAGGACCTCGGTGTCGGTCTCGGAGGCGAACACCACCCCGTCCGCCTCCAGCTTCGCGCGCAGCTCGGAGGCGTTGTCGATGATGCCGTTGTGGACGACCGCGACCTTGCCCTCGCCGTCCAGGTGGGGGTGCGCGTTGTGGTCGCTGGGGGCGCCGTGGGTGGCCCAGCGGGTGTGCGCGATGCCGGTCGTGCCGGCGAACCGCTTGGGGACCCGGGCCTCCAGCTCGCGGACGCGGCCCTTGGCCTTGACCATCCGCAGGGCGGCCGCCTTGCCCGCGGCCGGCTTGCCGGTGATGACGATGCCGGCGGAGTCGTACCCCCGGTACTCCAGCCGCTGCAAGCCCTCCAGCAGCAGCGGTGCGACATCACGCTTTCCGATGTAACCGACGATTCCGCACATGACAGTCTCTGCCCCTCCTGATCGCGTGGTCCGCCCGGCCGCCGAGCCGTATCAGCCGCTTCAGCCGTAGACGATGCGGCGCAGCTGCCGGAGCGAGAGCTCCGGCGGTGCCACCGCGCGGTACGGCAGCTCGGCCGCGATCCGCTCGAAGATCTCCGCGTTCACGGCGCCCCCGGCCTGCATCTCCCGGTGGCGGCGGCGGACGTAGTCCTCGGTCGTCTCGTCGAAGTAGGCCAGCACGTCGAGGATCACCCGGGCGGCCTCACCGCGCTGGAGCGCGGTGCTGCGCACCAGGTGGTCGATGAGGTCGTCGTGCGACGGGCGTCGTTCGAGCACTCGTTGATACTGCTGGTGCGCGCCGCCGTACGCAACATTTCTGCCCGAATTCGGGCAGGAAGTGGTCAGAGTCTCCCGGGCACGCGGTGGCGGACTGGCGCGGTAGGGCGTCTTGACCGCCGCCGCCGCGTGCGGGTCCCATGGAGAGGTTCGGCCGTCCGCACCCCCACAGGTGAGTACCTCGTCGCCCTGTCGAAGGGACACCTTTGTGAGACAGCACAGAACGTTGTTCCGCCTGTTCGGATCGCTCCTGCTGGTCGTGGCCGCCGGGATCTCCTCCGTCGCCGCCGCGCCCGCGCCCTCCGACCGGCCCGCCTCCCCGACCCCCACCCCCCGCTCCCTCGGTGACGTCGTCCCCGTACCGGCGTCCGTCCGGCCGGGCGGCTCCCCGTACACGATCACCCCCTTCACCTGGATCGGCGTCGTCGCGAGCTCCGGCCAGGCCAGGGCCGCGCGTGCCGTCGGCTCGTACCTGGCCGGCATCCTGCGCCCCTCCACCGGATACGCCCTGCCGGTCGTCCCCGACCTCGGGCTCGGCCCCGGGGGCGGTGTCCGGCTGCGGCTGGGCACCGGCCCCGGCGACCGGGGCCTCGGGGACGAGGGCTACCGGCTGGAGTCCGGTCGTACCGGCGTCACGATCACCGCGTACCGCCCCGCCGGGCTCTTCCACGGCGTGCAGACCCTGCGCCAACTGCTCCCCGCCGCGGTCGAGAAGAGCGGTCGGCAGAGCGGCCCGTGGACGGTCGCGGGCGGCACGATCACGGACACGCCCCGGTACGCGTACCGGAGCGCGATGCTCGACGTCTCGCGCCACTTCTTCACGGTCGGTCAAGTGAAGCGCTACATCGACCAGTTGGCGCTCTACAAGATCAACACACTGCATCTGCACCTCTCCGACGACCAGGGGTGGCGGATCGCGATCGACTCCTGGCCACGGCTGGCGACGTACGGCGGGTCCACCCAGGTCGGCGGTGGCGCGGGCGGGTACTACACCAAGGCGCAGTATCGCGAGCTGGTCGCGTACGCGGCCTCGCGCCACCTGGAGGTCGTCCCGGAGATCGACATGCCGGGCCACACGAACGCGGCGCTCGCCTCGTACGCGGAACTGAACTGCGACGGCGTCGCGCCGCCGCTCTACACCGGCACGCAGGTCGGGTTCAGCTCGCTGTGCGTGCCGAAGGCGGTGACGTACGACTTCGTGGACGACGTCGTCCGCGAGCTGGCCGCGCTCACTCCCGGCCGCTACCTCCACATCGGCGGCGACGAGACGCACGCCACCAGCCACGAGGACTACGTGACCTTCATGGAGCGGGCGCAGGCCGTCGTGGAGAAGTACGGCAAGACGGTGGTGGGCTGGCACGAGCTGACCGGCGCCCGCCCCGTGGAGGGCGCGGTGGCGCAGTACTGGGGCCGCGACCGTACGAGCGCGGCGGTGCGCGAGCAGGTCGCGGCGGCGGCGAAGAGCGGCACCCGGCTGGTCCTCTCCCCGGCGGACCGGGTCTACCTGGACATGAAGTACGACCCGTCGACCGTGCTGGGCCAGACGTGGGCCGGGTACATCGAGGTGGACCGGGCGTACGACTGGGATCCGGCGACGTACCTCGCCGCGTCGGGGGTGCCGGCGGGCGCGATCCTCGGCGTGGAGGCGCCTGTGTGGACGGAGACGCTCTCGACGAGCGACCACTTGGAGACGATGACGTTCCCGAGGCTCCAGGGGGTGGCCGAGCTGGGCTGGTCCCCGGCGGAGACGCACGACTGGTCGGCCTTCAAGGCGCGGCTGGCGGCGCAGGGGCCCCGGATGACGGCGCTGGGGATCGACTACTACCGCTCGCCGCTGGTGCCGTGGCCGGCGGAGTGAGGGGTTCGGCGGCCTGACGGCTCTCGGGTGCCTGACGGCTCTCGGCTGAGGAGGGCGGGGCGCCGGGGGTTCGGTCCGAGAATCCCCGGCGCCCGTCCGGCTCCCCCCGAAGCCGGGTCGTCGGGGCGCCCCGCCGCTCCCCGGCGTCGCGTCATCGCGGCTCCCCGGCGCCGGGTCGTCGCGCCCGCGCCGTTACGTCATCGGCCCCCGGCGCCGGGCCATCGCCACGCCCGCGAGCACGACCGCCATGCCGGCGACCTCCCGGAGCCCGAGTTCCTCGCCGAGCACCACCGCGCCGAGCAGGACGGAGACCACCGGCAGCAGATAGCCGACGGTCGCCGCGTCGGTGGCGCCCTCGTCCGCGATGATCCGGTACGTGAGGAGGAAGGTGACGCCCGTCGCGAAGACCCCGAGAACCGCCACCGCCGCGAGAGCCGTGGGGCTGCCCCACGGGGACTCCCGGCCACCGGCGGGCAGGGCGAGCGCGGTCAGTCCCGTCGCGGCGAGGCGCTGGGCCGTGGCGAGGGACAGGGTCGGCACGCCCTTCCCCACGAGGTGGCGCTGCATGTACGCGAAGGCCACGGCGTAGCTCGCCGCCGCGCCCAGGATGGCGAGCGCGCCCCAACTCGCGGCGCCGCTGCGCTGCCAGGGCGCGAAGATCAGCACCGTACCGGCCAACCCGGTCACGAGGCCGGCGGCCCGGACGGGGCGCAGGCCGTGCTCGGTGCCGAGGGCGAGGCCGATGAGCGGGGACCACAGGGGAGTGGTGGCGTTCAGGACACCGGCCAGCCCCGAACTCACCGTCTGCTCACCGAGCACGCCGCCACCATCAGCAGGAACGTCGCCGAGGCGGAGACGGCCCCGGCCGAACTGCGCGCCGGGCGCACGGGGCGGCTGGCGATCCGCTACTTCGCCACGGCGGGCGCCTCCCTGGTCGCGCCGGCGGTGGCCCGCTTCCGCGCGGAACATCCGGGCGTACGGATCGACCTGAGGCTGTCCGACCCCGGGGACCCGCTGCCGGAGGTGGCGGAGGGCAGAGCGGATCTGGCCCTAGTGATCGGCCCCCACCCCACCCAACACCGGCACCCACCTCCCCCACCTGCTCCACCTGCGGGACGACGCGTACGCCGCAGTCCTGCCCGCCGGACACCGCCTCGCCGACCGGGACGTACTCGACCTGGCCGATCTGGCCGACGAGCCCTGGGTCGGCAGCGAGCCACTGGGCCCCTGCCTGGAGCCGGTCCTCACCGCGTGCGCGGCGGCGGGTTTCACCCCGGACTTCGTGGTCGAGAGCGGGGACTACGCCTCGGCCCAGGGCTTCGTCGCCGCCGGCCTCGGCATCGGCGTGATGCCCCTGCTGGGGGTGGCCCCCGGCACCCGCCATCCTGGTGTGGTCGTGTGCGAGATACGCAACCCTCAGCCGGTCAGAGCGATCTGCGCGGCGGTACGAGAGGCATCACTGACCGAGCCGGCGCTGCGAGCCCTGGTCAAGGCACTACGAGACGCCGCCAAAGCCTCCGGCGCCCGTCCGGTGTGACGTCGCCACACGACCCACCAGCCGACTGGTGAACCCCGCGCGGCACAGGCGCTCATACGCGGCGGTCACCTCGGCGGGGACGGCCTGTCTCGTCATGAACCCCTGATCCGGATAGACCAACAGCCGTTGCAGCGCGCCGACGAGCATGTCGACGACCAGCCGGTCGTCCCCGATCGAGGCCACGTACTCCTCGAAGGTCGTCGGAGCCGACGCGCTCACGACGTCAACGCCCGGCCACAACATGCTCGCGGTGGCGTACGCGCGCCGCTCCTCGTACGGCTTGCTGACCAGCAGCACGGAGGAAACGTCAACGCCGGCCTCCTCCAGCACCGCCCGCGAGAAGCGGATGTTGTCCCCCGTGTTCCGAGCGCGAGGCTCCACCACCACAGCAGAACCGGGCACACCCAGTTCCAACGCCCGCTCCCGGTAGTGAACGGCTTCCCCACGAGGCATGCGCTCCCGCGTGGTGGGACTGGTCGCCCCGGTGAACACGATGAGCGGCGCCATGCCCCGCCGGTAGAGCCCGACGGCGACGTCCGCCACCCCCAGGTCATGACTCCCCAGCCCGACAATCACCGAACAGGCCCGCGCTTCATGCCCCATGAGGTGATACGCCCACACACACCGCGCGTCCGCGCGGTCCTGAACCGAGATCACACTTCCTCCCGCTCCCGCATGGTGCGTTTAGTGATGCCATGCCTTCGCGCCCACATTGTGGATCATGCGCTGGAGCACCTTGAGGGTGGTGACGTACTCCTCGTCCGTGATGCCCGTGTGCACCCGGGCGCGCATCGTTTTCTGGAACGCCGCGCACTTCTGGAACAGAGCGTCCCCCTCCTCCGTCAGACGCAGACGCCCGCCGGCGTCGGGGGTGATCAGGCCCCGGTCCAGGAGGGCGTCGATTTCTGGTACGAGGGCTTCGCCCACTTCCAGGTAGCCCCACAGGACCGCCAGCACCTCTTCGCGGGAGCGGCCGTTCTCGCTCGTGGCCACTTGGGCCATGATCCACCACTGGGGCTGGGTGACGCCGAACGCCGCCAGGCCCTCGCGGATGGCTGTCACGACGGCCTTGCCGGCGCTCGAGCTCCAGTAGCCGATCGGCTGGGTGAGCAGTTCCTCGTCGCTGTGGGAGTACTCCATCGTCCGTCCTCACCGTGGGAAGAGAAGATCCGGGTGCCGGTCCGTTTCCGGTCGGTGAGGACGAACGTAGGACCTCAACTCCGCTCCAGGTCAAGCAGACGGAGGGAGGGCTCAGTTGGGCAGGCCCAGTTCCCTCGCGATCAGCATCCGCTGCACCTCGCTCGTGCCCTCGCCGATCTCCAGGATCTTCGAGTCGCGCCACATGCGGGCCACCGGGTACTCGTTCATGAAGCCGTATCCGCCGTGGATCTGGGTGGCGTCCCGCGCGTTGTCCACGGCGACCGTCGACGAGTAGAGCTTCGCCACCGCCGCCTCCTTCTTGAACGGCTCGCCCTGGACCAGCCGCGACGCCGCGTCGCGCCAGCCGATCCGGGCCATGTGCGCCCGCGTCTCCATGTCGGCGATCTTGAACTGGATCGCCTGGTTGGCCCCGATCGGGCGGCCGAACGCGTGGCGCTCCTTCGCGTACGACACCGACTCGTCCACGCACCCCTGCGCCAGGCCCGTCGCGAGGGCGGAGATCGCGATCCGGCCCTCGTCCAGGATGCGGAGGAACTGCGCGTACCCCCTCCCCTCCTCGCCGAGCAGGTTCGCCACCGGCACCCGGACGTCCACGAAGGACAGTTCGCGGGTGTCGGACGCGTTCCACCCCACCTTGGAGTAGGGGGCGGCGACCGTGAAGCCGGGAGTGCCGGACGGGACGATGATCGAGGAGATCAGCGGGCGGCCGTCCTCCTTGCGGCCGGTGACGGCCGTGACCGTGACCAGGCCCGTGATGTCCGTGCCCGAGTTGGTGATGAAGCACTTCGTCCCGTTGATCACCCACTCGTCGCCGTCCCGGACCGCCGTCGTACGGGTCCCGCCCGCGTCCGACCCGCAGTCCGGCTCGGTCAGGCCGAACGCGCCGAGCAGCTCGCCCGAGCACAGCCGGGGCAGCCACTCCCGCTTCTGCTCCTCCGTGCCGAACCGGAAGACCGGCATCGCGCCGAGCGAGACACCCGCCTCCAGCGTGATCGCCACGGACGAGTCCACCCGGGCCAGCTCCTCCAGGGCGATGCCGAGCGCGAGGTAGTCGCCGCCCATGCCGCCGTACTCCTCGGGGAACGGCAGCCCGAACAGGCCCATGCGCCCCATCTCGCGGACGATCTCGTACGGGAACTCGTGCCGCTCGTACAGGTCGCCGATCTTGGGCGCGACGACGTCGTGCGCGAACGCCTCGACGGTGCGGCGCAGTTCCTCGTGCTCGGGGGAGAGGCGGTGGTCCAGGGACATCGGGTCAGTCACTCCTTGTGGGAGAGGGCGCGGACGGTACGGGAGGGGCTGGGGCGGCCCAGCCGTTCGGCCAGCCACACACTGGTGGCGGTGAGCCGGCCGAGATCGACGCCGGTTTCCACACCGAGGCCGTCGAGCATCCACACGAGGTCTTCGGTGGCGAGGTTTCCGGTGGCGCTCTTCGCGTACGGGCAGCCGCCCAGGCCGCCCGCCGAGGCGTCCACGGTGGTCACTCCGTGCTGGAGCGCGGCCAGGGTGTTCGAGAGCGCCTGCCCGTACGTGTCGTGGAAGTGCACCCCGATGACGTCGGTCGGCACCCCTTCCTCGTTCAGCTCGGAGAGGAGGGTCTGCACGTGCCCGGGCGTGGCGACGCCGATGGTGTCGCCGAGGCTCAGCTCGTCACAGCCGAGGTCCATCAGCGCCTTGGCCACGCGCACCACCTGGTGCACGGGGACCGGGCCCTCCCAGGGGTCGCCGAAGCACATCGACAGATACCCCCGGACGTGGACCTTCTCCTCGCGCGCGCGGGCCACCACCGGGGCGAACATCGCCAGCGACTCGTCGACCGTCCGGTTGAGGTTGGCCTTCGCGAAGGACTCGGTCGCGCTGCCGAACACGGCGACCCGGCGGGCGCCGAGGGCGAGCGCGCGGTCCAGGCCGCGCGCGTTCGGCACCAGGACGGGGAGGGCGACCCCGCCGAGGTCGGCGAGGGCGGGGAACAGCTCCTCGGCGTCCGCCAGTTGGGGCACCCACTTCGGGTGCACGAAGCTGGTGGCCTCGATGGTGGTCAGCCCGGCGTCGGCGAGGCGGTGCACGAACTCCGCCTTGAGCGCGGTCGGGACGACCGCCTTCTCGTTCTGGAGGCCGTCGCGCGCGCCGACCTCATGGATCCGGATCCGGGCCGGCAGCCCCTGCGCGGGGACGGCCATGGGCAGTCCTTCGGTCATGACTCCTCCTGCGGGGCGAGGGCGGGCGTGGCGGAGACCTCGGCCTGCGGGACCTCCGGCGGGGTGACCACCGCCAGCACCTGGTCCATGGCGACCGTCGCTCCCGGCGTCACGTCCAGCTCGGTGACCGTCCCGTCGTGCGGCGCGGAGATGACGTGCTCCATCTTCATCGCCTCGACCACCAGCAGGCTCTGCCCGGTGGTCACCTCGTCCCCGACCGCCACCTTCACCACCGTGACCGTCCCGGGCATCGGCGCGGTCAGCGAGTGGGTCCCGCCCGCCCCGGCCGCGCCGAGGAGGGCGGCCGTCACCGCGTCGTGGTCCGTCACGTTCCAGCTGTCGCCGTCGCGGCCGAGCCACGTACCGGCCCGGTGGAACGTGTGCGTCACCCCGTCCACGGTGACCGTGACCCGGTCGGGCTCCACCCGGAAGCGGTCCGTGGGACGCGTCTCGTGTATCGCCGGTTCGAGTCCCGGCACCCGCAACGGATGGACGACCGGCGCCGGTGTGCCGCCGAGACGCCAGCCGCTCGGTACGGAGAAGGGGTCCACCCACCCTCCCGGCGCGGCGGGCTCCAGCGCGGCCTGTCGTACGGCCGCCGCCGCCGCGTACACCTCCGGCGGCACCCCGGCCGGCAGCAGGCCCGCCACCTCCCGCTCCACCAGCCCGGTGTCCAGGTCGCCCGCCACCACCGACGGATGGGCCAGGAGACGGCGGAGGAAACCGGCGTTGGTCGGTACGCCCAGCGTCACCGTGTCGGCCAGGGCCGCCCGCAGCCGCCGCAGCGCCGTGGCGCGGTCGGGGCCGTACGCGATGACCTTGGAGAGCATCGGGTCGTACGTACTGCCGACGTCCGTGCCCTCGCTCAGCCCCGAGTCCGTCCGCACGCCGTCACCCGAGGGCTCGCGCAGCGACAGGACCGTACCCCCGGTGGGGAGGAAGCCCCGGGACGGGTCCTCCGCGCAGATACGGGCCTCCACGGCGTGTCCCGTGAGGGTGATGTCCTCCTGGGCGAAGGGCAGTTCCTCCCCGGCCGCGACCCGCAGCTGCCATTCCACCAGGTCCAGGCCCGTGACCAGCTCCGTCACCGGGTGCTCGACCTGGAGGCGGGTGTTCATTTCCATGAAGAAGTACGACCCCGGGTCGCCGCCCGGCACGATGAACTCGACCGTCCCCGCGCCCGCGTACCCGCACGACCGGGCCGCCTGGACCGCCGCCTCGCCCATCGCCGCGCGTGTCGCCGGGTCCAGCAGGACGGACGGGGCCTCCTCGATGACCTTCTGGTGGCGGCGCTGGAGCGAGCACTCGCGCTCGCCGAGGTGCACGACGTTCCCGTGCCCGTCCGCCAGGACCTGGATCTCGATGTGGCGCGGGCGGTCCACCCACCGCTCCACCAGCAACGTGTCGTCCCCGAAGGAGGAGCGCGCCTCGCGCCGGGCCGCCGCGATCTCCTCCGCCAGCGCGGACTCCGCGCGCACCAGCCGCATGCCCTTGCCGCCGCCGCCCGCAGAGGGCTTGAGCAGCACCGGCATGCCGATCTCCCGGGCGGCGGCGGCCAGTTCGGCGTCCGTCAGCCCGCTGCCCGACGATCCGGGCACCACCGGCACCCCGGCCGCCCGTACCGTCTCCTTCGCGCGGATCTTGTCGCCCATCAGCGCGATCGCGTCGCCGGGCGGGCCGATGAAGACCAGGCCGGCCGCCGCGCACGCCCGCGCGAACTCCGCGTTCTCCGCGAGGAAGCCGTAGCCCGGGTGCACCGCCTGCGCGCCCGTGCGCGCCGCCGCCTCCAGCAGCCGCTCCACGGACAGGTAGCTCTCCGCGGCCGCGGCGGGACCGATCCGTACGGCCGTGTCGGCCTCCCGCACATGCCGCGCGTCCGCGTCCGCGTCGCTGAACACCGCGACCGACCGGACCCCGAGCTGTCGCAGCGTACGGATGACACGCACCGCGATCTCGCCGCGGTTGGCGATCAGAACCGTGTCGAACATTCCCACCCTCACATCCGGAAGACGCCGAAGCCGGGCTCACCCAGCGGGGCGTTGGCACACGCGGTCAGGGCAAGACCCACCACCTGGCGGGTCTCCATCGGGTCGATCACGCCGTCGTCCCACAGGCGGGCCGTCGCGTAGTAGGCGTTCCCCTGGGTCTCGTACTGCGCGCGGATCGGGTCCTTGAAGGCCTCCTCCTCCGCCGCCGGCCACTCCTCGCCCCGGCCCTCCAGCTGGTCCCGCTTCACCGTCGCCAGCACGGACGCCGCCTGCTCGCCGCCCATCACGGAGATCTTGGCGTTGGGCCACATCCACAGGAAGCGGGGCGAGTAGGCCCGGCCGCACATCGAGTAGTTGCCCGCTCCGTACGAACCGCCGACCACCACCGTCAGCTTCGGCACGCGCGTGCTCGCCACGGCCGTGACCATCTTCGCGCCGTGCTTGGCGATGCCGCCGGCCTCGTACGCCCGCCCGACCATGAACCCCGAGATGTTCTGGAGGAAGAGCAGCGGGATGCCGCGCTGGTCGCACAGCTCGATGAAGTGCGCGCCCTTCTGGGCGGATTCGGAGAACAGGATGCCGTTGTTGGCGACGATCCCGACCGGGTGGCCGTGGATCCGCGCGAAGCCCGTCACCAGCGTCGTACCGAACTCGGACTTGAACTCCGCGAACCGCGAGCCGTCCGTGATCCGCGCGATGACCTCCCGGACGTCGTACGGCGTACGGGAGTCCACCGGCACCGCTCCGTACAGCCCCGCCGGGTCCACCTTGGGCTCCTCGACCGGCTCGACGTCCCAGGGGAACGCGCCGCGCGCGGGGAGCGTGGAGACGATCGTCCTGACGATCCGCAGCGCGTGCGCGTCGTCCTCCGCGAGATGGTCCGTCACCCCCGACGTACGGGAATGGACCTCGCCGCCGCCCAGCTCCTCCGCCGTCACGACCTCGCCCGTCGCCGCCTTCACCAGCGGAGGGCCGCCCAGGAAGATCGTGCCCTGGCCCCGGACGATGACCGCCTCGTCACTCATCGCCGGGACGTACGCCCCGCCGGCCGTGCACGAGCCGAGCACGGCCGCGATCTGCGGGATCCCGGCGGCGGACATCCGCGCCTGGTTGTAGAAGATCCGCCCGAAGTGGTCCCGGTCGGGGAAGACCTCGTCCTGCATCGGCAGGAAGGCGCCGCCCGAGTCCACCAGATACAGGCACGGCAGCCGGTTCTCCAGCGCGATCTCCTGGGCGCGGAGGTGCTTCTTCACCGTCATCGGGTAGTACGTGCCGCCCTTGACCGTCGCGTCGTTGGCGACGATCACCGCCTCCCGGCCGCTGACCCGGCCGATCCCGGCGATCACCCCGGCGGCCGGCGCGGACCCGCCGTACATCCCCTCAGCCGCGAGAGGAGCCAGCTCCAGGAAGGGCGAGCCGGGGTCCAGCAGCGTGTCCACACGATCGCGGGGCAGCAGCTTGCCGCGCGCCGTGTGCCGCGCGCGGGCCCTCTCGCCGCCGCCGAGCCGGGCCGCCGCCAGCCGGGCACGCAGCCCTTCGGCCAGCTCTTCGTGGGCGCTCTCGTTGGCCCGCCAGGCCGCGGCGGACGGATCCGCCGCACTCGCCAGCACAGGTGCCTGCCGCATCGCTCGTAGCTCCCTCGCTGGGTTAGTGAGCGTTAACCTACGCGTCCAGGTTAACGACCGCTAACAGCTCTGTCTAGAATGATTTCCCATGAGCACCAGGACCGCGGCCCCGACCCGCCGCGAGCAGATCCTCAAAGAGGCGGCGCGCCTCTTCGCCGAGCGTGGGTTCCACGGCGTCGGCGTGGACGAGATAGGGGCCGCCGTCGGCATCAGCGGCCCGGGTCTCTACCGCCATTTCGCGGGCAAGGACGCCATGCTCGCGGAGCTGCTGGTCGGGATCAGCGGCCGGCTGCTGGAGGGCGGCAGGCAGCGCGTACGGGGTGCGGGGGCCGCCCCGCGCCCGATGGGGGCGCCCGGCGTGACGCCCGTGGCCCCCGACCCCGCCGCCGTCCTGGCCTCGCTGATCGACGGCCACATTGACTTCGCCCTCGACGACCGTCCGCTGATCACCCTCCACGACCGCGAGCTGGACCGCCTCAGGGACAGCGACCGCAAGCTGGTCCGCCAGCTCCAGCGCCAGTACGTGGAGCTGTGGGTCGGCGTCGTACGGGAGGTTCACCCCGGCGTCCCCGAGGCCCAGGCGCGCGGCGCCGTCCACGCCGTGTTCGGCCTGCTGAACTCCACCCCGCACCTCGGTTCGTACGGTACGGGCCTGCCGGGCCGCACGGCGATGGAGTCGCTGCTGCGCCGCCTGGCCCACGGCGCCTTCGCCGCGCTCGGCGACTCGGCGAGCGATCCGGCGGCCGATTCGGCGGCCGATCCGGCGAGCGATCCGGCGGCCGATCCGGCGAGCGATCCGGCGGCCGATCCGGCGAGCGACCCGGCGGGCGACCGGGCCCGGGAACCGGCCGGTGACCTGTCCGGAAACCGGGACGAGGGGCACAGCCCGTACACCTGACGGCACAATGGGCTCATGCCGATACCGAGCCGCGCCGCCCTTGTCGACCACCTCGTCCGCACCCGTATCGCGGGAGACGTCGCCACGCCCCGCGACAACAACCTCTCGCACTACCGCAAGCTCGCCAACGGTGACCGCCACTACTGGCTCGGCCTGGAGCTGGGGGACCGGTGGACCGACGAGCAGGACGTGCTCGCCGTGATGGCCGAGCGCTGCGGAGTGAGCGACGACCCGGAGCACCGGGCCGGGCAGGACACCATCGACCCCGAGCTGACCGTCGACGCCCTGGAACGGATGGCTGCACGGCTGCGCAAGGCGGCCTCGGGCCGCGAGAGCGTCCTCTTCGCCACCGGCCACCCCGGCGGCCTGCTGGACGTCCACCGCCAGACGGCGGACGCGCTGCGGCGCGCGGGATGCGAGATCGTACGGATCCCCGGCGGCCTGACCGCCGACGAGGGCATGGTCTTTCAGTTCGCCGACGTGGCCGTGCTGGAGCGCGGCGCGACCCTCTGGCACACCCACTCGCCGGAGCCGATGCGGGCGATCCTGGACGGCCTGGAGCGCGAGGGGCGCTCCCTGCCCGACCTGGTCCTCGCGGACCACGGCTGGGCGGGCTGCGCGGGCCAGCGGGGCCTCGACGCGATCGGGTACGCGGACTGCAACGACCCGGCGCTGTTCATCGGCGAGGCCGAGGGCACGCTCCAGGTGACCGTCCCGCTGGACGACCACGTGACGGACCCGCGCTTCTACGACCCGATGACGGCGTACCTGCTCAACGAGGCCGGGCTGGTCTGACCCGCTCCCGGCCGCGCTCACCCGTAGTCCGCAGGCCCACCGTCCTCCGTAGGAGGACGCGCGATCGGACGACCCGTCCTCAGTCCCGCGGCGTCCGGATCACGCCCTCCTGGATCACCGAGATCGCCAGCCTGCCGTCCCGCGTGTAGATCCGGGCCTGGCCCAGCCCCCGGCCGCCGGACGACGACGGCGACTCCTGGTCGTACAGCAGCCACTCGTCCACCCGGAACGGGCGGTGGAACCACATCGCGTGGTCCAGACTCGCCCCCACCACGTCCCCGACCGCCCAGCCGCCGCGTCCGTGGACCAGCAGGATCGGGTCGAGCAGGGTCATGTCGGAGATGTACGTGGCCAGGCAGACGTGCAGCAGCGGGTCGTCGGCGAGTTTCCCGGCCGTACGGAACCACACCTGCGAGCGCGGCTCGCGCGGCGCCCCCACCGAGCCGTACGGCGGCGCGTCCACGTACCGCAGGTCGACGGCCCCCCGCGCCACCAGCAGCCGGTCCGCGACGCCCGGGTCGACAAACCGGTCCGCGTAGAGCGGCAGCATCTCGGCGGCCGTGGGGAGGGTCTCCGGGTCCGGCGCGTCCGGCATCCGCGCCTGGTGCTCCAGGCCCTCCTCGGCCGGCTGGAAGGAGGCCGAGAGGTGGAAGATCGGCTGCCCGTGCTGGACGGCGACCACCCGGCGCGCGGTGAAGGAGCGCCCGTCCCTGATGCGGTCGACGGTGTAGACGATCTGCGCGCCGGGGTCGCCGGGGCGCAGGAAGTACGCGTGCAGGGAGTGGGGCAGCCGGTCCTCGGGGACCGTACGGCCCGCCGCCACCAGCGCCTGGGCGGCCACCTGGCCGCCGAAGACGCGGGGGACGACCGCGAAGCGGCTCACGCCCCGGAAGATGTCCCGCTCGATCCGCTCCAGGTCGAGCAGATCGAGCAGGTCGTCCAGGGCGTCGGAGTCGCCGGTGCCGTCACTCATGGGTCGTGCCTACAGGACTCACAGGACTCACGGGACTTACAGGACTCGCAGGACTCATGGGCCGTGTCTACAGCCCCATCGACTTGGCGATGATCGTCTTCATGACCTCGCTGGTGCCGCCGTAGATGCGGTTCACCCGGTTGTCGGCGTAGAGCCGGGCGATCGGGTACTCGTTCATGTACCCGTAGCCGCCGTGCAGCTGGAGGCACTTGTCGATCACGCGGTGGGCGACCTCGGTGGTGAAGAGCTTCGCCGACGCGGCCTCGGCCGGCGTCAGCTCGCCGAGGTCGTGGGCCTCCAGCGCGCGGTCGACCACGGCCTCCGCCGCGTCCACCTCGGCCTTGCAGGCGGCCAGTTCGAACTTGGTGTTCTGGAAGGACGCGACGGTCTTGCCGAACACGGTCCTGTCCCGCACGTACTGCTGGGCGAACCGCACCGCGGCGGCGGCCTGCGCGTACGAGCCGACGGCGATGGCCAGGCGCTCCTGGGGCAGGTTCTGGCCGAGGTAGGAGAAGCCCTTGTTCTCCTCGCCGAGCAGGTCCTCCACCGGCACCCTGACGTCCGTGAAGGACAGTTCGGCGGTGTCGGAGGTCCGCAGGCCCAGCTTGTCGAGCTTGCGGCCGACCGCGTACCCCGGCGTCTTCGTGTCCACGACCAGCAGCGAGATGCCGAAGCGGCGGTCCTCGGGGGTCGAGGGGGCGGTGCGGGCGCAGACGATGACGCGGTCCGCGTGGACGCCGCCGGTGATGAACGTCTTCGCGCCGTTGAGGACGTAGTGCGTGCCGTCCTCGGAGAGCCGGGCGGTCGTCTTCATGCCGGCCAGGTCGGAGCCGGTGCCCGGCTCGGTCATGGCGATCGCGTACATCGTCCGGCCGCTGACGAAGTCGGGCAGCCAGCGCTTCTTCTGCTCCTCGGTCGCGTACGCCTTCAAGTACGGCAGGCAGAGCGCGACATGGACGCCGGAGCCGCCGAAGGACACACCCGCGCGGGCGCACTCCTCGGAGATGACGGCCTGGAACTTGAACGACTCCTCGCCCGCGCCGCCGTACTCCTCCGGGACCTCGATCCCGAAGACGCCCAGCTCACCGAGCTTGTAGTAGAAGTCGCGGGGAGCCTGGCCCGCCGCCAGCCACGCGTCGTGGACGGGGACGACCTCGGCCTCGACAAAGGCGCGGATGGTCTCCCGGAACGCCTCGTGGTCCTCGTTGTACACGGTACGGCGCACGGCTCGGGCCCTCCCTCTGCGGCTGCCGCCCCACGGCGCGGTGGCGACTCGATTCCTCAGCGCCCGCTGTCCTAAGCGCTTGCTCAATTTAAGTTACCGGGGAGTTCGTGAGGGTGTCCAGAGTGGGCGGCCCGCACACGTTCCGGGGCCGCGTGAGTCGTGTCACCACCCGGCCTGTTCAAGGGGGTGATAGGAGACATTCAACAACGTAACGACCGAAAGGGACAGCAATGCTGAAGATCGCCGTCATTATCGGCAGCACCCGCCCCAACCGCCTCGGCGAGGCCGTCGGGAAGTGGGTGATGGAGGTCGCGACCAAGCGCGACGACGCCGAGTTCACCCTGATCGACCTCGCGGACGTCGGTCTGCCCCTGCTGGACGAGAGCGTGCCCCCGGCCGCCGCGCAGTACGGCCAGCAGCACACCAAGGACTGGGCGGCGACCATCGCGGGCTTCGACGCCTTCGTCTTCGTGACACCCGAGTACAACCACTCGGTCCCCGCCGGACTGAAGAACGCCCTCGACTTCCTGTACGCCGAGTGGAACAACAAGGCGGCGGGGTTCGTGGGGTACGGCGCCGCCGGCGGGGTCCGCGCGGTCGAGCACCTGCGGCTGTCCCTGGCCGAGCTCCAGGTCGCGACGGTCCGCGCCCAGGTCGCGCTCGACCTGCACGCGAACTTCGAGAACTACTCCGTCCTCCGGCCGACGCCCCGGCTGGAGGAGACCCTCACCACGGTGCTCGACCAGGTGATCGCCTGGGGCGGCGCGCTGAAAACGCTGCGGGTTTCTTAGGAGGAGGCGCCCGAGCGGCTTCCTTAGGACGCGGCGTCCCCTGCGGCTTCCTGGCTTCCTTAGGAGGCGGTGCCGGTCGCTTGGTACGGTCGGCCGGCACCCCGATCGTACGAAGAAAGGCATTTCGGATGAGCAGCACCGAGCAGCCGCGCGGCCCCGTCGACTCGTCCCGCGTCCCGCGGTACGCGGGACCCGCCACGTTCGCCCGGCTGCCCCGGCTCGACGAGGTGGGCGGCCGGGCCGACGTCGCCGTCGTCGGCGTGCCCTTCGACTCCGGGGTCTCGTACCGCCCCGGCGCCCGCTTCGGCGGCAACGCGATCCGCGAGGCCTCCCGGCTCCTGCGTCCCTACAACCCGGCGCAGGACGCCTCGCCGTTCGCGCTCGCGCAGGTCGCCGACGCCGGGGACATCGCCGCGAACCCCTTCCACATCGACGAGGCCGTCGACACGATCGAGGCGGCGGCCGACGACCTGCTCGGGACCGGCGCCCGGCTGATGACGCTCGGCGGCGACCACACCATCGCACTGCCGCTGCTGCGCGCCGTCGCGAAGAAGCACGGGCCCGTGGCCCTGCTGCACTTCGACGCCCACCTCGACACCTGGGACACCTACTTCGGCGCCGCCTACACCCACGGCACCCCGTTCCGCCGGGCGGTCGAGGAGGGCATCCTCGACACGGAGGCGCTCTCGCACGTCGGCACACGCGGTCCGCTGTACGGCAAGAAGGACCTGGACGACGACGCGAAGATGGGCTTCGGGATCGTCACCTCGGCCGACGTCATGCGGCGCGGGGTGGACGAGGTGACCGACCAGCTGCGGCAGCGCATCGGGGACCGCCCGCTCTACATCTCCGTCGACATCGACGTGCTGGACCCGGCGCACGCGCCCGGCACCGGCACCCCGGAGGCCGGCGGGCTCACCTCCCGCGAACTGCTGGAGATCGTGCGCGGGCTGGCCTCCTGCCGGCTGGTCTCGGCGGACGTGGTGGAGGTCGCGCCCGCGTACGACCACGCCGAGATCACGTCCGTCGCCGCCTCGCACACGGCGTACGAACTGACCACGATCATGTCCCGCCAGATCGCGGACGCCCGCGACGTGGGGGCGGGGGCGCTGTGACGGCTGCCCCCGACGGCGGGGCTGTGACGTTCGCCCACGACCTCCGTGCTGTCCTGCCCGCCTCCCAGCGCACCCCCCGGACCCCGTGATGCACGACCACGACCACGACACCCCCCGCCTCACCCCCGCGCAGCTTGCCGCCGCCCTGTCCCCGCCCCCCGGCCGCACCGGCGGCGACCTGGTGACCGAGACGCTGTACGGGCTCGGCGCGACCACCGTCTTCGGGCTGCCGGGACAGCACGCCCTCGCCCTCTTCGACGCCCTGCGCCGCTCCCCGCTGGCCTACGTCGGCCTGCGGGTCGAGAACAACGCGGGCTTCGCGGCCGACGCGTACGGCCGTACCACCGGCGAAGTCGCCCCGCTGTTCCTCTCCACCGGGCCCGGCGCCCTCACCTCGCTCGCCGCGCTCCAGGAGGCCGCCGCCGCCTCCGCGCCCGTCCTGGCTCTCTCCAGCCAGGTGCCGCGCGCCGGCCTCGGCGGCGGACGCCACGGCCACCTCCACGAACTGCGCGACCAGCAGGCGTCCTTCCGCGACGTCGTGAAGTCCGTGCACCTCGTCCGTACGGCCTCACAGATCCCGTCCGCGATCGCCGCCGCCTGGGAGTCGGCGCTGACCGCCCCGCACGGCCCGGTCTGGGTGGAGATCCCGGCGGACGTGCTGAGCGCGCCCACGACCCTCCCGCCGGTCACCGCCGTGGACGCCACCCCGCGCGAGCTGACCCCGCGCCCCGAACTGACCGCCGTCGCCGCCCACCTGCTGGCCGGCGCGGCCCGCCCGGTGATCGTCGCGGGCGGCGGGGTCGTCAGGGCCGACGCGTCCGGCAAGCTGCGCGCGCTCGCCGAGAAGCTGGCCGCGCCGGTCGTGACGACGTACGGCGGCAAGGGCGCGTTCCCCTGGGAGCACCCGCTGTCCCTGCGGTCCTGGATGGAGGACCGGCACACCACGGACTTCCTCGAAGACGCGGACGTCCTGCTCGTCGTCGGCTCGGGCCTCGGCGAACTGTCCTCGAACTACCACACGTTCGCCCCGCGCGGCCGGATGATCCAGATCGAGGCGGACCTCGGCAAGCTGGAGGCCAACCACCCCGCGCTGGGCATCCACGCCGACGCCAGGGCCGCGCTGTCGGCGCTGCTGGAGTCGGAACCGCTGGAGTCGGCGGAACGGCGCGACCCCGCCGAGGCCGCCGGGGCGGTCCGCGCGGTCCTGGACGCGGTGGAGGCCAGGATCGCGGGCCAGCACCTCGAACCGGAGCGCCGGATCCTCGCGGCGGTACGGGACGCGCTGCCCGCGCGCGCCGCCAGCTTCTGGGACATGACGATCCTCACCTACTGGGCGTGGGCGGCCTGGCCGGGCCCGATGCACTCGGCGCAGGGCGCGGGCGGCCTCGGGTACGCCTTCCCCGCCGCCCTCGGCGCGGCGGCGGCCGACCCCACCCGGCCGGTCCTCGCGGTCTCCGGCGACGGCGGCGCGATGTACTCGCTCGCCGAACTGGCCACCGCCCGTCAGTACGGCCTGCCGGTCACCTGGCTGATCGTGGACGACGGGGGCTACGGCATCCTGCGGGAGTACCTGACCGGCGCGTACGGCGAGACCACCGGGACGGACCTGCCGGGGCCGGACTTCGTGGCGCTCGCGGAGTCCTTCGGCGTCCCGGCGGTCCGTACGACCCCGGAGTCCCTGCGCGCGGACCTGGCGAAGGCGCTCGGGTCGCCGGGGCCCTCGGTGGTGGTGCTCCCGGCGCGCCTGAGGATGTTCGCGCCGACGCACCTCTGAGGGGCCCCGACGCGCCTCGGCACGGTTCGGTAAAGGGCCAGGGCTTCGTACAACCATTCGCCCCCGTCCGGCTGTCATGTCTCCGAGTGCGCCCGCTCGGCGCGCTCGTACGACGTACAGACGTACAGACGTACAGACGTAGAGACGTATTGACGGGGGCGGAACACTCTCATGACCAAGATGACCAACCTTCGAATATCCGGGCGCGTGTCCCGGCGTACCCGTGGCGCGCTCTCGCTGGCGCTCGCCGCCGGTGTGCTCGTGCCGGTGGCCGCCGCCGCGGCACCCGCCACGGCCGCGACACCCACGGTCACCTGCACCTCCGGCAAGGCGGGCCTCGCCGCCAAGCTGACGAAGGACATCACCGCGGCCCTCAAGGGCCGGACGGCCACCACGGCCGTCACCGTGTACGACCGTACGACCAAGACGAATTGCAGCCTGCGCGCGACGCAGAAGTACGACTCCGCCAGCGTGGTCAAGGTGACCGTCCTCGCGGCCCTCCTCTGGGACGCGAAGAAGACGAACCGCCTCCTCACGAAGAAGGAGGTCGACCTCACCACCGCCATGATCACCAAGTCGGACAACGCGGCCACCAGCACGCTCTGGAAGCAGCTCGGCCCGACGAAGATCAAGGGCTTCCTCAAGGCCGCGGCCCTCACCCAGACCACGCCGGGCTCCGGCCAGTACTGGGGGCTCACCCAGATCACCGCGCACGACGAGGAGCGGCTGCTCGCGCTCATCACGTCGAAGAACACCGTCCTGAGCGACAACTCGCGCAGCTACATCCTCGGCAAGATGAACAAGGTCGTCGCGTCCCAGCGCTGGGGCGTCCCGGCCGGGGCCCCGGCCACCGCCACCGTCCAGCTGAAGAACGGCTGGCTGTCCCGGTCCACCCACGGATGGCGCGTGCACAGCATCGGCGCCTTCACCGGCAAGGGGCACAACTACCTGATCACCGTCCTCACGCACGACAACAAGACGATGAACGACGGCGTGAACACCATCCAGGCGGTGGCCAAGGCGGTCCACAAGGACCTCAACCCCGTCGCCACCAAGGCGAAGGCCGCACTCCACGCGGTGCCGTCGACACCGTACGAGGCGGTCCCGGCCACCCCGGAGAAGGCAGCCCGCGAGGCGGTCCCGGCCACCCGCTGACCCTCGGCGCGGTCGGCGGATTGTTGCGGAGGGATGAAATCCGCCGACGCGCGCGTTGGGCATTCCGGCAGATCAGGTCGGTCGGCCGAACGGGAGGCAGCAGTGGCGGCGGCAGTGGCGGCGGAGCGGAGCTGGGCACGGCGGCTCACGGGATACGCGTGGCGGTACCGCCGCAACGTGGTGCTGGCCCTGGGATCCTCGCTCCTCGGGATGGCCGTGATGGCCTTCGTCCCGCTGATCACCAAGGTCGTCATCGACGACGTCATCGGCGGCGGACACCGCTCCCTCGGTGTCTGGACCGGCCTCCTGATCCTGGCCGCGCTCCTCGTGTACGTCTCCGCGTACGTACGGCGCTTCTACGGAGGACGCCTCGCGCTCGACGTCCAGCACGACCTCCGTACGGAGATGTTCGCCACCATCTCCCGGCTCGACGGACGGCGCCAGGACAAGCTCTCCACCGGCCAGGTCATCGGCCGCGCCACCAGCGACCTCCAGCTCATCCAGGGCCTGCTCTTCATGCTGCCGATGACCATCGGCAACGTGCTGCTGTTCCTGATCTCGCTGGGGATCATGGCCTGGCTCTCCCTGCCCCTCACCTTCATCGCCCTGGCCGTCGCCCCCGCCATCTGGTTCATCGCCCGCCGCAGCCGCACCCGCCTCCACCCCGCCACCTGGTACGCCCAGGCGCAGGCCGCCGCCGTCGCCGGGGTCGTGGACGGCGCCGTCTCCGGCGTCCGGGTCGTCAAGGGCTTCGGGCAGGAGGACCAGGAGACCGGCAAGCTCCGCGAGGTCGGCCGCAAGCTCTTCGCCGGACGCCTCCGCACGATCAGGCTCAACGCCCGCTACACCCCCGCCCTCCAGGCCGTCCCCGCCGTCGGCCAGGTCGCGATGCTCGCCTTCGGCGGCTGGCTCGCCACCCGGGGCGAGATCACCCTCGGCACGTTCGTCGCCTTCTCCACGTACCTCGCCCAGCTCGTCGGCCCGGTCAAGATGCTCGCCGTGGTCCTGACCATCGGCCAGCAGGCCCGCGCCGGGGTGGAACGGGTCCTGGAGCTCATCGACACCGAGCCCACGATGGAGGACGGCACGAAGGAACTGCCGGCGGACGCCCCGGCCTCCGTCGAGTTCGACGACGTGTCCTTCTCGTACGACGACGGCAGGACCGTCCTCGACGGCTTCTCGCTGGAGATGAGCCCCGGCGAGACCGTCGCCGTCGTCGGCTCCTCCGGCAGCGGCAAGTCCACGCTCTCGCTGCTCGTCCCGCGCTTCTACGACGTGAACCACGGCGCGGTCCTCGTCGGCGGCCACGACGTTCGCGAGCTGACCTTCCACTCCCTGCGCGCCGCCATCGGGCTCGTACCGGAGGACAGCTTCCTCTTCTCCGACACCGTGCGCGCCAACGTCGCGTACGGGAAGCCGGACGCCACCGAGGAGGAGATCCTCCGGGCCACCCGCGCCGCCCAGGCCCACGGTTTCATCACCGACCTGCCGAACGGCTACGACACCAAGGTGGGGGAGCAGGGCCTGACCCTCTCCGGCGGCCAGCGCCAGCGCGTGGCGCTCGCCCGCGCGATCCTCACCGACCCCCGGCTGCTGCTCCTGGACGACGCCACCTCCGCCGTGGACGCCCGGGTCGAGCACGAGATCCACGAGGCGCTGCGCGGGGTCATGGCCGGGCGTACGACGCTGCTCATCGCCCACCGCCGCTCCACCCTGAACCTCGCCGACCGGATCGCGGTGCTGGACGGCGGCCGGCTCGCCGACATCGGCACGCACGAGGAGCTCCAGCGGCGCTCGGCGCTCTACCGGAAGCTGCTGACGGACCCGGACGAGCTGGGCGAGGTGTCCCCGGGGCACGTGCCCGCTCTCGTGGCGGGTGCGTCGGCGGGCGGGGCGGCAGGTGCGTCGGCGGGCGCGTCGGCGGACGTGCCCGAGGACCGTTCCGTGCAGGAGGAGATCGACGCCGAGTTCGACGCGGAGCGCGGCATCACGCCCGCCCTGTGGGAGCGGGACGAGATCGCCGCCGCGGAGTCCGCCGCGCCCGGCGCGACTCCCGAACTGCTCGCGCAGGTCGAGGCGTTGCCGCCGGCCACCGACCTCCCGGAGATCGACGAGGCGCGTGCCGTCGCCGCCGAGGAGTCGTACGGACTGCGCAGGCTGCTGCGCGGCTTCGGGCTGCCGCTGCTGGTCAGCCTGTCGCTGGTGGCGGTCGACGCCGCGATGAGCCTGGCCCTGCCCGTCCTCATCCGGCACGGCATCGACCAGGGCGTCGAGCGCATGGCCCTCGGCGCGGTGTGGGTCGCCTCCGGTCTCGGGCTGCTGGTCGTGCTCGTCCAGTGGCTCGCGCAGATCGGCGAGACGCGCAAGACCGGGCGCACCGGTGAACGGGTGCTCTACTCCCTGCGGTTGAAGATCTTCGCGCAGCTCCAGCGGCTCGGACTCGACTACTACGAGCGCGAGTTGACCGGCCGGATCATGACCCGGATGACGACGGACGTGGACGCGCTGTCCACCTTCCTCCAGACCGGGCTCGTCACGGCGTTCGTCTCCGTCGTCACCTTCTTCGGCATCCTCGTCGTGCTTCTCGCGATCGACGTGGAACTGGCGTTGGTGGTCTTCGCGACCCTGCCGGTCCTGTTCGTCGCCACGGTCTTCTTCCGCCGCAAGAGCGTGAAGGCGTACGAACTGGCCCGTGAGCGCATCAGCGCCGTCAACGCCGACCTCCAGGAGTCCGTCTCCGGGCTGCGGATCGTCCAGGCGTTCCGGCGCGAGCGGGACGGCGCGGAGCGCTTCGCCGCCCGCAGCGACCACTACCGCGAGGCCCGGGTGCGCGGGCAGTGGCTGATCTCGGTGTACTTCCCGTTCGTCCAGCTGCTCTCGTCCGTGGCGGCGGCCGCCGTGCTGATCGTCGGGGCGGGGCGGGTGGAGGCGGGCACGCTGACGACCGGCGCGCTGGTCGCGTACCTCCTCTACATCGACCTGTTCTTCGCCCCCGTGCAGCAGCTGTCGCAGGTCTTCGACGGCTACCAGCAGGCGAGCGTCTCGCTGGGCCGCATCCAGGAGCTGCTGCGGGAGCCGACCACGACGGCGGCGTCGAAGGCACCGCTCGACGTGCTGTCGCTGCGCGGGGAGATCGCGTTCGAGGACGTGAGCTTCGCCTACACCGGCGAGGACGGTGAACTCGCCGACGAGGCCGCCCTGATGGGGGTCGACCTGCGGATCCCGGCGGGTCAGACGGTCGCGTTCGTCGGCGAGACGGGGGCGGGCAAGTCCACGCTGGTGAAACTGGTCGCGCGCTTCTACGACCCGACCGGCGGCCGGGTCACGGCGGACGGTACGGACCTGCGCGACCTGGACCTGACGGCGTACCGCCACCGCCTCGGGGTGGTCCCGCAGGAGGCGTACCTCTTCGCGGGGACGATCCGTGACGCGATCGCGTACGGCCGCCCCGAGGCGACGGACGCGCAGGTGGAGGCTGCGGCGCGCGCGGTCGGTGCCCACGAGATGATCGCCACGCTGGACGGCGGGTACGTGCACGAGGTCGCCGAGCGGGGCCGTAACCTCTCGGCGGGTCAGCGCCAGCTGATCGCGCTCGCCCGCGCCGAACTGGTCGACCCCGACGTCCTGTTGCTGGACGAGGCGACCGCCGCGCTGGACCTGGCGAGCGAGGCCCTGGTCAACCAGGCCACGGACCGCCTCACCGGCCGCCGTACGACCCTGGTGGTCGCGCACCGCCTGACCACGGCGGCGCGCGCGGACCGGGTGGTCGTGATGGACCACGGGCGGGTGGTGGAGGACGGCACGCACGACGAACTGCTGGCGCTGAACGGCCGTTACACCAAGCTGTGGCGGAGCTTCATCGGCGAGGAGGAGGAGACGGCGGCGGTGGTCTGAGGCTCGCTCTTGGCACGTCTCAGCAGAGGACCCACCCGGTGGAGGCCGAGGCGCCGGAGACGGCGCCGGAGGCCCGTACACACCGGTTGAGGGCGTGGACGGTCACCGGCCCCGCGTGCCGTGTGAAGTCCCCGCTGTCCACCAACGGGCCGCCGCCGCGCGCCTGGAGGCTGACGCGCATGGCCCGCCTGGCGCCGGGCCGGTCGGCGACGGTGAGGGCGCACGCGTACCCCCGCGCCTTGTAGATCCGCAGCTCGCCGTGGGCGAAGGGCACGGTCTTCTGCGGCTGCCCCGAGCACACGGAGAGCGGCGCGGCATCGGCCGAGGCGGGATCGGCCAGAACGAGCGCGGCGAGCGAGACGACGACCGTCCCCGCCGCGAACCAGCGCGACAGCACGCGCTTTCCGAACCCTGCGAACCCAGCACCGGCGAACACGCATGCCCCTGTCATCAGTCGGGTGTACATGCGTACGACGCGCGGGCGCCCGGGAAGGTTGCTCCCACGGAGGCCGGCGGGGCTGGCGGTGCGGCATGCACCCCGCTAGGTTCACCAGGTCTGTCATGAACACAGGGAGAGTGCATGCGCAAGACGCTGAGATGGCTGTTGTCGCTGTCGCTGATCATAGGCACCGCGGCAACGGCGGGTGCGGCCACCGCCGCGGACCAGAAGTCCGCGAGTGGTACGGCCGTCACGGACACCAAGGGCGCTCCGGACGCCACGGACATCAAGGACCGCGTCCTGGCGATCCCCGGGATGAGCCTGATCCAGGAGAAGCCGTACGAGGGTTACCGCTACTTCGTCCTCAACTACACGCAGCCGGTGGACCACCGGCACCCGTCCAAGGGCACCTTCCAGCAGCGCATCACGCTGCTGCACAAGGACACCAGCCGCCCCACGGTCTTCTCCACCGGCGGCTACAACGTCTCCACCAACCCGAGCCGCAGTGAGCCGACGCGCATCATCGACGGCAACCAGGTCTCGATGGAGTACCGCTTCTTCACCCCGTCGCGCCCCGAGCCGGCCGACTGGTCGAAGCTGGACATCTGGCAGGCCGCCAGCGACCAGCACCGCATCTTCACGGCGCTGAAGAAGATCTACACCAAGAACTGGCTCTCCACGGGCGCTTCGAAGGGCGGCATGACCGCCACGTACTTCGAGCGGTTCTACCCGCGTGACATGGACGGCGTGGTCGCGTACGTCGCGCCCAACGACGTGGTGAACAAGGAGGATTCGGCGTACGACCGGTTCTTCGAGAAGGTCGGCACCAAGGAGTGCCGCGACAAGCTCAACGCCGTGCAGCGCCAGGCGCTGATCCGTCGGGAGCCGCTGGAGAAGACGTACGCGGAGTGGGCCGAGGCCAACGGCGCGACCTTCACCACCGTCGGCTCGCTCGACAAGGCGTACGAAGCCGTCGTCCTGGACTTCGTCTGGGCGTTCTGGCAGTACAGCCTGCTCGCGGACTGCGAGAGCATCCCGCCGGCCACGGCCTCCGACCAGGAGATCTACGACACCATCGACGCGATCTCCGGCTTCTCGGCCTACACGGACCAGGGCCTCGCGACGTACACGCCGTACTACTACCAGGCCGGTACGCAGCTGGGCTCGCCGGACATCAAGCAGCCGCACCTGGGCAAGCTGAGCCGCTACGGCTACCAGCCGCCGCGCAATTTCGTGCCGCGCGACATCCCCATGTCGTTCGACCCGCGCGTGATGCCGGACGTCGACAGCTGGGTGCAGCACCACGCGGACCAGATGCTGTTCGTGTACGGGCAGAACGACCCGTGGGGCGCGGAGCAGTTCCGCGTCGGGCGCGGCGCGCGTGACAGTTACGTGTACGTCGCCCCGGGCGCCAACCACGGCGCCAACGTGGCGGCGCTGAACCCGGACCAGTCGGCGAAGGCCACGGCCCGGATCCTGGACTGGGCGGGCGTCGCGCCGGCGGCCGTACAGCAGGACGCGGCGAAGGCGAAGCCGCTCGCGCCGTTCGACGCGAAGCTGGACCGCCAGAAGGTGGAGCGTCAGCAGACGCTGAGGCCGTAAGGCACCTCCGCCGGGCGGGCCTTGTTCGGCCCGCCCGGCGGACCGCCTCTCAACTGGCCACGGCGGCAACGTCGGGCCAATGCCGCCGCAGGGCCGCCACGGTCGCGGTGACGGCGGGCCGCCGGGCGGCACCGGTGCGCCACAGCGCGTACAACCGTCGCGAGGGCACAGGATCGAGGGCCAGGGCCCGTACGCCCGGGGGCAGCGGCCCGCGCCCCAGCCGGGGAACCATCGCGACGCCCAACCCGGCGGCGATCAGGGCGATCTGGGTGTGGTTCTCCTCGGCCTGATGAGCCAGCTCGGGCTCGCAGCCGGCGGCACGCAGCGTGCGTACGAGCCAGTCGTGGCAGACGGTGCCGGGCGGCTGGCAGATCCACCGCAGCCCGCGCAGATCCGCCCGGCGCACGACGGCCCGCGCGGCGAGCGGATGCCCGTCCGGCACGAGCAGATCACACAGATCGTCACCGATGACGGCCTGCTCGACCCCGTCGGGGGTGGGCAGCCGGGCGATGTCCCAGTCGTGGGTGACGGCGAGGTCGATCAGCCCCCGGGCGACGAGATCGGAGGACAGGTGCGGGTCGATCTCGCGCAGCCGAACATCCAAGGTGGGATGAAGCAGGGCGAGTTCGGCGAGCACAGGGGGAAGCAACCCACGCGCCGAGGAGGCGAAGGCGGCGACGACGAGCTGCCCGGTGGGCTGCCCGCGCCGCTCCTCCAGGGTGGTCTCGGCCCGCTCGACGATGGCGAACAACTGCTCGGCGGTGGCGGCGAGATGCCGCGCCTCGTCGGTGAGCACCACACCACGCCCCCGCCGCTCCAGGAGTGTGGTACGAGTCTCCCGCTCCAACTTGGTGATCTGCTGGGAAACGGCGGAGGGGGTATACCCCAGGGCGGAGGCGGCAGCCACGACGGACCCGTGGACAGAAACGGCGTGGAGGGCGCGAAGCCGCCCGAGATCGAGCATGACCACCCCTTCTCAGGCGACTCCGACTCGCCCCATACGTAAGCGAAGCTTAATTCGGCGGGGTATTTGGCTGGGGTGGATGGGTGGGGTGCGGGTTCGGGCCGAGGGGTAGTTGGGGGTGGCCGGTCTTGTATTGATCGGCGTGGGGCCGCCCCGGTTGTTGATTGTCGCGGGGCCGGGGTGGGCGTCAAGGGCGCTCCTGCGGAGCGTCGGCTTCGCCGATTCCACTGCGTTCCACCCTTGACTCCCACCCCGGCCCCGCAAGTGCAGCTGAGGGGGGCGGCCCGGGGGAAGGTCCCCCGACAACCCCGGGATGCGGTTGGGGTTTCGTCGCGGGCTGCGGCTTTCGGCGGGGTTTTGCGCACGACTTGAATGGGGCGGTGGCGGGCTGGTTCGGCGGCTGGAAGGCCGTCTGTTGGTGGGCGTGCAGGCACCGTGTCTGAGATTCGTGGTGAGCTGCGGGGGCCGGGCCGGGTTCCTCGATCCCGGCAGCCAATATGCCCCATATGGGTGGGTTTTCAGGCCCGGTGGGGGGCTTCTTCTCCGGGTCTTGTGTCCTGTGTTCTGTTAAGGGGCTCTGGCGGCCCACATCCGGCCGGAAGGGGCCGGATGGCCGTCCCGGCAATCACATTCCGCCCCACCACCCACTCGGCTCGGGTGTGGGGGCCCGCGTGCGGGCCGGTGGGTGGCAGTCGGCCGCCGGGGCCGCGCAGCAACCCACCCCAGCAAGGAAATATGCCCCATTTGTCCCGACTTTGAGGACTCCCGAGGGGCCCTCTCGCCCGGTCTTGTGTCCTGTGTTTCGTTAACGGGCTCTCAGAGCACATGACCCACCGAAACAGGCCCGACAACCGCCCCACCCGGCCACCTGCGCCCCACCACCCACTCACCTCAGACACGGTGCTTGCGCACCGGCCAACAGACGGCCGTCCAGCCGCCGAACCAGCCCGTCACCGCCCCATTCAAGTGGTGCGCAAAACCCCGCCGAAAGCCGAGGACCGCGACGAAACCCCGGGAACAGACTGGCCCCCGGGGGACCTTTCCCCGGGCCGCCCCCCTCTGCCTGCACTTGCGGGTCCGGGCCGGGGGTCAAGGGTTAAGCGCAGCGCAATCGGCGAAGCCGACGCGACGCAGGAGCGCCCTTGACGCCCGGACCGGACCCGCGACAATCAACACCAAGGGGCGGCCCCACCCCGCACACAACAACCCGGCCACCCCCGACTACCCCTCGGTCTGAACCCGCACCCGACCCTGAACGCTCCGCGCCCCCACCCCCACAGAACACGCAGAAGAAGTCCCCCTCCCGCACAAAGGCCATCTCGCCTGCGCTCAGAACCGTCCCGCCGCCCGCGCAGGCCACATCTTCGCTGCGGCGCGGCGCCATGCGCAGCACACCCGCCCCGTCCACCACGAACGTGAACGGCTCCGCCAGTTCAGCCCCGACCTTCAGCCCCGACCTTCAGCCCCTCACCTCAGCGCCCCCCACCCACCAGCCCCTCCAAATACCCCCGCCCCGCCTCCAGCAGCCCCTGCAACTCCGCCGCCTGCGGATACCAGCGCTTCTCGTACTCCCAGCACACCCAACCGTTCTCACCGCCATTGCCGCCATCGCCGCCGTCACCCCCACTCGCCAGCAGCGCCATGCACTCCGCCAGCGGCAGCACCCCCGCCCCCAGCGCCAGCGGAGTCGTGTCCTCGGCCGACGCGATGTCCTTGACCTGTACGTAGCCCAGGTGCGGCGCCAGTACCGCGTGCGTGGTGATCGGGTCCTCCCCGCCCAGCCACGTGTGCATCACGTCCCACAACACGCCCACCTGCGGGTGCCCCACCGTCCCCAGCACCCGCGCCGCGTCCACACCCGTCCGGTGCGAGTCGTGGGTCTCCAGCAGGATCCGTACGCCGAAGTCCGCCGCCACTTCCCCCGCCGCGCCCAGCCGCCGTGCCGCCGCCGCGTCCGCCTCCGCCGGGTCCTGGTCCACGCCGCCGGGGAAGACGCGGACGTTCGCGGCGCCCAGGTCCCGGGCCAGCCAGAGGAGGTCGTCGAGTTCCTGCCGTACGGCGTCCTCGTCGGCGGTCGTGTCGGCGACCCGTACGTACCCCGCGACCGTCAGGATCTCCACGCCGGCCCGCTTGAAGTCGTCCACCACCGCGGCCCGCTCGGCCGCACCGATGCCGGGGTGGACCGGTTCCTCCGGGTGGGCGCGGAGTTCCACGCCGTGGTAGCCGGTGGCGGCGGCGAGGCCGACGACCTCGGGGATGGGCAGACCCGGTACTCCGAGGGTGGAGAAGGCGAACTTCACGAGATTGTTCCTTTCCGAACGAGGCGTCTGAACAAGGCATCTGAACGACGCATTCCAGGACATCAAGCCGTCCCACCCCAATACCCCGTCACCGCTGATCACACCCCCCGACCACACCCCCTCACCCCACCCGAGCCACCCCCGTGGACCCCCGCACCATCAGCTCCGCCCCGATCGTCGCGATCCCGCCCGGCGGCGGCGCCTCCGTCCCCATCGCCAGCCGCCCCGCCCGCGCCCCCGCCTCGTACAGCGGCAGCCGTACCGTCGTCAGCGCGGGCATCGCGTCCACCGAGAACGGCAGGTCGTCGAAGCCCGCCACCGAGATGTCCTGCGGGATGCGCAACCCCTGGTCGCGGATGGCCGCGCACGCCCCCAGCGCCACCGTGTCGTTCGCGCCGATCACGGCGGTCAGGTCCGGCGCCCGCCGCAGCAGCTCCAGCGTCGCCTCGTACCCCGACCGCCGGGTGTACGGCCCGTGCACGGTCAGCAGCTCCTGATCAGCGGCCTCACCAGCCTCACCGAGCCCCACCCCCTCAACCCCGCCGAACCCGCCCGCCCCCAACGCCGCCCGGTGCCCCTCCAGCCGATGCCGCGTCGTCGTCCGCTCCGCCGGCCCCGCCACGTAACCGATCTTCCGGTGACCCAGCGCCAGCAGGTGTTCCGTCAGCCGCCGCCCGCCCCCGCGGTTGTCGAACGCCAGCGCCGCCACTATCGCCTCGCCGTCCGGCAGCGGCGGCCGGCCGCACAGCACCACCCGCGTCCCCGCGTCGGCGAGTTTCGCCAGTTTCGAGGCCATCGCGGCGATATGGTCCGGATCTTCGAGGGCCCCGCCCGTCAGGACCACGGCCGCCGCCCGCTGGCGCTGGAGGAGAGTCAGATACGTCAGTTCGCGCTCCGGCGAGCCCCCCGTGTTGCAGACGACGGCGAGCTTCTCGCCGCCCGCCCGCCCCGTGCCCTCCTGGCCGCCGATCTCCGTCTGCGCCGCCCCCGCCATGATCCCGAAGAAGGGGTCGGCGATGTCGTTGACGAGGATGCCGACCAGGTCGGACGTGGCGGCGGCGAGCGAACTCGCGGGGCCGTTGAGTACGTAGTCCAGCTCGTCCACCGCCCGCAGCACCCGCTCCCGGGTGGTCGCGGCGACCGGATAGTTGCCGTTCAGCACACGGGACACGGTGGCGGGCGACACCCGCGCGCGGGCCGCCACATCCGCCAGGGTGACCGTCATCGTTCGCCTCCAGAGAGCGGGCTGACTGTCATCGCTTTCCTCCGGGGGATACGAGGGTGAGTGCCGGGCGGACCGGACCACGAGGGGCGAGATCCCGGTCCGGCTCTTGTCCGTCCCGGAATCGCAGGCTAGCTTCATACCTTATAGAAAGCGCTTGCTACGGCCGTATGGAGGGAACTTCGTGACACGCAGGACAGTGCGGATCGCCATGAACGGCGTCACGGGGCGGATGGGGTACCGGCAGCACCTGCTGCGCTCCGTCCTCGCGATCCGCGAAGAAGGCGGCCTGGACCTCGGCGGCGGCGACGTCCTCTGGCCGGAGCCGGTGCTCGTCGGGCGCCGCGCACACGCCCTGAAGGAGATCGCCGAGCGCCACGGCCTCACCGAATGGTCGACGGACCTCGACGCCGTCCTGGCGGACGACACGATCTCCCTCTATTTCGACGCACAGGTCACTTCGGCCCGCGTCGAGTCCATCAAAAAGGCCATCGCCGCCGGCAAGCACATCTACACGGAGAAGCCGACCGCCGCCGACCTCGCCGGCGCCCTCGACCTGGCCAGGCTCGCCCGCAGCGCCGGAATCAAGCACGGCGTCGTCCAGGACAAGATCTTCCTGCCGGGCCTGCTCAAGCTCAAGCGCCTCATCGACGGCGGCTTCTTCGGCCAAATCCTCTCCGTACGGGGGGAGTTCGGCTACTGGGTCTTCGAGGGCGACTGGCAGGACCCCCAGCGCCCCTCCTGGAACTACCGCGCCGAGGACGGCGGTGGCATCACCGTCGACATGTTCCCGCACTGGGAGTACGTGCTCCACGAACTCTTCGGCCGCGTCACCACCGTCCAGGCGCACATCACCACCCACATCCCCGAGCGCTGGGACGAGCGGGGCAAGCCGTACGCCGCCACCGCCGACGACGCCGCCTACGGCATCTTCCAGCTGGCGGGCGGCGTGGTCGCCCAGATCAACTCCGCCTGGTCGGTACGGGTCAACCGCGACGAACTGGTGGAGTTCCAGGTCGACGGTACGCACGGCTCGGCGGTCGCCGGTCTGCGCCGCTGCCGCGTGCAGCACCGCAGCGCCACCCCCAAGCCGGTGTGGAACCCGGACCTCCCCGTCACCGAGTCCTTCCGCGACCAGTGGCAAGAGGTGCCGGACAACGGGGAGTTCGGCAACGGCTTCAAGGCGCAGTGGGAACTGTTCCTGCGCCACCTCGCGCTCGACGAGCCGTACCGCTGGGACCTCCTCGCGGGCGCGCGCGGGGTCCAACTCGCCGAGCTGGGACTGCGGTCCTCGGCGGAGGGCCGCCGCTTCGACGTACCGGAGCTGACCCTGTGACCCTCCGACTGCCTTCCGCCGGAGGGGAGTTGCGTACGTACACACCCCGCGAGGAGCCCGCTCACTTCGTCCTGGACTCACCCCGTCCCACCACCCCCCTCGCCTCCCGTACGGTCTTCTCGGCGGCGCACGTCGTCGCCGACCCCTACGCCGACACCAGCCCCGACGCGCCCGCCGCCGTCGACTGGGACGCGACGCTCGCCTTCCGCCGCCACCTCTGGTCGCACGGGCTCGGGGTCGCGGAGGCCATGGACACCGCCCAGCGCGGCATGGGACTGGACTGGGCGGGCGCCGCCGAGCTGATCCGGCGTACCGCCACTGAGGCGAAGGCGGTCGGCGGCCGTATCGCCTGCGGGGTCGGTACCGACCAACTGCCGCCAGGCGCACACACCTTGGACGAGGTGAGGGCCGCGTACGAGAAGCAGCTCGCCCTCGTCGAGGCGACCGGCTCGCAGGCCATCCTCATGGCGTCGCGCGCACTCGCGGCGGCGGCCACGGGCCCCGACGACTATCTCCACCTCTACGGGCACCTCCTGCGCCAGGCGGCGGAGCCCGTCGTACTGCACTGGCTCGGACCGATGTTCGATCCCGCGCTCGACGGGTACTGGGGCAGTGGGGATCTCGACACCGCCACCGAGACGTTCCTCCAGGTCATCGCCGCCCGTCCCGACAAGATCGACGGCATCAAGGTCTCGCTGCTGGACGCCGGGCGGGAGATCGAGCTGCGCCGCCGGCTGCCCCGGGGCGTGCGCTGCTACACGGGCGACGACTTCAACTACCCCGAGCTGATCGCCGGTGACGAACAGGGCTTCAGCCACGCCCTGTTGGGGATCTTCGACCCGCTGGGTCCGGTGGCGGCGGAGGCGGTACGGGTCCTGGATACGGGCGACACGAAGGGTTTCCGCGAACTGCTCGATCCCACGGTGGAGTTGTCGCGCCACCTGTTCCAACCCCCCACCCGCTTCTACAAGACGGGCGTGGTGTTCCTGGCGTGGCTGGCGGGCCACCAGGACCACTTCACGATGGTCGGCGGACTCCAGTCGGCGCGTTCGCTGCCGCATCTGGCACGGGCGTACGAACTGGCGGACGGACTGGGCCTGTTCCCGGACCCGGCGGTCGCCGAGGCGCGGATGGGGTCGCTGCTGGACGTGTACGGAGTGGGCCGATGACGGAAGATCCGAGCAGCACCGCCGCCGCCGCCCCGACTGCCGCCACCCCCACCCCCGACCTCAGCCGCTTCAGCATCAACCAGATGACGGTGAGGCAACTCCCCCTCCCGCAACTGACCGAGGCGTGCGTACGCCTCGGAATCCCCGGAGTCGGCCTGTGGCGTGCGCCTGTTCAGGAGTACGGAGTCGAGGCCGCGGCCCGGCTCGTACGGGACGCCGGGCTCGCCGTCACCACCCTCTGCCGGGGCGGGTTCCTCACCGCGATCGACCCGGCGGGACGCGCCGAGGCGCTGGCCGACAACCGGGCGGCGATCGACGAGGCGGTGGCCCTCGGCACGGACACGCTGGTGCTCGTCTCCGGCGGACTGCCGCCCGGCAGCCGGGACTTGGCCGGGGCCCGGGAGCGGATCGCCGACGCGCTCGCCGAGTTGGCCCCGTACGCCGGTGAACGGGGTGTCCGGCTCGCGATCGAGCCGCTGCACCCGATGTTCGCGTCGGACCGGTGTGTGGTCTCCACGCTCGACCAGGCCCTCGAACTGGCCGAACGCTTCCCGGCGGAACAGGTCGGCGTGGTCGTGGACACGTACCACGTCTGGTGGGACGACCGGGCGCCCGCGGCCGTCGCCCGCGCCGCCGACCGTGTGTTCTCCTTCCAACTGGCCGACTGGACCACCCCCCTTCCCGCCGGAGTCCTGAACGGCCGCGGCCAGCTCGGCGACGGATCGGTCGACCTGCGCGCCTGGCGCGCCCTGGTGGACGCGGCCGGCTACGACGGGCCGATCGAGGTGGAGCTGTTCAACGACGAGCTGTGGAAGAGGGACGGCGTGGAGCTGCTGACGGAGGTCGTGGAGCGGTACGTGACGCACTCCCTCTAGGAAATCCCCCCGCCTCAGCCGTCAATGACGCGGACTCAGAAAAATAACGCTGCGAAATCGTGCAACCATCCCCGCGTGAGATGAGTCGTACACGTCGGCAAGGTTTTCGGGGGACGGATCCGGGGGGATCACGAAGCCTCGCCGACGGGGGGAGCGCGCGGGGCCCGGTCTTCTGACCGGGCCCCCAGTAGCGCGCGCCGGGGCGTGCGGAGAGGCGTACGACGGGAGTTATCCACAGGCCGGGCGCGATGTCGGAATCCGGCGGTAGCGTCGGTTCATGCCCAACCAGTCCCCTCGTCCGACCGCCACGCCGACCGCGACCCCCTCTTCCTCCCCCTCCCCCTCCCCCTCTCCGTCCTTCTCCTTCGCCGTGCTCGAAGCCGTCCTCGAGCGCATCACGTACGCGAACGAGGAGAACGGCTACACGGTCGCCCGGGTCGACACCGGCCGGGGCGGTGACCTTCTCACCGTCGTCGGCGCTCTCCTCGGCGCCCAGCCGGGCGAGTCGCTGCGGATGGAGGGGCGCTGGGCCTCGCACCCCCAGTACGGCAAGCAGTTCACGGTGGAGAACTACACGACGGTCCTGCCCGCCACCATCCAGGGCATCCGCCGTTACCTCGGCTCCGGCCTGATCAAGGGCATCGGCCCGCGCATCGCGGACCGGATCGTGGAGCACTTCGGGCTGGACACCCTGGACATCATCGAGGAGGCGCCGAAGAGGCTCGTGGAAGTCCCGGGGCTGGGTCCCAAACGGACGAAGATGATCGCCGCCGCCTGGGAGGAACAGAAGGCGATCAAGGAGGTCATGATCTTCCTCCAGGGGGTCGGCGTCTCCACCTCCATCGCGGTGCGGATCTACAAGAAGTACGGGGACGCCTCGATCTCGGTGGTCAGGAACGAGCCGTACCGCCTGGCGGCCGACGTCTGGGGCATCGGCTTCCTCACCGCCGACCGGATCGCGCAGGCCGTCGGCATCCCGCACGACAGCCCGGAGCGGGTCAAGGCCGGCCTCCAGTACGCGCTGTCGCAGTCCACCGACCAGGGGCACTGCTTCCTGCCCGAGGAGCGGCTCATCGCGGACGCCGTGAAGCTGCTCCAGGTCGACACGGGCCTGGTCATCGAGTGCCTGGCCGAGCTGACGACGGAGGACGAGGGGGCGGTGCGCGAGCGCGTGCCGGGGCCGGACGGCGGGGAGCCGGTCAACGGGGTCTATCTGGTCCCGTTCCACCGCGCGGAGCTGTCCCTCTCCGCCCAGGTGCTCCGGCTGCTGCGGACCGGTGAGGACCGCATGCCGGCCTTCCGGGACGTCGCGTGGGACAAGGCGCTGGCGTGGCTCGCCGGCCGTACGGGCGCGGAGCTGGCGCCCGAGCAGCGGCAGGCGGTCCGGCTGGCGCTGACGGAGAAGGTCGCCGTCCTCACGGGCGGGCCCGGCTGCGGGAAGTCGTTCACGGTCCGCTCGATCGTGGAGCTGGCGCGCGCGAAGAAGGCCAAGGTGGTGCTGGCGGCCCCCACCGGGCGCGCGGCCAAGCGGCTGGCCGAGCTGACGGGCGCCGAGGCGTCCACGGTGCACCGGCTGCTGGAGCTGAAACCGGGCGGGGACGCGGCGTACGACAGGGAACGACCCCTGGACGCGGACCTGGTGGTCGTGGACGAGGCGTCGATGCTGGACCTGCTGCTGGCCAACAAGCTGGTGAAGGCGGTGGCGCCGGGCGCGCACCTCCTGCTGGTGGGGGATGTCGACCAGCTGCCGTCGGTCGGGGCGGGGGAGGTGCTGCGCGATCTGCTGGCGGAGGGCGGGCCCGTGCCGCAGGTCCGGCTCACCCGGATCTTCCGCCAGGCCCAGCAGTCGGGCGTGGTCACCAACGCCCACCGGATCAACTCGGGGGTGCATCCGATCACCGAGGGCCTCTCCGACTTCTTCCTCTTCGTGGAGGACGAGACGGAGGACGCGGGCCGCGTCACGGTGGAGGTCGCGGCCCGCCGGATCCCCGCGAAGTTCGGGCTGGACCCGCGGCGTGACGTCCAGGTGCTGGCCCCGATGCACCGCGGGCCGGCCGGCGCGGGGGCGCTGAACGGTCTGCTCCAGCAGGCCATCACGCCGGGCCGCCCCGACCTGCCGGAGAAGCGGCTCGGCGGCCGGGTGTTCCGGGTGGGCGACAAGGTCACCCAGATCCGCAACAACTACGAGAAGGGGGAGAACGGCGTCTTCAACGGCACGGTCGGGGTCGTCACCTCGCTGAATCTGGAGGACCAGCGGCTCACGGTGCTGACCGACGAGGACGAAGAGGTGCCGTACGACTTCGACGAGCTGGACGAGCTGGCGCACGCGTACGCGATGACGATCCACCGGTCCCAGGGCAGTGAGTACCCGGCCGTGGTCATCCCGGTCACGACGGGGGCCTGGGTGATGCTCCAGCGCAATCTCCTCTACACCGCCGTCACCCGGGCCAAGAAACTCGTGGTGCTGGTCGGCTCGCGCAAGGCCATAGGGCAGGCGGTGCGGACGGTCTCGGCAGGCCGGCGTTTCACCGCCCTCGACCACCGCCTGTCGGGCGTTTCGCTCTCCGGCGACCGGCCCGCCGTACGCAACTGAGCGCGTGGACTTTCAGAACGGGTGCGAAGAGGGCAGGATGAACAGGTTCGCGGCACTGAGTGCCGCGGATAGGCCTAATGGCCGACCCCGAGTGCACTCTCCTGAGCCAAATGGGGGATGGTAGAGACAGTCAGGGCACCTCGAAGAAGAGGCACTACGTCGGTGAGGGATGACGTGAGCGAGAAACGCGACAACGACGCGAACGACGCGGTAGTACTGCGGTACGGCGACGGCGAGTACACCTATCCGGTGATCAACAGCACCGTCGGCGATTCGGGCTTCGACATCGGAAAGCTCCGTGCTCAGACCGGCCTGGTGACACTGGACAGCGGGTACGGCAACACCGCCGCCTACAAGTCCGGGATCACCTACCTCGACGGCGAGGAAGGCATCCTCCGTTATCGCGGTTACCCCATCGAACAGCTGGCCGAGCGGTCCAGCTTCGTCGAGGTGGCGTACCTGCTGATCAACGGCGAGCTTCCGACCGTCGACCAGCTGGCCTCGTTCAAGAACGAGATCACCCAGCACACGCTGCTGCACGAGGACGTCAAGCGTTTCTACGACGGCTTCCCGCGCGACGCGCACCCGATGGCGATGCTGTCCTCCGTGGTCAGCGCGTTGTCGACGTTCTACCAGGACAGCCACAACCCGTTCGACGAGAAGCAGCGCCACCTCTCGACGATCCGGCTGCTCGCCAAGCTTCCGACGATCGCGGCGTACGCGTACAAGAAGTCGATCGGCCACCCCTTCGTCTACCCGCGCAACGACCTCGGGTACGTCGAGAACTTCCTGCGGATGACGTTCTCCGTGCCCGCGCAGGAGTACGTGCCGGACCCGGTCGTGGTCGCCGCGCTCGACAAGCTCTTCATCCTGCACGCGGACCACGAGCAGAACTGTTCGACGTCCACCGTGCGCCTGGTCGGCTCCTCGCAGGCGAACATGTTCGCCTCGATCTCCGCGGGCATCAGCGCCCTGTGGGGCCCCCTGCACGGCGGCGCCAACGCCTCGGTCCTGGAGATGCTCGAAGGCATCCAGGCGGCCGGCGGCGACGTCGACTCCTTCATCCGCAAGGTGAAGAACAAGGAAGACGGCGTGAAGCTCATGGGCTTCGGGCACCGCGTCTACAAGAACTTCGACCCCCGGGCGAAGATCATCAAGGCGGCGGCGCACGACGTCCTGTCGGCGCTCGGCAAGTCCGACGAGCTGCTGGACATCGCGCTCAAGCTGGAGGAGCACGCGCTGGCCGACGAGTACTTCGTCGAGCGCAAGCTCTACCCGAACGTGGACTTCTACACCGGCCTGATCTACCGGGCCATGGGCTTCCCGACCGAGATGTTCACCGTGCTCTTCGCGATCGGCCGGCTGCCCGGCTGGATCGCCCAGTGGCACGAGATGATCAAGGAGCCGGGATCCCGCATCGGCCGTCCCCGCCAGATCTACACCGGCGAGGTCCTGCGCGACTTCGTCCCGGTCGAGGGCCGCTGACCGCACGCGGCACGCGCCACGTGGGACACCACACGCGGCGCGCAGCACAACGAAAAGCGCCCCGCCGCCGATCCCCCCACGGGTCGGCGAGCGGGGCGCTCTCCATATCCCCGGATGCGGATTCCCCCCACGGGATCCGGACCGGGCGTCTGCTGAAACCACAGCGGGCTTCTCGCCGCGCTCTGACCGGGGTACGTACGTACGGGAGGGCCGCTCAAAGCTCCCCGCGGTGCACGTGCCCCGGTCGATCGCGCCTGTCCGGAACGTCCCCCAAGACGTTCCATGACATGCCTTCGAACGTCCCCCAAGACGTTCTCCGGCATCGCCTTCTAAGACACGCGAGCTGCCCGAATGGTTACCCCTCAATCTATGTGATCTAGATCTCTTTGTGAAGGTCTTGTGGCTCACATGTAGAGCTACAGGCCATCGAGGTCAAAAACCACGGAATCAAGGGGTCAACCCACACCCGGACCTACGATTATGTGACTGTCGACGGTCAGGCGTGCTCGACCAGCTCGTATCCCGCCTCGTCCACGGCCGCGCGTACGGCGCTCTCGTCCAGTACCGATTCGGACACGACTGTCACCTGGCCGGTGGCCGCCGTGGCCCGGACGGACGTGACGCCCTCGATCGCGGAGATCTCGCCGGAGACGGCGCCTTCGCAATGGCCGCAGCTCATGCCCTTGACCTGGTAGACGGTGGTGACTCCGCCGGAGGTCTCGGTCGAGTCGGTCGTCGTCTCGGTGGTCATGGTGTTCTCCTCTTCGAGAGCATTCGACAGCATCGGTACCCGCTTCGGGGGGTGCCGGGAGAGCGCGGGAATCGCGTGACGCCGATCCCGTGACGCCCGACTCCTCGAACTTTACCCCTAGGGGGTATGAAAGCGAAGCCGGGGGTCACCCCCGCGCGCCCCCGTGCCCCGCCGCCTGCCCCATCCCGTCCGGCGACGGTCCGGCGGGCACGCCCTGGCAGCCCGCCTCGCCCACGAGCGGGCTCAGGTAGCGGTGGAGGACGGACTTCAGCTCCTTCGCGTACGCCTCGCGCTCGGCGCCCTCGTGGCCGGGGGTCTCGGAGCCCTGGAGCAGTACGGCGAAGGCGGGGTTCGCCTGGTTGAACTCGATGAGCGGGTCGAGGACGGCGTCCAGCAGCTCGTCCAGCGGCAGGTTCAGGTGCGCGGGCAGGAACGCCTGGCCGTACGTCTCGCGCCAGCGCCGCAGCAGTTGGTCGCCCAGCTCGACGGCGATGGCTTCCTTGTTCGGGAAGAACTGGTAGAGCGTGCCGGGCGAGACCCCCGCCTCCCGGGCGATGGAGTTGGTGCTCGCCGCGGTGTAGCCGGTGGTGCAGAAGACATTGGCCGCCGCGTCGAGCAACTGGGCGATGCGGCGCTCGCCCTGGGCCTCGGGATAGCCCTCGCCGTGATCATGGACGCGATGGTGGTGCGCAGCCTCCTCGTCCCCGCGGTGATGAGGCTGACGGGCAGGGCGACCTGGTGGGCGCCGGGGCCGCTGCGCCGCTTCCACGACCGGTTCGGCCTCAGCGAGGGCGCGGGCGCGGGGGAGCCGGTGACGGATGCCCCGGACGGCGGGCAGTCACCCGTACGGGACCGGGACACGGCGGGTGTGTGAGACCCGGCGGGCCCGTACCGATGAGCGGTACGGGCCCGGCCGGTTCATCGCCCCCTTCGTCCGGGCCGTCGGTCCGTCAGGTCCGGCGTATCAGGATCATCTGGACCCTCTGTTGCCGGGCCGGTTGGCGACCCAGGTGCGGACGGTGTCCGCGTACCAGTAGGGCTTGCCGTTCTCCACGTGGTCGGGCGGCGGGAGCAGTCCGTGTTTCCGGTACGAGCGGACGGTGTCCGGCTGCACCCGGATGTGCGCCGCGATCTCCTTGTACGACCAGAGTCCTTTGTCCGTCATCAGTGGCACCTCCTTGCGTCCGCCGCAGGGGCGGCCTGTGGGGCCGTCGGGGGAGCTGCGGCAGAGACGCTGGCGATCACTCAGCCTGTGCCCGATGAACGACGGAGAGTGATGAGGAGACTGGGTCTGTCGCCCCCCTGTGACGGAAGACCCGCGTAATGGAGATATGTGTGACAGAAAGGGGATTCTTGTGACACATACGGCACATGATCGCCCGAGAGGCCGGGGGCGCCCAGCGGTGCTTCGGTGGCGCCGGTCTCAGACCCCGCAGCTCCGCAGGAAGCGGCGGGTGCGGGTGGCGATGGGGAAGGGCTTGTCCGGCGGGCAGGGGTACATGTCCTGCTCGACGATGGCGAAGAGGTCGACGTCCAGCCGCTGCGCCGCCGCCAGCACCGGCTCCAGCGCCGGGATACCGGCGGGCGGTTCGCACATGACGCCCCGCCCGACGGCCGGCCCGAACGGCACCTCGTGGGCCACGACCTCGGCGAGGATCTCCGGGTCGACCTGCTTGAGGTGCAGGTAGCCGATGCGTTCGCCGTACGTCTCCATCAGCTTGACGCTGTCGCCGCCGCAGTAGGCGTAGTGCCCGGTGTCCAGGCAGAGCGAGACGAGTTCCGGGTCGGTGGAGTCCAGGAAGCGGTTGACGTTCTCCTCGGTGTCGACGTGGGTGTCGGCGTGCGGGTGGACGACGATCCGCAGGCCGTAACGGTCGCGCACCTCGCGGCCCAGGCGTTCGGTCTGCGTCGTCAGGTCGCGCCACTGCTCCGGGGTGAGGGTCCGGTCCTCCAGCACCTCACCGGTCTTGTCGTCGCGCCAGAAGGCCGGGATGACCACCAGATGGTCGGCGCCCATCGCCCGGGTGAGTGCCGCGATGTCCGAGACGTGTTCCCAGGTCTTCTCCCAGACCGAGGGGCCGTGGTGCAGCCCGGTGAAGACCGTCCCGGCCGAGACCTTCAGCCCGCGCTTCGCGGTCTCCTCGCCCAACACGTCGGGATCGGTCGGCAGATAGCCGTACGGGCCGAGCTCGATCCACTCGTAGCCGGCCTCGGACACCTCGTCGAGGAAACGCCGCCAGGGCACCTGTCGCGGGTCGTCGGGAAACCACACCCCCCACGAATCGGGGGCCGACCCGACGCGGATGCGGTTCAGTGGGGGTACGGATGAAGTCATAACGGTCAGCTTTCCGGCCATTCGGAAAGAGTGTCAAGCCTTCGTCCGAATGTCAGGACAAAACATTGACAGGGCGCGTGGCGGAGCACTACACCTGGGGTTGCCGAGACCGGAGGAACACATATGCCCGAGCCGTACGAGCCGTACGACGTCATCACCATGGGGCGGATCGGGGTCGACCTCTATCCCCTCAGGACCGGGGTCCCGCTGGCCCAGGTGGACACCTTCGGTAAGTTCCTGGGCGGCTCCGCGACCAACGTGGCCGTCGCCTCCGCGCGCCTGGGCCGCCGTACCGCCGTCATCACCCGCACCGGCCGGGACGCCTTCGGGGACTATCTCCACCAGGCCCTCGGGGAGTTCGCGGTGGACGACCGCTGGGTGACGCCGGTCGACCGGTACCCGACCCCGGTCACCTTCTGCGAGATCTTCCCCCCGGACGACTTCCCGCTCTACTTCTACCGCGAGCCCAAGGCCCCCGACCTGGAGATCCATCCGCACGAACTGGACCTGGACGCCATCAGGTCCGCCCGGATCTTCTGGATGACCGGCACCGGCCTGTGCGCGGAGCCCAGCCGTACGGCCACCCTCGCCGCGCTGGAGGCACGCGCCCGGGGCGGGATCACCGTCTTCGACCTCGACTGGCGGCCGATGTTCTGGCCCGGGGGCGGTGAGCCGGGCCAGGACCGGAGCGAGAGCGCGGAGCCGGGCCAGGACCAGGCCGCCGCCGCCCGTGAGGTCTACGCGCGGGCGCTGCGGCACGCCACCGTCGCCGTCGGCAACCTGGACGAGTGCGAGGTGGCCGTCGGGGAGCGGGAGCCGTACGCCGCCGCCCGCGCGCTGCTCGCCGCGGGCGTCGAGCTGGCCGTCGTCAAACAGGGCCCCAAGGGCGTCCTCGCGGTCCACCGCGACGGCACCACCGCCGAAGTACCCCCCGTCCCCGTCGACGTGGTCAACGGACTCGGTGCCGGTGACGCGTTCGGCGGCGCCCTCTGCCACGGCCTGCTGGCCGGCTGGGATCTGGAGCAGACCATGAGATACGCGAACGCCGCGGGCGCGATCGTCGCCGGCCGCCTCGCCTGTTCGTCCGCCATGCCGTACGACGGCGAGGTCACCCAGGTCCTCGCCGGCGGACCGATGCCGGCCGAGCCCGAAAGGGACGCCTCATGAGCCGCGTCGACGTGTCGGACCTGGTCCGGCTGCGCACCCACCACCCCGAGGCCGTCGCCGAGGCCGCCGCCCGGCGGGTCAGGCGCCCCCTGATCCGCTCCACGGGCCGGCTGATGATCATCGCCGCCGACCACCCCGCCCGGGGCGCCCTCGCCGTCGGTGACCGCCGCCTCGCCATGGCCAACCGCGCCGACCTGCTGGAGCGGCTCTGCCTGGCCCTCTCCCGCCCCGGCGTGGACGGCGTCCTGGCCACCGCCGACATCCTGGACGACCTGCTGCTCCTCGGCGCCCTGGAGGACCGGGTCGTCATCGGCTCGATGAACCGCGGCGGCCTCGCCGGCGCCGCCTTCGAGCTGGACGACCGCTTCACGGGCCACCGCCCCGAGGACCTGGCCCGCTCCGGCTTCGACGCCGGCAAGCTGCTGCTCCGTATCGACTACCAGGACAGCGCGTCGGTCGGCACCCTCCACTCCGCCGCCCGCGCCGTCGACGCCATGGCCGAGCGCCGGCTCCCCGTCTTCGTCGAGCCGTTCATCTGCCGCCGCGAGAACGGCCGGCTCCGCACGGACCTGTCCGCCGAGGCGGTGACGCGCTCGATAGCCATCGCCTCGGGACTCGGCGGTACCTCCGCGTACACCTGGCTGAAGCTTCCCGTTACCCAGGACCCGGACGATATGGCCCGGGTGATGGAGACCTCGACGCTCCCGGCGGTCCTGCTGGGCGGCGAGATCGGCGACGACCAGGAGGGCGCGTACGAGAAGTGGCGCAAGGCGCTGCAACTGCCCACCGTGCAGGGCCTGGTGGTGGGCCGTTCGCTGCTCTATCCGGTCGACGGGGACGTGGCCGCGGCGGTCGACACCGCCGTCGGACTGCTCTAGGAGGGTACGGACACCCCATGACGAACCATCACGACCGGTCGTCCGGCCGCCACGTGCGGGCGGGCGGTTCGGCACGCGGCCCCTACGCCCTGGACATCGACCCCGAGCGGGCCGGCTGGGCCCACAGCGCCCTGCGTGTCCTGGAGTTGCCCCCGGGCGGTTCCCACACCCTCGCCACGGGGGACAGTGAATGGATCGTGCTTCCGCTCACCGGCGGTTGTACGGTGCACACGGAGGGCGAGTTTTTTGAACTGCTGGGCAGGGAAAGCGTGTTCGGCGGGGTCACCGACTTCGCGTACGTACCGCGCGATGCCCATGCGCAGATCGCCTCCGGTGCGGGAGGCCGCTTCGCCCTGGCAGGAGCGAAGTGCGAGCGACGACTCCCCGCTCGCTACGGCCCCGCGCCGGAGGTTCCGGTCGAGCTGCGCGGCGCGGGCGACTGCTCGCGCCAGGTCAACAACTTCGCCGCCGCCGGTGTCTTCGAGTGCGACCGGCTCATCGCGGTCGAGGTGCTGACGCCGGGCGGCAACTGGTCGTCCTACCCGCCGCACAAGCACGACGAGCACACGCCCGGCGTCGAGTCCGAGCTGGAGGAGATCTACTACTTCGAGATCGACCCGGGGGGTACGGGCGGAAGCCGCAGCACCGACGCCCTCGGCTACCACCGGGTCTCGCCCTCCCGCCCCGGCGGTACGGACGTCCTCGCCGAGGTCCGTACGGGCGACGCCGTCCTCATCCCCGACGGCTGGCACGGCCCGTCCATCGCCGCGCCCGGCCAGGACATGTACTACCTCAACGTGATGGCGGGACCCGGGGAGTCCCGGGAGTGGCTGATCCGGGACCACCCCGACCACGGCTGGATCCGCGACACCTGGCCCGACCAGCCCGTGGACCCGCGCCTGCCGCTGTACGAGGCCACGGCCGCGCCGCGCACCGACCCCCGCGCCACCACCGCCGGAAACCGAGCCGAGGAGGACCCCCGATGAGCACGCGCCGTCTCACCGTCGCCCAAGCGCTGATCACGTTCCTCGCCCGCCAGTACAGCGAGCGGGACGGCCACCGCCAGCGGTTGATCCCCGCGACCTGGGGCATCTTCGGGCACGGCAACGTGGCGGGTATCGGCCAAGCCCTTGTCGAGTCCGGCGGGGACATGAGGTACTTGCAGGGACGAAACGAACAGGCCATGGTGCACGCCGCGGTGGGGTACGCCCGCCAGAGCAACCGCCTCTCCGCGCACGCCGTGACCACCTCCATCGGCCCCGGCGCCACCAATCTCGTCACCGGCGCCGCCCTCGCCACGATCAACCGCCTGCCCGTGTTGCTGCTCCCCGGCGACACCTTCGCCACCCGTCCCGCCGACCCCGTCCTCCAGCAGCTCGAAGCCCCCTCCGCGGGCGACGTCACCGTCAACGACGCCCTGCGGCCGGTCTCCCGCTACTTCGACCGCGTCAGCCGCCCCGAGGCGCTGATCCCGGCCGCGCTCGCCGCGATGCGCGTCCTCAGCGACCCGGCCGAGACCGGCGCGGTCACGCTCGCGCTGCCGCAGGACGTACAGGCGGAGGCGTTCGACTGGCCGGAGGAGTTCTTCGCCGAGCGCGTCTGGCGGGTGCGCCGGCAGGCGCCCGATCCGTACGAACTGGCCGAAGCGGTACGGCTCGTACGGGCAGCGCGCCGCCCGCTGCTCGTCGCGGGCGGCGGGGTCCACCACAGCCGCGCGGAGGACGCCCTGGCCGCGTTCGCCGACGCGACCGGGGTGCCCGTCGCCTCCACCCAGGCGGGCAAGGGCTCCCTGCGCTTCGACCACCCCGGCGACGTCGGCGCCATCGGCCACACCGGCACCGCCACCGCCGACGAACTGGCCAGGACCGCCGACCTGGTGATCGGGGTCGGCACGCGCTGGTCGGACTTCTCGACCGCGTCCGCCACCCTCTTCGCCCACCCCGAGGTCCGTTTCCTCAACATCAACGTCACCGGCTTCGACGCCCACAAGCTGGCGGCGGACCCGCTGGTGGCGGATGCCCGTACGGCACTGGAAGGGCTGACCGAAGGGCTCGCGGGCCACCGCGTCGACCCCGCCTACGCGGCGGAGTACGCGGAGGACAAGGAGCGTTGGGAACAGCGCGTGGACGCCGCCCTGTCCGCCGACGAGGAGCTGACCCGGCCCACCCAGGCCCAGGTCCTCGGCGCGCTGGACGCGCTGGTGACGGACGAGGACATCGTCATCAACGCGGCCGGTTCGCTCCCCGGTGACCTGCACAAGCTGTGGCGGGCCCGCTCCCGCGACCAGTACCACGTGGAGTACGGCTACTCCTGCATGGGATACGAGCTCCCGGCCGCCATCGGCGTCCAGCTCGCCGCCCCGGGCCGGCCCGTCTGGGCGCTGGTCGGGGACGGAACGTACCTGATGAACCCGACCGAGATCGTCACGGCGGTCCAGGAGCGGCTGCCCCTCAAGGTCGTCCTGGTCCAGAACCACGGGTACGCCTCGATCGGCGGCCTGTCCGAGTCGGTCGGCTCGGAGGGGTTCGGTACGGCGTACCGCTTCCGGGCCGCGGACGGCACGTTCACCGGCGCCCCGCTGCCCGTCGATCTCGCCGCCAACGCGGCCTCGCTCGGGATGCGGGTGATCCGCGCCAAGACCGTCCGTGACCTGCGCGAAGCGCTGGCGGAGGCGCGCGCGGCCGAGGGCCCCACATGTGTCTACGTGGAGACCGAAACCGCAGACACAGTGTCGGGCGTGCCGGCGGCCCAGGCATGGTGGGATGTTCCCGTGGCGGAGACCGCGACCCGCGCGGCGGCGGTCGAGGCCCGTGAGGAGTACGACCGGCACACCCGGGCCCGGCGCCGCCATCTGTGAGCACGGTCCGTCGCCGCGATCGGTGAGTGCGATCTGTGAGCGCGTCCTGTGACCGCGATTTCTGAGGGAGTAACGCAATGAAGACCGTCCACCACTGGATCGGTGGCAAGACCGTCGAGGGCGCCTCGGGCAACTGGGGCCCCGTCACGGACCCGGCGACCGGAGCCGTCACCACCCAGGTCGCACTCGCCTCCGCCGAGGAGGTGGACGCGGCGGTCGCCGTCGCGAAGGCCGCGTATGCGACGTGGGGCACGTCGTCCCTCTCACAGCGGACGGGCATCCTCTTCCGCTACCGCGCCCTCCTCGACGCCCACCGCGACGACCTCGCCGCGCTGATCACCGCCGAGCACGGCAAGGTGCACTCCGACGCGCTCGGCGAGGTCGCGCGCGGCCTGGAGATCGTGGAGCTGGCCTGCGGGATCACCACGCAGCTCAAGGGCGAGCTGTCCACCCAGGTCTCCAGCCGGGTCGACGTCTCCTCGATCCGCCAGTCGCTCGGGGTGGTCGCGGGCATCACGCCGTTCAACTTCCCGGCGATGGTGCCGATGTGGATGTTCCCGCTGGCCGTCGCCTGCGGCAACACGTTCGTCCTCAAGCCCAGCGAGAAGGACCCGTCCGCCGCGAACCTCCTCGCCGAGCTGGCCTCGGAGGCCGGGCTGCCCGACGGGGTGCTGAACGTGGTGCACGGCGACCGGGTCGCGGTGGAGGCGCTGTTGGCGCACCCGGACATCGCGGCGGTCTCCTTCGTGGGGTCCACGCCGATCGCCCGGCACATCCACACGACGGCCTCCGCGAACCACAAGCGGGTCCAGGCCCTCGGCGGCGCCAAGAACCACATGCTGGTCCTCCCGGACGCCGACCTGGACGCGGCGGCGGACGCGGCGGTCTCGGCGGCGTACGGCTCCGCCGGTGAGCGCTGCATGGCCATTTCGGCGGTCGTCGCGGTCGGTGCGATCGGCGACGAACTGGTCGACAAGATCCGCGAGCGCGCCGAGAAGATCGTCATCGGCCCCGGCAACGACCCCGCCTCCGAGATGGGCCCGCTGATCACCAAGGCCCACCGCGACAAGGTCGCCTCGTACGTCACGGGCGCGGCGGCCCAGGGCGCGGAGGTCGTCCTCGACGGCACGGGCCACACGGTGGAGGGCTTCGAGGACGGCCACTGGATCGGCCTGTCCCTCCTCGACAAGGTCTCCACCGACTCGGACGCGTACCGCGACGAGATCTTCGGCCCGGTGCTGGTGGTGCTCCGGACGGAGACGTACGAGGAGGGCATCGCCCTCATCAACGCGTCGCCGTTCGGCAACGGCACGGCGATCTTCACCCGCGACGGCGGCGCCGCACGGCGCTTCCAGCTGGAGGTCGAGGCGGGCATGGTCGGCGTGAACGTGCCGATCCCGGTCCCGGTGGGCTACCACTCCTTCGGCGGCTGGAAGGACTCCCTCTTCGGCGACCACCACATCTACGGCAACGACGGCGTGCACTTCTACACGCGCGGCAAGGTCGTCACCACCCGCTGGCCGGACCCGTCCGAGGCCCCGGATGGCGTGGACCTGGGCTTCCCCCGTAACCACTGACGTACTCGCGGCGGCAGCCGAAGTCGCTTGCAGGCAAAAGCGCCTGACGGAGTACCAGATTGACCTGACGGCCCGTCGGATCCATCCGACGGGCCGTCGGACGTACCGCGCCGAAGCGCGATGGCTGGTGGCGTGATGCAGCCGCCCCAGACAAGGATCAATGCCTCACACGGGGACATCCCGCATGCCCCGGAACGCCGGGCGGCCGCCCCCTGATCACACCTGCCGGACGAGTCGGCGCGCCAACTGGGCCCCGTAAAAAGCTTGTTGGGCGAGTGGTGCGGCCAGAGGCCACCGGAGTCGACCCGGAGTCGATAGCGCCAGGTCGGAGCGGGGGTGAGGGGCACCTCGCGCCCGGCCAAGCTGTCAGCAGCAGTTCTGCCGAGAGCGTTGACAGAAGTTTATAACTTTGTAGAGTTCCGGCCATGGAATCGCCAGTCACCGTAGCGAGCGGGTTTCGGCCACTTGAGATCACCGTGGACCGGGACTCCCCGACGCCGCTGTACCACCAGGTCGCGGCGGCGATCAAAGAACAGATCCACGACGGACGTCTCGCCGCCGGTGAGCGCATCCAGCAGGAGCGCGATCTCGCGAAGACGCTGGGCGTCAGCCTCGCCCCGGTGCGCCAGGCGATCCTCGCGCTGGTGGCCGAGGGGTACCTGGCCCGTTCGCGCGGCCGGGGGACGTTCGTCTGCGAGCAGAAGGTCGACGAGCAGTTGTCGAGCCTTTCGAGCTTCTCGGACCTGCTGCGGGAGACCGGGCGGCCCTGGAGCCTCTCGGTGCTCGGTGCGTCGGTGGTCGAGGCGGACGAGAACGTCACCGCCGCGCTGGGGAGCCTGCCGGCGGGGATGCTGCACGTACGCCGTCTCGCGACGCTGGACGGCGAGCCGATCGCCCTGCTCAACGCGTACCTGGACGCGGGGCGGTTCGGCGCCCTGGCCGGCACCGATCTGTCCGGTTCGCTCTATCAGCGCCTCTCCCAGGACCACGGCGTCGAGATGGTGTCGGCCCGCAATCTCGTCGGAGCCGCGGAGCTGACCGCGCCGGACAGCGTGGTGCTCGGACTGCCCCGGCGCTCGATGGTGCTGGAGGTCGTCGCCGTCACGGCGGACCAGAACGACGTTCCGACCGAGTACTCGCGGGTGCTCTACCACCCCTCACGGTTCCGGTTCCAGATCGACAGCCATCGCCGCGACGACTCCGTCGTACGGCTCATCGGGCCGGTCGAAGACTGACCAACGCGCTTCCCCCGTACCGCTCTCGCGTCCCCCGTACCGCTTTCGCTTTCCCCGTACCGCTCTCGCGTCCCCCGTACCGCTCTCCCGCGGTACGCCAGCAAGGAGGAGTTGTGGCGTCAACCAGAAAGACTCTGCCGACCAATGAGGCCGAGGCCGCCGCAGGAGTGTTCGTCCGTAAGTCCACCGGGCTGATCCGTGAGGTGTCGCTGTTCGACGCCGTCATCATGAACACGCTCGGCATGAACGTCGCCGTCGGCGCGGTCTTCCTGTTCCTTCAGGCGCAGACCGCCTTCCCGCGCGGCAACATACTCACCGCGGTGGTCCTGGGCACCATACTCATGGCCGTCACGCTGCTGTGGGTGTACGCGGAGTTCTCCGCCGCGATGCCCCGCTCCGGCGGTGACTACGTCTTCGTCAGCCGCACGCTGCACCCGATCGTCGGTTTCCTGCTCTCCTGGAGCCAGGGCCTCTGGATGATCTTCTTCTGGATCGGCTTCAACGCCTGGTTCGCCCTCACCTTCGCGGTGCCCGTCGCCCTCACCACCATCAGCGCCGTCACCGGCCAGCAGGTCTGGGCCGACATGAGCAACGAACTGCTCTCCAAGCAGGACTTCCTGGGCATCCACACCCAGTGGTGGGTCATCCTGCTGGGCGCGGTCATCACCATCGGCTTCGGCGTCATGCTCGTCACCGGCGGCCAGGCGTACTGGCGGCTCCAGAAGGTGCTGTTCCTCGTCGCCGGTGTCGGTCTGCTGGTCTCGGTCGGTCTGCTCCTCCTGCGCGGCGGCCACATCCCGTCCGGCTGGGACAGCTTCGCCGACCGGTCCGGCGGCCTGAGGTTCGACCAGATCGAGTCCGCCGCCGCACAGGCCGGCTACCACTCCTCGGGCGGATTCAGCCTGTCCCAGACGCTGCTGATGCTTCCCTGGGTGTTCTTCGTGGTCGGTTACGCGCAGGGCTCGGCGCAGATCGGCGGCGAGATCAAGCGGGCCTCGCGCAGCCAGTACCTCGCCATGGTCGGCGGCGTGTTCGCCAACGGCGCGGTCCTCGCGCTCATCACCTGGCTGCTCACCTCGCACGTCTCGGCCAAGTGGCTCGGCAGCCTCGGCTACCTCGCGAACAACCAGCCCGACAAGCTCGGCCTGCCCGGCGGGCTGCCCCCCGGATTCAACTTCCTGGCCGCACTGCTCACCCACAACATCTTCCTGCTCACGCTGATGGGCCTCGCGTTCGTCATCTGGGCCGTCATGGGTACGCCCCTGTCGGCGATGCAGGCCACGCGCTACATGCTGGCCTGGTCGCTCGACCGCACCGTGCCGCACCAGCTGGGCGAGGTCAGCGAGCGGTTCCGTACCCCGGTCAAGGCGATCGCGTTCTGTACGGTCACCGGCATCCTGGCCCTGATCCTGCTGACCAACGTGGCCAACGCCACGCTCCTCGGCGCGCTGCTCGCCCAGATCGCGGCGTTCATCGTGGTGTCGATCGCCGGCATCGTCTTCCCCTGGCGGCTGCGGGACGTGTGGGAGTCGGCCGGCGGCAAGCGCGTCCTCGGCGTTCCGCTCGTCACGCTCGCCGGCGCCGGTGGCGTACTGGCCCTGGGCACCCTCCTGATGGCGTTCATCTTCAACGACTCCATCAACTCCACTTTCGGCGTCACCCGCGCCCTGTCGCTGTACTTCATGGTCGGCGTGGTCGTGTCCGGCGTGATCTGGTACTTCGCCGCGCTGCTGCTCAACCGCCGCAGGGGCGTCGACCTCGGCCTGGTGTTCCGTGAGATCCCCCCGGAGTGATCCGCGGAGTGATCGCCCGAAGTGATCCCCGGAGTGATTCCACGGGTGGGGTCCCGCCGCAGGGATCCCACCCGCACCACCCGGCCGAAGGAGGCACCCACCGTGGAGGAAGAAACCATGAACGAGCTGGCCGAGACACCACAGGTCGTCATCGTCGGCAACCTGACCATTGACGACGTCGTCCTTCCCGACGGACGTACCAGCATGGCGAGTCCGGGCGGGAACGCGGTCTACAGCGCCGCCGGGGCGCGCCTGTGGCAGGTGCCGGTCGGCGTCGTCACCCGCCGGGGAGAGGACTTCCCCGCCGCACACCTCACCCGGCTCGGCGCGCTGGGCATCGACACGGCCGGGGTGGTCCCCATCCCCGGCCCGACCGTGCGCAGTTGGGTGTTGTACGGCGAGGACGGCTCGCGCGAGTGGGTGTACCGCACCCCCGCCGAGCGGTCCCGCGAGGTCGCCGTCCGGCCCGGGGACCTGCCGGCCGGGTGGCTCACGGCCGACCCGGCGCCGGTCGTCCACATCGCCGCGATGCCGCTGCCGGCGTCGGCGGCGCTGGTGGACGCGGTCCGCGCGCAGGCGCCGGGCGCCGTCATCACGCTCGACACCCACGAGGGGTGGGCGCACGAGCCGCCCGCGGACGTGCTGGCGCTGGCGGCACGGGTGGACGTCTTCGTCCCGAGCCGCGAGGAGCTGGCGGACCTGGCCGGGTACGACGACCCGGAACGGGCGGTGGCCGGCCTGCGTACCCAGGGAGTACGTGACGTGGTGGTCAAGCTCGGCGCCGCCGGGGCGCTGGCCTGCCGCCTCGGCGAGGACCCGGTCCTCGTCCCCGCCCACCCGGTGGACGCCGTCGACCCGACCGGCGCGGGCGACGCGTTCTGCGGCGGCCTGGCGGCGGGTCTGGCCAGGGGCGAGTCCCTGCTGGCCGCCGTGCGGCGGGGGTGCGCCTCGGCCAGTTTCGCGGTGACGTCGTTCGGCTCGATGACGCTGGCCGACACCGACCCGGCGGAGGCGGCCCGCCGCCTCGCCCACGGCGGGGACGCGCGGGCCGACGCCCGGGACACGCGGGCCAAGCACGGTGCCACACCCGCCCAGGCCGGAGACCCCTCGCCCGAAGACCCCGAGCCGTACGAGATCTCCGTCATGATGGACGAGATCGACACCGTGCCCGAGGTGATCGAGGACCACCTGCGCGACGCGGACGGCGCCGTCCAGGCCATCGCGGACCTGCTCGTGCAGCACGGCATCGAGCACCTCTACCTCACCGGCTGCGGCGATTCGGCCTTCGCCGGATCCGCCACCGCGCTCGCCTTCGCCAAGCACGCCGGCGTGGCCGCCGAGGGCGTGCACGCCCTGGACCTGGCCCGTTATCGCGTACGGTATCTGCCGCCCCGATCAGCCGTCCTCGGCGTCTCGTTCTCCGGCAAGGTCGGGCGTACGACGGAAGCCCTGGTGCAGGCCGAACGCTTCGGCCACCTCACCATCGCGCTCACCAACAACCCCGACGGCGCGCTCGGCCGCGCGGCCCAGCACCTGCTGCCGATCGACGTGCCCACGCTCGGCTTCTCGCCGGGCACCAGTACGTACCTCGGCATGGTCGCCACCCTGCTGGACCTGGCCCTCCGCTGGGGTTCGGCGCGCGGCCGGGACACCTCGGCGGCCCGCGCCGTGCTGGAGACCAGCCCGGAACTCGCCCGCTCGACGCTCAAGGCCAACGCCGAGCCGGCCAGACAGGCCGCGCTGATGCTGCGCGACCAGCCCTGGGTGACCTTCCTCGGCGCCGGACCGAACGAGGCCGGCGCGCGCTTCGGCGCCGCGAAGCTCTTCGAGGGACCCCAGATCATGGGTGTTTCGACGAACACGGAGGAGTGGGCGCACGAGGAGTACTTCGTCACCACCCCCGGCACACCGGTCGTCCTGGTCGCCCCCGACGGCGCGGGCCACGACCGGGCCGAGGAGATCATCGCCGAGATCGACTTCATCGGCGGCCGCCCGATCCTGGTCTCCGACCGCGAACCCGCCCACCCCGTACACCTGCTGCCCCTCGCGCCGGGCCTCCCCGAGGAGTTCACCCCGCTGCTGGCCGCGCTGCCGCTGAGCCTGATCGGTTTCCACCTCGCCGACACGCTGGGCAAGCGCAGCTACAACTTCGGTTCCGAGGAGGTCAAGGCCGAGCACTACGACACCATTCACCGCGCCACGATCGGAGAACCGGCATGACCGATCTACCCGAATCCGACATCGAAGCCGAGGCGGTACGGCTGATCGACGGCCTCGCGGAACGCGGTTGCGTGGCCCGTCTGATCGGCGGCCTGGCCATCGCCGAGCACCGTCACACCGCGATGCCCGAAAGCCTCTCCCGCTCCTACGGCGACATCGACCTCGTCATCCCTCCTCACCGGACGGCCCCGTTCCGTACGGCGATGGAGGAACTGGGCTACACGCCCAACAAGCGGTTCAACAACCTACGCGGCGACAAGCGGATGCTCTTCTACGACGAGCCCCACGACCGCCAGATCGACGTGTTCGTCGGCCGCTTCGACATGTGCCACGGGGTGGCGCTCGCCGACCGGCTCGACACCGGTGACCGCACGCTCTTCCCGTCCGATCTGCTGCTCACCAAACTCCAGGTGGTGCAGATCAACCGCAAGGACCTGATCGACGCGGTGACGCTGCTGCTCACCCACGACGTGGTCGACGGCTCCGACGGGGTCGACGCCATCGAGCTGGGCCGGCTGATCCGGATCACCTCGGGGGACTGGGGCTGGTACACGACCCTCACCGACAACCTGGACCGGATCCCGGACGTGGCACGCGAACTGCTCGAACCGGGCCTCGCCGACCTCGTCGCCGGACGGGTCCTCCGGCTGCGCGACGGCCTCGAAGCCGCCCCCAAGTCCCTCAAGTGGAAGACCCGTTCGAAGATCGGACGACGGGTCTCCTGGTACGAACTCCCCGAGGAAGTAGGGCAGACCATTGTCACGCGCTAAGGACACCAAACTCTTCTTCGCCACCGACATCCACGGGTCGGAGCGCTGTTTCCGCAAGTTCCTCAACGCCGGGAAGTTCTACGGCGCCGAGATCCTGCTGATGGGCGGCGACATCACCGGCAAGATGCTCGTCCCCGTGGTGGAGGCGGGCCAGGGCCGCTACGAGAGCTTCCTCTTCGGCCGCCGCCGCGAGATCGAGGCCGACGAACTGCCCGCCCTGCGCAAGCAGATCACGGATGCCGGCTACTACGTCTACGAGACGACCCCGGACGAGATCGCCACGTTCCGCGACCAACCGGAGCTGGTGGACGCCAAGTTCCGCGAGGTCATGCACGCCACCCTGCGGTCCTGGCTGGAGCTGGCCGAGGAGCGGCTCGACGGCACCGGCATCACCTGCCTGCTCGCCCCCGGCAACGACGACCCGTTCTTCGTGGACGAGTTGCTCGGCACCTCCGCGCGGGTGATCAACCCCGACCGGACCATGGTCGAGCTGGAGCAGGGCTACACCCTGGTCAGCGTCGGCTACTCCAATCCGACCCCCTGGGACTCGCCCCGTGAGCTGCCCGAGGACAAGCTGCGCCAGTTGATAGACCACCAGGCGGCGACCGTGCCGGACATGTCGCGGTGCATCTTCAATCTCCACGTCCCGCCGAAGGACACCATGATCGATCAGGCGATGGCGCTGGACGAGGAGTTCCGCCCGGTCATGAAGTCGGGCAGCCCGGTGATCACCGGCGTGGGTTCCTCCGCGGTCCGGGAGGCCCTGGAGGAGTACGAGCCGCTGCTCGGACTGCACGGCCACATCCACGAATCGCGCGGCGAGGCCCGCTTCGGGCGTACCCGCTCCATCAACCCTGGCAGCGAGTATTCCGAGGGCGTGCTGCGCGGCGCGCTGATCACCCTGTCGCAGAAGAAGGGCGTCCGTGGCTACCAACTCGTCTCCGGATAGTGGGCTTTCCGTCGGTGTCCTGGGCTCGGCACGGCTGACCGGCGACGACCCCCGGTGCGTGACGGCCCGGGAGGTCGGGGGCGCGCTGGCCGGGCAGGGGTGGACGGTGGTCACCGGTGGCTACGGCGGTCTGATGGCCGAGGTCTCGCGCGGCGCCGCCGACGCGGGCGGCCGGGTCGTCGGTCTTCCGATGCGGGGCTGGACCGCGCTCGTACCGAACGAATGGACCACCGAACACCGTTGGTCCGACGGCTATCCCGAACGCCTCGGCCATCTGCTGGACTGCGACGCGATCGTCGCCCTCGACGGTGGCGTCGGGACCCTCGCGGAAACCACCGTGGTGTGGTCCGCCCTCCAGACCGAGCCCGCGGCTCCCCCCGTGGTCGCGGTCGGCCCCGCCTGGCGGGCGTTGCTGGCCGCGATCGCCGAGAACCTGATCGTCGGGCCCGAGGACCTGGCCCATGTCGCGCTGGTGGACCATCCGTCCGAGGTGGCCGCCGCGATCCGCGCGGGGCGCGCCGCGCGGCGCGCCGTACAGCCCCGTGGGTGATTTTTTTCTGTACGGCTCCGAGGCTCGCCCGGCACGTAACAGAACCGCCCTTCTTCTCGCCGAGAGGACAGACCCATGACCGAGACACCCGCCTTCCGGCTGGTGGGGATGGTCCATCTCCCCCCGCTGCCGGGCATCCCCAACTACCGGGGGACACCGCTGTCGGAGATCATCGACCAGGCCGTGGCCGACGCGGTCACCCTCACCGACGCCGGGTTCACCCATCTCATGATCCAGAACGCCTGCGACGTACCCGCCCAGACGACGGTCGCGCCCTCCACCATCGCGATCATGACGCGCGTCGCCACCGAGGTGAGCGCCGCGAGCCCGCTGCCGCTGGGCGTGAACGTCGCGCACAACGACGGTCCCGGCGCCCTCGCCGTCGCCTACGCCGTGGGGGCGCCGTTCATCCGGGTCAAGCTGCTGACCGGTGCGGCGGTGGGCCCGGACGGGATCATGGCCGGCTGCGGCCTGGCCACCGCCGAACTTCGGGCCCGGCTCGGCGCCGACGTCCGGATCTGGGCCGACGTCAACGAGGCGACCAGCCTGCCGCTGGCCAGGGGCGCGGACGACGTGTGGGCCGCCGTGGAGGCGGTCAAGTTCGGCGCCGCCGACGTCCTTGTCGTGACCAAGGACTCCGGTGTGGCGGACGCGCTGGACGCCATCGCCCGTATCCGGGAAGCGCTGCCGGACACGCCGCTGGTGGTGGGGGGCCGGGTCGGCCCCGCCAGTATCGCGGCGACCCGGGCGGGGGCGGACGGGGCGATCATCGGGGGCGCGCTCAAGAAGGACGGCGGGCACTTCACCCGGGTCGACGCGACGCTGGCGAGGGGGTTCGCCGCGTGACGCGGTGTGCGGCCGGCTGTAGTCGTTGATCTCAACTCTCCGGTGGGGGAGCCAGTTCGGCCCACACGAGCTTCCCGGGCCCGAGCCGGTCACTGACCCCCCAGGCGTCGGCCAGCGCGGCGACCAGCACGAGCCCGCGCCCGTCGGTGGCGTCGAGATCCGGCGTACGCTGCTCGGGCTTCTCGGAGGACGCGTCGTGGACCTCGATCCGGAGACCTCCTGGCGTACCGAAGAACCGCGTCTCGATCTCCCGCCCCGGCGAAACCCGGGCGTGCCGCGCCGCGTTGGTGAGCAGCTCGGAGAGAACGAGCAGCGCGGAGTCCTCCAAGGACGACAGTCCCCACCCCAGCAGCGCCTTGCGCAGTTCCAGCCGCGCGAGCCCCACACATCGCGGATGCCGACTCCACCGCATGACGACGGTGCCGTTCGGGTCGAGAGCCATCTGGCCGCCCCTCCAAGTCCAAGTCCGTTGCTGAATGTGATGATTCGCTCACAGCCTGGAGCTTGACTCGCTACGCTTCTAGGTGATTTCGCCTGACAGCACGCGTTTCAAGTGAGGAGCTGGTCCCATGCCGGAGGCACGGAAGTCGCGGACACTGAGGGAGAAGTACGGCGAAGAACTGCGACTCCGCCGCCTGGCGGCGGGCCTGACGCAGGAGGCGCTGAGCGAGGTGGTGGTGTGCTCGCCCACGCTGATCAGCCACTTCGAGGCGGGCCGCCGCTTACCGAATCCAGAGGACGCGAGGCGCCTGGACCAGGCGCTGGGGACGGACGGGTATTTCCTGCGGTGGCTGGGGGACCTGGACCCGAAGTTCGCGAACTACTTCGCGGCGGTGGCCGAGTTGGAGCGCCTGGCGACGGAGATCCGGCAGTACGGACTCTCGCTCATCCCGGGTCTTCTCCAGACGGAGGCGTATGCGCGTGCCGTGTTCCGCGCGTACCTGGCGAATCACTGGGACACCGACGTTGACCAGCGTGTCGTCAATCGCATGGAACGGTCGCAGATCCTCGCAGCTCCGTCAGGGCCCGTAGTGTGGACGCTGTTGGACGAGGGGGTGCTGAGGCGGCGAGTCGGTGGTTCGCAGGCCATGGCCCAGCAGCTCAACAAGGTCGCGGACTTGGCCGAAGCGGGACGGCTGAGGTACCACGTCCTGCCCTTCGGAGGCGGAGAGCATGCGCTGATGGAGAGCCCGCTCGCCTTGCTCAGCTTCAAGGACACGGCGCCTGTCGCCTACGTCGAGGGGCTGTACACAGGGAACTTGATGGACGATCCGGCTCTGGTGAGCAACTGTCAGGCCGCCTACGATATGGCTCTGGGAAATGCGTTGTCGCAGTCGGAGTCGCTTGCCCTGACCAGGGCCGTAGCAAAGGAATACGAAAATGACCGGCAGTGAGCACTGGCGCAAGTCCAGCTACAGCGGCGGCGGCAACGGCGACTGCCTGGAGGTCGCGGACGGACACGCGCACGTCCCCGTCCGCGACTCCAAGAACCCCCAGGGGCCCGCACTCGCTTTCCCGGCTCCGGCGTGGGCCTCCTTCGTGGCCGCCCTCAAGGGCGGGGATCTGTCGTAGTCGCTGGCTTTGACCAGGGCCGTAACCGAGGAGTGCGAACTTGACCGGCAGTGGGCACTGGCGCAAGTCCAGCTACAGCGGTGGTGGCGGTGGCGAGTGCCTGGAGGTCGCGGACGGATACGCGCACGTTCCTGTGCGCGATTCCAAGATTCCCCAGGGCCCTAGGCTCGCTTTTCCGGCCCCGGTGTGGGCCGTTTTTGTTGCCGCCCTCAAGGGCGGAGACCTGTTGTAGTCGCTCGCCCTGACCAGGGCCATAGCAAAGGAAGACGAACATGATCAACAGTGAGCACTGGCGGAAGTCCAGCTACAGCGGCCCCAGTAACGGAGACTGCTTGGAGGTAGCAGACGGACACACCCACGTCCCCGTCCGCGACTCTAAGAACCCGCACGGCCCCGCGCTCGCCTTCCCGGCCCCGGCCTGGGCTTCCTTCGTCGGCGCCCTCAAGGGCGGGGACCTTTCGTAGCCGCTGGCTCGGCCAGAGCCGTGGCAAAGGAGTACGAACATGATCAGCGCTGAGCAGTGGCGGAAGTCCAGCTACAGCGGTGGGGAAATCCCACAGGGCGAGTGCCTGGAGGTCGCGGACGGATACGCGCACGTTCCCGTGCGCGACTCCAAGAACCCCCACGGCCCCGCGCTCGCCTTCCCGGCCCCGGCCTGGGCTTCCTTCGTTGCAGCCCTCAAGGGCAGGGAACTGTCGTAGTCGCCTGCCCTGACCGGGGCCGTAGCAGTGGAGTGCGAACGTGACCTATGAACGCTGGCGTAAGTCGAGCTACAGCGGGGGCGGCAACGGCAACTGCCTTGAGGTGGCCGACGGATACGCCCACGTCCCCGTGCGCGACTCCAAGAACCCCCACGGGCCCGCGCTCGCCTTCCCGGCCCCGGCCTGGGCTTCCTTCGTTGCAGCCCTCAAGGGCCGGGAACTGGCCTGAGGACTGGTCAGCCGCGCGGGCGCCCGCGCAAAATCCGATGACGTGGACGACCCTCCCCGGGATACTGCTTGCCCATGGACGAGGTCAAAGTTGTCGTCGCTCATTCCGAGCGGGCGACCCTGCGTGTCGGTGACGTGTTCCTGAAAGTGGACGCCGATCAGGCGCGTATCGACGTCGAGGTCGAGGCGATGAGCCTGGTACCGATCCCGACACCGGAGGTGCTGTGGCGCAAGCCGCCCGTCCTGGCGATCGCCGCGGTCCCGGGCACCGCGCTCGGCGTCCTCGGTGAGCCGTCGACCGCGTCCCGGGCCGCGTGGGCCGCGGCAGGCGCCGCCATCCGGAAGCTGCACGACGCGCCGCTGCCGGCCAGGACCGGCGGGGCCGGCCGGGACCCGGTCGAGCTGGCCGCAGAGCTCGACGCCGAGTGCGCGCGGCTCGTGGCGGACGGTGTCCTGCCCGCCGACCTCGTCACCCGCAACCGCGAGGTCGCCGAGGCCGCGTTCCGGCCCTGGACCCCGGCGTTCACCCATGGCGACCTCCAGATCACGCACGTCTTCACCGAGGACGACGAGGTCACCGGCATCATCGACTGGTCCGAGGCGGGGCAGGGCGATCCCCTGTACGACCTCGCCACCCTCACGCTCGGACACGAGGAACGCCTCGGCGACGTCCTCGCCGGCTACGGCACCGACGTCGACCGAGACGTCATCCGCGCGTGGTGGTCGGTGCGCAGCCTGCTGGTGATCCGCTGGCTGGCCGGGCACGGCTTTGACCCGTTCGCGCCGGGCTGCGAGGTGGACGTACTGAGATCCCGGATGTGAGGCCGCGATCCGGACGTCGCAGAGGCGCATCGACATGACCAGTGGTGAGCGCGCCCTCAAGGGCGGGGATCCGGTGTCGGCGACACCCACGCGCCAGATCCGCGCGCTGCACACCGCTGAGACGATCACCGTCTACCAGGCGTACCCGCCGGCCATCGGGCTGCCCGCCGCGCGGGACGGGCGGTTTCCCGACGTGTGGAAGCGGGACCGGATGACGTGGATCAAGCCCTCGTTCCTCTGGATGATGTACCGCTGCGGGTGGGGGCTCAAGGAGGCGCAGGAGACCGTTCTCGCCGTGGAGATCTCGCGGGACGGGTTCGACTGGGCCCTGCGGCACGCGTGTCTGTCGCACTACGACCGGGACGTGCACGCCGATCAGGTCTCCTGGAAGCGGGAGTTGAAGCGGGCGCCCGCTCGCGTGCAGTGGGATCCCGAGCGGGATCTGCGGCTCTCCGCGCTGCCCTATCGCTCGCTTCAGCTCGGCCTCTCGGGGGACGCCGCCCGGAAGTACGCGGACGAGTGGACCGTGGCCATCTCGGACGTGACCCCCCTCGCCCGGCGCGTGCACGAACACGTGCGCGCCGGCGAACTGGTAACCGCCGCCTCGCTGTTGCCGGCGGAGACTCCGTACCCGTACGACAGATCCGTCGCCACGGCGCTTCTTTTGTCGTGACGGCGCATCGCGGATAATATTCTTCACGCCCCATTCCGCGTGGCAGAGAAACGAAACTTCCGTCACGGTTCGTACTGTGGTCTGAAATTCGTAGGTATGGCTGTGACCTGCTTTGTTTCTTCAAACGGGTGCTGCATTCGCGTTTGGTTTTACTATTCCTTGAGTCTCTGGAACATTTGAGATCAGAACGTCGGCCGACCCGCGGCCGATTTCTTTACCGAGGAGTGCGCATGCAGTACGGAACCGATTTACGAGCCGCTGTCCAAGCGCCGGGCACCACGCCCCTCATCGGCATCTACGACATGTATTCGGCCTCCATCGCGGCCCAGCACTACGACGGATTCTTCGTCTCCGGATTCGGCTTCGCCGCCTCGCACTACGGGCTGCCCGACATCGGATTCATCGCCTGGCCCGACATGGTGGAGTTCACCGAGCGGCTGCGTCTCGCCTTCCCCACGCACCACCTGCTGGTCGACATCGACGACGGGTACGTGGACCCCGAAGTGGCCTGCCACGTGGTGCAACGCCTGGAGCGGGCCGGGGCGTCGGGCGTGATCCTGGAGGACCAGAAGAGACCCCGGAGGTGCGGGCACGCGGACGGCAAGCAGATCCTGCCGCTGGAGGGGTACCTGGAGAAGCTGGACCTCGTGCTGGAGAGCCGGCGGGACCTGCTCGTCGTCGCGCGTACCGACGCCACCGAGGAATCCGAGATCATCCGCCGCGCCGCCGCACTCGCGGAGACGGACGCGGACGTCGTCCTCGTGGACGGCGTGCGCAGCGTCGAATGGATCAGCCGTATTCGCGAAGTCGTCGGCTCGAAGCCGCTCCTGTTCAACCAGATCGCGGGAGGGAAGTCGCCCCGCCTTTCGCTGACCGAACTCACCGATCTCCACGTCGACGTGGCCATTTACAGCACCCCGTGCCTTTTCGCCGCGCACAGCGCGATCGACAGCGCGCTGCTCGAACTGAAAGCGGCCGACGGGCGGCTGCCCGCCATGGCGCACACCGGCGCCATCGGGGTCAAGGCGGCCACGGAACTGCTGGAGAAGAACATCAGCAGGCACCACGAACACCGCGCACCGGTCCCGGCCCAGTGAATCAATTGCGCTCCACCGGGCTTCTTGTCGTGGCGGCCGCGAGCCTGCTGTACGGCGCGGCCGCCGCGCACGCGGCGGACGACACACTGCCCCCTCCCGTCGCGCACGCCCTCGACGACGGCGATGACAGCGATGACGAGTCGGAGGACCGGGCGCGCCCCGGTCAGACCATCGGGCTGCTGGTGGTCGACAACTCGTCCCGGGACTCGATCCTGGAGATCGACCGGACGTTCAACACCCTGCTGCACAGCAAGGGCACGGCGGGCAGCGACCACGACGGGGGCGGCGGCGCCATCGACGTGGAATCGCGCGAGGTGTCGGGACCGGACGCGGTCGCGGTCGGGCATCCGCCCTGGCAGGGCGAGGGCAGTGAGTGAGATGACGACCCCGGCCTCACCCTCACGCCCCTCCCGGCCGCGCCGCCTGCCGAGGGCGGTCGACCCGTACGTCGTGGCCCTCCTCGGTACGGTCGGGCTGGCGGTGCTCCTGCCCGCGACCGGCCGGGGCGCCACGCTCGCCGAGGGCACGGCGGACGTCGCCATCGCCCTGCTGTTCTTCCTCTACGGCGCCAGGCTCTCCACCCGCGAGGTGGTGGACGGACTGCGGCAGTGGAAGCTCCACCTCACGGTCGGCGCGAGCACCTTCGTGCTCTTCCCGCTCCTGGGGCTGGCGGCCGGCTTCCTCGTCCCCCATCTGCTCACGGAACGGCTCTACATCGGTCTGCTCTTCCTCTGTGTGGTCCCCTCGACCATCCAGTCGTCGATCACGCTGACCTCCACGGCGCGCGGCAACGTCCCGGCCGCCGTCTGCGCCGGCACGTACTCCAGTCTGTTCGGGATGATCGCCACCCCGCTGCTGGCGGCCTGGCTGGTCGGCTCCGACGTCGGGTTCTCGCACCACGGCCTGCTGTCCATCGCCTCCCAGCTGCTTCTGCCCTTCCTGGCGGGGCAGTTGGTACGCCGCTGGATCGGCGCGTTCATCGCGCGCCACAAGAAGTCGCTCAGCCTCCTGGACCGGGGAGTGATCCTCCTTGTGGTCTACACGGCCTTCAGCAGGGGCATGGCGCAGGGGATCTGGCACCAGGTGACCCCTGGCCGGCTGATCGCGCTGTTCTGTCTGACCGGACTCCTGCTGGCGGTGGCGCTCGCCACCACGTCCTTCGCCGCCCGGCGCCTCGGGTTCAGCCGGGAGGACCGCGTCACCGTCGTGTTCTGCGGCTCCAACAAGAGCCTCGCGACGGGACTGCCCATGGCGGCGGTGCTGTTCGGGGGATCGGCCGGGCTCGTGATCCTCCCGCTGATGCTCTACCACCAACTCCAGCTCGCGGTCTGCTCGGTGATCGCGAACCGCTGGTCCCGCGCGTCCGAACCCTCGCCGGTCACCGTGCCCGCCCCCGCAGGTCTCCGCGCGCCGGGGCCGGTCGCCTGACCAGGACCGCGGAGTGCCCGATCGACGGGCACTCCGCGGTCGGAGTTTCACGGCTCGGACGGCTCAGAACAGCGAGTACAGCAGCTTGTTCGGGGAGCCCGTGCCCGGGTTGATGACCTTGTTGTTCGTCGCGCCGGCCACCAGCGCGTCCCTCACCTGCTGCGGAGTCGCCGTCGGGTGCGTCGCCAGGTACAGCGCGCCCACCCCCGCGGTGTGCGGGGTGGCCATCGACGTACCCGAGATCGTGTTCGTGGCGGTGTCGCTGGTCCGCCAGGCCGACGTGATGCTCACCCCCGGCGCGAACAGGTCCACGCACGTACCGAAGTTGGAGAACGACGCCCGCCGGTCCGTGCTGTCCGTCGCGCCGACGGTGATCGCCTCCGCGACCCGGGCCGGCGAGTAGTTGCACGCGTTCTGCGGAGTGCCGAGCGCGTTGCCGTTGCCCGCCGCGATGGCGTACGTGATGCCGCTGGCGATCGACCTGCGCACCGCGTTGTCGAGGACGGTGTCCGCGCCGCCGCCCAGGCTCATGTTGGCGATGGCGGGCTTCACGGCGTTGGCCGTCACCCAGTCGATCCCGGCGGCGACCCCGGCCGTCGTACCGGACCCCTGGCAGTTCAGGACCCGTACGGCGATGAGCTTGACGCCCTTCGCGACCCCGTACGTACCGCCGCCGACCGTCCCGGCGACGTGCGTGCCGTGGCCCTGGCAGTCCTGGCCGTTCTGGCCGCCGCCGACGGTGTCCGTACCGACCGACGCCCGGCCGCCGAAATCGGCGTGCGTGGTGCGGATCCCGGTGTCGATGATGTACGCGTTCACGTTCGACGCCGTCGTGTTGTACGTGTACGACGCCGACAGCGGCAGGTCACGCTGGTCGACCCGGTCGAGACCCCAGGTCGGGTTCGCCTGCGTGGCGTTGAGGCGGACGGTCGCGTTCTGCTCGACGTACGACACCCGGGGGTCGGCGGCCAGCTTCCGCGCGGCGGCCGTGGACATCGTCGTGGAGAAGCCCTTGAGGGCGGTGCGGTAGACGTGTTGCGGGGTGGCGCCCAGATCGGCGGCGCTGGTGGAACCGTCCTTGAGGATGACGATCCAGCTGTTCTCGACGGCCGTGCCGGCGGCGGCGAGACGGACCTCGCCGGTGGGCGCGCTCTGTGCGGTGGGGGCCGCGGCGAACTGGAGACCGGCGGCGAGGGCGATCACGGGGATCAGCGCGCCGAGGCGGCGTACAGAGGATGGCATTGTCGTGCACCTGACCTTTCGTTGTCCGGATTGCGGGCAAGTACGGGGTGCGGGGTGCGGGTACGCACGTAGTGCGGTGCGCGGTGCGCGGCGTGCGGGTGCCGCAAGGTGCGTGGCGTACGGGGTGGGGATGCGCGTCAGCGTCTCGCGTGACCCGGAGGTGCACAAGATGCCAATACCGGCCGACGTTTGCGCGCCACCGTCCGCGGGGCGGCGCGGTCACCGATGTCCTCGATCGCCGGACGGGCTCATATCGGCCGCGCGCCCACTACCGCGCCTGGTGTACGGCGGGCCTTCCGCGTACTCCTTGAGGATGCCGCCCGGTTCAGCCCGGTGTCAGCGCTGTACGGCTCGGAGCCCGCTTAGGGTTCAGACATGGAGACCCCACCCCCACGCCGCGGGCCCCGGCCGCGTGCACGATGGCTCGCGGGCGCGGCCGCCGCTCTGGTGCTGGTCGGCGCCGGAACCTGGACCGCCGTCGCCTCCGACGACGCGCCCACCGTGCGCCGGCAGGACCGGACCATGGACATGCCCGGCGCCACGATCGACACCTCGTACTTCACCTCCGGCACCGGGCGCAGGCCCGCCGTGCTGATCGGGCACGGCTTCGGCGGCAGCAAGGACGACGTACGGGCCCAGGCGGAGAAACTCGCCCGGGACGGGTACGCCGTGCTGACCTGGTCGGCGCGAGGCTTCGGGAAGTCCACCGGCAAGATCGGGCTCAACGACCCCGACCACGAGGTCAAGGACGTGTCCCGGATGATCGACTGGCTGGCGAAGCGGCCGGAGGTCGAGCTCGACAAGGCGGGCGATCCCCGCGTCGGGATCACCGGGCAGTCGTACGGCGGAGCGGTCTCCCTCCTTGCCGCCGGCCACGACAAGCGGGTCGACGCGATCGCCCCCCAGATCACCTACTGGAACCTAGCCGACGCGCTGTTCCCCGACGGGGTCTTCAAGAAGCTCTGGGCCGGGATCTTCTTCTCCGTCGGCGGCGGGGGCTGCGCCACCTACGAGAAGCAGCTGTGTGACATGTACCAGCGGGTCGCCGTCTCCGGCACCCCGGACGCCGCCGCCCGCACGATGCTGGAGCAGCGCAGCCCCTCCGCCGTCGGCGACCGCATCGACGTGCCGGCGCTGATCGTCCAGGGACAGAACGACTCGCTCTTCCCCCTCGGCCAGGCCGACGCGATGGCCAAGGCCATCAGCGCCAACGGCGCACCGGTCGACGTCGACTGGAAGCAGGGCGGCCACGACGGCGGGGACCCGGAGACCGGACGGGTGGAGAGCCGGATCACCTCGTGGTTCGACCGCTACCTCAAGGACGACAAGAACGCCGACACCGGACCCGCCTTCCGCGTCAGCCGGACCGGAGGCGTCGACTCCACCGACGGCCAGGCCCTGTTGCGCGGCGCGACCGGCGGACGCTACCCGGGCCTGGAGAGCGGCGGCACCGACATCCCGCTGAGCGGCGGCACCAAGACCTTCGCCAACCCGCCCGGCGCCAGCCCGCCCGCCATCTCCGCCGTCCCCGGTCTCGGCGGCGGACTCTCCCAGCTGTCGTCGCTCGGCGTCGGGCTCTCCCTCGACTTCCCCGGCCAGTACGCGAGCTTCGACTCCCGGCCGCTCGGCGAGGCCCTGCGGATCACCGGCTCACCGACCGTCCGGGTCACCGTCACCTCCGACACCGGCGACGCCGTGCTCTTCGGCAAGGTGTACGACGTCGGCCCCGACGGCAGACAGCAGGTCCTGCCCTCCCAGCTCGTCGCCCCGGTCAAGGTCGAGGGCGCCCGGCAGGGCAAGGCCGTCGAGCTGACCATGCCCGCCGTCGACCACGAGGTCGACGCCGGCCACCGCCTCCGGGTCGTCCTCGCCGCCACCGACCTCGGCTACGCCTCCCCGGTCGTCCCCGCCACCTACCGGGTCTCCGTGGACAGCCCGCTGACCGTCCCGACCGTGCCCGGCCTCACCACCGCGGCCACCACGCTGCCCTGGTGGGTCTGGGGACTCCCGGCCCTCGGCGTCCTGATCGCCGCCGCCCTCCTGCTCACCGCCCGGCGCCGCACCCACGCGCCCGCGCCCGACCCGGCGCTCGCCCAGGTGCCCCTCCGGATCACCGGCCTGACCAAGCGTTACGCCAAGTCCGCCGACCGCTATGCCGTCCGTGACCTCTCCTTCCAGGTCGAAAAGGGGCAGGTGCTCGGTCTGCTGGGCCCGAACGGCGCCGGCAAGACCACCACCCTGCGCATGCTGATGGGACTCATCGCCCCGGACGCCGGGGAGATCCGGGTGTTCGGCCACGCGATCCGGCCGGGCGCACCCGTGCTGTCGCGGGTCGGCTCGTTCGTCGAGGGCGCGGGCTTCCTGCCGCACCTGTCGGGCCGGGCCAACCTGGAGCTGTACTGGCAGGCGACCGGCCGCCCCGGCGAGGACTCCCACATCGAGGAGGCCCTGAAGATCGCCGGACTCGGGGACGCGCTCGCCCGCGCCGTACGCACCTACTCGCAGGGCATGCGGCAGCGGCTCGCCATCGCGCAGGCCATGCTCGGTATGCCGGACCTCCTGATCCTGGACGAGCCGACCAACGGTCTCGACCCGCCCCAGATCCGGGAGATGAGGGACGTGATGATCAGGTACGCGGCGGGCGGCAGGACGGTCATCGTCTCCAGCCACCTCCTCTCCGAGGTCGAACAGTCCTGCACGCATCTGGTCGTCATGCACCAGGGCCGGCTGATCCAGGCCGGTCCGGTCGCGGAGATCACCGGCTCCGGCGACACCCTGCTCGTCACCACCGCCGAGCCCGTGCCCGAACCCGTCCTGGAGAAGATCGCCGCCCTGCCGGGGATCGGCTCCGCCGTCCGGACGGACGACGGACTGCTGGTCGCCCTCGGCGGGACGCTGTCGACGGGTGCCCTCATCACCGAACTGGTCCGGCTCGACGTGTCGCTGACGGGGGTCGGACCGCACCGCCGCCTCGAGGACGCGTTCCTCACCCTGATCTCAGGAGGCTCCGCATGAGCGCGCTGACCGAACCGGCGGCGGGAGCCGCCGGGCCCGGAGGGTCCGCCGGTCCCGTCGGGGCCCCGGCCACCGAGTCGGCCCCCGGCTACCGGTCCCGCCACACGCTGCCCCTGCGGGTCGAGGCGCTGCGCCAGCTCAAGCGGCGCCGCACCCTCGTGATGGGCGCCATCCTCGGTCTCCTTCCGTTTGTCCTGATCGTCGCCTTCGCCATCGGGGGCACCCCCGGCGGCGACAGTGACGGGGACGGCGGTGGCGGCCGGCTGAACCTGATGGACACCGCGACCGCCTCCGGCGCGAACTTCGCCGCCACCTGTCTCTTCGTCTCGGCGGGCTTCCTGCTCGTGGTGCCCGTCGCGCTCTTCCACGGCGACACCGTCGCCTCCGAGGCCAGCTGGTCCTCGTTGCGCTATCTGCTGGCCGCGCCCGTGCCCCGGGCCCGGCTGCTCTGGAGCAAGCTCGTGGTCGCGCTCACCATGAGCGCGGCGGCGATGTTGCTGCTCCCGGTGGTCGGCCTGGCGGCGGGCACGGTGGCCTACGGGTGGGGGCCGTTGGAGCTGCCGGCCGGTGGCTCCCTGGCCGCCGGGGAGACCGTGCCGAGGCTGGCGCTGGTGGTCGCCTTCATCTTCGTCTCCCAACTGGTCACGGCGGCGCTCGCCTTCTGGCTGTCGACGAAGACCGACGCTCCCCTCGGCGCGGTCGGCGGCGCGGTGGGGCTCACGATCATCGGCAACGTGCTGGACGCCGTGACCGCGCTCGGGTCCTGGCGGGACTTCCTGCCCGCCCACTGGCAGTTCGCGTGGGCCGACGCGCTCCAGCCGCAGCTGGAATGGGGCGGCATGCTCAAGGGCACGGCGATCTCGGTGACGTACGCCGTGGTGCTGTTCGCCCTGGCCTTCCGGGGCTTCTCCCGCAAGGACGTCGTGTCCTAGGCGGCACCCAGGCAGATCCGGCTTCCCCATCCGACCGCGCCACCGCGTCACATCGAGCGCCCCCATCAGATCCACCCCCGACGAGCCGCTTCCGCGCCCGCCCGGAAGCGGCTCGTCGTGCCGAGGGCGGTGAGCAGGTCGCACACCCGCCTGCTGTACGTACGCCCCGACATGCCCAGCCTGGTCGCCGCCGCCTCGTCCGTCAGGCCCGCCAGAAGAGCCTCCAGCACCGGCCGCAACGACTCGGGCAGCACCCCGGGGGCCGACACCGAGAGCGGGTCGGTGGGCAGCTCCTCGCCGGTCTCCCACCACAGCTGGTGCGTACGGACCAGGGCCTGGACGATCACGGGGTCACGGATCAGCAGCACGCCGTTGTAGTGCAGTTGGAGATCGAGGGGCACGGCGGCCACCGCACGGTCCACCAGGATCATCTTGAACGGGATGGAATCCGTCTGTCTGGCCCGGCCCGGCAGCGGCCACGGCGCGGGCAACGGCAGCCCCGCCAGGCCCTGTCTCGGCACGATCCGCCGCACGGTGATCGCGGGAGCCCGCGCCGCCGCGCGGCCCTCGGGCTTGCCGCCCGCCCTGCCGCCCGCCCTGCCGCCGGGCCCGGCGTCCGGCGGGAGCCGCTCACCCGCCGCCCGTACGCAGCAGTCGGCGAAGTCGAGGAACTGCTCGGGAATCCCCTGCCCCAGACAGCTTCCCGGATCGTCGAAGATCAGGAATTCCCGGCGGGCCGACCGCACCAACGCCGTGAGCGTGGCCGTCACTTCCCGTATCCCCCGGATCGGCCGGCCCGGCGTCCGGAGCGGGTCCATCCCCGCGGACATGCCTGTCACGCCCATCACGCCCGTCGTGCCCGCCTGCGTGATGCTCCTTGTCACTGTCCCCTTCGACTGCGCCGGCGACAGCGCGGACCGATTGAGAACCGCACCTGAGACCTCCGCCACGGCTGACCACCCCCGCATCCCCTCGGAGCCGTACGCCACTCCATGTACGCACACGATTGCGCTCCGTGACAAGTGCCAGTTCAGAGAGTGGCGACTCCATGCCAGCGGCATGCCCGCGTCTTCGAAAAGTGCTCAAGAACCGCGCCGGTGCGACCGTTTCCTGCGACATGATGTCCGTCATGGCCACCTTGCTGCTCGCTCTCTCCGCGATATCCACCGGTCTGTTCGCGGGCTACTTCCTGATCTTTCAGACCGGCATCATGCCTGCCCTGGGCAAGCTGACGGACGAGCAGTTCGTCCCGGCCATGCGCCTGGTCAACCGGCAGGTGCCGCGCCCGGTCTTCCTGCTGACCTTCTTCGCCATCGTGGGCTTCCCCTCGGCGGCGCTGGCCGTCCCCGTCGACGGCCGCTCGGACAACCAGAAGTGGCTGCTGGTGGCCGGACTGGTGTGCGCGGTGATCAATCACCTGGTGACCATCGGCGGCAACGTACCGCTCAACAACCAGCTGGAGTCGTCCCCGGCGCCGGCCCGTGCGGCGCGCCTCGCCTTCGAGGGTCGCTGGAACGCGTTCCACCGTGTCCGCACGCTGTTCTCCGTGGCCGCCTTCGTCCTCGTGGTCAGCGCGACGCTGTCCTGAGTCCCGGCGACGACCTCACAGCACTCCCCGTACAGCGGCCCGTACAGCAGAGTCCGCTGACCGGCCCCCCGTGGCGTCGGTCAGCGGACTCCGATGGTCACGCCGAGGCGCGGTCCATGGGGAGGGTGACCCGGGCGGTGTGACCCGCCGTCACCGGGCGGGCAGCCGAACGGAATCGAGGACGGGCGGGTCGATCCGTGGTCCGCGTCACGCGCTCACTATGCGGGCTGGGACTATCCACTCGCAACTGATCGCTCTGATAATTTCAGAATGCGCCCGACCACACTGGTTCGAGCCCGGCCCACCTGCCAGAATCGGCCCAATGAGTCGGCGTCAGGAGGCGGCACGTGAGTGACTCCCGTACGGGAACCGCTCCCACGGTCCTGCGTATGCTTCTCGGTAAGCGACTCGGTGCTCTGCGTGAGAAAGCCCGGGTGTCCCGCGAGGCGGCGGCCGAAATCCTGGACGTGACCCCCCTCACCGTCCGGCGGATGGAAAATTCCGAAGTAGGCCTCAAACTCCCGTATGTCCGGCTGCTCCTGACGGCGTACGGAGTGAGGGCGCCGGAGGCCGAGGAATTCGTCGAGCTGGTCAAGGCGGCCAACAAGCCCGGCTGGTGGCACCGTTACCGCGACGTCCTGCCCAGCTGGTTCAGCGCCTACGTCAGCCTGGAGGACGAGGCGCGCCTGATCAGGACGTACGAACCGCACTACGTCCCCGGCCTGTTGCAGACGGAGGAGTACGCCCGCGCCGTCCTGAGCGCCGGCGCGCACCGCAATCCCGCCGAGCTGGAACGGCGCGTGGCACTCCGCGCCAAACGCCAGCAGTTGCTCACGAAAGCCGACGCGCCGATTCTCTGGATCCTCATGGAGGAAGCGGTGTTGCGCAGGCCCGTCGGGGGAGTGGACGTCATGCGCGGGCAGATCGACCGGCTGATCGAGTTGGCGTCCCGGCCGAATGTGACGCTCCAGATCATGCCGTTCTCGATCGGTCCGCACCTCGGCGCGTTCGGGCCGTTCCATCTCTTCCGGTTCGATCTCCCCGATCTGCCGGACATCGTGTACACCGAGAATCTCACCGGCGCGGTCTATATGGACCAGCGCCCCGACGTCGCCGCCTATCTGGAAGTCCTGGACACCATGGCGGTCCATGCCTCCGGTGTGGACGGAACAAGAGACTTTCTCCAAGGAATACGCAAGGAGTTCTGATGATGCGGGACATATTCAACGGCATGCCGGCGGACTCACTGGGGGACGACGGCTGGGAGCGGCCCTGGAGCGGTCCCAACGGGGGCAGTTGTGTGGAGGCCAAGCGGGTGGACGGCGGGCGCGTCGCGGTCCGCCAGTCCTCGGATCCCACGGGTCCGGCCCTGATCTGCACCGTCGCCGCCATGGCGGGCTTTGTCGAAGGGGCGAAGAACGGCCTCGCCGACTTCCTGCTCTGAGCCGGCCTCCCGGCCCGGGCCGCCCGAGAAACGGATGGATCGCATGACGGACCCCGACCCGCCCCCGGTCGACACCTTCGACGACCTCGACGAAGCCATCAACGGCCACGACGGTCCTGATGACTTCGACGGCATCGACGCCACACGCCCGCACGCCGCGCGTATGTATGACTACTTCCTCCGGGGCAAGGACTACTACGAGGTCGACCGGAAGGCCGCGGCCCGCGTCGAGGCGATCGCCCCCGGTGCCAGGACGGCGGCCGCGACCAACCGGCGGTTCATGCACCGGGCGACCCGCTGGCTGGCCGGGGAGGCGGGCGTCCGGCAGTTCCTTGACATCGGTACGGGCATCCCCACCAGCCCCAACCTCCACCAGGTCGCCCAGGAGACCGCCCCGGACGCGCGCGTCGTCTACGTCGACAACGACCCGGTCGTGCTGCGGCACGCCGAGGCCCTGATGCACAGCACCCCCGAGGGCCGTACCGCCTTCGTCCACGCCGACTTCCGGGATCCGCGGAGCATCATCGAGTCGCCCCGCCTGCGCGACACGCTCGACCTGAGCCGCCCGGTCGCGCTGTCGCTGAACGCGCTGCTGCACTTCGTGCCCGACGACGAACGGCCGTACGACGCCGTACGGTTCCTGCTCGACGCGCTGCCCTCCGGCAGCTACCTCGGCCTCTCCCACTGCACCCCGGACTTCGATCCGGAGATGTGGGTGAAGATCCTCGGCGTCTACCACGGCAGCGGAATCCCCGGCCAAGTGCGCTCGCGCGACGAGATCCTGCGCTTCTTCGACGGCCTCGACCTGGTCGAACCGGGAGTGGAGGTCCCGCACCGCTGGCGTCCGGAGGGCGAGCTTCCGGAGGGCACCACCGACGGTGCGGTCTCCCTCTACGCCGGGTTGGCCCGCAAGCCCTGATCCGGGCGGACGGCTTCCGGTGGCCGGGCGACCCGCCCGCCCCGCTCGCCTCCCCGCTCGCCTGCGAGGGCGCCGGCGAGGGCGAGAGGCAGGCGGTGGACCGGCGGGTGCTCCACGTCGAGTTCCGGCCGCCAGGTGGTGAGGATCTGGGCGGACGGTACGAAGAGCGGGCTGGGCAGCTCGTCCGTCCGCACCCACCGCCACTCGGCGATCAGCTCCGGTTCCGCCGCGAAGGGGACACCCTCGTACGCGGTGACGACGGCGGCCATCGTGACGCGCGTGAGGCCCGCCGTCTCGTCGTGGAGCATCGCGAACACGGTCACGTCCTGCTCCCGGGCGTGGAGTCCGGTCTCCTCGCGCAGTTCGCGTACGGCGGCGGCGGTGACGGCCTCGCCGGGCTCCAGCCTCCCGCCCGGCAGTTCCCAGGTCCCGCCGTGGTGCAGGCCGAGGAGGATACGGCCGGACCGGTCCCGCACGATCACGCCGACGCCGATCACGGCCTGCGCCCGGGGCGGCGCCGCGGCGCGCGGCCGGCTGGTGACGCGCGGGCGCGGGGGCGCGAGGCGCCGGCGTGCGCGGATCAGCCGGCAGAGGACCGGAGCTCCCCGGTCCAGGACGCTGACCGGGACGATCTCGTCCACGATGAAGCCGGCCTCGACCAGGAGGTCCTCCCACAACTCCTGGGTGAGATCGCCGGTCCGTACGGTCAGTTCCAGCCCCCCGCCCGGCGGGATCTCGGCGGCGAGGCGGGGGAGGAGCTGCCCCGGATCGACGGGGTCGAGAGGCCCGCCGACGGTCTCGACCACCCGCGTCCCGACCACTCCTGTCCCGACCACTCCTGTCCCGGCCGCGCATACTTCCTGATCACTCATACCAAGAGCCCCCGCTCCAGCCGCTCCAGCGTGCGCGTGCCCCGCCCGGTCACCTCGTGGTCGCCGTGCGCCGGTCCGTACGCCAGCGCGCTCACCGCGTCGAGCGCGGCCAGACAGGTCAGCGCCTGGCGCTCGGCGTCCGTGAGGGCGCGCCCGTACCCGTGGAAGAACGCGTCCCGCAGGTCGGGGCGGCCCTGCCAGGGCCCGCAGGCCAGCCGTACGAAGTCCTGTACGGCGGGCGCATACCGGGACCGTTCGAAGTCGATCACCGCCAACCGGCCCGCCCCCCTCCCCGCCCCCGTCCACAGGGCGTTCCGCTCCTGCGCGTCGCCGTGGATGTGGGCCGGCACGAGCCGGTCCGTCAGCTGGAGAAGATGCTCGGCCGCGCGCCGTACGAGCGCCCGCCGGTGGTCGCTCAGCAGGGCCCCGGCCCGTACGAGATGCCTCTCGACCCCCGTCGTCGCCGCGTCCTCCACCGCCTCTCCCGCCGCCCGGCGGCCCGCGCCCGGCATCCTGTCGCTGCCGTGCAGCCGCCGCAGAAGAGCCCCGAACTGCCGGTGTGCCGACCGGTGGGCGGTGACGGTGAGGGTGAGCAGGGAGAGCGGAGTGCCCGGTACGGCGGTCAGGAGGAGCGCCAGATTGCGGGCGTCGGTGGCCACGAGCCGGGGCGCCCCGCCGAAGCCGAGCGCGGGCACGGCCGACTGGTACCCGAACGTCTCGCGCTCGTAGAACTTCGGCGTCGGCGACTGCTTGACGAAGAAGCGCCGGCCCCGGGCGTCGGCGATGTCCCACACCCGGGAGCCCGCGCGGGGGTGCGACGCGTCGTGTACGGCTCCGAGGGGGCCGACGGAGCGTTCCGCCCACGCCCGCAGGGGCGGCGGAAGTGTCTTGGTGTGGCTCATGCACCCCTCCTCGGTGTCGGTCGTGATGCCAGGGACGACAGGGCCGCGCGGCGGGCGAGGACGTCAACCCGGCGTGGCTCGGCGAGGGGCGCCGTACCGCCGTACTCGAACGCGGGATGTCCGGCGACAGGGCAGGCGGGAGCGGGGACAGGTCGCATGATTCCTCCGGAAGGGCGCGGGGTGATGAGTCGGTGCCCGGACAACGGCCCTGATCAAGCGGCTGTAACGGGGGACGCCGGGGGAATCATAGAACAAATGTTCGATCCGAGTCGGGGACCCGTGCGGCGTGGGCGTGCCTGGCTGTGATGGTGCGTTCGAACCACCCGTGAGGTGGGTGGGCACTCTATCGGGGGATTGCGCGACGGGGTCCGCCCGACGGTACGGACCCGGCCACGGCCCCCGGGGCCGGGGAGCAGATTGGCCGGATCGCGCGCGTGGGAGGTGAGTGGGGAGCCGTCCGCAGGGCGTGAGCGACACGTCCGCGGCGCGCGTCCGTGCCGGGCCGTACCCCCTCCGTACCCCCTCATTTCGTTGAATTTTCCCGGTGAATGATCAGGAGTTTGTGCGCGTCAGTCCAGAATTTGCGTGCACTCATCTTGTCCGTGCGTTGTCATGTCCATATGTTGTCGGCGAGCGGGGGTCCGCCGGGACGCGGGCCGCCGCTCGTACCCCCCGACCGGTACGCAGAGCCGACAGCGAGGAATCCCCCATGGCCATCTCCAGACGCTCCGTCATCGTGTCCGCACTCGCCGGGACCGCCACCGCCGGATTCGGCGGACTGCCGGGCACGCTCACGCAGGCCGCCGCCGCCCCCGCGGCCTCGCCGCCGGGAGACGTGGTCGGCAAGGTGACGGTGGGCTACCAGGGCTGGTTCGCCTGCATCGGCGACGGGGCGCCCATCAACAGCTGGTGGCACTACAGCAGGAACGCGGGCCAGCCGCCGTCGCCGAGCAACACCACCCTCGTGTCGTGGCCCGACATGCGGGAGTACACGCGGAGTTACGCGACCGCGTACCCGAACCTCGGCAACGGCCAGCGCGCCACGCTGTTCTCGTCCTGGGACCAGCAGACGGTCGACACCCACTTCCGGTGGATGCGGGAGAACGGCTGCGACACGGCGGCGCTCCAGCGCTTCAACCCGTTCGGGGCGGAGGGGCCGACGCGGGACGGAATGGCCCAGAAGGTGCGGCAGTCGGCGGAGGCGTACGGCCGGAAGTTCTACATCATGTACGACGTCACCGACTGGACGAACATGCAGTCGGAGATCAAGCAGGACTGGACGAACAAGATGAAGGCGTACACCGCTTCGAGCGCGTACGCCGTGCAGAACGGGAAGCCCGTCGTCTGCATCTGGGGCTTCGGATTCAACGACCCGGGGCGGCCGTTCGCACCGGCGCCCTGCAAGGACGTCGTCGACTGGTTCAAGGCGCAGGGGTGTTATGTGATCGGCGGCGTGCCGACGCACTGGCGCAACGGCATCAACGACTCGCGCCCCGGCTTCCTCGACGTGTACCACTCGTTCAACATGATCTCGCCGTGGATGGTCGGGCGGATCACCAACGTCAGCCAGGCCGACCAGTTCTACCGGGACCTCAACACTCCCGACCAGGCGGACTGCAACGCCCATGGCATCGACTACCAGCCTTGCGTCATCCCCGGCGACCTCCAGTCGGGGCACCGGGCGCACGGTGAACTGATGTGGCGTCAGTTCTACAACCTCTGCCGGGTGGGGGTGCAGGGCTTCTACATCTCGATGTTCGACGAGTTCAACGAGGGCAACCAGATCGCCAAGACCACGGAGACGAGCGCCGAGGTGCCGGCCGGGTCCGGGATCCGGGCGCTGAACGAGGACGGCACGGCGTGCTCCGCCGACTACTACCTGCGGCTCACCGCCGACGGCGGGCGGATGCTGAAGGGGCAGCTGGCGCTGACGGCGGTACGTCCCACCGTGCCGTTCCCCGGCGGCGGCGGGCCGACGCAGCCGACGGGCGACCTGGCGCTGAACAGGCCGGCCTCGGCGAGCAGTGTCACGCAGAACTACGGCGCGGGCAACGCCGTCGACGGGAACGGTTCGACCTACTGGGAGAGCGCCAACAACGCCTTCCCGCAGTGGATCCAGGTCGACCTGGGAGCGGCGTCGGCCGTCAAGCGGGTGGTGCTCTCGCTGCCGCCGAACCCGGCATGGGGGAGCCGCACGCAGACGGTGGCGGTGCTGGGATCCACCAACGGCTCGGACTTCACCACCCTTTCGGCGGCGGCGGGCCGCACCTTCGACCCCGCCTCGGGCAACAGTGCGACGGTGACGCTGGCGACGGCCGCCAACGCCCGTTACGTACGGCTCCAGTTCACCGGGAACACGGGGTGGCCGGCCGGACAGCTGTCGGGCTTCAGCGTGTACGCGTCGTAGCACCTGGTCCCTGACGCCTGGTTCCTGGCACCTGGTCCCTGACACCTGGCACATGTCCTGTCCTCAGGATCCCCCAGGGGGTCCTGAGGATTTCCCCGGACGCCCCGGCGCCTGCTGTACTTCGGGACGAAAGGTACCTGGAGGTGCGGAGTGGGACAGTTCGAGATCGCGGGCGCGAGTGCCGACGACATCAGGGTGCTCGGTGAGTGGGCGGCCGACGAGGGATGGAATCCGGGGGACTCCGACGGGCAGGCGTTCTTCCCCACGGACCCGGACGGGTTCCTCTTCGGGCGGCTGGACGGTGAGCCGGTGGCCTCGATCTCCGCCGTGCGCTACGGGACGGACTTCGGCTTCGTCGGGTTCTACATCGCCCGGCCGTCCGTACGGGGGCAGGGGTACGGGATCCAGGTGTGGCGCGCGGGCATGGCGCGCCTGGGCGGCCGGAACGTCGGGCTCGACGGGGTGATCGACCAGCAGGACAACTACCGTGCGTCCGGCTTCCGTCGGGCCTGGAACAACGTCCGGTACGAAGGGGTGCCGTCGAGCGGGGGCAGCGGGGGTGAGCGCGGGGACGGAATCACGCTGCGGGACGCCCGTACCGTACCCTTCGGCCAACTTGCCGCGTACGACCGGCGGTTCTTCCCCGCTCCCCGGCCCGGCTTCCTCGCCTCCTGGGTGGGGCTGCCCGGCCGGACCGCGCTGGTCGCGATCCGGGACGGGGAACTCGACGGCTTCGCCGTCCTGCGCGCCTCCCGTGGTGCCTCCCGCGTCGGGCCGCTCTACGCCTCGTCGCAGGAGGTCGCCGCCGCGCTGGTGGGCGGGTTGGCGGCGACCTCCCCGGGCGCGCCGGTGGCGATCGACGTTCCGGACATCAACGCGCCGTCCGTCGCGTTGATGGAACGGCTGGGGTTGAACCCGTCGTTCGAGGCGGCGCGGATGTACACCGGGCCCGACCCGGACGTGGATCTGGCCGGGCTCTTCGCCGTCACGAGTCTCGAACTCGGCTGAGGGGGTGGTGGCCGGCTGAGGGCCGGCCTCACGTCACGGCCAGAGGAGTTGCTTCACCCAGCCGTCTCCGTCTCCTCGTCGGCTGTACTGGAGGCGGGTGTGGTTGCGCTGCCGGTCGCCCTGCCAGAACTCGACCTCTTCCGCCCGCAGGGAGTACAGCGTCCACTCCGGCGTCACCAACCCGGGCTCCCGCTCCACGCGTTCCAGGGAGGCCCGGGTCGCCGCGTCGCGGGCCGTGAGGTCCGTCAACGGGCCGCTCTGGAGGCCGAGCAGGGCTTCCGCGCGAGCCTCGGGGGAGCGGGCGAGGAAGTCGGCGGCGCTCCGCTCGGACGGCTCGGCGGTCACCGGGCCCCGTACCCGTACCTGCCGGGCCAGTGGGGGCCAGTAGAAGGTGAGCGCGGCCCGGCCGTGGGCGGCCAGGTCCCGGCCCTTGGGGCTGGCGGCGTGCACGGCGAACTGCCAGCCGTCCGCGTCCACGTTCTTGAGGATCAACACCCGTGCCGCCGGGTTCCCTTCGGGATCGACGGTCGAGAGCGTCATCGCGTGCGGCTCGCGGACGCCCGCGTCCACCGCCTCGAAGAGCCAGTCCACGAAGAGCTGTTCGGGATCCGAGGGGGCCGTGTGCGGGTCGAAGGAGGGGAGTTCACCGGCGAACACGTCGAGTCCGCGCAGGGTCTCACGCAGGGTGCCTGTCCTGCGGGCGGCGGGGGCGTCGGGTGCCGACGGGGCGCCCGCCGTGACGAGGGCCAGGGCGAACCCGTCGTACCCCTTGCTGCCCACCGTCTGGAGCGCGGTCGCGTTCAACCGGGGCTCGGCGGCGAGGAGTTCGGTGAAACGTCGTACCCCCCGCACCCGGGGGTCGGTGCTGTCCGGGTCGATCACCCCGCCGGCGCGCACGACGTTGTCCGTGATGATGACGCTGCCGGGCCGGGAGAGCGCCAGGGCCCAGGTGAGGTACTCCGGGTTGCTGGGCTTGTCGGCGTCGATGAAGACCAGGTCGAACGGCCCGTGTCCGGCCTCCGCCAGCCGGGGCAGGGTCTCCAGCGCGGGCCCGGTGATCACCTCGACCGTGTCCGACAGCCCCGCGCGGGCGAGGTTGGCGCGGGCCACGTCGGCGTGGACCGGGTCGGCCTCCAGCGTGACCAGCCGCCCGCCCGGGGGCAGCGCGCGGGCCAGCCAGATAGTGCTGTACCCGCCGAGCGTGCCGATCTCCAGGATCGTCCGCGCCCCGTGCATCCGGGCCAGCAGATGCAGCAACTTCCCCTGTACGGGCGCGACATGGATGGCCGGCAGCCCGGCGGCCGTACTGTCCGCGAGCGCCGCGTCGAGGACGGGGTCGCTCCCCACCAGACGATCGCCGAAGTAGCGATCCACGTCGGTCCACAACTCCTGGTCCATGGTGCTCCTCTTCTCCGCCGCCGGGCCGGCTCTGCCCGCGCCGCGACCGTTATTAAGTTCCGTGATGAAACATACTCGCCGGGCGGCCCTGCGCGCCGGATATCATCCGGCCGTGCTTCCTTCCCCCGCCGCCCTGGTCCGCGAGTTCCACCGGGCCTTCGGCCTCGACGCCCGTACGACTCCGACCGAGATCCCAGCGCAACTCGCCGCCCACCGGCAGGAGTTGCTGGACGAGGAGGTCGGCGAGGTCGCGGAGGCGTCCCGTGAGGGGGCCCTGGACCATCTCGCCCACGAACTCGCCGACGTCGTCTACGTCGCGTACGGCACCGCACTGGTCCACGGCATCGATCTCGACGCGGTGATCGCGGAGATCCACCGGGCCAACATGACCAAGCTGGGCCCCGAGGGACGCCCGGTCCTGCGGGCCGACGGCAAGGTGCTCAAGGGGGACCACTACCGGGCCCCGGACGTGGCGGCGGTGCTGCGCGCGCAGGGGTGGACGGGCGGAGAGGCATAGCAGGTCCCGATCTGTTCCGCCTTATGGGTGGTTGTTCGCGCCTGACGGAGTATTCGGGTGTGCGTCGATGTGTGAATGGGGAGCCGCAGGCAAGGGTGCGGTCGCACCTGGTGGTTCCCACGCACGGAAGGACGTACAGAATGAATCAGGGCGAGACGTGGTGTGATGATCACCTCAAGGAGTTCCTGAAGGATGTCCATGGTTGGTACCACGACAACACCAACAACTTCCAGGACGATTTCGACAGGGCGATCAAAAACGTGCAGGACTGTCCGCCCGACCTGACGGGCGAACAGAAGGAAAGGGTCTGGAAAGACTGGCAGAACGCGACCATCCACACCTTGACCGACTTCTTGTCGGAATGGTGTCGGTGGGGCTGGACGCAGGGCGTGCACGACGGCCTTCAGTACATCGAGAAGTTCAGCTGGATCAACTACAACAACAAAGCCGGCACGGACTTCATGGTCGCGGGCCAGGGTGCGGTGATGCTGGCCGAGTTCACCAGGTTACAAGGCGAGCAGATGGACGACGAGCGGTCGGTGAACCTCGTCCGGCAGTGGATCGAAGAGCTCGGCCCGAAGACCATGGCGGCCTTCAAGAAGGGCGACTGGTCGACGTACAACAAATTCTTCATCAGGGAACTGAAACCGGGTGTCCGGCCGATCGCCGACCCGCTCGACCCCAGCGTGGTGGTCGCTCCGACCGACTGCGTCATCAACATGATCGTCGACGAGCTGACCGACGGGGCGCTGATCCCGGTCAAAACAGTCGCCATGAATGTCAGCCAGCTGCTGCACGGCTCGACGTACGCCACGCGCTTCACCCGGGACAAGGACGGCAATCAGGGCGGCGGGACGGCTGTGTCCTGCATTCTGCTGCCCGACACCTATCACCGGTACCACGCTCCGGTGGGCGGCGAGGTGGTGGAGGCCCACGACGACCTCCCCGGGGTCTACTACGGGATGCAGAACTTCCCCGAACTGGTGAACAACGGGAATGTCGGCTACGGGTACGACTACAACGCGTTCACCGATTTCCGCCGCGGATACGTCATCTTCAAGACCCCGTACGTGAATCACCTGGGAGAGCCGGACGGTGAGGGGTACGTTGCCCTGGTGGCCGTCGGGCTCAACTCGATCGGGTCGGTGAAGTTCCTCGACAAGTTCAGGAATGTCACGGACGACAGGCCAGTCGCGGTGGACAAGGGCGAGGAGATCGGCTGCTTCCAATACGGCGGGTCGATGAACATCCTGCTGTTCGAGAAGGGCCGCTTCCCCGCGCTGCAACTTCTCATGGGGCAGCGCATCGGTCTGCTGGAAGGGCCGGAGCGGTCCGAGAAGTACTTCGGCCGCTCGTACCGCGCCCATGCGTCCCGCACGTCGGCCCTCTGACGCCGGCCTCGGACGGGAGAAGGAAAACCATGCCTCGCACACCCGTGTACGGGATCCCCGCCAATGTCGCGAACACGCAACGCATCGGCTTCTACCCCAAACCCCTGAAGCCGGACGAGGGGGAGGACGGCACTCCGAAGACGGTCCGTTCCTACGCCGGCCATGTGGACGTCGACGGCCCGGACAAGGCGAAGAGCCACCTGTTCTACTGGTTCTTCGAAAGCCAGACCTGCGACCCCCACCTCGATCCCGGCGAGCAGAAGCGGCTGATCGAGGAGACGCCCCTGCTGATCTGGCTCAACGGCGGCCCGGGCGCTTCCTCCTCGGCGGGACTCTTCCTGGAGAACGGCCCTCTGCGCATCGCCGACGACGCGGCCGGGACCATTTCCGTGAGCCCCGACAGCTGGAACCAGGAAGCGCACGTCCTCTACTGGGACCAGCCCATCGGCACGGGGTACAGCTACTGCGAAAAGCCGAACACGTACGTCCAGGATGAGGACGTCCTCAGCACGATGTTCCGCGAGGGCCTGCAAGCGTTCTACGCGACGTACCCGGAATACAAGGCCTGCCCCCTGTACGTCTGCGGGGAGAGCTACGCGGGAAAGTACGTACCGGCGATCGCTCTGGAGATTTCCGAGCACCCGGACATCAACCTGAAAGGCATCGCGGTAGGCAACGGGTGGATCAAGCCCGAACTGTCGGTCAGGGTACTGATCGAATATGCCTACGCGTCCGGATACCTCGGCAGGGGGCAGAAGGAGCACCTGGACACGTACTACACGAACTTCAAGAACGTCCTTGAGGAAGGAGAGAGGACGAAGGAGCCCAAGACGCTGGAGCACGCCACCGATCTCGGCAATGCCCTGGTGGACGCGGTACTGGCGTACGGAGGAAACTTCGACGTCTACGACGTACGGCGCTGGGACGACCTGTCCGCGGGAGCGCTGAAACCCTACATGGACAGCAAGGGCGTCAAGGAAGCGCTGAATGTCCAGAATTCGGGTGTGGTCTGGCAGTTCGCGGACAACTCCGGTCCGGTGGCCACGGCCCTCAAGGCCGACAACATGACGGACGCCTCCAAGAAGTACGGCGACCTCATGGAAAAGGGCTACAAGGTCCTGCTCTACACGGGGAACTTCGACACCGCCTGCGGATACCAGAGCACCGAGGAAATCCTGGACGCGCTGGTCACTCCGCACGAGAAGTGGCACGCGTCCCCCCGGCTGATCTGGAAGCAGGCGCAGGGAAACCCGAAAGGGTTCGTCCGTAGTCTCAGGACGGATAAGACGGATAAGACGGATGAGGCGGGCGATTCCCCCGGGAAGCACGTGACACAGGTGGCCATCCCCGACTCCGGGCACGAAGTGCCGGCCTACCAGCCGCAGGTCGCGCGGGAAATGCTCTACAACTGGGTCTTCGACCGTCCCTTCGTCGGGCAGGACCCGAAGAGCACGGTCGAGGAAATCCTCAAAAAGGCACAATGAGGAGTCTTCGGCTGATCTGACCGCTGTCCGGGCTGTCCCGCGATCGCCGGTGGTGATCGCGGGACAGCCCTCAAGGCCGGTCGACGTGTACGTTGGTCGACTTCACGCGGGCCGTGACCGTGACCCCGACCTCGATCCCCAGTTCCTCGACGGCCTCCCGGGTCACCAGCGACACCAGCCGGTGCGGCCCCGACTGGACCTCCACCTGGGCCACCACGTCGTCCAGCACCACCCCGGTCACGATCCCCGCGAAGGAATTGCGCACCGAGGTGGACACCTCGTCGGCCACCGGATGCAGCCCCACGGCCCGGTCCTTCGCGAATCCGGCGAGGCTGACCCCGTCGATCACGCGGTTCCCCGAGCCGTCCCGCTCCATGCGCAGCTGACCCCCGTCGGCCCAGCGGCGGACGGTCTCCGAACTCACGCCGAGCAGTCCCGCTGCCTGGCCAATGCTGTACGACGGCACGCACGCACTCTATGCCGCGCGGAATTCGCCCCTCGATCGACCTGCTGCGATGATCGCTCCTGTACCTGGTGTCCCCAGGGGAAGACAGGAAAGCGGGTGCGTGATGTCGGCCGAGCTGATGCGGTTGCGGTGCCGGGGGCACCGGGACATCCGCGCCACCCACACCAAGACCCTCGAATTCACCACCAGCTCCGAGATCACCGGCCGCGCGACCTGCGTGATCGGCGTCGGCGCCACGCTCGACGGACCGGCCCCCCCACGGCTGGCGGGTCCGCTGCGGATCACCGTGACCGTCGGTGAGCACTCCTTCACCGTCCGGGCGCTGGCCCATTCCGCCTGGCGGCCCGGTTCGGGCGCGGTGGTACGGCTCAGCTCCGAGCGCCTGCCGAACACCCTGGCCACCGACGCCGACCACGCCTCCTCCGACCTGCCCCGCGACCTCCTGCACGCGCTCACCGACCCGGACGCCGAGATCACCGTCGTCGTCGAGCGGGACACCGAGGCCGCCGAGGCCCGGCTCGTCCTCTACCGCGCGGGTGACGAGCGGGACGAGCGCCTCGCGGCGGAGATCGCGGCGGCGGACACGGTGATCGCGGAGGACTCCGGGGCCGGTCAGTCCCTCACCGTACTGGGGGCGGACGCGGATCCCTGGGACGCGGTCGCGCCGACGATCGCGGAGGGCGGGCGGGTCCTGGCCGTGTCGACCGAGGACACCCGGAGCGCCCCGGTCGGCAAGCTGCTCGCGGCGCGCGACCGGCCGGCGGTGGAAGTCATCGGGCTCCCGGCGGAGTTGGCGGTCGCCGCGCTGTCGCCGTACACCGTGCCGGTCCTTCTCGCCCCCCACGAGCGCAGGAAGCAGATCGGCAGGCTGCTGGGCGCGCACCGCCTGTCGCGGGTGGTGTTCAGGGCCCCGGCCGCCGAACTGCCCAAGATCCTGGACGAGGCGGGGCGGACGCTGGGCGTCCGGACCGTGGCCGTGACCGCGGCGACCTCCGCCGCGGCGGAACGCCCCTGGTGGGGACCGGTGGCGGAGGCGGCGGCCCGGGTCACCGGCGGTGGCGACGTCCTGTGCTGCGTGGACCCGGCGGAGGAGGTCCCCGAGGGGGCCGCGGACTCCGACGTCGACCTGTCCGCCCTGGTCAGAGCGCTGGCGGCGCAGTCGGTCTCCTCGAAGACGCTGGCGCTGGCACTGGCGACGCTGCCGACGTGGTCGAGGAAGCGGGCGTACGAGTTCGTGCTGGAGGCGGCGAAGGCACAGGCGGGGCAGCCGAAGGACGACACCTCCGGCTGAGCGGTTCACACAGCCGGCGCCGGCGGTTCCGCCCCGTCCTCGCTCGACGGGTTGATGATCCCGGTCAGGGCGAGGACGTCGAGCTGCGCCCGCGTCGAGTTCAGGCGGCGCGTCCACGACGTGGCGAGGGAGGCGATCTCCTCGGCGTCCAGGTACTTCGCCTCGTCCAGCCGCCACCCGGCCGCCGCCAGGAGCGGGCCGAGGCCCTTGACCGCCGACTCGGGGGTCGGTTCCGGGTGGTCGCCGACTTCCGGTACGGGCGGGCGCCACGCGTGCAGGTTCAGCGTGGTCAGGAAGCGCGCGTCCGGCTCGCAGACCGCCGCCAGCCCCCGCAGCATCGAGGGATCGGAGCCGAGCATGCCGCGCAGCAGGCTGCCCCAGGGCATCAGCATGTGCAGTTCGGTGACGCCGCGCAGCCCGGCCGGCAGCTGCTCGGCGGGCGCCCACAGGTAGAGCAGGTTGGCCAGCCCGCCCTTGGCGGGGTTCGCGGCCGCCTTCGCCGCGGTCTTACGGAGGTTGTCCTTGGCGGCGTCCAGCCCGATGACCAGCTGGCCGGGGCGCTGCCGGGCCAGATGGAACGGGTGCTTCCCGTCGCCTGTACCGACGTCCAGGACCACGCCGTCGTGGCGGGCGAGAAGATCGTCGTACGCGGCTTCGTCGATCTCCACGATGCGCTTCCCCAGCACGCGACGCATGGCCATGAACGAACGCTCCAGTGGTACTGGGGCGTCGGTCCTGGTCAAGCCCCCGGGGCGTCCGAGTGTAGCGGGACGGAAAAGGAAGCAGGCGGGAGAGAAGCGCGGGAGCGAGGCGGCAGAGGGGCGGGAGAGAAAGGAGGGCGGCGAGCGTTCCCGTACGAGAGGGGTCTACGCGCATGGGGCCTGCCCGCAGGCGCTCCGGCACCGCGACTACCATCGCACCGGGTACAGGTACACGTCACCTTCTCCACGATCTCCACGATCAATGTGTTGTCCACGATCACGTCCGCATAGGAGCGCCTCATGACGGCGAGTACGCCCAAGCCTCAGGTCGACACCAGCAAGCCGCACCCGGCGCGTGTCTACGACTTCCTCCTCGGCGGCAAGGACAACTACCAGGTCGACCAGGAGGTGGGCGAGAAGCTTCCTCCCGAGGCGAAGGCCGCCGCCCGGCAGAACCGCGCGTTCATGCACCGGGCCTCCGCCTGGCTGGCGCGCAGTGGCGTCGACCAGTTCCTGGACATCGGTACGGGCATCCCGACGGAGCCGAACCTCCACCAGATCGTCCAGGAGATCAATCCCAAGGCCCGGATCGTCTACACGGACAACGACCCCATCGTGCTGCGGCACGCGGAGGCCCTGCTCATCAGCTCGCCGGAGGGCGTCACCGACTACATCCAGGCGGATGTGCGCCAGCCCGAGGTGATCCTCGAACACGCCCGTACGCTCCTGGACTTCAGCCGGCCCATCGCCCTGTCGCTGATCGCGCTCCTGCACTTCATCCCCGAGGACCAGGACCCGTACGGCATCACGGACACGCTCGTGGGCGCCCTGCCCGCCGGCAGCTACCTGGTGCTGTCGCACGCCGCGTCCGACCTCTTCCCCGAGCTGTCGTCGCGGGTGACGGCGGAGTACGCGAAGGGGGGCATCACCCTCGGATTCCGTACCCGTGAGGGCGTGTCCCGCTTCTTCGACGGCCTCGACCTGGTGCCCCCGGGTGTGGTGACGGCGACGGAGTGGTTCAAGGACACGCCGGCTCCGGAGGACGAGGACTGCGGTCTGTACGCGGGAGTGGCCCGCATCGGCTGACGACGCGGGCTTCGCGCCACCGCGCGGGTTTTCGGCGACTGCGCCGGCTTTCGCGCCACCGCGCGGGTTTCGCTCCGGCGGTGGCGCGAAGTGCGCCGTTGTCAGGGTGAGGGCCGGAGCGTAGAAGAGAAGAGAACAGAGGGAGCCTGCTCTGCCGAGGCCGGCGGTCCGGGGGGTGCCGCGCACGCAACCGCGTACACAGCCGCGTACACAACCGACGGTCGTGCCGTGCGCCCCGGCGGCACGGCGGCACGGAGGAGCACGCCATGACTGCGCTGTCCGATTCCGGATGTCCCGTGCTGGACCCCACCGCGCGTGCCGCCCACGCGGACGCGGCCGTCCTGCGCGCCAGGGGCCCGGCGACGCCGGTGGAGCTTCCGGGCGGTGTCCGCGCCTGGTCCGTCACCCGGCACAGCGTCATCCAGAGGCTGACGGGGGATCCGCGCGTCTCCCGTGATCCGTACCGCCACTGGCCGGGCCTCGCCGATGTCCCCGAAGGCTGGCCCCTGGCGGTCTCGGCCCTCATGCGGAACTTCCTGAACGCCTACGGCGAGGAGCACCGCGGGTTACGCCGCCGCATGGCCCCGTCGTTCTCACCCCGGCGGGTGGAGGCGATGCGCCCGCGGATCCAGACGACCGCGGACCGCCTGGTCGACGCGATCCACGCGCTGCTGCCCGGCCGGAGCACCGACATCCGGCGCGCGCTCGCCCTTCCGCTGACCATGACGGTCATCTGCGATCTGTTCGGTGTCCCCGACTTCCTCAGGGAGGATCTCGGCGCGTCCATCGACGCGTTGATGGACACCACGGCGACCGCGGAACAGGGCCGGGCCCGGCTGGCCGAGCTCGAGGCCCGGCTGGCGGAGTTGCTGGAGTACAAGAAGGCACACCCCGGTTCCGACTTCACCAACGACCTCCTCGCGCCGTCCCCTTCTTCGTCCCCTTCCTCGTCCCCCTCCTCGTCCCACTCCGCGGACGGCGGGGCGCCGCTGAGCGACAGGGAACTCCTCGACCATCTCTTCCTCATGCTCGCCGCGGGGTACGAGACGGCCGTCAACCTGATCACCAGCGCCGTGTACGCCCTGCTGGCCGCGCCCGGACACCTCGCCCGGCTCCGCGCGGGCGACGTCGGCTGGGACGACGTCATCGAGGAGACGCTGCGGCACAACGGCCCGGTCATGCACCACCCGATGCGTTACGCCATCGAGGACATCGATCTCGGCGAAGGGATCGTCATCCGCCGGGGCGAGCCCGTCATCATCGCCTTCGCGGCCGCCGGGCGCGACCCTGAGCTGCACCCCGACAGCCCTGACGTGTTCGACCCCGGACGGCCCGGCAAGGAGCACCTCGCCTTCGGCCACGGCCCCCACGTCTGCCTGGGGGCCCATCTGGCCCGCACGGAGACCCACGTGGCGCTGACCACGCTGTTCGAGCGCCTTCCTCTGCTGGCGCTCGCCCACCCCGACGAGGTTCCGGCCCCTGTCCCGTCGCTCTCCCTCAACGGGCCGGCCCAACTGCACGTCGTCCCGCACCCGGTGAGTCCGTATCACTCGGATTGATCCGGCACTCGGATCGATACGGCAATCAGCCGACTCGGCAATCGGCTGATCCGGCAATCGGCTGATCCGGCTACCAGTCCAGCGAGATCGGTACGAACGGGGCGTCCTCGGGAGCTGCCTTGCGCGCCTCCAGGGCGACCTTGGCGGGCTCGCCGATCGGGAGGCGCAGCGGGGGATCGGGCTGTTCGAGCGTGTCCGCGAGCGCGACGGCCACCTCCTCGGGGGTGATGGGTTCGAAGATGGAGGTGCCGCGCAGCGGGGCGAATTGCTTGAACAGGGGCGTGTACGGGTCGTTGTCCGTGAAGTACGACTTCGCGCGCTCGGCCCCGCCGGAGGAGACGGTGCTCGGCTGGAGGATGGTCACCTTGATCCCGAAGTGCCCCGCTTCGACGGCGATGGTCTCGGCGAACGCCTCCATGGCCCACTTGCTGGCGGCGTACGGGCCGATGATCGGTACGACGAGCCGGCCCTGGATGCTGGAGAGGAAGATGAGCCGCCCCGCGCCGCGTTCGCGCATCGCGGGCAGCACGCCCTGGGCGACCCGCAGGGGGCCGAAGGTGTTGAGCTGGAAGAGTTCTTCGACCTTGGAGAGAGGCACGTTCTCCAGGGACGCGCGGATCGTGGCGCCGGCGTTGCTGACGAGTACGTCGATCTCCCCGGCGTCGCGGATGGCCTCGTCGACGCTCTTCTGATCGGTGACGTCGAGGCGCAGGCGTTGGTCGACGGGGAGGTCGTCCAGGTCTTCGGGCCGGCGGGCGGTGGCGACGACGCGGTGGCCGCGGGCGGCGAGTTCGACGGCGACGGCCCGGCCGATGCCCTTCGAGGCACCGGTGATGAGTACGGAGGTCATGTCGGTCTCCTGACGGGGTGGGGGTGGCGGCGGTCGCGTACCGGCCGACCGCTTTTGTTTCTGGTGAAAAGTGGAAGAGGAGAGGTCAGCCCGCGGTCTTCACGGCGCCGGCGGTGTCGGTGTGGATCTTCGCCGAGACGAAGTTACCGTCGGTGACGTCGAATACCCACGCGTTCTCGATGTTCTCCGACCGCTGTGTCGTCCGCCCCTCCGGCGACATCCCCTGAAGCAGGTCGATGTTCACAAATGGCATGACGATCCCTTTCCGGCACCGGGCTGGTGTGGTGCCGTTGCGCGGTCTTCGGTCCACTGCCTCTCCCACTCATACTATGTCGCTCGGTATAGATAGCAAGTCGTGGAATCGGATAGACTGGCGCCATGGGTAGGAAGTCGGACAGCAGGCAGCGGATGGTCGAGGCCGCACGGCAGCTCATCCGTGAGCGGGGCTACCACGGCACGGCACTGTCCGACGTGGTGGAGCGGAGCGCGGCGCCCCGGGGGTCGGTCTACTACCACTTCCCCGAGGGCAAGGGGCAGATGGCGGCCGAGGCGGCCGTCAGCCACGCCCAGGATCAGGTGGAGATCATCAACCGGGCGGCGGCCTCCTCGTCATCCGCCGAGGACCTTGTACGTACCTACTTCGACCTGGCCCGTGAAGGCATGGTGGGCAGCGGCTACCAGCGCGGCTGCGCCATCGCGCCGCTGGTGATCGAGGCGAGCGAGGAGTCCGAGGGGCTCCAGGACGCCACGCGCCGCTCGTTCTCGGCCATGGTCGACGGCATGGCCTTCCAGCTGATCGTCCACGGCGTGGGCAACGCCGACGCGCGGGAGCTCGCGCACGCCGTGGTCGCGGCGGTGGAAGGCGCCATGGTCACCTCGCGCGCACTGCGCAGCCCGCAGCCGTTCGACGCGGTACGGGTGGTCCTGGCCGACCGTGCGCGAAGCCTCACGGCCGACGTCCGGACGGCGTCGTAGTCGTACCGCCGCCATCCTCTATACCGGCCGACATACTTGAATCGCCCGTGGCCTTGGCCGCAATGCTCTGCTGCGGGCCGGACCGCCTCGGTCCTGCGACGCCGACGCTCACACGCTGCCGGACTTCACCGCCAAGAACATGGACCAGCGCTTGTACGGGTTCTGGCTCACCCAGAGATCATGACCGAGGCCCATCGGCTGACGAAGACCGGCGGTACCGCGCTGCTGTTCACCGACTGGCGGCAGATACCGACCACCACCGACGCGCTCCAGGCCGTGGGCTCGCACATCACGCAAAGGCCGGTCGCGGTGATGCGTGACCTGGTCAAGATCTGCCCCGAAGGGGGCACCGTCCTCGACTTCACCGCGGGCAACGAGAAGACCCGCGAATACGCCGAGATCGCCGCGGACCGGCTGACTGGAACACTGCGGCAGACCCGGTCCCAGGACGACTTCACCCCGTCCGCCTGAGTCCCACCGCACACCATGCCGGGCAGCCCGAAGAGTCCCGCTCGTGGCCGTCTACTACCAGGCCAACCTCACGATGCGGCAGCTCGCGGCGCTGTTCGGCTGCTCACCGGCCACCGTGTGCCGCTCATCCAGCGCCTGGGACCGCTCCTGGCAATCGAGCCGGCGACCCGCCCCGCCGACGCAACGGACCGGCTTGGATCGTGGACGGCACCCTGATCCCGGTCCGGAATCGCACCGTCGGAGCTTCCTCCCGCAACTACCGATTCTCCGCGAACGTGCAGGTCATCATCGACGCCGACACCAGACTGGTCATCGCGACAGCCCCTCCGTGCCCGGCAGAACCGCAGACGCCAAAGCGTGGCGGGACTCCGGCCTGGCCGGCATCTGCGAGGGCGTGACTGTGCTCGGCGACTGCCGGCAACGTGGAAACGGCCTCCACGACGCAGTCCAAGCCGTCGCCACCCTCCACAACCACGCCCTGGCCCATGATCCACACGACACCGGGGCCGACGGCACCACGACGGTGCGCCGGCCCCGGCCCTTATGAATGCCCCCGGAGGAGTGTGGTGCTGGGGGACATCAGGTGTTGTGGATCAGTAGCCGACGTAGAGGTCCCAGTCCCAGGGCGACGGCTCGCAGGCGTAGATCCTCCACATCCCGGCAGACACCCCCTGCTTCCCCACGCTCCGGCACTCGGCCTGGGTCCAGTAGTCGTCGTAGAACTCCATGGCCAACGGGCTGACCGCCGATACGGTCCCGGTCGTCGGTGCGGTGGCCGCCTGAGCGGGGACCGCTACGGTCCCGATCGCAAGCGTGGCGCCGAGCGCGGCGCCGGCCAGAATGCGTCCGATACGCATATGACTCACTCCTTTCAGAAGCCCTCGGCGAGGGCCCGCCACAGAGACTGCTGACCACCGAAGGGGCGGGGCAAGAGAATCCAGATGTCCCGGACAGCCACGACACGTCCGGGCTGATCAGAGCCTTGTCCGGATCGGGTTCCGGACAGCGGAGCATGGCGGACACGTGCAGTAGGCCATGGAATGTTCCGGAGGGGGAGCACCGGTCCGATCCACCGAGCTGTGTTGCCCAGCCCGTGTAATGGCTCCGCAACGTTCGTACGTGGTCGAGCCGAAATGGTTTCAAGGGTGGCGGCGCAAAGGCCGAAAGTGAGGTCGGAGAGCTGTCCTTTGACAGGGCATGGGCTGTCTGGCCAGGCCAGAGCCTTGTCCGAGAAGTGTTCGGGACAAGGCGGGAAACTCCGTTGTTCCTTCGAGCAAGGGCTCGGCAGGATGACGCTCATGTGGGATTCGGGGAAGCTGTCGCCGTACGAGCTATCGCCGTACGAAGCGCAGGACTCCGCAGGCTTCGTCGCCGCGATGCGGCGCCTCAAGGAGCTTTCGGGGTTGACGTATCGCGAACTGGAGGAGCGAGCAGCCAGCAGGGGCGACGTGCTGGCACGCAGTACCATTGCCGACGTTCTGCGCCGGACAAGCCTGCCGCGTCCCGAGGTTCTGGCGGCGTTCGTTCGTGCCTGCGGGGACGGTGAGCGCCTCGATGCCTGGCTGGCGACCCGAGAGAAGGTCGCCGCCGCACGCGTCACGACCGGACCCATCCCCACACCTGACCCGGGAACTGGCGCTCAGCCAGAAACCGGGGAAGCCGCGCCCAGGCGGACCCGTCTCTTCGGCCGCCCGAGACCAATCGGATTCGCAGCCGCGCTCGCGGTTACGGCCCTGGCCCTGATCACCTGGCTTTTCTCCGCCGACACTGCCCGGACACGAGCGGCCCTTCCCACCGACGGGTGGGTCACTATCCGCCCCGCCCGCACCGCCGATCTGTGCCTGACCGACGGACGCGACCGCAACGGCGCCTACGGCAGCGCCGTGGCCGTCCAACTCCCCTGTGCCGAGGCACCAGTGCCCCGCACCTACCTCGAACCCATGGGCGAAGGGCTATTCCGCATTCAGTGGCATCATCCCCAGTTCGGCAAGGGATGCCTGACGATCATGGGCCAAGACCAACTCAAGGGCATGCTCGAACCCCGCCAGAACTGCGACCAGGGCACCCTCTTCCGCATGGAACCCACTGCCGAGGCATTCCGACTGCGTCCATCGACCAGCGGAGGATGCATCGGCATCGTCGGCAACGACACCACTCAAGGCGCCGAGGCGATTGAGGAGCGCTGCTCGGGCGGGGCGGATCAGCGCTTCCTCCTCCGGGCCGGCGGCTAGTCCGAAAGGGCCCGGCGGACAGGTGCAGCGCGCCATACTCCCAATGCGGAGTTCGCCGCGGCGGCAGCAGAGGATCCGGCCCGGGAAGGCGAATGTTCGCCAACCTCCTGATCCTCGTCCAGAATCTCCAGCCGGGATGTGGGGGCGGGCCGCGTGAGCACGGCGACCGTGCCCGCAGGGGACTGGGTCCGCGGCATCACCGTCCAGCAGCCGTGTGCCGGCGCGATCCTCACCGGCGGGCAGGGCGATGCCCAACAGTGGCGCGCCAAGGGCCGTCCGTCACATCATCGGTTACGGGAATCCTCACCGGCTCCGATTGACGAGGTGCCAAGCTTGTGCCCAGCTGCACCTGGTAGGGGCCCGCGCCCCGTTCCGATTCACCCCACTCTTGTGACCTTCATCCGAGAGATCATCAAGGGGTTCCCTCTCGAACCCACAGATCTCCTCTTCCCGGGCGAGAGGGGCGGGATGCTCGCCGGCTCGGTCTTTCGTCGGGTCTGGGCACGGCGCGCAAGTGGCGATCTATGCGCGCTGCATTGTCGGCCAGACGCATGAGTACCTCAAACGTGTGGAAGCGGCCCAAAACCTGCCCAAGGTGGCTTCGTGGAGAGCGGCTCTGGCACCCCCTGGCTCGGGTGTCAGAGCCGCTTTTCTGCGTGCGGAACGGTGGCACGCTGCTCTCTGGGTACCGCTCCGGCACCCACAGTCCGTGGGACGTAGGTGAAACGAGTACCCGTAGAAACCCGGTTTTAGCTGGCGCCAACCGGACTGCCACGCGTCCCTGACCGCAGGCGGCGCCCCCCTGATGTGGGTCTTACGCAGGGCCCGCTACGCTGCCTCTGACCTGCGGAAAGGCTCTCCCTCGGGGGAGAGTCGCGCTTCGCGCGTAGAAACGTGCCCCCGGCAGGACTCGAACCTGCGGCCAAGTGCTTAGAAGGCACCTGCTCTATCCACTGAGCTACGGGGGCCGGACGAGCGGCCTCGGGTGTCCCGGAGCCCCCGGCGGGTGGTTCCGTGACCTTGCCGGGACAAGGATAGGGCTCCGATCCCCCTGACCCGGTTGCTTCACGTGCGTGGCACGATGTGGAGGTTCAGTGAAGCGAACCGATAATCGCAGGCAGGTGCGATTCGCGCATCGGTTTTTCGCCTTCCTGTCACGGGTGTTGTGCACTCGTTATGCCTGTGTCCCACTCATCCCGTCTGTCCTGAGTGTCTGATCGGCGCGCAGGGATGTCCATACGCTTCAAAAAGCCGCTAAAACCGGGCATTCTTCGCATGTGGTGACCTTGGATGTACGCCCCCAGCTGATCGACGCACTCTCCGCGCTGCGCGACCGTGTCGCGGCGGTGCGTCTTCCACTGCCTCTTCCCGGGGCGCCGCGGGCCCGGCAGACCCGGGCCGAGCTGCTCGCGCAGCTCGACGACTACTTGCTGCCCCGCCTCCGGGAGCCCGACGCCCCGGTGCTCGCCGTCGTCGGCGGGTCGACCGGCGCCGGCAAGTCCACCCTCGTCAACTCCCTTGTGGGGCGGCGCGTCAGCGAGGCGGGGGTGCTGCGGCCCACCACCCGTACCCCCGTCCTGGTGTGCCATCCCGACGACCACCACTGGTTCGCGGGCATGCGGATCCTGCCGCACCTCACCCGGATCTGGCTGCCCGAGGGGGAGGACGGGGACGAGGGGGACGTGGAGGTGGAGAGCGGGGACGGGAGAAGAGACGGGACATCGGTCGGTCGGGATGCGGGCCGGGACGGCGGCCGGGACGCTGGACACGGGGCCGGGCAAGGGATCGGACACGGCGTCGGCATGGCCGTTGGCGCAGGCACCGGCGCAGGCGTTGGCACCGGCATCGGCCGCACCTTCGGCCCTGTCGGCGGACACCTCCGTACCTTCGGCAGGACCGGCCACACCGGCCGCACCGGCCGGGGCGGGAGACCCGCCGGACGCGAGCGCCCCGGCGCCGACTCCCTCCGTATCGACACCGCCGCCACCCTCCCCCGCGGCCTCGCGCTCCTCGACGCGCCCGACATCGACTCGCTCGTGGTGGAGAACCGGGTGCTGGCCGCCGAGTTGATCTGCGCCGCCGACGTCTGGGTCATGGTGACCACCGCCAGCCGCTACGCCGACGCCGTGCCGTGGCATCTGCTGCGTACGGCCAAGGAGTACGACGCCTCGCTCGTGACCGTCCTCGACCGCGTCCCCCATCAGCTGGTCGAAGAGGTGTCGCGGCAGTATGGCGCCCTCCTGACCAGGGCCGGCCTCGGGGACGTACCCCGCTTCACGATTCCCGAGCTGCCCGAGTCGGCCGGCGGCGGCAGCGGACTCCTGCCCACCACCGCCGTCGCCCCGCTGCTCGCCTGGCTCGCGCACCGGGTGCAGGATCCGGCGGCCCGTCAGCAGGCCGTCGTACGGACCGCGTCGGGGGTCATCGACTCGCTGGACGTACGGATGCCGGAGCTGGCGGGCGCGGTGGCGGCGCAGTACGCGGCGTCCGTACGGCTCATGGCCGCGGTGGAGGACGCCTACACCGCCGAGGGCGAGCGGGTGCGCCGTCAGCTCCAGCGCGGCGCCGTCCTGGCCGGGGACGCGCGCACCCGCTGGCGGGGCTATCCGCGGGACAGTTCGTCGCGGGAACTGCTCGACTCGCTCGTGGAGAGCCTTGGCGCGCTCCTCCAGTGCGCCGTCGCCGCCGCCGACGAACGCGTGGAGGAGGTCTGGCGGCGCGAGCCGGCCTCCGGGGGCGTCGACGTGTCGGGCGCGGACGGCGAGGTGACGGAGCGGATCGGGATGGCAGTACGGCGCTGGCGGCGCGTCCTGGAGGAGCTGGCCGAGGACGAGGTGCGGCAGCTGGAACGCAGCGCCGCGCCCGAACCCGAGGCCGTCGCCGCCCTCCTCGCGGCCGCCCTCCTAGGAGGGCGTCGTGCCCGGGTCGCGGGGGAACGGCTCGCCGAGAGCGTCGGGGCGCAGGCCGCGCTGCGGCTGCGCGACAGGGGCGCCGAGCTGGTGACGACGTACATCGACCGTGTCCTGCACGGGGAGCGCGACCGGCGGCTCGCGCCCCTCGACGCCCTTGAGGTGACACCGGAGCCCCAGGCGGAACTGATCGCCGCGCTGTCCGTACTCCAGAAGGAAAGCAGGAGGAAAGGTGACCGACGTGACTGATGTGAACGCCGCCGCGGATGTGACGACGGACGCCGGGGGCGGGGCAGGGGGAGCGGGGAGGGGCCCCGGCCGGTGGGACGACGGGCTGATCGCCCGGAGGGCGGGGGAGCGTGGCGCCAGGGGGCGGGCGGGCGGCCGGTCCGGGCCTGACGGCTTCACGGACGGTCTGACGGACGGACAGGCCGACCCGCGCGACCTGCGTGGCGTGGGCGACGCGCGGGCCCAAGGGCTGACCGACGGATCCGGCGGCCCTGACGGTCTCGACGGCCCTGGCGGCCCTCACGGCGCCTCCGGCGCCCTCGGGGCGGGGGAGGAGACCCACACGCCCATCGGCGGGCCCTACGGCGGCGCTCTGCGGGTCCGGCTGGACGCCCTGGGCGAGCTGGTCGGCCTCTCCCGTACCCGCCTCGAAGGGTCCATCCTCGCCGAGGCGGGCCGGGTCCTCGACGAGGCGTCGGCCCGGCAGCGGCTGTCCTCGCGCCACACCGTCGTCGCCATCGCGGGAGCGACCGGCAGCGGCAAGTCGACGCTGTTCAACGCCCTCGCCGAAGTGCCGATCTCGGAGACCGGGCTGCGCCGCCCCACCACCTCCGCCCCGATCGCCTGCACCTGGTCGGACGGCGCGGCGGGGCTGCTCGACCGGCTCGCCATCCCAGGACGGCTGCGCCGCAGGCCGCTGGCGGGCGGGGACGGCGACGAGGAACTGCACGGGCTCGTCCTGGTGGACCTCCCCGACCACGACTCGGCCGTCACCCGCCACCGCGACCAGGTGGACCGGGTGCTGGGGCTGGTGGACGCCGTGATCTGGGTGGTCGATCCGGAGAAGTACGCGGACGCCGCGCTCCACGAGCGCTATCTGCGCCCGCTCGCTGGCCACGCCGAGGTCACTTTCATCGTGCTCAACCAGATCGACCGGCTGCCCGGCGACGCCTCCCACCAGGTGCTCGACGACCTGCGCCGGCTGCTCGACGAGGACGGCATGGCCCTGGGCGAGCACGGCGAGCCGGGCGCCACCGTCCTCGCGCTCTCCGCGCTCACCGGACAGGGCGTGGGCGAACTGCGCGAGCTGCTGGGCCGGTTCGTCCAGGAGCGGAACGCCGCCGCGCGCCGCCTCTCCGCCGACGTCGACGCCGCTTCCGTACGGATGCGCTCGGCGTACGTCGCCGACGGGCATCCCGGTCTCGGCGAGCGCTCGCGCGAACAGTTCGCTGACCGGCTGGCCTGGGCCGTCGGCGCGGTGGCCGCCGGCGAGGCGGCGGAACGCGAGTGGCGCAGGAACGCGGGGCGTGCCTGCGGCACGCCGTGGCTGCGGCTGTACCGCTGGTACGAGCGCAAGCGCATGCCCGGGGGTGAGGTCACGTCGTCCGAGGTGCTGGTGGAGGAGGAGCTGACGGCCCGCCAGCGGGTCGAGCAGGCGGTCCGTACGGTGTCGGAGGAGGCGTCCGCCGGTCTGCCCGCGCCCTGGGCGCACGCGGTGCGCGAGGCGGCCGTACGGGGCGCGGAGGGGCTGCCGGAGGCGCTGGACGAGCTGGCGGTGACGGTGGGGGCGCCGACGGGCCGCCCGCCGCGTCCGGCGTGGTGGCCGGCCGCCGTCCTGGCCCAGGCGTCCATGACGCTGCTCCAGATCTTCGGCGCGCTCTGGCTGGTGGGGCAGATCGTCGGTGTCCTGGAGCCCGGGCTGCTGCCGCCGGTGCTGGTGATGCTCGCGGGGATCGTCGGCGGGCCGTTCGTGGAGTGGGCCTGCGGGGCGGCGGCGCGGGGGCCCGCGCGGCGGTACGGGCAGGACGCGGAGCGGCGGCTGCGGGAGGCGGCGGCCGGGTGCGGGCGGGCGAAGGTGCTCGACCCCGTCTCGGCGGAGCTGATGCGGTACCGGGAGGTGCGGGAGCAGTACGTCACGGTGTCGGGGGTGGTGCCGCTGGCGCGGTGAATGGGTGAGGGCGTGAGGGCTGGGGAGGGCCAGGGCCGGTGTGAGGGGAGGGCCGGGTGAGGGTGAGGGAGTTATCCACAACCGGCCGGTAATACACAGGCGTCAGCGGATTCTTTCCGATCGGCTCAGCATGGGTGCAGTGGCATCACGCAATGCAGTCGGACGGAAGTGGGCGGTTATGAACGACACAGTGGTGACCGTGGTGGGCAATGTGGCGACCGGTGTGGAATTCAGGGAGTCGTCGACCGGAGGAGTGGCGCGGTTCAGATTCGCGGTGAGCGCCCGCCGCTGGGACCGGCAGAAGGAGATCTGGGCGGACGGGCCCACGAGCTTCTACACGGTGTGGGCGTGGCGGACGCTGGGGGCCAATCTCGCCGCCTCGGTCTCGGTCGGCGAGCCCCTTGTGGTGCACGGGCGGCTGAGGGTGCGCGAGGAGGAACGGGACGGCCAGCGGCGGACGTTCGTGGACATCGACGCCCTGGCGGTGGGCCACGACCTGTCGCGCGGGACGTCGGCGTTCAGGCGTGTGGCCAGGGCGACTCCCTCCTTGACGGAGCGTCACGGCGCCTCGACCCAGGGCCAGGAGGGCATGCCGCGGACGGCCCGGGCGGAGTCGGCGGGGCGGGTACGGCAGGTGCAGGGCCAGTTGCCCGTTCCGGGGGCGGACCCCGGTGCGCGGGAGGAGCCCGTCGGCGCGGGGGCGGGGGCCGGGGTGTAGGGGAGCGGTCCGGGAGGCGGCTGTGGCGACTTGTCGATGCGTGCGGACGTATGCGGTCGTATTCCAGGGATACGCCGATCTTTCGATAACGATTCCGATTCGGAACGGTTGCCTGACCGGTTGATTGGGCACCCGCGACATCCGCCGTCCCTAGGATTCCCGTGTACTCATGGGGCACTTGAGTCAGTCGGCGAGGCACAACCCCCCACGCGTCCCACGCGAAACTCCTCGCCCGAAGGGGAATTCTGTGGTCTCTGCGATATCCGAGTCACGCGCGTCGTCCGCTTCATCCGGGACGCCCGCGCTGTCCGCCTCCTCCGCCCGGCCCGCCTCCTCCGCGCCGGCCGCGCCGTTCGCGCGTTCCGCGTGGCGCCGGGGTGCCGCCCGCCTCGCCGCCGTCGTGCTGGTCCCGAGTCTCCTCGCGATGGGCACCCTGGCCGGGGCCGGCGCGGCCGCCGCCGACGACGTGCCCCAGCACCAGGGCGGGGCGTCCGCCACGCTCGACGGACTGAAGACCTTCGCCGGAGCCGTGCTCCACACGGACGGCGCGGACCAGGAGTTGCCCGCCGGCCTGTTCGAGATGACGGTCGAGGGCGGCGGCACGCTCAAGACGTACTGCATCGACATCCACAACCCGACCCAGGCGCAGGCGAAGTACCAGGAGACGCCCTGGGCCCAGACCTCGCTGGGCGCCAACGACGACGCGGGCAAGATCCGCTGGATCCTGGAGCACTCGTACCCGCAGGTGGACGACCTGGCGGACCTTGCCGCGGCCGCGAAGTCCGGGCCGCTCACCGACCAGACCGCGGCGGCGGGCACCCAGGTCGCCATCTGGCGCTTCTCGGACGGCGCCGACGTGGACGCCAGCGACCCGGCGGCCGAGAAGCTGGCCGACTGGCTGGAGAAGAACGCGCGCGACACCCCCGAGCCCAGGGCCTCGCTCACCCTGGAGTCCGCCGCGGTCTCCGGCAGGGCGGGCGACCGGCTCGGACCGGTCACCGTCCGGACGAACGCCGACCGGGTCACGGTGACCCCGCCCGTCGACGTCGGCGTGGCGGACGTCGCGAGCGCCACCGGCGTGAAGATCACCGACAAGGCGGGCAAGGAGGTCACCACGGCGACCGACGGCTCGCGCCTCTACTTCGACGTCCCGGAGGACGCCGACGACGGCACCGCGTCGCTCGCGGTGCAGGCCACCACCTCCGTACCGGTCGGCCGGGCGTTCGCCGGCGTGACCAGGAGCCAGACGCAGATCCTCGCGGGATCCAGCGACTCCACGGTCTCAGCCACCGCCACCGCCACCTGGGCCGGGGGCGGCGCCATCCCGGCGGTCTCCGCGGCGAAGAACTGCGCCAGGGGCGGGGTCGACGTCACCGTCGCCAACGAGGGGGACGCGGAGTTCACCTTCGAGCTGGTGGGCGACGAACACGCGGTCGCGCCCGGCGAGTCCCGTACGGTCACGGTGCCCGTGGTCGAGGACCAGCCGTACGAGTTCGCGGTGAACGGCCCCGACGGATTCACCAAGACCTTCAAGGGCGTCCTGGACTGCCGTACCACCGGCACCGCACCCCCGCCGGACGAGCACATCACCACCCAGCTGGGCACGGACTCGGCGGGCGCGGCCACGGCGGGCACCCCCAACCTCGCCGAGACGGGCAGCTCCAACGCGACCCCCCTCATCGCGGGCATCGCGATCGCCCTCCTGGCGATCGGCGGCGGCGCGGTCTTCGTCCTCCGCAAGAAGAAGAACCCGGCCACGTCCCCGACGTCCACGGACTGACCCGGCCAGGGACCAGCCCGGCCGGCACAAGCCCCCCGCTCCCGCCCCGCAGCGCGGCGAGCGGGGGGCGTGGCTCGCTCAGTGGTCGCCGGCGGGATGACGGGGTGACGGGCGGCGGGGGTAAACCCCACCAGGCTCACTGGCCTCAGCGCCACCGCCGACGGACAGGCCAGCCGGATTCTGTGAGCGGCCAAATCCCCGAAGGATCGGAGAGGCACAACAACGCGCCTTCGGCTGCCTAAGGATCATTCATGTCCCGCACTCTCCGCGAGCAACGGTTCACGTACCGTGTTCTGTCGTCCCTCGCCCTGCTGACCCTCACCGCCGGCGCCCTCACGGCGTGCGGCGACCACGATTCCGCCTCCGGCCACCCGGCCTCGTCGTCCGTCACCTCGTCCGCCTCCGCGGGGAACGGCAGGGCGGCCGCGGCAAAGCTGCACATGGTCGACAACGGCGGTCACCGTCTGGCCTTCCACGTCACGCGGGGCAACGGTTCCACCATCGTCCTGGACTCGGGCGGCGGCGAGTCCTCCTCGCAGTGGAAGGACATCGTTCCCAAGCTCCACGCGGCCACCGGCGCCACCGTCATCACGTACGACCGGGCCGGTCTCGGCAAGAGCGACGTGGTGCCCGGCCCCTGGAAGGTCGCGAGCGCCGTCGGCGACCTCAAGGCGGGCCTGAGGCAGCTGGGCGTCACCCATGACGTGACCCTGGTGTCCCACTCCCAGGCCGGTGAGATCGCGAACCACCTCGCCGAGGACGACCCGGCGATGCTCTCCGGTGCGGTCCTGGTCGACGCCAACCTCCCCCAGTTCTTCACGGACGAGGAGATTCCCCGTCTCGTCGCCGCGACCCGGCAGGAGGTCGACGAGGCGAAGAAGGACCCCGGGAAGCCGGAGAACCGCCAGCTCATCGCGACCGCCGAGGGCTTCGCCGCCGCGCACCGGGCATTCCACCGGGTCACGTGGCCGGACTCGGTGCCGGTGACGGTCATGGTGTCGGAGAAGACCCCGTTCGACGGGTCTCCCGAGGACGCCCAGCGCTGGCGCGACGCCGCCGCCTCCTTTGCCCGCGAGGCGCCCAACCGTACGCTCGTCACCGCCAGGGGCACCTCCCACGAGGTGCCGACGGAACGCCCCGACCTCGTGCTCAAGGCGATCGAGGCCATGTTCGCCGCACAGCACCCCCAGGACGCGACCTGACCGCGGTGCCCCAAGGACGGTCACGGGCCGGGGGAGCGTGTCCGAGGGGTGGGCGGGCGGTTTCCCCCCGGGGATGGACGTCAGGCAAGATGGGGTGTTTTTGGCGGCTCAGGACCGGCGCAGGCCCCTGACCAGCGGGGGAACCGCCGGACAGGGGCCGCGCACGGGCCGTGGGCCGTCTGGGGGCCGTCAGGCCGCCTGTGCGAGAAGCGCAGGGCGCGCCCGGAGGAACACCGCCGACACCGCCGCCCGCGTCCTTACCTCGCTGCTCGGCATCAAGTGCGTGTAGATCCGCAGCGTGAAGCCGGGGTCCGAGTGCCCCAGGTACACGCTCAGAGCCTTGATATTCCCGCCCGCGTTCAGGAGCATCGAGGCGTAGAAGTGCCTCAACGCGTGCATGCCGTCGTCCGGTGCGGCGGCGTAGCGTTCGCCGCGCTGCTTGGGCGGGATGACGCCGGCGGAGACCAGTGCGGGTTTCCACACGTAGTCGTCAAAGTAGCTGCGCCAGATCGCGTTGCCCACACCGCTGGTGAAGACGAGTTTGCGAGTGACCGGCGGTCCGTCCGGCGTCTTCCACGGCAACGTGACGTCGACGGGCGGGAACTGTTCCATGTGCTCTCGCAGTCCCATTCCGACCACCGGACTGAGCGGTGAATCCCGGAGCTTGCCGCGCTTGGGCGGAGCAAAGACCAAAGTGCCGCGTACGCGCTTGACCTGCTGGCGGATACGCAGCCACCCGGCGTCGAAGTCGATGTTGTCTTCGGCGAGTCCGAACACCTCCCCTTGTCGGCATCCACAGCCGCCGCCAGCATCCACGGTGGCCGCGTACCGGTCCGGCAAGCCGGCGCGGACAGCGAGCACGCGTTCCTCGGTCCACGGCTGGATCAAGCGCGGTTCAGGCTCCGGGGGCTTGACCGAGTGAGCGTGGCAGGGGTTCGACCGGATGACGCCGTCGTCCACGGCGGCGTTGAACAGCGACGACACCGAGTCGTAGATGGCGCGTCGGTACGTCGCGTTGGGCAGAGCCAGCAGGAGCATGTTCAGCCACGTACGCATGTGCTCGGGCTTGAACGACCCCATGGGGCGTGTCCCCAGGTAGGGGATCGCGTGGAGTCGTAGACGCCTGTCCACGACTTCCTGACTCCCCAGATCTGTTGTCAGCCCCGCCAGCCACTTGGCGGCGTACTCCCGGAAGGTAATCTGTCCAGCCTTCGGATCGATGAACTGCCCCGAGTCCATGTCGGCCTTGATGCGCGTCAGCCACTTCTCGGCCAGGGCCTTTTGACGGTCCGGGTAGCTCTTGGACTGCTCCGTCCCGTCCGGTCCAATGTAGCGGGCGCGGTAGCGCAGCCCCACACCGTAACGATCGCTCTTGACCCTCACCGTTTTGCCGTCCGGGGTGGTCTCGGTCTTGTACCAGCGGTCTTGGATATGGCCTGCCATGTGGTGGCGATCCCTTCGGGGTGCATGGGGAAGGGAGGGCCCGTGGGCCCTCCCTTGGGTGTTGCTGGGGTGTGGTGGCGTCTCAGGCCGCGTCTGCGGTCATGCGGTCGTTTGCCCAGTTGCGCACGGCGGTGGGGTCGTAGCGTAGGTGTTTGCCGACGCGGAATCCGGGGGGTCCGGTGCGTTTCTTGCGCCACTGGTAGACGGTCTCCAGCGGTACGTCGAAGAGCGCGGCGATGTCGGGCGGGGTGAGGAAGCGATCAGGGAGTACGGTCATTTCGTCTCCGTCGTCTGCGGGAGCCCTTTGCCCTTACCTCTGTGGGCCGCTACTTCCGCTACCGCCGCTACGTCGCAGGTCAGGGGCCTGTGGGTGGTAGCGGCTGGGGTAGCGGTAGCGGATGGGTAGCGGCGGGGTAGCGGCCCGGGATGCCGGTTGCCGCTACTGTGTTTCCGCTGGTCAGGCCGGGTTTTCGGTGCCGGGTAGCGGAGGTAGCGGACTTCCGGGGGGTGGGGGGCAGTAGCGGGCCCACGCGTCCCAGAGATCGGCGGCGTAGTAGCCCTTGAGGACGCTCCCGGCGGTCTTGATGTTGCGGGAGGTGACGGGGTCGTTGTCGCTGGTCATGTACTCGGCGAGCATCTTCGAGAGGCGCCGGTTGTCGAGCGGCTTGCCGTGCAGGTCCGCCCACGGCGCATCGTCTAGGGCGTTGAGGCGGTCCAGGATCGCGACGGTCGGCAGTCGGTCGATTCCGACCATGACGTGATCACGCAGGTCGGTCAACAGGCGGATGCCGAGACTGCCCTTGTCGTTGGTCCTGGACGCGGTCACCAGCGTCACGCACGCTTCACGCGCCCTCTCCGGCCAGTCCCCGCCGGCGACGTCGGCGATGGCGAGCAGGGACTCCCACACGTCGGCCGGCCGGTCGCTGACCCCTTCGGGCATGTCGGGCCAGGCTCCCATGACGAACTCACGGGCGTGCTCGGCCCATTCGGCGAGTCGGTCACGGAGCTTGTGACCCTCGGCCTCGTGGATGCGGGCGCGGAAGGGTTCGACGCGTTCGTTGCGGGCCCGGCGGCGCATGCGGATGATGACCGACCGGGTCATGATCGTGTCCGGCAGGTTGCCCAGTCCCGCGAGGGCGACCGCGCAGTACGAGGGGAACGCCTGAACGGTCTGGTTCCCGCCGTCACCGATGCACCGGTAGGTGACCCCGGTACGGCGGTGGCCGGCGTTGAGGAACCCGCGTAGCTCCTCGTTCTCCCCCGCCTTTGGCCCGAAGACCGTGTCGATCTCATCGAACAGGATGGTGGGCCGCCCGTTGGGGTTGGAGACGGAGCGGAACAGGGCGGCGGCGGACGCGTTGACGGCCGTCATCGGTGCGGGCACCAGGGTCTCCACCACTTCCAGCGCCCGCGACTTCCCCGACCCCGGCTCGGGGGAGAGGAACGCCAGCCGCGGCGTGGACTCGAAGCAGTCGAGCAGGTGGGCGTGTGCGTCCCACAGGGCCACGGCCACGTAGGCCGCTTCGCTGGGGAAGACGTTGAAGCGGCGGTGGAACTGCTCCACCTCGTTGAGCAGGGCCGCGCCGTCGATGGACGGGGTGCTTGGGGGTGTGGTGCTCATGCGGCGGTCCTCCTGGTGTTGCGGGCGGTCGGCGGGCGCAGCAGGGCGACGTTGGTCTGGTCGGTGTGGTGGGGGCAGGCGTCCCGGTGTGCCGCGTGGTCCTCAACCAGCGCGAGGAGGTCCGCTTTTCCGGCAGCGGTCAGGTCCCGTCCGCACGCGCACCACGACTGGGCCGTGGGCGTGGCGCGGTACGGCGCCCGGATGGTCAGTTCCCCGACGACGCGGAGCGGGGCGGCATGTCGAGGGGCGGGGGGAACAGAGGTGGGGACGCCTTCGGCGACGACCTTCGCCGCCCCAGCGCCACGGTGGGCGGGGGCCGCTCCGGCGAGGCTGGGGCTGGTAGGGATGGAAGGACTGCTCTTAAGGAGGGGGAGGGGGGCCGGGATCATGCGGCCCTGCCGGGGTTGTGGGCGATCGACCAGTTCAACGCGCTGGTGATGGCGGCCTGGCACTCGCTTTCCCGCAGACCAGAGGCCAATCCCGCCCCATTAAGAGCATCTTCGACCGCAGCCCGGGTGAGGGCGCCGGATGCCACGAACCGTCCCAGGGCGCGGGCAGCACGAATGAGCGTCGCGTTGCGCACACCCTCCTGCGCGGTCGCGACGTTCGCCGTTTCGGCCTTGAGGGCCGCTGTGGCGTACGCAGGGCCCTTGGGCGCCTCGGGGGCGGCCGTTAGTGCCCGCGATTCCTGACGGGCCGTCAGGAGGGCGTACAGCCATTCCGGGAGCGGGGCGACCGGTGCTGGATCGGCGACCACGTACGAACCGGCGGGGGTGGTGCTGCCGGCGGCGACGACGTACCCGCCCCACGCCCGCGTATCGATCAACTCCCCAAGCTTCCCTGCCGTGTTGGTCAGCCGGGTGCCGCCGGGGGCGGTGAAGTAGAGGTGGTGTCCGCCGGAGGGGGTCCGGGTGCGGTAGGTGGTGGGGACGGCCTGCCCGGCGCGCTTGCAGAGCGCCTTGAAGGTCGTCACGCCGCACGGCGTGCCCGTACTGCTGTTGGGCTTGGGCATGTCCAGGTCCACCACGACCAGCCCGGACGGGCCGGTCGCGATGCCGACGTTGTACGCGCCCTGGGACCAGGCCCGGCGGATGCGGTCGGGGTCGGTGGTGGCCCGGTCCTCCCACTTCCGGTGCCCGCCGGCGCACTGCCCGGTGAGGGGGCAGGAGGTTTCGCCGTGCAGGGCGGGGCGCTTGTCGCCGGGGCGCAGGGGGAAGACGTGCCAGCCGCGTTCGGCGCCCGCCAGGGCGGCGGTCAGGAGGTGGTTGTTCATGCCGCCACCGCCGTACGAACGTGGGTGAGGAAGGCGCGGCCGATCCACTCGCTGTACGCCGGGGGGATGGCCTCGGTCAGTTCCTCGCGGACGTCGGTCCACGTGATGCCCATGGCCGTCTGGAGTTCGGGGACGGACGGCTTGCCGCCGCCGTTGCCGTACGCCGCGACGTACGGGCCGTCGTAGAAGGCGCCGTGCCGGTAGCCGCGCACCCGCCCCCGGTGCGGGACGTGCGCCCGCTGCCGGGTGGTCCAGTTCCCCAACTCGAAGTTGCGGTGGCGGATCACTCCGAGACCGAACATCTCCCCGCACAGCGTGAGGTCTTTGCGGATGTCCGCGCGGCCGTTGGGCTGCTCGATCACGTAGGGCAGGCCCGTACGGTCCAGCAGCTCCCGCGTCGGGGCCACGAGGTCCACGTGGGTTCCGCCCCAGCCCTGGGAGGCGTTGGTGCCCACGGTCAGGGAGCACTTGCCCTGGCACGGCGGGGAGGAGTGGACGAACGCGTACCGCCGGATCTCGCCCGTCTCGATGAGGTGGGCGAGGTGGGCGAGCGCGTCGCCCTGGTGGTGGGCGAAGGGGTAGTTGGGCCGGGGCGCGATGTCGACGCCGGTCACGTCGAACCCGGCCCGGTGGTAGCCCATGGCGGCGCCGCCGGCGCACGAGAACAGATCGAGCAGGCGCGACTGTTCACCGCGTACTCGCCGGATGGGGGTGCGTTGGGTCATGCTGGGGGCTCCAGTTCCACTCTTGAGTTGTGTGCTGGACGAGGGCGGCCCCGGACTTTGGTGAGACGGGGGCCGCCCTTGGTCGTGTGGTGGGTCAGGAGTGCAGTTGGTTCGGTTCCGGGGTCGGGAGGCGGGGGCGTGAGCGGGTCGACAGGTAGGCGCTTCCTGCCTGTCGGAGTGCGGTGTGTGTGTCGCGGCTCTGTTCGCGTCCGGCGGTGAGGGCCGCTTCCGTGGCGGGGTTGAACGTTCCGTTGTTCACGGCGCCCAGTGGAATGTCGCTGAGGTCGATGGCGGCCCAGGCGGCTTTTTCTCCCAGGTCGACAAGGGTGCTGCCGGGTGCGACGAGAGCGAGGAGATCGCGGGCCAGGGTGATTTCCGTTCGGAGTCGGAAGCGGTCCGCGCGCTGGTCGCTGGTCTCGCCGGTGCCGTCCCGGAGCGACGCGACCATGAGCCAGTAGCTCTCGCGGTACTTCAGCACCGCTTTGAGAAGGGCGATGAGGGCCCCGGTGACTTCCTGCTGGTGCCGCTCGGTACGGGCGGCCCGGTCAGCCGCGCGCTGTGGATAGGCCACGAGGGCGCCGCCGGCGAGGGTGCCGAGTACGGCGATGAGTGTGTCCCACATGTGGGGTCAGCTCCTTCCGATTTCTCGCCCGCGCTGCGTGGGAGCCTTGAACTTGATGTAGGCGAGGGTGCGTCCGGCGTCCTTGCGCGAGGGGGAAAAGCGGGGCGGGGGGCAGTTCGGGATGGAGGCAACGATCTGCTCGGCCAGTGCCCGGACGAGGTTGTCGCGGGCGATCACGCGGATCTCCACCACCTCGTCACCGTTGTCGGTGGTGCGCCTGGCGGGCTGTCGGGATGCCATGAGTAGTCCTTTGAAGTGGGGAGGATGTCGGAAGGGGGGTCTCTTTCACGTGCAAGTGGAATCGTGTGGCGGAGAGGTCAGGGAGGTGGAGGCACCCCCTTCCGGGAGGGCGTAGAGGGCCCTTCGGGGGTGTTGACCTGCGGTGCTTCCCTAGCTCCCTGAACATCGTTTGTGCAGGTCAGATGGAGGGAGGTGGGTCAGGGAGGGGGTGAGGGAGTTCTCCCTGTCTCCCTGACCCGCCGGGGTGTGGCTCCCTCTACTCGGCGGCGGAAGCGGAACCGTCGGTGCCACGGTTGGTGAGGGCGCGGGCGACGCGGTCGCGGCCGACGACCATCCGCCCGTCGGACTTGTACGCCCCGGCGCCTTCGGCGTCGAGGACGCGCTTGAGGTCGCTGTTGGTCCACGACCCGTATGCGTCCTCGTTCAGCGTCGCGAGCCGCTTGAGGACGTCCTGGGTGAGGACGCGGGGCGCGTCGGCGATGACGGATGCGATGTCCGCCAACGGGTCGTGGTCCTCGCCGTGTTCGATGACGTGGAGGGTGGTGACGCCGTCGCGCATGGCCCGTGCGCGGGCGGTGATCTGCCCGGCGGTCTCGGTGTCGATGTAGTGGGTGCGGACCGTGATGGACGCCTGCCCGGCGGCGATGGTGATGCCGTCGGACGCGACCACGAGGGTTCCCTTGTCCAGCCCGGGGCGGAGCAGGTTGGGTGCGGCCCCTCCGTCGACGGCCTTGTCTCCGAGCGCCATCCGGGCCTGCGACTCCGTGCCCAGCGCGAGCGATGCGCGGGTGTGGGCGCCTTCGCGGACGAGCTTGGGGAGGTTCTGGTCGGTGGGGTCCTGGGTGCCCTGCCAGAGGGTGACGTTGACGGCCCGCCCCTGGTTGTGGATCTTCCGCGCGGCCATGAAGTACCGGGACGTGGCCTTCGACCCGCCATAGGGCCGCTTGTCCGCGTCGACCACCGGGCACATGAACGCGACCTGCGCTTCGTCCACGAGCAGGACCAGCGGCGGGAACACCGTGCCGGGCGGGGCCTGGAGCCGCCGCTCCATCTCACTCACACCGCCTTCCAGCATCTCCGTTGCCTCAACGACGTGATCGTCGGTCGGGCCCTGGATGAGGATGGTGGCCAAGCCGTCGAACATGGCCCAGTCCCCGGCGCCCTTGAGGTCGGCGAGACGGAACTCCACCGACCGGTCCAACGCCAACCACAGGGCCAGCGCCCGCAGGGCGGCGGTCTTGCCCTGGTTGGACAGACCCGTGATCAGAAGGTGCCGCTGGTAAAGACTCAGGGTCGCGGCGTCGCCGCGCAGGTCTTGGCCCCACGGGGCCTTTCCCTTGGCGTAGTCGGCGGTCAGGGTGTCGTCCGTGACCAGTGGGGACGGCCCGATCGGCTCATCGAGTGCGCCACTGTCGGCGATCCACAGACGCACGGTCCGGGCGGCCTGGGGGATGGTGATGAACACCTCGTGCTCGTGGCGGGCGAGGTTCTCGGCGAGCTTGCGGCGCCTGCCCTGCACCTCGTTCGTGGACACCCCGGAGGGAAGGGTGACGTCGACCTCGACACCGCACCCGGCGATCCGGATCGGTCCCAGCATCGCCGCGCCCGCGTCACCCATGTCCTTGATCGCGGCCCGCAGCGGAGCAACCCCCAGGTCCCGCAGGGCGGTGACCACCACGGAAGGGGTGATCGGCGCCCCCGCGTCCTGACCACGCGCGCTCACAGGAAGGGCCCACTGGGGGGCGGCGCCCCGGCGGCGGCCAACAGCCCACACACCGAGCAGGGCCACCCAGGGGGCAGCGGCGACCAACGGCCCCCACACCACCGTGGTGATGACGACCAACAGGCGGATGAGGTCCACGAGGGCCATGAGGGGGGTGATGACGTCGGCGGGGTTCTTGTTCGCCACCGCCAGCGCGATCCCGATCACCAGGAGGGTTCCGACCCCGCCACCTGCGCCGACCGCCGCGCCCTTGACGATGCGTTCGGGTGCGGTGAGCAGGTCCATCCGGCGGCGGTGCCGGTCGGCACGGTAGCGATGCAGCCGCTCTTCCCAGTCGCCGGCGGCCTCGTAGTTGCCGACCGCTTCGGCGGCCCGGAGCATCCGCTCGTACCGGGCGGCGGTACGGCCGTCCCACGCACGGCGGGACACGATGCGCGTGCCACCGACCACGTACATGCCGTGCCGCACCACCAGGCGCCCCGCCGTACGGGTCCCCTCATGCGTGACGGCCGTACGGACCGCGCGCCCGGAGCGCACCCACAGCGGAACCAGCGGCTTGACCTGCTCGACCGGGAGAACAACGGCGGGCGCCGGGGCGGCCGGGGAAGGAACCGCGGTAAGGGTGGTGGTGGGTTCGGCATCTTTGAACAGATGGATGACGTTCTCGGACATGATGGAGGTCTCCTGCTCTCAGCTTGTGGAGCGGCGGGAACCCCGGACGGTCGGCGTCCTTGGCCGGTAGACGGCCGTCCGGGGGCAGTTCAGAGTCCGATGCGGCGGGCGGCGCGCTCGGTACGACGCAACGCGTCCTCGGTGGTCCGCAGCGCAGTCCTGGCGGCGGCACGGTCGGTGCGACCGGCGGTGCGCGCGGCGGTCTTGGCCACGGCCACCGCGTCCCGGGCGGCTTCCAGCTCGCGGGTCATGGCGTCGTTCTCACGCTCGCTGCGGGTGGCGGCCGTCTCGAAGATGCGGTCCACCCGGCGGGTCAGGTCATCGAGGTGGACGTCCTCCCCCGCGAGGCCGCGCTTGGCCATGCGGGCGATCAGGGCGGCGACACGGGTCTTCTCCCCGGCGGTGAGGCGGGGTTCGGGGTTGGGCTTGAGTGCCATCGCAGGTCTCCCGTTCCGGGGCCGGACTGTCCGGCTCCCCTCACCGCCCGGCACAGGGCACGGGCGGATCGGGCAAGCGTCAGGCGGGCCGCAGTTCGCGGGTGTGGCACAGCACGGGGGCGATCCAAAAGCCGATCCCGGCTACGGTCCACCGCCCGTTCGTCAGCGGTCCCGGGGGGACTTCGTCCAGGATGTGGCCGGTCTTCCCGGCCGCGCGCGGGTCGTCCTCGCAGGAGACGATCCGCACCATGTCGCCGGCCTTGAACGTCATGCCAGCACCCTTTCGCTCAGCGACGGCCACGGGCACGGCGGACGTTCTTCGCGGCGGCCTTGCCGTCCGGGCCGCCGATCGATTTCACGACGGTCACGACACCCCACGCGCACACGGCGGCGATCAGGGCGAGCAGGGCGAGGTTCGCGGCCATCGCGGTCAGCACGCCGACCAGCAACGGCCCGAAGTACACGCCGGCCGCCACAGTCCCGGCGCCGACGCCGGATCCGAGCGCGAGACGCTGGATGGTGCGGTCCGGCGGGGCCTGGTGGATGTGCACGACCTGCGGGGCCGACTGCTGCGGTGCGGGCAGGTGGGTGGGGTTGACGTAGGCGTGGGTGCCGTCCGGGAGCTGGACGACCGTGCGCGGGGCGGGCAGGTGTTCCACGGTTCCTCCGGGTACGTGGTCGCGGGGTGGTGCGGGGGCGCCCCGGGCCGGAGTCGAACCGGCCCTTTCGACCATCGGGACTGTAGGCGCCGCAGGTCAGGAGGTGGATTCCGTGGCCGCCCGGACGATGGCCGCGTGATCGAACGCCAGGACAGGGAGCGCGTCCAGCGGCCACCAGCGGGCGGCCGCGGCGTCGTCCCCCGCCGACGGCTGAACCGGCCGGGGAAGCGTCGCGGCGTAGGCGACCGTGACGTACCGGCCGCGCGGGTCACGGCCGGGAGCGTCGAAGGTGCCCACCTGCCGCAGGTCGGCGGTGGTCACGGCGATGCCGGTCTCCTCGGCCAGCTCGCGGGCGGCGGCTGTCAGGCTCGTTTCGCCCGCGTCGACGTGGCCGCCGGGAAGCGCCCACATGCCCTCGAACGGGTCCCACCCGCGCTCGATCAGCAGGACGTGCCCGTTGGCGATGAGTACGACGTCGGCGGTCAGGCGGATGGTCTCGAACGTCTCGGTCTCGGTGGTGGTCACGATGTCCTCTCGGGGTGGGTGAGTAGTGGTGCGTGCCCCGGGCCGCGGTCGATGCGGCGCCCTCACGGCGTGAATGCCGGGGCGATCGACGCGCAGGTCAGGAGGGGTTAGCGCAGGGAACACACATGCCGAGTGAGCGGGGGATGCAGTACCCGCGATCGGTGCGGCAGTTGGGGCAGGTGCGGCGGGCGAGCATGGCCTTGGCGAGCGCGGCGGCGCGACCCGGGGTCATGGGCCGTACGGGCTTGGCACGGTCGCGCCGGTACAGGTAAGCGACACGGAGCGTCGGCGGCTGGCCCGTGCGGCGGCGGCGGTTGGAGAACCACAGCAGTTGCGCGGCGGCCCGCTGACCGCCCGGCCGCAACCCGTCGGCACGGAGCTGCCGACGGGTCGCGTACCCGTCCGGGGCCATGCGGAAGGGAAACGTCGGGAGCCCGTACACCTCGCCGTCCGGGTCGAAGAACCGGGCCGACATCAGGCCACCGCCGGGGCAGTGTCGTCCTGACGAGAATCGGTAACGGCGTTAGCCGCGTCACGCTCGGCGCGCAGAGTATCGCGCAGTCCGCGAGCCTTCTCCGCAGACGTGCTGACCGCCTTGCGGATGGCATCGGCCGTCAACCGGCCGTCCGGCCAGTCCGCCGTTGCCGCACGGGCCTCATCAAGGAGTTGGTCAGGCGTGCGCCTCGGTCGGGCACCCGGCCGGGCGGCTTGCGGGACCCGACCGGTCGCCCGACGGGGCCGCACCGACTCCGCCGCAACCACAGGAACGGGCGCGGCGATCGGAGCCGACTCCACGACCGCCGGAATCTCAACCGGGTCGGGGGCGGGGAGCGCGGCCGGGGTCTCGACCGGAAGGGCGGGGGTGTCGGCCGACTTTTCCAGGTCAGAGGTAGACCGATTGATAATAATCTCGGTCGTTTTCTGATCGTCTGGGGTGGTTTGCGGTCGGTGGTGGAGCACCTTGGCCACGAGGTCGGAACCGAAGTAGATCGACCCGACCGGAAGCGAGGTGGCCAGCAGGACCAGCGCCCAGTTGGCGGGGTTCCAGTCGGCCAACTGGCCCCAGTCGACCGCCCGACTGTGCAGGGCGGGAACGAGACCGTGCACGTAGTTCAGGACCAGGGATGCGACCGTGTAGGCGGCCAGCACCCGCAGAGCGAACTTCCGATCGTCCCCGACCAGAACCAGCGCGGCGACCAGCGCGAGAGCCATCAGGCCGTCGACTACGAACGGGTACAGCGTGGCCCCGGTGGCGTCCGCGCCGATCGCACGGGCCACATCCCGCAACGCGGTCCACGACACCCGGAACGCCATCCCGACCACGCCGACCAGGGCGAGGACGAGCAGGGTCTTGGCGGTGCGGTTCATGCCAGCCCACCCCCGATCGCGATCACGGCAGCGAGGATCAGCAGCACGCCGGCCGCGCACGTCAGGTCGACCGCGCGGGACAGGCACCGGAACTTGGTCACCGCGATACGGGAGAGATTCGCGATGTCCGCCCCGCGCCGGTCTTCCGCCAGCGCGGTACGGATCTCCTCGGCGGTCAGCCGGGCCCAGTACGGGAAACCGGCCACGGCCGCGCCGGACATGTTCGGTCGCACCGCCCGCAGCAGCAGGCCCGCCGCAACCAGCAGCAGGGCCACACCGGCGGCGCCGACGACGTATCCGGCGACCGGTACGGGCGCGTCTTTGGCGACCGTCCAGACTCCGGCGAGCAGGGCGCCGATGAACGCCAGCAGCAGCGAGGTCTTGGTGTCGGTGCGGGCGATCTCCGCCTTCACCTCGGCGTGCGCGGCGGTCAGCTTCTTGTCCAGGTCGGCGCTCACGCGGCACCCCCGGACGTGCTCACCGTGGTGCCCCGGTTCGACAGCTCCCGGCGGGCGGCCAGCACTCGGCGGCGGGCCCGGCGCACCCGGCGGGTGTCCAGCTCGTTGGCAGGCCGGTCCAGGGTCATGATCTGCGCGTCGAGGAGTTCGACCTCCGCCCGGATGAGCGGCATCTCGATCTCGATCGCGGACAGTTCGTCGTCGGTCGGGTCAAGCCAGGGCTCGAACGCCGTAACGGCGTCCTGAACAGTAACGATGTAAGGCATGAGTCGGGATCTCCCTAGCAGGTGACACGGCTCGAACAGCGGCCCCGGTGTCTCACCACCGGGGCCGTACGCCGTTGCGTGGTTGGAGTGCCCCGGGCGGGAGTGGAACCCGCCGACCCGTGGGGGTCACCATCAGGGGCGAATGCGCTGTACAGAGAGAGGCGACCGTCAGCGGCAACGGTGACGCTTGGCCGCCGCGACGATCTCCGTGTAGTCCCTCCGGCTGAATGACCGCCAGTTGCAGTCGATGCACTCGGCGTAACAGTCTCCGGGTCCCTGGCCAAGGACGGGACGCCTGGCCGAGACGGACTTTGTGATCTTCCTGGTGGTGTACTTCTGGGAGGCCATGAAGTGATCTCGTCTCTCTCGATGCACTGGAACCGGCATTTCCAGCTCCCCGCACCCCCGTCCGTACGGTCACGAATGATCGGACGGACGGGAGAGGCAGCCGGCCGCCGCCAGGCCGGGGAACGCTTGGGCGGCGAGTGACGCGGTGGGCGTTACCGCTCGTGCAGGTCCGGCGCGAGCGGCGCCCTGGTATGTCGCCGGTGCATGCCGACTCCTTCGCTGAGTGGTCGAGCAGGGGGTGTCTCCTTCGGGAACACGAGCTCCCGTTTCAGGCTGGAGACGCGACCTTTCGGTCTCGAATTGCCCTCCGGTTGACCAGGGGTCCGGGTCCCTCGGCCCCCTCTGTCCGGGGCCCCTTGACTTGCCGCGCGCCCTTTCGGGCACGCAATGCACGGAGTCTCATGACTCCTGTACTCCTGCACTCATGTGCAGGAGTTACGTTTATGAGAATGACCCAACTCCTGCACATGAGTCAACCCGCCGCGACAAATTTCTTCGCAGCGGGCTGTGGGAGGCGCACGACGGTCAGTCCCCGGCGGGGATCCGGTAGTCGAGAACGAACTGGTCAGCGGCCATGATCGTGTCGCAGACCTCCACGATGCGACCGGCTTCTGTTTCTGCATTGCGGGTCAGATGAAAGACGGGTGCGCCGGGGCTGAGACTGAGCGCGCCGGTCTCCTGCTTGGTCGCGAGCCGGGCGCGAACCGTCTCGGTGAACTCCTTGAGGGTGTGGCCGTTCTCCTCCAAGCGCGCGTAGATGCCCCCGCCGCCGGGGTTCTCCTGGGACAGCTCCGGGATGGTCTCCGCGATGTCCCACGGGAGGTAGGAGGTCGCCTCTTCCGTCGGTGTTCCATTGCTGAAATACAGGCGTCGACGCGCGAGGACCTTGCTTCCGGCGGGGACGTCCAGACGCTCCGCGATGTCGCCCGGCGCCTCGATGGGGCCCACGTAGAGGACTGTCACCCCGGGCGTTTTTCCTGCTTGCTCCGTCTCTGCGAGGTAGGCGGCCTTGCCCGCCCTGCGGTGGGACCGACGGAAGCGGTCGGAAGACTTGCGGCGTACGGGAGGCTGGCTCTTCACGAAAGAGCCTTTGCCGTGGTGGGTGTCGATCAGACCAGTCGGGCGCAGCTCTGCCACTGCCTTGCGCGCGGTGCCCTGCGAGACCGAGTACCGAGTCATCAGCTCGGACTCACTGGGTACCTTCTGCCCTGGCGCGAGGATCCCGGCCCTGATCTGCTGAGCGAGGTCTTCGGCGATCTGTAGGTACCGTGGCTGACCAGAGTCCCTAGAGGCTGTGATGCCCATACTCTTCCGTTCCTCCTATGCTCCTATACATGAGTAACGCTACCCAGGAGGGCGCGCCAATGTCGCTTCACTCGGTCTCTGTGGCCGGCGTCGTGGTCCGTGACGACGGCCGCGTCCTGGTCATCCGCCGTGCCGACAACGGTGCCTGGGAGGCGCCGGGCGGCGTCCTGGAGCTGGACGAGCGGCCCGAAGAAGGGGTTTGCCGGGAAGTACTGGAAGAGACCGGGATCAAGGTAGACGCCGTACGCCTTACCGGCGTCTACAAGAACATGACGCGAGGCGTCGTCGCGCTGGTCTTCCTCTGCCGACAGGTCGGGGGAGAGGAGCGCACGTCAAGCGAGACCGTGGACGTTCAGTGGTTCACGCGTGGAGAGATCCAAGCAGAGATGCTTGAGGCTTATGCGGTGCGTGTCCTTGATGCCCTCGGCGACAGCGGGCCGCAGGTGCGGGTGCACGATGGTCGCCGACTGCTCGACGGCCCGGACTGGCACGCTGCCTCCAAAGCGTCCTGACCACGGAGAACGTACCCTCTGCGGGGCCGTCTGTGGGCCGTCAGACGTCGACCAACAGTGACCAATGACGACCCGCAACGACCGCTCGGTGGAAGTGCTCAAGCCGTAGGGCCCAGTTCAGAAGGCCGTGAGGTACCCGTTTCCCTCGGGGGATGGACGTCAGGCAAGATGGGGTGTATCTGCCCTCACGCGGCGGAGCCGCACATTGGCCCTTCTCGATTGCCGGACGGTTTCTCTTGGCTGAGTACATCTACACGATGCGCAAGACGCGCAAGGCGCACGGCGACAAGGTCATCCTCGATGACGTGACGCTGAGCTTCCTGCCGGGCGCGAAGATCGGTGTGGTGGGTCCGAACGGCGCCGGAAAGTCCACCGTGCTGAAGATCATGGCGGGCCTGGAGCAGCCGTCCAACGGGGACGCCTTCCTCTCGCCCGGTTACACCGTCGGCATGCTCCTCCAGGAGCCGCCGCTGGACGAGACCAAGACGGTGCTGGAGAACGTCCAGCAGGGCGCGGCCGAGATCATGGGCAAGCTCCACCGCTTCAACGAGGTCGCCGAGTTGATGGCCACCGACTACTCCGACGCCCTGCTGGACGAGATGGGCAAGCTCCAGGAAGACCTCGACCACGCCAACGCGTGGGACCTGGACACCCAGCTCGAACAGGCCATGGACGCCCTGGGCTGCCCGCCCGGCGACTGGCCCGTCACCAACCTCTCCGGCGGTGAGCGCCGCCGCGTCGCGCTCTGCAAGCTCCTCCTCGAAGCGCCCGACCTGCTGCTCCTGGACGAGCCCACCAACCACCTGGACGCCGAGTCCGTCCAGTGGCTGGAGCAGCACCTCGCCAAGTACCCCGGCACCGTCGTCGCCGTCACCCACGACCGGTACTTCCTCGACAACGTCGCGGGCTGGATCCTGGAGCTCGACCGCGGCCGTGCCATCGGTTACGAGGGCAACTACTCCACGTACCTGGAGAGCAAGCAGGCCCGCCTCAAGGTCGAGGGCCAGAAGGACATCAAGCGCGCCAAGCGGCTCAAGGAAGAGCTGGAGTGGGTCCGCTCCAACGCGAAGGGACGGCAGGTCAAGTCCAAGGCCCGCCTGGCCCGTTACGAGGAGATGGCCGCCGAGGCGGACAAGATGCGGAAGCTGGACTTCGACGAGATCCAGATCCCGCCGGGCCCGCGCCTGGGCAACGTGGTCGTGGAAGTCGAGCACCTCACCAAGGCGTTCGGCGACAAGGTGCTCATCGACGACCTCTCCTTCACCCTGCCCCGCATGGGCATCGTCGGCGTGATCGGCCCCAACGGCGCCGGCAAGACCACGCTGTTCAAGATGATCCAGGGCTTCGAGCAGCCCGACTCCGGCTCGATCAAGGTCGGCGAGACCGTCAAGATCAGCTACGTCGACCAGGGCCGCGGCAACATCGACCCGAAGAAGTCGCTGTGGGCCGTCGTCTCCGACGAGCTGGACTACATCAACGTCGGCCAGGTCGAGATGCCCTCGCGCGCGTACGTCTCCGCGTTCGGCTTCAAGGGCCCCGACCAGCAGAAGCCGGCCGGTGTCCTCTCCGGTGGTGAGCGCAACCGCCTGAACCTGGCGCTGACCCTCAAGCAGGGCGGCAACCTGCTGCTCCTTGACGAACCGACCAACGACCTGGACGTCGAGACGCTCTCCTCGCTGGAGAACGCGCTCCTCGAATTCCCCGGCGCGGCCGTGGTCGTCAGTCACGACCGGTGGTTCCTCGACCGGGTCGCGACGCACATCCTCGCGTACGAGGGCAACTCCAAGTGGTTCTGGTTCGAGGGCAACTTCGACTCGTACGAGAAGAACAAGGTCGAGCGCCTCGGCGCGGACGCCGCCCGTCCCACCCGCGCCACCTACAAGAAGCTGACGCGAGGCTGAGATGGCCCGGCACATCTACAGCTGCCCCCTGCGCTGGTCGGACATGGACGCCTTCGGGCACGTCAACAACGTGGTCTTCCTCCGCTACCTGGAGGAGGCCCGCATCGACTTCATGTTCCGGCTGGCGCCCGGGGACGGCTCGCCGTCGTTCTCCGGCGGGTCCGTCGTGGCCCGGCACGAGATCGACTACAAGCGCCCGCTGGTCCACCGGCACGAGCCGGTGATCATCGAGTCCTGGGTGACGGCGATCACGGCCGCGTCGCTGACCATCGCGTACGAGATCAAGGACGCCGAGGGCGCGGACGAGGTGTACGTGAGGGCCTCGACGGTCGTCGTGCCGTACAACCTGGAGGCGGGGCGGCCCCGGCGCATCACCGACGAGGAGAAGTCCTTCCTCGTCCACTACCTGGACGACGGCGCCGGCGCCAGGAACGGCGCCGGCGGCAAGCACGGCGACAAGAAGAAGGACGCTCTCGCGGCATGACATCGCCCGGCCTGACTCTGGAGTTCGCCGACGCGCGGGAGGCGGCGGACCTCGCCGCCTTCCTCGGCCGGCTGATCCACTACGACCGCGCCGCGGCGGTCAGGATCCAGGCCGGCGGCGGCGCGCTCGCCGTGTTCGGCAGGCCGGCGTCGTTCGACGTGCTCGCCGTCCGTTCGGCCCGCCTCGCCACCCCGCACGTGCTGGACGTCACCGTCTCCGCGGGTGAACTCCTCGAAGGCATCGGGGAGTCGGCGGGCACGGCCGGGATCCCGGCCGCCGTCACCGGCCCCCCGTGGGCCGGGATGCTGCCGCCGCGCGGCGGCTGGCAGCAGCTCCCCGGGCTGCCGGAGGAGGACGCGATTCGCGGTGCGGTGGCCGCGGCGGTCGGCGAATTCCGGTCGCGGGACGAGCGGTTGGCGCCCGTCGACCGGACCAGGGCGCAGCGGGACCGGATCGGGCGCGAGATCTGGTCCAGGACGCTCGGGGAGACCCCGCTCCCGCTGCGGGCCGCGCACGCCGCCCAGTCGCTCGGATTCCTGCGTCCGGTACGGGCGTTGGTGCCGGCGGGCGGGGCCCCGGAGCAGACGGTGGCGCTGCTCGCGTCCGGCAACTGGCTCCGGCTGCGGACGCAGTACGGCTCGATCGCGGTCCGCAGGGCCGGAGTCGGCGGCCTGTCGGTCACGCCGGCCTGAGGCTGGGCGTCAGCGGCTCTGGGCGTCAGGGGGCTCCGGAACTCAGAGTGAGTCGTCGGCGCCCAGAGTCTCCGGGCCCTCAGCCCGCCGTGTTCACCATCGACGCGGCCGCGTACGTGAGGTAGTCCCAGAGCTGCTTCCTGTGCTCCTCGGACAGCCCCAGCTCGTCGACCGCCACCCGCATGTGCCGCAGCCACGCGTCGTGCGCCGCCTGGTTCACCGCGAAGGGGGCGTGCCGCATCCGCAGGCGGGGATGACCTCGGTGGTCGCTGTAGGTGCGGGGGCCGCCCCAGTACTGCATCAGGAACAGCGTGAAGCGCTCCTCGGCGGGGCCGAGATCCTCCTCCGGGTACATCGCCCGCAGCTCGGGATCCCCGGCGACCCCCTGGTAGAAGCGGTGGACCAGGCGCCGGAAGGTCTGCTCCCCGCCGACCTGCTCGTAGAAGGTCTGCTCCTGAAGCGTGCCGTGCGGAATCTCGTTCACCCCACCATCGTCTCAGACCCGACCCGCTTCCTGCCTCGGTCCAGCGACCTAGGGCCCGGCCCGTGCGGTACGGATCCTGCGGTACGGACCGCCGTACGGACCCGGCCCACTCGCTTCCCGGGCCCGGACCCAGGACAGTGGAGAGATGGGCGCACACCGGGACCAGGACGTGTACCGACCGGACGACGCGGCGGCCGGCGAGGCGCGGGCCGCGCTCGTACGGGAGATCGCGCTGTCGGGGGCGCTGGACGATCCGGCCTGGCACAGGGCGTTCGCGCAGGTCCCGCGCCACCTCTTCGTCCCGTACTACTTCGTCGGGAGGCCCGGCGGCTACGACCGGCTCTGGTACGGGGACCCCGACCCCCGGCGCCGGGAGCGCTGGCTGCGCGGGGCGTACGCGGACAGCGCGATCGCGACGCGGGTACGGGACGGCGAGCTGATCTCGTCCAGCAGCCAGCCCTCCCTCATGGCCCGGATGCTGGACGAGCTGGACGTACGGGACGGCAACCGCGTCCTGGAGATCGGCGCGGGCAGCGGATACAACGCGGCGCTCCTCTCCCACCGGCTCGGCGAGGAGAACGTCACCACCGTCGACCTGGACCCGGAGATCACGGAGTCCGCGCGCACCCATCTCGCGACGGCCGGCTACCGGCCCGCCGTGGTCACCGGGGACGGGGTGCGCGGCTGCCCGGAGCGCGCGCCGTTCGACCGGATCATCGCGACCTGCACCCTGCCGTCGGTGCCGACCGGCTGGCTGGCGCAGTGCGCCCCCGGGGCCGGGATCCTCGCCCCGCTCGCCACCGGGCTGATCGCGCTGAAGGCCGGGGAGGCGGGGGCGTCGGGCCGCCCGGACTTCGCGGAAGGGCGGTTCCTCCGGACGGCCGCCTTCTTCGTACCGCTGCGGGGCACCCCCCAGGGCGTGCCCATGGCGGCACGGCCCCTCGGCGGGCTGCCGAAGGGCGTGACCGACAACGACCTGTTCCGCTTCCTGCTCGCGCTGACCGAGGGCAGCCTCGACCCGCACGAGGCGCTGTCCCTCTGGGAGCTGGAGCAGCGGCCGGCCCGTGAGCGGTACGGCGTCACGGTCAGCGGCGGCCGCCAGTGGGCCTGGCTGGACGACCCGGCGGGGCCGTACGTATGGCCGCTCGAACCGACGGGACCGGCGGCCGCCGGGCTGACCGGCCCCGGCGGACCGTGACCGGCCCCCGCGCGCGGACCCTGATCGGCCCGGGCGGTCGGTGATCCGCCGGGCGGACGCTGATCCGCCGGGCGGACGCTGATCCGCCGAAGCAGGCGGCCGCTCAGCCCCGGCGGACCGTGATCGTCGTCCAGGCGCCGACGTGCACCCGGTCGCCGTCCGACAGCGGGACGGGGACATAGGGCTGGATCGGGTCCTCGGCGCCGTTGATCGTGGTGCCGTTCGTGGAGTTCTGGTCCACGACGGCCCAGGTGTCGTCCGGCTGGCGGACCAGGACCGCGTGCTGGTGCGAGACCCCGGGGTCCTCCGGCGGGACGGACAGGTCGATGTCGGGGGACTCACCGGTGGAGTGCCGGCGGCGGCCGATGGTCAGCTGGTTCCCGCCGAGCGTGAGCCGCTGCTCGGGGGAGTACGCGGGCAGGTTGAGGCCCGTCGCCTCGGGGCCGCTGCGCTGCATCATCGCCATGAAGTACTCACGGTCGGGCCCGACGACCGCCGTCCATCCGGCGGGCTGACCGTACGGGGCCGCGGGCGGCCCGTGCTGCGGGGAGGGCGGTCCGTGCTGGGGCAGCGGCGACTGTCCCGCCGAGGGCGGCGGGAGCATCCAGTCGTCCTCGGCGGTCCCGCGCGACTGCGGCGGCGCGGGCGGGGCCGAGGACTGCTGCTGGAAGACGGGCGGGAGCGGGGGGCCCTGGTGCTGGTACGGCGACGGGGGCGGACCCTGCTGGTGCGATGCCTGCTGGTGAGGGCCGCCCTGGTGGGGTCCCTGCGCAGGTGACCCCTGCTGCGGGGGACCCTGCGGGTGCTGTCCCTGCGGGGGCGGCCCCTGCCGCTGGAAGGCCGACGGGGGCGGGCCCTGCTGCGGTGAGTGGGGCGAGGCCTGCTCGGCCGCGAGCGGCTCGGCGGGCCGGTTCAGCTGGGAGGGGCGCGAGCTCTGGTACTCGTACGGGTCCGGCGGCCTCGGCGGCCCCAGGGACGGGAAGCCCGGCGGCGGATTGGCGCCGGGGACCGGTCCCGTGGGCCGGCTGACCGGACCTCCCTGCGGAGCCAGCGGGGTGTACGACGTGGCGGTGTTCGTGAGGAAGTTCCACCGGCACTCCTCGCAGAACGGAGCCATCGGCTCGCGCGGGGTGCGGCACTGCGGGCAGAGCTGGGCCTGCATCGTCGGGTCGGGCCCGAGGCCCGGGCCCGGGGCGGGCGGGAAGCCGTAGCCGGGTGTGGGCGGCGGCGGGGGAGGCTGGGGCACGGAGCCCGTGGGCGCCTGGCCCGTCATGCGATGGCCGCAGACCTCGCACCAGTCGTCGGAACCCGACTGGTGTCCGTTCGGGCATGTCGGCATATCGGCGCTTCCCCCTTCCTGTGCGGCCCGGAGGCCGGATTTCTCACCACTGGTTCCCCGGGCGGTGCCGCTCGGCGCCGCCCCGGTCGCGCTCCTACTTCTTCACACGAACCGTCTTGGTGGAGCGGGTCTCGAGGGTCATCTCGTCCGCTTCCGCGACTTTCGCCTTCAGTCGCACAGTACCGCTCGCTTCGTCGACGACGTCCACCACCTTCGAAAGCAGTTTCGCCGTATCGGCGTTCCCGGAGAAGGCGGCGAGCTGCACGGCGCGGCCCAGTTTCGCCGTCGCCCCGTCCAGATCGCCCATCTTCCGTGCTTCCAGGCCCTGTTGGATGACCTGCGCCAGCTCGGCCTGCCCGGTGTAGTGGGCGACCTGGGGGTTGATGGAGGTGGAGGCCTCCATGTCGTCCGTCCACACCGCCCGTACCAACCCCTGGGACAGCACCTCGGGGGAGCCGCCGTCCGGCGCCGGGACGATCAGCGAGACGCGGGCGGCCAGCATCTCCCTGCCTATGCCGGCCTCCGGGACCCGTACGCACACGTGGTAGTCCCGGGACTCGTCGCCCCAGGAACCGGTCGGGTAGTCGCCCGCCCGGGGGCCCGCTTCCGTACGCCGGTCCGTGAGTTGCTCGACCCGGGGCGCGACCTGCTTGACGAACGCGATCTCCACCCCGACCGGCGTCCACAGCCGCAGCGCGACGTCCGCGACCTCCTTGCCCATCGCGTTGGCCATCATCTGCGTGAAGTCCGCGGCCAGTCCGGCGGGGTCGGCGACGATGTCGGAGGTGCCGAGCAGCGCCGACGCGATGCCGGTGACCTCCTTCACCTCCCAGTCCGTCCCCACGCCCCTCGCGTCGCAGGTGAAGCGGCCGGCGCAGGCGTCCAGCGCGGACTTGAGGGCGTCGGACGACTCGTGTTCGTTGCGGCCGTCGGTGAGGAGGATGCCGTGGCGGATGGTGACCTCGGCGGAGTTCAGCAGCCGGTCGGCGAGCCGCAGCCAGGTGCTGATCGCCGTGCCGCCGCCCGCGTTCAGGCGGCGCAGCGCCTGCTTCGCCTCGCCCCTGGTGCGCGCGTCGGCGACGGCCAGCCGGCCGTTGCCCGGGTAGACCTCCTTCGCCAGGTGCGTACCGGCGACCACCGCGAAGGCGACTCCGTCGCGCAGGGTGTCGACGGCGGCGGCCGTCGCGTCGCGCGCGTTGCGCATCTTCGTCGGCGGGTACTCCATCGAACCCGAGCAGTCGACCATGATCACCACGGCCGCGTCGGGGCTGTTGCCGGGCACGGCCGAGGGGGTGGCCGAGGCGCCGAGCAGCGGGACGCGGCCCGAGGTGCCGCCGCCCGTGGAGGTGACGGTGACGATGGCGTTGACCTCGCGGCCGCCTTCGGGCAGGTACTCGTTCTGGTACACGTCGACCGAGAACTGCGGCACGTTCGACTTGGAGAAGTTGGCCATCGCGTTTCGCTCCTTGACGCTCCACAGACCGGAACAAGAGAAGGGGGATCAGGGCTGGACGGGGGCCTTTTGGTACGCGGATCCTGCCCCTCGCCCCGGCACGGCGAACGGCACCAGGGCCACCGTCACGTTGTCGTGGCCGCCTCCGTCGAGCGCGTGGCCGACCAGGACCCGCGCGGCGTGCAGCGGGCGGGCCGCCGCGTCGGGCGGCAGGACCCTGGCCATGTCGTCGGCGCCCTCGGCGTAGTTCCACAGCCCGTCCGTGCAGACCACGACGACGCCGGGGCGGTCCGGTTTGAACGACACGGTGTGCGGTTCCAGTTCGTACGCGTCGGCGCCGAGCCACCCCGTGATGGCGTGGGCGCGTTCGTCCGCGTACGCCTCCGCCTCGTTCATCAGGCCCGCCGCGACCATCTGCGCGGCCCACGAGTCGTCCTCGGTGAGGCGGGCCGGGGGGCCGTCGCGGTCGTCGGGGACCCAGTACGCCCTGCTGTCGCCGATCCAGCCGACGACCAGCAGTCCGCTCGCGACGACGGCGCCGACGATGGTGCAGGCGGGGGCGTTCTGATGGCGGTGCGGCTCGTGCTCGGACGCCCTGCCGGGCTCCGGGGCCAGGGCGTTGACGGCCTCGGCGGCGGCGACGATCGCGTCGTGCATCGCCTGCCGCGGGTGCGTGCCGCGCGGGAGGGCGGCCAGCAGCGACTCGTTGGCGGAGGCCGCGGCGGCGGCGGAGGCCTCGTCGGGGCGGGTCGCGGAGGACACGCCGTCGCAGACGATCGCCACGACGGCGGGGGAGGCGTCGGGGAGGGCCGCGGCGGACACGGCGAACGCGTCCTCGTTGCGGTGGTGGCGCAGCCCCCGGTCGCTGACGGCGGCGACCGCGCCCAACTCCTGCTCCATGTGGTCGCGTTCGCGCGGCTGGGCGTGCCCGCAGTTCTCGCAGTAGCCGTCGAGGTCCACGCGCCCGGCCCGACAGGCGACACAGAGCTTCGCGCCGGGCGCGGGGGCCACGGTACGGGGATCACTCGCGCCGGGCGCGTCGGACCGTACGGGCGGATGGGGCGCGGGCAACTCGAAGTCCCCACCGTGCGGGGCCGCCCCGGCCTTGGGCGGCGAGGACGGGGCCTGCGAGGCGCCGCCGGGCGACGCGGCCGCTGCGGGGCTCGTGGTCGGGGCGGTCGGGGTGACGGACGGACCGGTTGCGATCGGGGCGGGCGGCGTGGCGGACGGACCGGTCGCGGGCGACGCGGGCGATGCGGGCTGCGGGGGGCCCGCGAGCGGTGCGGACGGACCGGCCGATGCGTGCGGAGCGGGCGGTACGGGCGGGTGCGAGGCGGCCGGGTGCGGGGTGGGCGGCGGCGGTACGACCGGGTGGGCGGCCACGGACCGGTCCGGCCGCCCGGTGCCGGCCGGGGGCGTGGGCCGGTGGACGGAGAGGGGCGAGCCGGACGAGTCCAGGCCCGGCAACTCGCTCGGCACATGGACGGGCGCGGGCACGTTCGAACTGTCGGTCTCAGCAGCCGACGGCCACGCAACGGCCCCCACGGGCCCGGCAGGTGCGCCCCCGACGGGACCGCCGCCGGCAGGCGCGCCGCTCATGGGATAGCCGGCGGCAGGCGTGCCACCTACGGGACCACCGCTGCCCGGCGCGGGCTCGGCGGTCGGCGGCCACGCGACGGCGCCCACGGGGCTACCACCGGCAGGCGCGTTCCCAACGGGACCGCCGCCGGGGGGCATGCTTCCTACGAGTCCGCCGCCGAGAGGAGTGCCGCCCAGGGGACCAGCCCCGGCAGGGGTGGTTTCGGTGGGGGTGGGGGCGGTTGGGGCGCCGGTCAGGGCGACCGTGGGGCGGTCGCCGCCGCCCGTGCTTGCGGCCACGGCCGACAGGTCGTACCCGCACGCCCCGCAGAACAGGTCGGCGGGCTCCAGCGGATCCCCGCAGCCGGGGCAGGTCGGGCCATCGGTCGACCGGTGCATCTGCGCCATCACTCACACCCACGTCCGGGGGCGGAAACGGTTGGCCCGCTCCACCAGTTCGATCCTCTCCTCGCCGCGCTGAGCGAGCCGGGCGAGTACCCGGTACGAGCGTTCCAGCCCGAAACGCAGGCCGCGCTCGTCCAGCGCGCTGCCGAGCAGCACGGCCGGGCCGGGGCGGCCCCCGGGACTACCGGAGAGTACCCAGTCCAGAGCCGTGCCCAGTACCTCCGTCGACAACTGTTCACGCCGCACCGCGTCCAGGCCGAACTGCTGGAGCGCGGAAACCTGCCTCGCCGCCGCCGACAGGTCGTCGATCAGCGCCGGTTCCGCGCCCGGGGCCCCGGCCGCTCCCTGGGCCGGTACGGCCACCTCACGCTCGCGCAGCCTGGCCCGTACCGCAGCGACCCGCGCCGCCGTGTAGTGGATCGACGCCTCGGGCACGGACTCCAGCGTCCGTACGGCCGAGGTCCGGTCACCGGCGGCCAACTGCACCCTGGCCAGGCCGAACGCGGCGCTGACGTAGCTCGGGTCGGTCGTCCAGACCAGGCGGTAGTACTCGGCGGCGTTGTCGAGCTGGCCGAGCACCTCGGCGCAGACCCCCAGCGCCAGCTTGGGCGCGGGCTCGCCCGGGAACGCGTCGTAGATGGCGTCGTACGCCAGCGCCGCGCTCTCGTGGTCGCCGGTGGCCAGGGCGAACAGGCCCCGGTACCAGACGACCCGCCAGTCGTCGGGGTGCTCCGCCTCCAGCGCGCGCAGCGCCTCACCGGCGGGGACCAGGTCGTTCATCTCCAGCCGGGCCCGCAGCTCGCGCAGCCGCCGCTCCACGGTGTCGGCCGGGGCCGACGCCAGCGCGGAAATGAGTTCGGCGGGGGCGGCGGCCATCAGGCTCGCCAGGAATCCCGCGTTCGGGTCGTTCGGGTCGACCCGGGGGACGGGCAGCGCGAGCGCGGTCGCGGGAGCGTCCATCACCGCGAGGCGCGGCCCGGGGGCCGAGACGGGAGCGTACGAGCCGTAGGCCGGCCCGCCCGGCGAAACGGCCGCCGGACCGTGGCCCGACCCGCCGCTGTTGACCCGCCCCTGCCCCGGCACGACCGGACCGCGCCCCTGCCCCGCCAACGAGGAGGCGTGGCCCGGCCCGTAGACCTGCCCGGCGGGCGGTGCCGCAGCCGGGCCCGGGCCGTAGGCCGGGGCCTGGGCGGCGAGTGGTAGGGGTGCCGGGGGTTCGGACTGGGGTGGGATCGGGAGGGCTGAGCCGTGGCCCTGGCCCGGGCCGTACGCCGGGAGTTGGCCTGGGGCGGGGGCCTGGGACGAGGCGTGCGCGGGAGCCTGGGACGCGGCGTACGCGGGGGCCTGGCCCGGGGCGGGCGGTAGCGGGGTCGGCTTCGGCGACGGACTTGCCCGTCGGCCCTTCCCTCGCGCCGTTCGCGCGCCCAGGCGGGACACGTCCTCCGTCGGTGGCGCGAACAGCTCCGTGTCCGTGACCCGTACCTCCGTGCCGAACAGCGTCGACAGTGCCGGGCGCGGGCGTCCCGTCTGGAGCGCCACGACCTCCCGCAGCACCCCCGTCAGCTGCTCCGCCATCTCCAGCGCCGAGGAGAACCGCCGCGCCGGGTCCGGGTCCGTTGCCCGGACCAGCAGGCGGTAGAACGACTCGTACGTACGGAACACCTCGATGGTGCCCGGATCCGGGAGCGAGTCCACGAACACGTTCGTGTAGCCGTGGAAGTCGAAGGTCAGCACCGCGAGCGTGCGCGCCACCGTGTACAGGTCCGACGCCACCGAAGGACCCGTCTCCGCGACCTCCGGCGCCTGGTACCCCACGGTGCCGTAGATCGCCGACTCGTCGTCGTCCACCCGGCGGACCGCGCCCATGTCGATGAGCTTGAGCTGGTTCTCGGTCTGGATCGCGTTGTCGACCTTGAAGTCGCAATACAGCAGGTTCCTGCTGTGCAGGTGGCCCAGCGCCTCCAGCGCCTCGATTCCGTACGCGCACGCCTGCTCCACCGGCAGCGGATCCCGCTGACCCGTGGCCGTCCGCCGGTCGTTGGCGATCTCCTTGAGCGACTTGCCGCCCACGTACTCCATGACGATGTAGCCGTCCATTGAGCCGGTCCGCTGGTCGAGGTGCTCCACGAAGTTGTAGATGCGGACGATGTTCGAGTGCTCGATCTCCGCGAGGAAGCGCCGCTCGGAGATCGCCGCCTCCATCGCGTCCTGGTCGCCCGTGTCCAGCAGGCCCTTGAGGACGACCCAGCGGTCCGAGACGGCCCGGTCGATCGCCAGGTAGACCCAGCCCAGACCGCCGTGCGCCAGGCAGCCCTTGACCTCGTACTGCCCGTGCACCACATCGCCCCGGGTCAGCTTCGGCACGAACGAGTACGGGTGGCCGCACTTCGTGCAGAACCCTTCCGTACGGCCCGGCCGGTCACCGCGCGAACGCCCCACCGGCGCACCGCAGTCGGAGCGCGAACAGAACCGCTTGCGCTCCGGCACCTCCGCCTTCTCCATCACCGCGGCGCGTGGATCCGGACGCGGCACGTCCGGTACGGAGACCAGCCCGGCGCCCAGCCGGCCGCGCCCCGAGGCCGTGGAGGACGCGCCGGAGCTGCGGACCGACACCGACCGGCCGGCCGTCGCCGCGCCCGACTGCGCCAGGGAGAGCCGGCCGGACACCGAACGGCGGGAGGTGGCGGAGCGCGAGGACGCCCGGGAGGAGGCGCGCGACGACGAACTGCCGCGCGCGGAACGCCCGCTGACCCGGCCGCCGCCCGTGACGCCCGTGGCCGGCGAGGACAGCTCGCCGCGCGCGCCCACCACCGGGGCGAGACCGCAGGTGTCGCAGTACAGCTCACCGCCGCCCATGTCCTCGTACGAGCCCTCGCACCCGGGGCGCTGGCATGTGCCCGTCGTCGTCCCGCTCATCGGTCCCCTCCTGTCCGTGTCCCCGCTGTCGGTGGAGCCGCCGGTGGACCTCCCGGTGGACCCGCCGGCCGATCCGGTGTCTGTACGGTCGGCCCCGCCGTGCCCTCTCTCCTGCCGCTCACGGCCGCCCCCCGCCGTCCGCCGGGCCCGGCGCGCGCGGGACCAGGAGGTCCGCCGCCGCCTGCTGGTACCGCAGGACGGCCTGCTCGGCGACCCGCAGGTCGCACGGCGCGCTCCACAGCATCCGGCGGGCCGCGTCGTACCGCTCGATCAGCACCGGGTCCTCCGCCATGCCGTGCCGGGCGACCTTGGCCTTGTACGCGTCGAGCCGGCCGCGCAGCTCCGCGCGGACCGCGAGCGGCTGCGTGACGGCGGTCAACGACTCGCGGGCCCGCAGCAGTTCGTCCTCGGCCTCGCGCTCCAGCGACTCCAGCAGCGGGGAGAGCCGGTGCCACTGGGCGTGCCTGCGGTACTCGGCGGCGGTCGACAGGCGTTCGTGGAGGACGATCGGCGGCCCGCTGACGGCGGGCACCTCCGAGGCGGCGATCTTCGCGAGCACCTCGCCCCGGGCGGCGCGGGCCTCGGCCAGCGTGCGGTCCGCGCGCGACACGACGTCCCGCAGCCGCATCAGCCGCTCCTCCGAGTCCTGGCGCACCGCCAGGACCGCCTCGATCTCCCGCCGTACGTCCTCCAGCGCGCGGGCCGCCCGGTCGTACCGCTCCGTGTCCGGCCGGCCGCCGCCGGGTGCCGAACTCCCGGACGCGAGCCGCCAGAAGCCCAGCGGGTCGGACACCACCTGGGCGCGCAGGTCGGTCAGTTCGTGCGTGATCGACTCCAGATCGTCCCCGGCGGGGTGTTCCCCGGGCCGTACACCCACCGAGTGCGCGAGCGAGAGGGTGCGCCGCAGCTCGGCGGCGAGCAGGTCGATCCGGGCGGGCAGCGCGGACCACACCGAGTCGGCGGCCACGACCATGTCGAGTGCGCGCGCGTACAGCTCGTTCATCCGGGAGACCAGCTCCGCGAGTGTGAAGCGCTCGGAGAGCTGGGCGGGGCCGGTGATCGAGGACGGTGGCCGCTGTTCCGCCGGCCCGGCGAGGGCGGCCGCGCCCGAGAGCGTGACGCTGCTGCCGCGCAGCGTCTCGGTCAGCTCCACCAGGTCGTCGCGGTTCGGCCAGCGGCGCCTGGCGCGGGTGTCCCGGGCCCCGCTCAGGGCGGCGCTGTAGGCGTCGAAGTACGTCCACAGCAGGGTGATCGACTGCTCGGTCGCCGCCCAGCGCTCCTTCGTGACGCCGGTGAGCGCGGCCCCTTCGAGGAGCCTGCGGCCCGCGTGGTCCTGGAGGGCGAGGAGGGACGTCTCGATGGCTTCGTGCTCGGCTTCGAGGCGCGCCAGCGCGCGGTCGGCCTCGTCCCGGTCCATCACCGGTCCCGATGGCACACCCCTGGAGTCGGGGATGGAGCCCGCGCCGCCCATCGATCACCTCTCCGCTCGTTCGTGTCCTGCCGGAACCCATGTCGGAACCGCGCACATCCCGGGCGCCCACGCACCCCCCGCGCGGGACCGGGCACATCCCGCGGGCCGCGCGGGCGCGGTCCCTCTACCCGTTCCTGTACTTGGCGGGAGGCGGCGCGGTGATCCCCGGCAGCCCCGCCGCCAGCCACTTCCGGTACGACGTCATCCAGGGGCTGTTGTCCCCACCGGCGCGATACCCCACCAGCACCGCGTTCACCCGGCGGACCAGGTCGTCGTTCCCGAGCTTGGCCGCCACGCCGTAGTACTCCGTGGTGAACGGCTTGCCCGTCAGCTCGACCGTCGGGTCCTGCGCGGCCTGGCCGGCGGCGAGCGCGTTGTCCGTCACCACCGCGTCCACCTCGCCCAACTGGAGCCGCACCAGGCAGTCGAGCTGGTTGGGCACCGTCAACAGGTCCTCGTCCCCCGGCTTCCCGTCGTTCTTGTCCTGGTAGATCGCGCCGAAGGACTTCTCCTTCAGCGCTTCGTACGCCGTCGAGCCCTCCGCCGTGCAGACCCGCTTCCCGGCCAGGGACGCGTCGCGCCCGGTGATGCTCGACCCCTTGGGGGCGAGCACCTGCTGGCCCGCCTGGAAGTAGGCGGTGGAGAAGGCGACCTGATCGATCCGGGCGCAGTTGATCGTCATCGTCCTGACGACCAGGTCCACCGTGCCCTTCTCCAGCGCCGGCACCCGCTGGTTGGTGGGGATCGCCAGGAAGATGATCGCGTCCGGGCTGCCCAGGATGTCGTTGGCGATCGCCCGCGCGAGATCGATGTCGAAGCCCTGGAGCTGGTTCGACTCCGGGTCGCGGTACCCCCAGCGGTAGCTGTTCTGGTCGACACCCACGATCAGTTTCTTCCGGGCCTTGATCCGCTCGATCGTCGGGCCGTCGGCGGTGGAGGGCGGCAGGCTGGCTTCCGGCTCCGAGCAGTCCTCGGCGGCGGCGGACGCGGCGGTGACCACGCGCTGGGCCGCCCGGTCCGGTGCCTTCTCCGACGTGCTGTGGGTGAGCGGCAGCAGGGTGAGCGACGCCGTCACCACACACGCCGTGGCCATGGCCGTGACGCCACCCCAGCCACGCAGCCTGCCCCCCCTGCGGAGCCCGCCCCGGCCACGGAGCCCGCCCAGCCCACGGAGCCTCCCGGCGCCGCGACGGCCGCCGGACGGGCGCGGCCCGCCGGACCGGCGGAGCCTGTCCATGGAAGTCATCCCTCCGCCTCTCACCGGTACTCCGAAAGCCTGCGGCCGATGCCCAGGATCGCGGCCACCGCCCCGAGCAGGGCCAGGACCCCGGCCCCGACGGCCAGTCCCGTCAGCGCGCTCCTGCCGTCCGTGGCGGAGGCGTCGAACTCCACCTGTTCGTGCGCGATCGCCTTCTCCAGGGCCGCGTCCACCTGGTCGAAACACTCACCGGTGGATCCCTCGGTGCCGATCACCTGCTCCAGCGCGAGCTCGTAGTCACCGGCCTTGTCCGTGGCGCTGGCCGACCGGTGGCGCTGCCGCCACTCGCCGGCGGAGGCGATGGCGTCGGCCACCGGCGCGACGCCCGAACGGTCGTCGGCCAGGCCCTTCGCCCGGTCGAGCGCGGTGGTGAGCCTCGCCATGCCCGACGCGTAGTCCGTCTCGTACTTGTCGTCGCCGTCCGCCGTGAGGACCGCGCCCCGCGCCACCAGCGTGAGGTTCTCGTTCGCCCGGGCCTTGAGCGAGTTGATCCGCGCGTCGTTCAGGACCGCGAGCGACTCCTGCCCGTGCACCTGCGCGTTGTTCAACTCCGTCCGCGCGACCGTGTGTCCCACGGCCAGCCAGAGCAGGACGACGGTGGACGCGGCGGTCGCCGCGAGCAGGCCGTGGTTGAACAGCCGGTTCGTACGACGATAGTTGCGCCGCTGCGCCCAGAACAGGACGGCGAAGGCCAGCACGCCCAGCGCGAGGGAGACGAACGGCCACACCCGCGCGTCGTCGTTGTCCCGGTCGAGCCGGGCCGTCTCCTCCGCGTACAGCCTCTCGGCCGCCGGCAGCAGGTCGCTCGTCATCTGCTGGTTCGCGTACCGCAGATAGGCGCCGCCCAGCGGAAGCCCCTGGCGGTTGTTCGCCCGGGCACGCTCTATCAGGCCCGTGTACCGGGGGAGGGCCTCGTTCAGTGTCGCTATCTGCCGGGCCGCGTCGCCGCCGCCGGAACCGCCCGTGTTGGCCGCCGCCTTGACCAGCAGCCGGGACGCCGTCTCTATGTCCTTCTGATACCGCGCCAGATCCTCGGGCCGCTCCTGAGCCCCCGCCAGGAAGCCCGTCGCCGCGGCCGTGTCCGCGTCGGCCAGCGAGCGGTATATGTTCGCCGCGTCCGCGGACAGCGGCTGACTGCGGGTCACCACGTCGTCGGCGGCGGCGAACCGGTCGGAGACCTCCCAGGCCGTCACCGCGCCGAAGGCCACGACCAGCAGGGCCAGCGCGGCCCCGATGATCCGCAGCCGTCCGGGCTCCGTCGTCGCGGAGGCGCGCAGGCGCTCCACGGTCTCGGCCCACGCGCCGTGCGCGGCGGGCGACGGAGACGCTGGGTATGTCACGTGACCTCCCCCTGGGTCAATGGGACGGCGGTGGCTCACCCCCTCGCGAGCCCGGGAACCCCTTCCGGCCAGCAGTATGGCCGCAGGGACGGACATTGGCAGCAGCCTTGACGCGATCTTGTGCGGATCGCGCCGGGCCGGTGTGCGCCCGCTCCTGTCCGGCTTCCCACCATGAATACGCCGCGCACGCGTGATCGGTTCCCGTTCCGGGGCGTTCGTGGGCGTTCGTGGCGATCATCCGCCATGTGCCCGGAGGGCCCGGCCCCGGACCCGCGGAAGCGACGCCGCCGCCGCCGGGAGAACCCTGGCGGCGGAACCGACACTGCCGCCGCCGGAAGAACCCCGGCGGCGGCAGCACGTGCCCGGCACGGCACCTCACACGAAGTGCTCACCCAGCCGCACATGCGCCTCCGCGCTCGCCCCCACGTGGTCGAGACCCAGCAGCGCGGCCCCCAGCACCGGCGGCGCCGTGACCACGTCCACGTACGCCTTCGGCGCCTTCGCCGCCAGCCGCTCCGCGATCCCGTCGTCCAGCTGCGGATGACGCGCCGCCAGCACACTGCCCCCGAGGAGCACCGGCGCCTCCTCGCCCAGCAGGTCCAGCTTGCCGAGCGCGACCGTCGACAGCGCCACGACCTCCTCCGCCAGCCGGTCCACGAGCGACCGGGCGACCCGGTCGCCCGCCGCGCTCGTCGCGAACAGCACCGGCGCCAGCTCGTGCCGCCGCGCGTACGGGATGTGCCCCCGGTGCAGCGCCTCGATCAGGTCGTACATCGTCGCCAGGCCGAAGTGCCCCGGCAGGGTCCGTACCAGCTCCGTCGGCTCGCCCCGGCCGTCCTCGGCCCGCGCGCCGTGGTACATCGCCTCCTCCGCGAGCCCGGAACCGCCGCCCCAGTCCCCGGAGATGCGCCCGAGCGCGGGAAACCGCGCCGTCCGCCCGTCCGGCAGCATGCCGACGCAGTTGATGCCCGCGCCGCACACGACGGCCACCCCGCGCGGCTCCGCGCCGCTCGGCAGGCCGGCCCGCAGTATCGCGAAGGTGTCGTTGCGCACGTCGGTCGTACGCCCCCACCCGCGCGCCTGCACGGCCTGCGCCAACTCCCGCTCCTCCACCGGCAGGTCGGCGTTGGCCAGACACGCCGACACATGGTCGGCGAAGTCCAGCCCCGGCAGCCCCGCCGCCGACGCCGCCTCGGCGATCGCCACCGCCAGGATGTCGATCGCCGCCTCGATCCCGACGACCGGCGGCTGGAAGCCGCCCCCGCGGGCCGTGCCCAGCACCGAACCGTCGGCGCCGATCACCGCCACATCGGTCTTGCTGTTCCCGGCGTCGACGGCGAGGACGCTGCCGCGCCCCGCCGCCGGGCCGGCCGTGCCCGTACCCAAGCTCATGCCCACGCGAGGTGCTCCCGGTTGTGCGCGATCAGCTGGTCGGTGAGCGCCTCGGCGTACTCGTACTGTCCGATCAGCGGATGCGACAGCAGCGCCTTGAAGACGCGCTCGCGCCCACCGTGCAGCGCCGCCTGGAGGGCGAGATCCTCGTACGCGGTGACGTTCGCGATCAGCCCCGCGTACAGCGGGTCGAGCTTCGGCACCGCCAGCGGCACCGCGCCGGACGTGCCGACCGTCGCCTGGACCTCGATGACGGCGTGGTCGGGCAGGAACGGCAGGGTGCCGTTGTTGTACGTGTTCACCACCTGCACCGGACTGCCGCCGCCGCGCAGCAGCGACGCCGCCAGGTCCACGGCCGCCTCCGAGTAGAAGGCACCCCCGCGCTTGGCGAGCAGCGCCGGCTTCTCGTCCAGGGACGGGTCGCCGTACATCTCCAGCAACTGCTTCTCCATCGCCGCCACCTCGGAGGCGCGCGACGGCTTCGTCCGCAACTCCCGTACGACGGCGTCGTGCTGGTAGTAGTACCGCAGGTAGTACGAGGGGACGACGCCGAGCCGGTCGACGATCTCGCGCGGCATGTGCAGGTCCTCGGCCACCGCCGTGCCGTGCTCGGACAGCAGCTTGGGCAGCAGGTTCTCGCCCTCCGGCCCGCCCAGCCGTACCCCCAGCTCCCACGTCAGGTGGTTGAGCCCCACGTGGTCGAGGTACACCTCGGACGGCGCGACGTCCAGCAGCGCCGCGAACTTGCGCTGGAAGCCGATCGCCACGTTGCACAGCCCGACGGCCTTGTGCCCGGCCTCCAGCAGCGCGCGGGTCACGATCCCCACCGGGTTGGTGAAGTCGATGATCCACGCGTCGGGGTTGGTACGGCGCACCCGCTCGGCGATGTCCAGCACCACCGGCACCGTGCGCAGCGCCTTGGCGAGCCCCCCGGCGCCCGTCGTCTCCTGTCCGACGCAGCCGCACTCCAGCGGCCACGTCTCGTCCTGGTTCCGCGCGGCCTGTCCGCCGACCCGCAGCTGGAGCAGGACGGCGTCCGCGCCCTCCACCCCCGCGTCCAGGTCGGACGTGGTGGTGATCCGTCCCGGGTGGCCCAGCTTGGCGAAGATGCGCCGGGCCAGCCCCCCGACCAGTCCGAGCCGGTCGGCCGACGGGTCGATCAGTACGAGTTCCTCGATCGGCAGGGTGTCCCTCAGCCGTGCGAATCCGTCGATGAGTTCGGGTGTGTAGGTCGATCCTCCGCCTACCACTGCGAGCTTCATGGTTCTCAGCCCTTTACTCCGGTGAGCGTGACGCCTTCGACGAAGGCCTTTTGTGCGAAGAAGAACACGATGATGACCGGGGCCATCACCAGCAGAGTCGCCGCCATGGTCAGGTTCCAGTTGACCGAGTGCGCGCTCTTGAAGGATTCCAGCCCGTAACTCAGTGTCCACGCCCCCGGGTTCTGCGCGGCGTAGATCTGCGGCCCGAAGTAGTCGTTCCAGCAGTAGAAGAACTGGAACAGGGCGACGGCCGCGATGCCGGGCCTGGCCATCGGTACGACGATCTTCAGCAGCGTGCGCAGCTCGCCGCAGCCGTCGACCTTCGCCGACTCGATGTACTCCTGCGGGATGGTGAGCAGGAACTGCCGCAGCAGGAAGATCGAGTACGCGTCGCCGAACGCCATCGGGATGATGAGCGGCCACAGCGAGCCCGACAGGTGGAACTGCTGCGCCCACACCAGGTACATCGGGATGATGATGACCTGCGGCGGCAGCATCATCGTGGAGATGACGAGGATCATGGCCGTACGGCGGCCCCGGAAGCGGAACTTGGCGAGGGCGTACGCGACCGGGACCGACGAACAGACCGTGAAGACGGTGCCCAGCACCGCGTACACCAGCGAGTTGCGCCACCAGGTCAGGAAGCCCGGCGTGTGGAACACCGTCGAGTAGTTCGACCAGTGCCACGAGGTGGGCCACAGGTCGCCGCTCAGCGCCTGCCCGTCGCTCATCACCGAGGTGAGGAAGACGAACACGAACGGCAGGACGAAGAAGAGCGCCAGCGCGAGCGCCACGGAGTGGACCGCTATCCAGTTCAGGATCCGCTTGCGGCGGTGGCGGGCGGCGTCGGGTCCGCGGTCGCGGGTCCGCCCGGCGGGAACGGGTGGTGCGGTCAGGGTGGTGGTGGTCATCTCAGTCCTCCGCCGGGATGAGGCCGACGCTCTTGCGCATCAGCAGCAGGGTGACGGCCATGGCGATGGCGAAGAGCACGAGCGAGAGCACACATGCGGCGCCGGTGTTGAAGTTCTGGAAGCCCAGCGAGTAGACGAGCTGCGGGACGGTCAGGGTCGAGTGGTCGGGGTAGCCGGGCTGGATCACCGTGCCGGGCCCGATGGAGACACCCGACGCGAGCTTCCCGGCGACCAGGGCCTGCGTGTAGTACTGCATGGTCTGTACGACCCCGGTGACCACGGCGAACAGGACGATCGGGGTGATCGCCGGCCAGGTCACGTAACGGAACTTCGACCAGGCCCCCGCGCCGTCGAGATCGGCGGCCTCGTACTGCTCCTTGGGCACGTCCAGCAGCGAGGCCATGAAGATGACCATCAGATCGCCGATGCCCCACACGGAGAGCAGCACCAGCGACGGCTTCGACCAGCTGGGGTCGTTGAACCAGTTCGGGCCGTGCAGCCCGATCCACCCCAGCATCTCGTTGACCGGGCCCGTGGACGGGTTCAGCAGGAAGACGAAGGCCACGGTCGCGGCGACCGGCGGGGCCAGGTACGGGATGTAGAACGCCGTACGGAACAGGCCGACGCCCGTCTTGATCTTCGTCACCAGCAGGCCGATGCCCAGGCCGAAGGCCACCCGCAGCGCGACCATCACGACGACCAGCCACATCGTGTTCCACAGCGCGGGACCGAAGAGCGGCATCTGCTGGAACACGTACTTCCAGTTCCGCAGCCCCACGAAGTCCGGGGCCTTGATCTGGTTGTAGTGCATGAATGAGAAGTAGACGGTGGCGATCAGCGGATAGGCGAAGAAGACCGAGAAACCGATCAGCCACGGGGACAGGAAGCCCAGCGTGCGCATCCGGTCGCGGTTCCGCTTGCGGCGCAGCGGGGTGTTGCGCGGTGCCCCGGCGGCCCCGGACCTGGCGGCCTTCGCCGAGGTGGTGAGTGACAGTGCCATGACCCGGCTCCTCAGTTCTCCGACTGGACGTTGTCGGCGTCGATCTGGTCGTCCAGTTCCCTCAGCGCGCCGGGCAGGTCCTTGAGCGGCGTCCTGCCCGATTCGACGGACTGCGAGAAGTCACCGAACGAGGTGATGTACTGGCCGCCGTTGTTGGACGGCGGGACCGCCTGGCTGTACGGGTTCTGGGCGATCTTGAGGAATTCCTGGAACGCCGGGTCCTGGTCCAGCTTCGGGGACCTGAGCGCCTCGTTCGTGGACGGCACGTTGTGGATCGCGTTGGCGAAGCTGACCACCGAGTCGGTGTCGACCGTCAGGAACTTCACCAGCTCCCATGCCGCGTTCTGGTGCATGCTGCTGTGCGCGATCCCCGCGACGGTGCCCGTCAGGTAGCCGCGCCCGTACGTGTCCGCCTGGTCGTCCGGTACGGGCAGCGGCGCCACGCCCCAGTCGAACGTCGCCTTCTCGTCGTCCAGCATCAGCCCGCGCCACTCACCGTCGAGGTGCATGGCGAGCTTGCCGTTCAGGAAGGCGTTGCCGTTGGAGTACTCGTCGCCGAAGGTCTGGCGCAGCCGCTCCATGGCCGCGTACCCGCCCTGCGCGTCGGCGATCGACTTCATCGTCGAGAAGAAGTCCTCGGTCTTCGGCTCGTCGGCGAGGCGCGCCTTGCCCTTGCCGTCGAAGTACTGGGGGCCCCACTGCGCGAACATCCGGTCCGGCGCGTTCTGGTAGAGCTGGTAGTTCGGCATGAAGCCGGCGCGCTTGATCGAGCCGTCCTTGTTCTTCTCGGTCAGCTTGACCGCGTCGGCCTTCAGCTCGGACATCGTTCGGGGCGGCGAGGCGATCCCGGCGGCCTTGAACGCGTCCTTGTTGTAGTACATGCCGAACGCGTCCGCGAGCAGCGGCACCGCGCACTGGACGCCCTGGTACTGCGTGTAGTCCAGCAGCGTCTTCGGGAAGACCTTCGCCTTGTCGATCCCGCTCTTCTTGAAGAAGGGGTCGAGGTCCACCCACATGTCGGACGAGCAGTACTGGCCGACGTTGTTGGTGGTGAACGAGGTCACCACGTCGGGAGCCTTGCTGCCGCCGGCGCGCAGCGCCTGGTTGATCGTCTCGTCGCCGACGTTGCCGGTGGAGACGACCTTGATGTTCGGGTGGAGCTTCTCGAAGCGGGCGATGTTCGCGTTGATCGCCTTCACCTCGCCGGGCGCCGACCAGCCGTGCCAGAACTTCAGCGTGACCGGCTTGGTCGGGTCGTCGGTGTCGCTCCCGGTGCTCGGATTCGCGCAGCCGGACAACAGCAGCGCCGATGCGGCGAGCGCCGCGGACACGCAGGTGCGTATACGCCATCGCGCCATGGCGGACTTCCTTTACGGGGGAGGGGTACGGGAAAACGGCGGCGGGTGGGTTCTGAGGGGACGCGGGGGCGTCGCGGGGAAGGCGGAGGACACACACCGGTACGGATACGGGTACGGGTGCGGGACAAGGGGCCTGTGGAATAAGGACTGTGGGATACGGGGAAGCGGCACGCGAGGCGCGGTCAGGTGGTGTCGAAGACCGTGTCGCGCGCCTGGGTCAGGGCCGACCGCAGCGCGCCGGTCAGGATCGGGTCGCCGTCGAGGTCGCTGATCCGCAGCAGGGGTCTGGGCAGGATGAGCCCGGTCAGCTCGGCCTCGACCCGCTCCCGCAGCGCCTCCCCGCCGACCTCCGCGACCGCGCCGGAGAGCACGACCAGCTCGGGGTCGACCACCGCGACCACGGCCGCGAGGCCGGTGGCCAGCATGGCCGCCACCTGGTTCCGTACGCCCTCGTCGGCCAGGGCCTCGGCCAGCGGCAGTCCGCCGGCGAGTTTCCGTACCGCGGGGGTGGAGACCTGGCTCTGGAAACCGCCGCCGGCGTCGTCACCGGCCCAGTCGCGGACCCCGCCCCGGGCGAGCGGCGCGCCGGGCAGCGGCATGTAGCCGATCTCCCCGGCGCCGCCGGTGGCGCCCCTGAGCAGGGTGCCGCCCAGCACGATCGCGGCGCCGACGCCTTCGTCGAGGTACGCGAGGACGAAGTCGTCGTGGTCCTGGGCCGCGCCCTCGTACTGCTCGGCGATCGCCGCGAGGTTCACGTCGTTCTCGATGAAGACCGGGGTGCCCAGCACTTCCGCGAGATCGGCCCGGAGCGTACGGGAGTGCCAGCCCGGCAGGTGCGGCGCGTACCGCAGCTGGCCGGTCTGCGGGTCGATGGCGCCGGGGGTCCCGATCACCGTGCAGCGCAGGTCGTCGTGGCCGAGCCCGGCCGCGCGCAGCGCGCCGTCCACGGCCTCGGCGACCAGCTGGGCGGTGCGGTGGCCCACGTCCTTCGTGGCGGGTTCCGCCTCGACCCGGCAGCTGCCCACGACCGCGCCGGTAATGTCGGCGACCACCGCGTCGATGCCGGTGGGTCCCGCGGAGAGCGCGGCCACGTGCCCGGCGCGCGGGTCGATCTCGTACAGCACGGCGTTGGGTCCCGGGCGGCCGCTCTGGCTGCCGGTCGTACGGACCAGGCCCGCGCTCTCCAGCCGGGTCAGCAGCTGGGACGCGGTGGGCTTGGAGAGGCCGGTCAGCTCACCGATCCTGGTGCGCGTGAGCGGTCCGTGGGCGATGAGCAGGTCCAGCGCGGCCCGGTCGTTCATGGCCCGCAGGACGCTGGGTGTCCCCGGTGACGGAGTGGATGATCCTGACACTGACCGGACACCTGCCTTGTCTCTGCTCGCTCTCCTCGTGGCACCGAGTGACACTGTTAGGAAAGTTTCCTATTGGGATGCGAGGAAAGTAGGCCCGGCGTCAGGAATCAGTCAATACCTCCCGGAGCAAAGCACCCCCGAGGCAACCAAAGCGTTACCTGCGGGGGTGCGGGGGACGACGTGCCCGCGGGGGTGCGGGAGACGACGTACCTGCGGCGGGACGGCGGCCGGTCACTTCCCCTGGCCGGGGGCGCCCGGCGGCACCTGCGGGGTCAGCGGGGACGCGGCCTGGGACTGCGGTGACGTGGGGCTGGACAGCGCCGAGGGCGCCGACACGCCCGCCGACAGGTCCACCGGCTCCTCGTCCGCCTGGAGCGGGACGCCCCCGACGATCCGTATCCCCTCCTCGTCGAACGCCCGCTTGACCCGCCACCGCAGCTCGCGCTCCACGCTGAGCGCCTGGCCGGGCATCGTCTTGGCCGAGAGCCGTACGGTCATCGAGTCCAGCAGGACGGAGTCCAGGCCCAGCACCTCGATCGGGCCCCACAGGCGCTCCGCCCACGGGTCGTCCTTCGCCATCGTCTCCGCGACCTGTTTGATGACCGCGCGGACCTTCTCCAGGTCCTCGGACGGCCGGACCATCACGTCGACGGCGGCCGTGGCCCAGCCCTGGCTGAGGTTGCCGATCCGCTTCACCTCGCCGTTGCGCACGTACCAGATCTCGCCGTTCTCGCCGCGCAGTTTGGTCACGCGCAGGCCGACCTCGATCACCTCGCCGGTGGCCACCCCCGCGTCGATGCTGTCGCCGACGCCGTACTGGTCCTCCAGGATCATGAACACGCCGGAGAGGAAGTCGGTGACGAGGTTGCGGGCGCCGAAGCCCAGCGCCACCCCGGCGACCCCGGCGGAGGCGAGCAGCGGCGCCAGATTGATGTTCAGCGCCCCGAGCATCATCAGCGCGGCCGTGCCGAGGATCAGGAACGACGTCACCGAGCGCAGCACGGACCCGATCGCCTCGGAGCGCTGGCGGCGCCGCTCCGCGTTCACCAGCAGCCCGCCCAGCGCGGTGCCCTCCACCGCCTGCACACTGCGGTTCATCCGCTCGATGAGCTTGGTGAGCGCGCGGCGGATGACGTGGCGCAGGACGAGCGCGATCACCAGGATCAGCAGGATGCGCAGGCCGACGCTCAGCCAGGTGGACCAGTTGTCCTCGACCCAGCCCGCCGCGTCGTTCGCGCGGTTCCCCGCCTCGTCGAGGGTGCCGGGACCGGACGGCGGGGCTGCGGCCGGCAGGGCGGACCAGGACACGACGGAAACCTCCGGATAGGGGTCGGACTGGCCAACCACACTAACGGGGCAGTGGACGGCCTCCTCCGCCCCCGCCGGGCGGAGAGACGCTCCTCACGCGGTACGGGCCGGGTACGGGCGTGGTAGGGGCGCGATATCGGGCCGGGGAGGAGGGGCGGGCGGGTGGCGTGTGGTGGTCCTGTGGTCGAAAACACTCCGAGCCCGTTACCCGGACGTGGTGGCGTTTCGACCAGGCATGAGGAGAGACTGGAGCAGATCGTCCCGGCGCGAGCCACGCGCCGCCGGCGTAATAGGAGGCATCCGTGCCGCATGTCTTGGTCCTCAACGCGTCGTACGAGCCGCTCGGCGTCGTACCGCTCCGCCGCGCGCTCGTCCTCGTCCTGGAGAACAAGGCCACCAGCCTCGAGGAATCCGGCGCCTTCATGCACAGCGCGACCCGCGTCGTCCCGGCCCCCAGCGTGGTACGGCTGAAGCGGTTCGTGCGGGTCCCCTACCGGGGGCCCGTTCCTCTCACCCGTCGTGCGCTCTTCGCCAGGGACGGGGGCCGCTGCATGTACTGCGGCGCCGCCGCCACCAGCGTCGACCACGTCGTCCCCCGCAGCCGCGGGGGACAGCACGCGTGGGACAACGTCGTGGCCGCGTGCCGCAGGTGCAACCACGTCAAGGCCGACCGGCACCTGCGGGAGCTGGGCTGGCGCCTGCACCAACAACCGGCCCCGCCGTCCGGGCTCGCCTGGCGGATCATCGGGACCGGACACCGTGACCCGCGCTGGATGCCGTACCTGCAACCGTACGGCGCGGAGGACGCGGTGGCCCGGATCGACGGCATTTCAGCCTGAGATCCGGGCCTTTGTCGTTCCCCCTGGTCAGGCGGGTGTGGGCCGGGGGGAGCGGAGGCGTGCGCGGGGGCCGGTGCGGGGCGGGTGCCGCTTCCGGTACGTCCGGTACTTCCCGTACGGCGCCACCGCGGCCGGGGGCCCGCGCTACGGCGCCACCGCGTAGACCTCGGCAGAGAACAGCGAGTAGCCGTACTCCGTCGCGCGGGCCTCGCCCTGGACCCGTACGAACCGGGTGTCCTTCGCGTCCATCCCGATCGCCTCCCGCCCGCCCCGGCCGTCCGAGACCGTCGCCGCCGTCCGCCAGGTGCGGCCGTCGGCCGAGACCTCGACGCGGTAGCGGCGCGCGTACGCCTCCTGCCAGGTCAGGACCACCTGCCCGACGCGCGCCGCCGCCGGGAGCTCCAGCTGCCACCAGGCGCCGTCCTCCGCCGGCGAGGACCAGCGGGTGGCGGGGTCCCCGTCGAGCGCGGCCGACGCCGGGAAGTCCGGGGTCTCGTCGCCCGAGGACGAGGCGGTCGCCCCGCGCGCGAGGTCGGGGCCGCCGGTGCGCGGCGAGGCCCGTACGGTCAGCGTGCTCCGCTCACCGCCGAAGGCGAGCGGCACCTCGTACGAACCGGCCGGCGTGCCCGCCTTCACCTCGACCTCGATGGGGACGGTCGTCAGGGCGCCGCGCGGCACGGTGGTCTTCTTCGGCACCGTCACCCGGATGCCGGACGGCGCCCTCGCGGTGAGCGATCCGCGCACCTCGCCGGGCCGCCGCCCCGCCAGCCGCGCCTCGACCGTCTCCGCCTTCCCGCCGATCTGGGCGTCCGCCTCGCGGGGTGCCAGGTCCAGCCGCGCCCCCGGCTCGTCGGCGAACCAGGGCACGACCTGCCGTACGGAGGGGGCGGGCGCGCCCGGACCCGAGACGCCCGGACCGGGAACCGCGCCCGGCCACACGATCCGTACCGCGTCGGCGCGCAGGCCCTTCGCGTCCGCCTGCGTCCAGCCGCTCGTCGACAGCGGCCCCAGCGGGCGCCAGCCCTCACCCGGGACGCGCACCTCGACGCGCGCCCCGGCGCCCGTGCCCGGCTCGGTCATCGCGGTCACCGCCGTCACCGGTCTCGCCCGGCCGAGGGCGACCGTGTAGGAGCGGGTGTCCTCGGTGACGTCCCCGCCGGCAGCGCGGTCCGCGCCCGTCCACCCCGCCGCCGCCTTCACGGCCCGGTCGAGGAACGGGTCCAGGGCGCCCTCGCCCACCACGGCCGTGCTCGCGCGCAGCTTCCCCCGCAGCGGCTCCAGCGCCAGCGACGCCCGCCACGAGTCCGCGCCGTCGCCGCGGTCCTGGGCGGTGAGCATGTCGACGGCCAGCTCCCCGGCGCGCCCGTAGCGCGCCAACTGGTCGAGCCACGGCCGTACTTCGTCGTCCAGCCGGCCCCCGGCCGTCGTCGCGAGACGTTCCGGCGCCCCGGCCATCACGGTGAAGGCGGCGCGCAGGGCGGTCGCCGCGCGGCTCCGCGCGCGTACGTCCGACGTGGCGCGGGACGCCCAGAAAGCGGTGAACAGCGGCTTGAGATAGGCGGATTCGGACGGGTCGAGGAGGGACGAGGCGTCGTTGCCCGCGAGGGCGCGCAGGGCCGCGCGGGCCGCCGCGTCCTCGCCCGCCAGGTCGTCCACGGCCGCCCGCCAGGACTCCTCCGGTACGTAACCCCGTGGATTCCAGGCGTAGTCGGCGGCGGTGAAGAGGGGGATACGGGACGCCGACGCCTGCTCCATGGCGTTGGCGAGCAGCGCGACCGAGCCGCCCGCGACGGCCGGTTCGCGGCCGGTGTACGGGCCGAGGAAGAGACGTTCCGGCTCGTAGTCGTTGACCGGGTAGTTGTCCATCGTCACCAGCGGATGCGCGAACGCGGCCTTCGCGTCCGCCAGTTCACGGCCCGTGATGGTGCGCGGTACGACCCCGACCCCTGTCCACGCCACATGGACGCCGCCGTCGAGCGTCCCGGCGAGCGCCGTGCGGTACGCGGTGACGCCGTCCTGGTGGTACTCGGTCGGCATGACCGTGAGCGGCTCGGAGTCCGGGTGCCGCTCCGCCAGATGCTCCGCCACCGCGTTCGCGACCCGGGCCTGGGCCTTCGCCGCCGCCTCGGGGCCCGAGCCGAACGTGTCGGCGTCCGCGTCGCAGTGCCACTCGCTGTAACTCACGTCCTGGAACTGGAGTTGGAAGGCCCGCACGCCCAGCGCCCACATCGCGTCGATCTTGCGGTTCAGCGCCGCCAGGTCCTTCTCCGACGTCATGCACATGGACTGCGCGGGGGCCACGGCCCAGGCGAGCGTCACATGGTTGCGTCCCGCTCGCTCGGCCAGTTCACGGAACCGGGCGCGCTCCGCCGCCGGGTACGGATCGCGCCAGCGCGCCTGCCGGAACGGGTCGTCGCCCGGCGCGTACAGGAAGCGGTTCTGCTTGGTACGCCCCATGAAGTCGAGCTGCGCCAGGCGCTCCTCGTGCGTCCAGGGCTCCCCGTAGAAGCCCTCCGTCGTACCGCGCACGAGCGTGCCCGGCCAGTCCCGTACGACCACACCCGGGACGGTCGCTCCCGCACCCGGCTTCCCGCCTGCCGTCGCGCCCTTCTTCCCGGCCGGTGCCTTCACGATCAGCTGGCGCAAGGTCTGCGCGCCGTGGAAGAGCCCGTCCTCGCCGACCCCGTCCAGCGCTATCGTGTCGCGCCCCGCGACCCGGCCCACCGCGATGCGGTACCCGCCGGACGGCAGGCCGGCGCTGTCGGGCGCGCGCAGGGCGCGCAGCGCGTCCCGCGCGCCGGTGCCGCCGGCCAGGACCACCGTGCCCGCGCCCGCCCCGAGCGGATCCGTGGCCCAGGCCTGCCCGACCGTACGGACCCCGGCGGCGCGCAGCGCGTCCGTGAGCGCCTGGACGGCGACCGGATCGGCGCCCTCGCCCGCGACGACGGTGACCAGGTCGCCGAGCGGCACCGCCCGGCCGGCCGCCTTGATCGTCTGGGGCCGGGGCCACACGTCCGGCACGGCCGCCCGGCCCTCGGGGTCGGGGGTGGCGGCCACGGGGGAGGCCGGGTCGTGCGGCGCCGCGTACGCGCCCGGCGCCCCGCCGAGAAGCCCGCCGATCACGGCCACCGCGACCGCCGTCGCCGTCCGTCCTGTACGCCCGAGCCGCACGCCGTGCCCCTCTCGTGTTCCCTGGTCCCCCCAAGACTCGCGAGGATTCGCGCCAAGCGGGGACGAGCCCACCACCCCGTGGTCGGGGTGTCAATGCGCGTGGCCGCTGTGTCTCCTTTGCCCCGTGTGATAGGCAGGGGTTCCAACTGCCGGGCGGGGGACGGATCGTGACCCGCGCAAGGCGGACCGTGACCCGACACCTCCTCACCGGCACAGGTTCACCCGCCGTACGCGCCTGCCTCCGCCTACGCTGGGTAGGGCTGTTGTGTCCTGTCCCCCAGCCCCAGGAGATGCCGTCATGGCCGCACCCGCACCGCGCCTGCTCCCCGGCCCCTCCGAACCGCCGATCCCCAGACCGTCGGTGCCGGGCCCCGCGCAAGCCGCGCCCGGCCCGCTGACCAGTGAACCGCCGCTCGCCGACGCGGAACCGCTGACCAGTGAGCCCCCGCTCGCCGACACCGCCCCCCTCACCAGCGAACCGACAGCTCCCGGCACCGCCGGGGGCACGGAGTCCCCAGGAGTCTGAATGGGCCTGGCCAGGCTCGCCGCACTGCACGGTGTCGCCACCTCGTACGCCCCCTCGCCCGACGTCACGGTCCAGGTCCCGGACGACACCGTCGTGGCGGTGCTCGCCGCGCTCGGGGTCGACGCGTCCACGCCCGAGGCGGTGACGGACGCGCTCACCCGCGCGGAAGCCACCGCCGCCGAGCGGCTGCTGCCCCCGACGGTGGTGCTGTGGAGCGCCCCCGAGGAGGAGCGGCCCGGGATCCCCGCCGCCCTGACGGCGCTGCCGCCCGGCACGACCCTCCAGGTGGAGCCGGAGGACGGCGGTACGCCCCCGCTCGCGGAACCCGCCACCGACCCCGCCGCCGTGGTGGCCGGCGCGCCCCTCGGCGTCCACCGGCTCACCGCGCGCGCCCCCGACGGCCGTACGGCCACCGTCACCCTGGTGGTCGCCCCCCATCAGGTACCGCAGCCCCCGCCCCGTACCCACGGCTTCCTGGTGCAGCTCTACTCCCTGCTCTCCGAGCGCTCCTGGGGCATGGGCGACCTCGGGGACCTCGCCGAGCTGGCCGCCTGGTCGGGCCGGCACCTCGGCGCGGGCTTCGTCCAGATCAACCCGCTGCACGCCGCCGTCCCCGGCGACCCGACCGACCCCTCGCCGTACCGCCCCTCCTCGCGCCGCTTCCCCGACCCGGTCCACCTGCGGATCGAGGCCGTGCCGGAGTACGCGTACGTACGCGGCGCGGACCGCGAACAGCTCGACGCCCTCGGCGAGAAGGCCGACGCCCTGCGCGCGTCCGTCCTCGGCGAGGACGCGCTGATCGACCGCGACGCCGTATGGGCCCTCAAGCTCCCCGCCCTGGAGATCCTGGCGGCCGTCCCCCTCGGCCCCGGGCGCGCCGCCGAGTACGCCGACTTCCTCGCCGCCCAGGGGCAGGCCCTGGAGGACCACGCCACCTGGTACGCGCTCGCCGAGGCGCACGGCCCGCGGTGGCACGAGTGGCCGGCCGGGCTGCGCGACCCGCGCTCGCCCGAGACCGCCCGGGCCCGCCGCGACCTGTCCGGCCGCGTCGGCTTCCACCGCCGGCTGGCCTGGCTGACCGACCAGCAGCTCGCCGCCGCGTCCGGCGCCGCGCGGGAGGCGGGCATGGCCGTCGGGATCGTCCACGACCTCGCCGTCGGCGTGCACCCCGGGGGAGCCGACGCCTGGGCCCAGCAGGACGCCTTCGCCGCCGGCATGTCGGTCGGCGCCCCGCCCGACGCCTTCAACGCCCTCGGTCAGGACTGGGGCCTGCCGCCCTGGCGCCCCGACGTCCTGGCCGCGTCCGGCTACGCCCCGTATCGCGGCCTGCTCCAGGGCCTGCTGCGGAACGCCGGGGCGCTGCGCATCGACCATGTGATGGGGCTGTTCCGGCTCTGGTGGGTCCCGCAGGGCGAGCAGCCCACCCAGGGAACGTATGTGCGGTACGACGCCGAGGCGATGCTCGCCGTCCTCGCCCTGGAGGCGCACCGCGCGGGCGCCCCGGTCGTCGGGGAGGATCTCGGCACGGTCGAGCCGGGGGTGCGCGAGGCGCTGGAGCGGCGCGGGGTGCTCGGCACGTCCGTGCTCTGGTTCGAACGGGACTGGGAGGGGCCGGGACAGCCGCCCCTGCCCCCGGAGACCTGGCGTGAGGACTGCGTCGCCACCGCCACCACCCACGACCTGCCGTCCACCGCCGCCCGGTTGACCGGCGAGCACGTGGAACTGCGCCACCGGCTGGGGCTCCTCACCCGCCCGCTGGACCAGGAACAGGCCGAGGACCGCGCGGAGGTCGGGGAGTGGCTCACGTACCTGGAGCGCCTGGGGCTGCTGCCCGGGGGCCCCGGTGACGAGGAGGAGGAGATCCGCGCGGTCTACCGCTTCCTGCTGCACACCCCGGCGCGGATGGTCGGGGTCTGGCTGCCGGACGCGGTGGGCGACCGCAGGCCGCAGAACCTGCCGGGGACGTGGGACCAGTACCCCAACTGGCGCCTGCCGGTGGCGGACGCGACGGGCCGGCCGATGACGCTGGAGGAACTGGCCGCGTCCCCCCGGCTGCACCGCCTGATGGACGTGCTGCGCCCGTGACGGCCGGGACGCGCGCCAGGGCCGTACGCGCGACGGGAGAGGGAGCCGTACGGGAGGCACGCCGATCCGTACGGGACCCCGCGCGCGCGGCGGACCCGGCCGTTCGCTACGTTGGCATCGTGGACAAGAAGAACGCGATGCGCGCGGGCGCCCTGGCGGCCGGTACGACGCTGATGATGCTGCTCATGACGTCCCCGGCGCTCGCACTGAGCCGCGACGACGGTGACGACCCGGGCCCCGGCCTGAGCGTGGTGGAGACCCTCGGCCTGTTCGTGGGCATCCCGCTGCTGCTGTTCGCGATCATCACCGGCCTGGTGCTGGTCCTGGACAAGTCGCACCCGTCCCACCGCGTCACCAAGCCGAAGCAGGGCTGACCACCCGCCCCACGCCCCGGCAGAGCGCCGCACGCCCGCCGTGCGGCGCTTTCGCGTACCCGAATCCCCTCGGGGCGAAGACCGCCGACACCCCGAAGAGGTCCCGCCGTCCGAGAGACAGCGGGACCTCCGGGATCGCGGGCCAAGCTCTAGACGACCGGCGCCGCCGCCGCGTCCGCCTCCTGGGCGCGCAGCGCGCGCTCCACGCCCGCGCGCGACTCCGAGATCAGCCGCCGCAGCGCCGCGTTCGGGCCGGCCGACGCCAGCCACGCGTCCGTCGCGTCCAGCGTCTCCCGCGAGACCTGGAGCGACGGGTACAGCCCGACCGCCACCTGCTGCGCCATCTCGTGCGAACGGGACTCCCACACCTCGGCGACCGCCGCGAAGTACTTCTCCGTGTACGGAGCGAGCAGCTCACGCTGGTCGGTCTGGACGAAGCCGCCGATCACCGCCTCCTGGAGGGAGTTCGGCAGCTTGTCGCTCTCCACCACCGACTCCCACGCCTCCGCCTTGGCCTCGGCCGTCGGCCGCGCCGCCCGGGCCGCCGTCGCGTGCTGCTCGCCCGCCGAGGTCTTGTCGCGCTCGTACTCCGCCGCGATCTCCTCCGTGTCGTGCAGTCCCACCGCCGCCAGCCGCTGGACGAACGCCCAGCGCAGCTCGGTGTCGACGGCCAGGCCCTCGACCGTCTCCGTACCGTCCAGCAAGCCCTGCAACAGGTCGAGCTGCTGCGGCGTACGGGCCGTCGACGCGAACGCGCGCGCCCACGCCAGCTGGTGGTCGCTGCCCGGCTCCGCCGCCCGCAGGTGCGCCAGCGTCGCCTCCGTCCACTGCGTCAGACCCGTCTCGCGCCACACCGGCGCCGCGTACAGGTCGAGCGCCAGCTTCACCTGGCGGTGCAACGACTGCACGACGCCGATGTCCGTCTCCTTGGAGATGCCGGACAGCACCAGCGCCAGGTAGTCGCGCGTCGCCAGCTCGCCGTCCCGCGTCATGTCCCACGCGGAGGCCCAGGACAGGGCGCGCGGCAGGGACTCCGCGAAGTCCCCGAGGTGCGCGGTGACGACCCGCAGCGACTCCTCGTCCAGGCGGACCTTCGCGTACGACAGGTCGTCGTCGTTGAGCAGGACCACCGCCGGACGCGGGGTGTTCGCCGGGAACGGCACCTCCGTGCGCTCCCCGTCGACGTCCAGCTCGATCCGGTTCGTACGGACCAGCTTGCCGTTCCCGTCCAGGTCGTAGCACCCGATCGCGATCCGGTGCGGCCGCAGGACGGGCTCGCCCTTGGCCCCGGCGGGCAGCGCGGGCGCCTCCTGCGTGACGGAGAACGACGCCACGTGGCCCGCCGCGTCGAGGGTGATCTCCGGGCGCAGGATGTTGATCCCGGCCGTCTCCAGCCACGCCTTCGACCAGGCCTTGAGGTCGCGCCCTGAGGTCTCCTCCAGCGCGCCCAGCAGGTCGGAGAGGCGGGAGTTCCCGAAGGCGTGGGCCTTGAAGTACGCCTGCACGCCGCGGAAGAACTCGTCCTGGCCGACGTACGCGACCAGCTGCTTGAGCACCGAGGCGCCCTTGGCGTACGTGATGCCGTCGAAGTTGACGAGTACGTCGTCCAGGTCGCGGATGTCCGCCATGATCGGGTGCGTGGAGGGCAGCTGGTCCTGCCGGTAGGCCCAGGTCTTCATGGAGTTGGCGAACGTCGTCCACGACTGCGGCCACCGCGAGCCCGGCGCGTCGGCCTGGCAGGCGATCGAGGTGTACGTGGCGAACGACTCGTTCAGCCAGAGGTCGTTCCACCACTCCATGGTGACCAGGTCGCCGAACCACATGTGGGCCAGCTCGTGCAGGATGGTCTCGGCGCGCGTCTCGTACGCCGCGTCCGTCACCTTCGAGCGGAAGACGTACTGGTCGCGGATGGTCACCGCGCCCGCGTTCTCCATCGCGCCCGCGTTGAACTCCGGCACGAACAGCTGGTCGTACTTGGCGAAGGGGTAGTCGTAGGCGAACTTCTCCTGGAACCAGTCGAACCCCTGCCGCGTGACCTCGAAGATCGCGTCCGCGTCCAGGAACTCCGCCAGCGAGGGCCGGCAGTAGATGCCCAGCGGCACCGACTGCCCGTCCTTCTCGTACGAGCTGTGCACCGCGTGGTACGGGCCGGCGATCAGCGCGGTGATGTACGTCGAGATGCGCGGGGTCGGCGCGAAGTGCCAGAGGTTGTCCTCCGGCTCCGGGGTCGGCGAGTTGGAGATGACCGTCCAGCCCTCGGGGGCCCGTACGGAGAACTGGAACGTCGCCTTGAGGTCCGGCTGCTCGAACGACGCGAACACGCGCCGGGCGTCGGGGACCTCGAACTGCGTGTACAAGTACGCCTGTTCGTCGACCGGGTCGACGAACCGGTGCAGCCCCTCGCCGGTGTTCGTGTACGCGCACTCCGCGACGACCGTCAGGTCGTTCGGACCCTCCAGGAGGCCGGCCAGCGCGATCCGCGAGTCCTTGAAGACGGCGGCGGCGTCCAGCGGGGTGCCGTTGAGGACGACCTCGTGGACGGCGGGCGCCACCAGGTCGATGAAGGTCTCTGCCCCGGCCTCCGCGCTGTCGAAGCGCACCGTGGTCACGGACCGGTAGGTGCCGCCCTCCTGCGCGCCGCTCAGATCGAGATCGATCGCGTACGAGTCCACGGTGAGCAGGCGCGCACGCAGCTGCGCCTCCTCGCGGGTCAGATTTGTGCCAGGCACCCGGTCATCTCCTCGGTATAGGGCGTTTCGGCCCATCCTTCCACGGCGGGTCGCGTTCACCCGATCGTGGGGACCCCGGGCTACCGTGGCGGGGAGAACGGGCGCCGTCCCTACGCTGACGGCGGAAGGAGGCGCCGCGATGACCCTGACGCATCACGAGACTGCCGAGGAAACCGTGCGGGACGACACCGGGCACGAACTGCTGCGCTTTCTGGAGACCCTCCCTGAGCTCGATCAGCTGCGGATCGAGCTCATCGACGGAAAGATCGTCATGCAGGCATCGGCCGCCCCGTTCCACAACCGCATCGTGGCCAGGCTTTCGGCCCAGTTCCTCGCCGAGGAGTGGGAGGTGCTGCCCGAGCAGGCGATGATCTCCGACATCTCCAGTTTCGAGCCGAAGGCGGACCTGACCGTCACCACGGCCGAGAAGATCGCGGACAACCGCAATCCGCTCCCGGCCGACCGCGTCGACCTGGTGGTCGAGGTGGTCTCGTCGGACCGGGACAGCGACTACGTCAAGAAGCGCATGTGGTACGCGATGAGCGAGGTGCCGTTCTACCTGCTCGTCGACCCGAACGACGGCACGGTCGAACTGTGCTCGCACCCGGACCCGCGCAAGCTCCGCTACCGGACGACCGACCGCTTCCAGTTCGGCGACACCGTCGAGCTGCCGGCCCCCTTCTCGTTCGGTGTCGACACGTCGCAGTTCAAGCTGTACCCGCCGAAGCCACCGCGGTGAGCGCGGCGCGACAGTGCGGGGCCGGTCGGGCGGCCCGCCCCGCGCGCGTCCGGGGTCAGCCCGTCAGTTCCGCCGCCACCAGCTCCGCGATCTGGACCGCGTTCAGTGCCGCGCCCTTGCGCAGGTTGTCGTTGGAGACGAAGAGCGCCAGACCGTTCTCGACCGTCTCGTCGACCCGGATCCGGCCCACGAACGACGCGTCCTTCCCCGCCGCCTGGAGCGGGGTCGGGATGTCGGACAGCTCGACGCCCGGCGCGTCCTTGAGCAGCTCGTACGCCCGCTCCACGCTGATCGGGCGGTCGAACCGTACGTTCACCTGGAGCGAGTGCCCCGAGAACACCGGCACCCGTACGCAGGTCCCGGACACCTTCAGCTCCGGGATCTCCAGGATCTTGCGGGACTCGTTGCGGAGCTTCTGCTCCTCGTCGGTCTCGAAGGAGCCGTCGTCCACGAGGCTGCCCGCGAGCGGCACCACGTTGAAGGCGATGGGGCGCTGGTAGACGGCCGGCGCGGGGAACTCGACCGCCCCGCCGTCGTGCGTCAGCCTGTCCGCGTCGGCGACGACCTGCTTCACCTGGCCGTGCAGCTCGGCGACCCCGGCCAGGCCCGACCCGGAGACCGCCTGGTAGGTGGTGGCGACCAGCGCGGCGAGCCCCGCCTCCTCGTGCAGCGGGCGCAGCACGGGCATGGCGGCCATCGTGGTGCAGTTCGGGTTGGCGATGATGCCCTTGGGGCGGTCCTTGATCGCGTGCGGGTTGACCTCGGAGACGACCAGCGGGACCTGGGGGTCACGCCGCCACGCGGACGAGTTGTCGATCACGACGGCGCCCTGCGCGGCGACCTTCTCGGCCAGCGCCTTCGAGGTCGCCCCCCCGGCGGAGAAGATCACGATGTCCAGCCCGGACCAGTCGGCCGTACCGGAGTCCTCGACCGTGACCGGCGTGCCCCGCCAGTCCAGCGTGGACCCGGCGGACCGGGCGGAGGCGAAGAGCCGCAGCTCGGTGACCGGGAAGCTCCGCTCGGCCAGGATCCTGAGCATGACTGTGCCGACCTGACCGGTGGCTCCGACGATTCCGACCTTCACGGGGTCTCCTCCGTATGTACGAGCGGCATGGGTGCCGTGCCGCTCCATCATGCGTATCACCCTGCCCGTGTTGTCCAGTCGGTTGTCCAGGACGCGGACCGGACGGGGGCCGGGGCGCGGACGGGACCGGGGCCCGGGGCGCGGACCGGACAGCGGAAGGGGCGGGCGCCCGTCCGGACGCCCGCCCCCTCCTTCAGCAGTACCGCGCCGTTACGGCGTGACGCTGCCGATCACCACACTGCCGGTGCCCGCGGACGTGCCGCGCGCGTTCAGCAGCTGCACGTCACCGAAGAACTGGCGTCCCTCGGGAGCCGCGCTGTTCACCACGACATCGGCCGTGACCTGCGCCGACGCGCCGTTGGCGAGCTTGACCGGCTTGGTGTCGTCGACCTTGATGGAGCCCAGCGACGGCGAGTAGTAGACGTCGCGGTAGTTGAACTCCGTCGTGCCGGCCGGCACCGAGTAGCCGTCCACCACGACGGTGTACGTACCGGCGACCGGGTTGACGAGGCTGACCGACTCCTCGGAGTCGCCGTCCGCCGACTGCCCCACGACCACGTTGCCCCGGGCGACCGTCAGGTCGAGGTCCGCGGACGGGTCGGAGGTGCCGCCGATGGCGACGTCCAGGCGGGTCACGCCCTCACCGACGACGATCGTGGAGACGAGCGAGCCGCCGTCCTCGATCGACGGCCGGTCGATCTTCGCCGAGCCCAGCGAGCCGCCCGACAGCTTGCCGTCGATGGCGGCGAAGTTGTTCTTGACCGTCCACCGGACCGGGGTCGGCGTGCCGATCTTCGCCTCGGGCAGCGTGGTCACCGCCGGGTCGAAGGTCGCGCCGAGCACCGACACGTCGAGCGTGTACTTGTTGTCGAGCAGCGGCGAGGTACGACGCGCCTCGACCTCGATCTCCCACACGCCGGGGGCCGGGTCCACGTACGAACGCACGTCCGGGCGGCAGGTGTTGGCGGGGTTCTCGTAGTTCGGGTAGCAGAAGATCGTCGAGCTGTCCTCGACCGGCAGACCGTACGGGTGGATCGAGATGAACCGGGTCTGGCTGTCCTTGGCGAGTCCGCCGAGCGCCACCTCCAGGGTCTTCGCGCCCTCCGGCACCGTCAGGAAGTACGACTTCGAGCTGTTGCGCTGCACCGAACCGTTCGCCTTGAAGGCGTACGACGGCTTCGCCAGCTCCTTGGAGACGACCACGGTGGCGAGGATCTGCTTGTCCACACCCTCCGTACGACGGTCGTCCGCCTCCAGGATGGCGCTGTGCACGCCGGCCGAGGAGGGGCGGGCCTGGACGGTGACGGTGACCGGCTGGTTCAGCGGCAGCTTGACCTTGTCACTGCCGAGCAGACGGAAGGTGCCGTCGTTGTTCTTCCAGTCCAGCCGGTGCTCCACGGCGCCCTTGGGGCCGGTGGTCCGGGTGATGGTGACGTCGTACGTCCGGCTCTTGCCGGCCTGGAGGCCGCCCTCGCGGTCGTACAGACCCGTACCGAAGCCGGGGGTCTCCAGCGCGTAGTCGATCGCGGTGTCGACCGGGGCCTTCACCGTGTACTCGTGCGCGGTGGCGCCGTGCTCGATCTCCTTCCACGCCTTGACGACGTCGATGAGACCCGCGCCCTGCTCGTGCGCCTGGAGACCGGGGATCTTGTCGGCGCTGCTGGTGAGCGCCGTCCGCAGGTCGGCGGGGGTGAGCGTGCGGTGCTTCTGCTTGGCGGCCGAGATCAGCAGCGCGCTCGCGCCGGTGGCCTGCGGGGACGCCATCGAGGTGCCCTGGAGCATGGAGTAGCCGGGCGGCAGGGTGTAGCCCGCCTCGGCGACCGGGCCGCCGGGGTACCAGGTCTGCGTGCTGTTGATCGCCGCGCCGGGCGCGGTGATGGTCGGCGTGAAGCCGCCGTCCTCACGCGGGCCGCGCGCCGAGAACGGCAGCAGGCCGTACTTCGTCGTCACGCCGGAGCCGTAGTTGGCGGCCCAGGTCTCCTTGGAGATGGAGGCGCCGACGGAGATGACCTTGTCCGCCACGGCGGGGTCGCTGATGGTGTTGGTGCCGGGGCCGTCGTTGCCGGCCGAGATCACCAGCTGCACGCCGTACGTGTCGATCAGCTGCGTGTACAGCTGGGCGCGCGCGTTGTTGGCGTCGTTGAGCGCCGGCAGGCCGCCGATGGACATGTTGACGATGTCGACGCCACGGTTGGCGACGAGGTCGATCATGCCCTCGGTCAGCGCGATGTTGGTGCAGCCGCCGCTCCACGTGCAGGCGCGGGAGGAGACCAGCTTGGCGCCGGGGGCGGCGCCGTTCATCTTGCCGCCGAACAGGCCGTTGGCGGCGGTGATGCCGGCGACGTGCGTGCCGTGCTCGCCCTGGATCACACCGATGTTGACGTAGTCCGACGTGGCGCCGGACCCGTTGTAGACGACGTCCTTGCGGATCTCGACGACGAACGGGATGCGCTCGACGATCGGGGTCGCCGGGTTGTCCGTACCGAAGTAGCCGATCTGGAAGCCGTCCTTGTACGGCTTCAGCGCGGTGTCGTTCGTGAAGTTGCCGTCGTTGTTCAGGTCGACCCGCACGGTGCCGTTCGCCGGGTCGTAGAGCACGCCCCAGACGTCGGTCGTGTCGCCGTCGCGGTTGAGGTCACCGGCCATGTCGCCGCCGACCGTGACGCGCTCGGCGAAGGTGCTGAACTTGAAGGCGCCGGCCGGCGCCGTCCAGGTCCGGCCCGCGGCCGTGAACGTGGGACCGCTGACGGCGCCGGTCATCCGCAGCCAGGTGCCGTCGCCGTCGGACACCGGGTCCGTCGCGGTCACCCAGTCGACGATCTTGCGCTCGCCCGTGGTGGTCTTCTGGAGGGCCGGGTGGCCCAGGTCGACACCGGAGTCCAGGATGCCGATGGTGACACCGCGGCCGTCGGCCTTCGGGTGCTGCTTGACGAAGTCGACCGCGCCCGTCTCGAAGGACGGGTTGTACGGGTTCTTCGCCGGAGTTTTACTGCTCGGCGCCGGGTACTTCTGGACGGCGGAGCCCTTCGAGCCCTTCGCGTGCGCGACCGTGTCGGCCGCCGGCGTCGGGTCGTCCAGCTGGATCTCCTGCTTGAGATCGATGCCGCGGACGGAGGAGAGCTTCGCGGCCGCCTTGATCGCCGCGTCCGCCTTGGCGGTCGGGAGCGTGGCGCGTACGTAACCGAGCTTGTCGTACGTCTTGCCGACGGTCGCACCCGCGACGTCGTTCAGCTGGCCCGCCACCTGCTCGGTCGCACCGGGGGCGGTGGCGACCATCAGCGTGACGGTCTTCGTGCCCTCGGCCTCGGCCTGGGACAGCAGTTGGGCGTCCACGGCGCCGAGCTTGTCGGACGCCCGGTCGGACTTCACGGCGGCGGTGGCGGCCGGGTCGTCGGTGCCCGTCTCGGAGAACGCGGGGGCGGCGCCCGTGGCGATCAGCGCGGCCACCAGGCCGGCGGCTGCCGCGATCCTGGCCACGCGTCTCGGCCCGGATATGGAGCCTGCGGATTCGGAGGTCATCAGCATCCCTGTGGTGTGGAAGAGAAGATCCGGATTTCGGTACCGGTGACCGCTCAGCTTTTCTTACACAACAGGGGTTTGTGGAGTGTTGTCGGCGGCGGGATTCGGTCATGGCGTACACCCGCCAACGCGGGTCACCCGCCAGGCGGGAGGAACCGGCTCAAACCGGCGAACATGCCCGGCCCGCGCGGTCGTTGGGCGGAGCACCGGAGTGAATCCGTCCGCTCTGCGGACACATGACGCGCGTAGTACGCGGCCGGAGGCGGCCCTCCCGTATTCTGCCGCCGCCGTTCCCGAACGACCGGAACACGGTCAACCCCGCCGCGCCGGGCAACTCCCCGCGCCCCGCCGCGGTCCTGTCCGCCGACCGCACCTCACGCACGGAGGAGTTCCCCATGTCGGCACGTACGGCCCCCGCTCACCGCCCGGCGACCCGCGTCGCCCGCCGCGCGACGCACCGCGCCCGTCTCGCCTGGACCGGCGCGCTGGCGGCGGCGGCCCTCGCGTCCACCGCGCTGGCCGGCCCCGCCGTGGCGAACGCGCCGGCGGAGGGTTCCGGTCCCGGCGCGGCGGCCTCCGCCGTACGGGACGCCGGAGCGCCGCACGCCGCCACCCAGCGGGCCCTCGACGCCGCCGTCGCGGACGGCGTGCCCGGCGTCCTCGCCCGGGTCACCACCCGTACCGGCGCCTGGTCGGGCACCGCGGGGGTGGGGGACACGGCCACCGGCCGCGAGCGCGGCGCACGGGACCACTTCCGCGTCGGCTCCGTCACCAAGACCTTCGTGTCGACCGTCCTGCTCCAACTGGAGGCCGAGGGACGGCTCGACCTGGACGACACCGTCGACCACTGGCTGCCCGGGGTGGTCAGCGGCAACGGGCACGACGGACGCCGGGTGACCCTCCGTCAGCTCCTCAACCACACCAGCGGCGTCTACAGCTACACCGCCGACCCCGGCTTCCAGCAGAAGGTCTTCACCACCGACTTCCTCAAGAACCGCTACCGGACCTGGCAGCCGGGCGAACTCGTCGCGCTCGCCATGGGACACGCGCCGGACTTCGCCCCCGGCACGGACTGGAACTACTCCAACACCAACTACGTGCTCGCCGGGATGGTCGTGGAGAAGGTGACGGGACGCCCGTACGCCACCGAGATCGAACGCCGCATCCTGCGGCCCCTGCACCTCACGGGCACCCGCCTGCCCGGTACGGACCCCCGGCTGCCGCGGCCGTCGGGACGCGCGTACGCCGTCCTCGCCGACGACCCGGAGCGGACGGTCCACGACGTCACCGAACTCAACGCGACGGTGGCGGGGGCCGCCGGGAGCATGATCTCCGACGCTGCCGACCTCAACCGGTTCTTCGGCGCGCTGCTCACGGGCCGGCTGCTGCCCCCGGCCCAGCTCAAGGAGATGAAGACCACCGTCGCGCTCGGCAGCGGCGAGGACGGCGGGGTCGTCGGCTACGGACTCGGCCTGGAGAAGACCCGGTTGTCCTGCGGCACGGTCGTCTGGGGCCACACCGGCGGGATCCACGGCTCCTCCTCGGGCGCCTTCACCACCGCCGACGGCACGCACGCGCTCTCCCTGAACTTCAACGCCGACTGGGCCGGTGACCCGGCGACGGTCGTGGAGGCGGAGTTCTGCGGCTGAGCCCGGACCCGGAGAGACTGGAGAGACCAAAAAGAGGGGACGGGCGCGGGCCGCGCCCGTCCCCTTCTTTTTGTGCCCGAGCCTTCGGGCCCCGCCTCACCTCGGCAGGACCTCCACGTACGCGGCCGGATCCCTCTCGTCCGCCGCCGTCAGCGCCGTACCGACCACCATCGCCTGCTGCTCCAGGGACTCCCGCAGTTTTCTCGGCGTCAGATGCACGACGGTGACGCCCAGCCGCTCCAGGTGCTCCCGCTTGCGGGCGTACTCCGCCCAGATCGCGTCGTCGTCCTGCGGCCCGCCCGGCCCGCCCACCCGGGGCGCCCGCGTGTCCAGCTCCACGGCCACCGCCTGCTCCGGCCAGTACGCGTCCACCCCGCCCAGGTGCGGTCCGCCCGGCAGCCGCAGGTCGACGTTCCAGACCGGGTCGGGCAGCGCGTACGTCCGCACCATCTCGTAGAGCCGCCCCTCGGCCAGCGACCGCCCCTCGGCGAGCAGCGCGTCCACCGCGTCCACCACATGCGGCCGGGCCAGCAGCCGCGCCTGACTCAACTCCCGTACGAGAGAGGAAGGCTCGCAGTGCCCGCCCCGTACGGACTCGGTCAGCAGCGCCCGTACGACAGCCGCGTCCGACAGCTCCGCGACCGCGTCGGCCACCGCGCGCGCCACCGGCGCCACCGGCACCCCGGTCACCAGCTCGGGCCGGGGCAGGGAGTGGGCGCGGATCAGCCGGGCGAACCTGGTGGACCGCAGCCGGCGGGTACGGGGCACCAGCACGTCGATCAGGTCGAGCGCCCGCAGGCCCGGGGTGGACCCGAAGCCGTGCAGGGCGAGGGCGGCGAGACCGGTGATCATCACACCGCCGTACGGGGACGCCGACCGGGAGGCAGGCCGGGACGAGGCCGACCGGGACGAGGCCGACCCGGACGCCGCCGCCGGGCGACCGCCGGAGGAGGAGCCGGGCTGCGCCGGAACGCTCTTCGCCCCCTCGGGGCCGGGGCGTCCCGCGTACAGCAGCACCGCGTGCAGCCGCTCCTCGCTCGTCGGCGGCCCCGGGTGCAACAGGTAGACCCCCGGCAGCGGTTGCTGCCAGGGGCCACCGGCGCGGCACTGCGCGGCGGCGCGCGCGGCCGCGACCCCGTGCTCGCGTAGCTGCGCGGCCGAGAGCACGCGGTGGCGCACGTCGTGACCGAGGGGACGGAGGGGGCGGGGGGTGACCGGGGTGTTGTTGTTCATGCCCGGGGTCTGCCCGCCCTGTGACCGCCTTCTAACCCGTTGTTACACGTTCGTCGGCAAAACCGGACAAGCTCGCCCTAAAGTACGGGCCTTCGGCTGCCGATCATGCGCCGCTCACCGTTCGAACGCGCCAACTCGCCCCCCGCTCCCGTTCACCGCCCGAACACGCCCCGACTCACCGCCCCGCGGCCGCCGCGTCGCACGCCTGCCCCCGCAGCGACCGGGCCAGATCGTCCGTCGCCTCCAGCACCAGCCTGCGCAGCGCCGGAGCCACCTCCTCGTGCGACGCCAGCCACGCCTCCGCCGCCTCCAGGGTCGAACGGTCGCCCTGCGCGGCCGGGTACAGCCCGCGCACCACGTGCATGGCGATCTGGATCGAACGCTCCGCCCACACCCGCTCGATCACCTCGAAGTACTTCTCCGCGTACGGCGCCAGCAACTCCCGCTGGTCCGATCGGGCGAACCCGGCGATCGTCGCCTCGACCAGCGCGTTCGACAGCGTGTCCGACTCCACCAGCCGTACCCACGCCTGCGCCTTCACCGCCGCCGACGGCCGCGCCGCCAGGCACCGCACCTCGTGCCGCTTGCCCGACGCGGTGTCGTCGTGGGCCAGTTCGGCCGCCACCGCCGACTCGTCCGCGCGCCCGTGCGCGGTCAGCGGCTCCAGGAAGGCCCACCGCAACTCCTGGTCGACGTCGAGCCCGTCGATCTTGGCCGTGCCCTCCAACAGCCCCTGGAGCAGCTGGAAGTCCGCGTCCGTCGTCGCGACCGCCGCGAAGAAGCGGGCCCACGTCAACTGGTGCTGACCGCCGGGCTCCGCCGTCCGCAGCTCCCGCAGCGCCCCCTCGGCGAGCAGCCGCCCGCCCTCCTCGCGCCACTCCGGGACCGCGTAGAGGGTGAGCGCGCCCCGCGCCCACGCGTGCAGCATCTGGAGCACCCCGATGTCCGTCTCGCGCCCCGCGTGGGTGAGCACCAGACCGATGAAGTCCCGGGCCGGCATGAGCGCGTCACGGGTGAGGCTCCACAGCGCGGACCAGCACAGGGCGCGCGCCAGCGGGTCGGTGAGAGCGCCGAGATGGGTGCGCAGGGTGTCCAGCGAGGCGGCGTCGAAGCGGATCTTGCAGTACGTCAGGTCCTCGTCGTTGACCAGGATCAGGTCGGGCTTCTCCGCACCGGCCAGCTCCGCGATGACCGTCCGGGGCCCGGCGACGTCCGTCTCGACGCGCGCGTACCGTACGAGATCCCCGTCGGCGGTACGCCGGAAGAGCCCGACCGCCACCCGGTGCGGGCGCAGTTCGGGGTGGGACGGGGCGGCTTCCTGGATCACGGCCAGCTCGGTGATCCGGCCCTCGGCGTCGTACACGGCCTCCGGGGTGAGCGAGTTGACCCCGGCCGTCTCCAGCCAGGACCGGGACCAGCCGGCCATGTCCCGTCCGGACGTCTCCTCCAGGACGGCGAGCAGGTCGCCGAGGCTGGTGTTCCCGTACGCGTGCCGCTTGAAGTAGCGCCGGGCGCCCTCCAGGAACGCGTCCTGCCCCACGTACGCGACCAGCTGCTTGAGGACCGACGCGCCCTTGGCGTACGTGATCCCGTCGAAGTTCAGCTTGGCGTCCTCCAGGTCACGGATGTCGGCCGTGATCGGGTGGGTGGACGGCAGCTGGTCGGCGCGGTAGGCCCAGGACTTCCGGTTGTTGGCGAAGGTGATCCAGCCGTCCTGGAAGCGGGTGGCCCCGACCAGCGCGAAGGTGCCCATGAACTCCGCGAAGGACTCCTTGAGCCACAGGTCGTCCCACCAGGTCATGGTGACCAGGTCGCCGAACCACATGTGCGCCATCTCGTGCAGGATGACGTTGGCCCGGTGCTCGTACGACGCCCGCGTCACCTTGCCGCGGAAGATGTACTCCTCGCGGAAGGTCACCAGGCCCGGGTTCTCCATCGCGCCCAGGTTGTACTCGGGCACGAACGCCTGGTCGTACTTCCCGAAGGGGTACGGGTAGTCGAACCGGTCGTGGAAGAAGTCGAGGCCCTGCTTGGTCAGCAGGAAGACGTCGTCCGCGTCGAAGTGCCGGGCGAGCCCCTTGCGGCACATCGCGCCGAGCGGGATCTCCAGGACCGTGCCGTCGTCGAACGTACGCCGGTAGGAGTCGGTGACGTGGTGGTACGGGCCCGCGAGGATCGTCGTGATGTACGTCGAGATCGGCTTCGTCTCCGCGAAGCGCCACACCCCGTCGTCGCCCAGGGTCCCCGCGCCGTTGCTCCAGACCCGCCAGCCCTCGGGCGCGGTCACCTGGAAGCGGTACGGCGCCTTGAGGTCGGGCTGCTCGAAGGTGACGAAGACCCGGCGGGCGTCGGCCGGCTCGTACTGCGTGTACAGGTAGACCTCGCCGTCCTCCGGGTCGACGAAGCGGTGCATGCCCTCGCCGGTCCTGCTGTACGCGCACTGGGCGTCGACCACCAGCACGTTCTCCGCGCGGAGATCCTCCAGCGTCACCCGTGATCCGTCGAAGACGGTGGCGGGGTCCAGGGCGCGGCCGTTGAGGGTGACGGCGGTCACACGCGGGGCGATCAGGTCGGCGAAGGCCGCCGCGCCCGGCTCCGCGGAGCGGAAGCGGATCGTGGTCACCGAGCGGAAGGTGCGGGGCCCGGGGCCGTCCGGCGCCTCACCCACCGCCGAGCGCAGGTCGAGCTCCACCTCGTACCCGTCTACGGACAGCAGGCCGGCCCGTACACGGGCCTCGTCGCGGGACAGGTTCTCACCGGGCACGGGCACTCCTTCGTGACTCGTTCGTGGGTCTCGTGGTCGTCGGACGATGGCGGAGATCGTTGGTGGGTCGTTCGAAACAGTGACGATCCTCGCATGTGCCGCTGTGACCGGGCATCCGGGAATGCCGCCGTCCGGTTGGGACGTTGCAGCGACGAGGTCCGCCGGGCGCCCGCGGGTAGCCGGGACGCCCGTTTCAGAGGAGAGACATGTCCGAGAAGACTCCCGTCGATTTCTGGTTCGACCCCCTGTGCCCCTGGGCCTGGATGACGTCCCGCTGGGTCCTTGAGGTGGAGAAGGTCAGGGACATCGACGTCCGCTGGCACGTGATGAGCCTCGCCGTCCTCAACGAGGACCGGGTCGACGAGTTGCCGGAGCAGTACCGCGAGACGATGCGGACGAAGGCGTGGGGGCCGGTCCGTGTGGTGATCGCGGCCCAGCAGAAGCACGGCGACGAGGTCGTCGGCGAGCTCTACACCGCGCTCGGCACCCGCATCCACAACCGGGGCGAGGGCCCGACGCGTGAGGCGATCGCCTCGGCGCTGGACGACGTCGGCCTGCCGGCCGACCTGCTGGAGTACGCCGACTCCGACGCGTACGACAAGGAACTGCGGGCCTCCCACAAGGAAGGCATAGACAAGGTCGGCCAGGAGGTCGGCACCCCGGTCATCGCGGTCCCCGGCGCGGACGGCGAGCAGATCGCCTTCTTCGGCCCGGTCGTCACCCCGGCCCCCAAGGGCGAGGAGGCGGCGAAGCTCTGGGACGGCACGCTGCTGGTCGCCTCGATCCCGGGCTTCTACGAGATCAAGCGCACCCGCACCCAGGGCCCGATCTTCGACTAGTACGACCGGGGCGGCCGCTTCGGCGCGTGCACGCACGGGTACGGAGGACGGCCCCCGCGAGTCATGTCCTCGCGGGGGCCGTCCGTTCCATCCGCCCGCCGTGAAGGGTGAGAAGACGATCACGAGCAGGACGTGCGCGGCCTCCCCCGCGGGGGAGGCCCCCCGTCAGGGGGCGATCAGGAGGTGGGTGGCGTTCTTCCGGGCGGCCGTGTAGCGCTTCGCCACGTCCTGCCAGTTGACGACCCGCCACATCGCCTCGACGAAGTCCACCTTCTGGTTCTTGTACTGGAGGTAGAAGGCGTGCTCCCAGGCGTCGAAGACCAGGATCGGGACCGAGCCCTGGCCGACGTTGCCCTGGTGGTCGTAGATCTGCTCCACGATCAGCCGGCCGCTGACGGGCTCGTAGGCGAGGACGCCCCACCCCGACCCCTGCGTGGTCGCCGCCGCCTTGCTCAGCTGGGCCTTGAAGCCCGCGAAGGACCCGAACGACGCGGCGATCGCGTCGGCCAGCTCCCCGACGCCGTCCGCCGCGAGCGGCTCGCCGCCGCCGTCACCGGTCATGTTGTGCCAGTAGATCGAGTGCAGGATGTGGCCGGAGAGGTGGAACGCCAGGCTCTTCTCCAGGCCGTTGAGCGCCCCCCACGCCTCCTTCTCCCGCGCCTCCGCGAGCTGGTCGAGCGTGTCGTTGGCGCCCTTGACGTAGGCCGCGTGGTGCTTGTCGTGGTGCAGCTCGACGATCTGCGGGTTGATGACCGGTTCGAGCGCCGCGTAGTCGTACGGAAGTTCGAGAAGTGTGTAAACGGCCATGTCCAAGCCCTCCGAAACTCTTATTGCACATCTTATGCAGGTGCACGCTAACAGCAAGAGGGCTCCGGAGTGGGCAGGCGCCGTGTGACACCCCCGACAAGCCGCTGACCTCCTCTTTGTGGGCGTCCGACGGTGATCGGGCCAGGACGGCCGGGTTACGGTCGGACCGTCCCCCCGCCCGGAACACGCCACGGCCTGCCCGGCGCACCCCCCGACGACCGCCGGAGTCCCCATGAGCACCGCCGCCCCCGCCCCCCGTACCGGAGTGGTCCTCGCCGACCTCCTCCCGGCCCACCGTGCCCACGCGCGCGACCTCGCCCTGGTGGTGGGCGGCGCCGTCCTGACCGGCGTCGCGGCCCAGCTCTCCGTGCCGGTCCCCGGCTCACCGGTGCCGGTCACGGGACAGACCTTCGCCGCGCTGCTCATCGGCGTCTCCCTCGGCGCCCGCCGCGGCTTCCTCTCCCTGGCCCTGTACGCGCTGCTCGGCATGGCCGGGGTGCCGTGGTTCTCCGAAGGCGCCTCCGGCGTCGGCTTCCCGACCCTCGGGTACGTCCTCGGGATGCTGCTCGCCGCGACGGTCGTCGGCGCGCTGGCCCGCCGCGGCGGCGACCGGTCCGTCGTCCGGACGGCCGGGACGATGGTCCTGGGCTCCGCGATCATCTACGCGGTCGGCGTCCCGTACCTCGCCGTCTCGGCGGACCTGTCGCTGAGCGCCGCCGTCTCGGCCGGCCTGGTGCCCTTCCTGCTGGGCGACGCGCTCAAGGCCGCGCTGGCGATGGGCGCGCTGCCCGCCGCGTGGAAGCTGGCCGGCCGCCGGGGCTGACACGTACCGTCCCGGCCCCCGATGACGGTCACCCTGCGACACGCGTGCCACACTCGGAGCATGCGCGTGTACCTCGGTTCCGACCATGCCGGTTTTGAACTCAAGAACCACCTCGTCCAGTGGCTCAAGGCCCAGGGCCACGACCCCGTCGACTGCGGGCCCCACATCTTCGACGCCCAGGACGACTACCCGCCGTTCTGCCTGCGCGCCGCGGAGCGCACGGCGGCCGACCCGGACAGCCTCGGCATCGTGATCGGCGGCTCCGGCAACGGCGAGCAGATCGCGGCCAACAAGGTCAAGGGCGTACGGGCCGTCCTCGCCTGGAGCGAGCAGACGGCGGCGCTCGGCCGTGAGCACAACGACGCGAACGTCATCTCCGTCGGCGGCCGGATGCACACGGAGGAGGAGGCGACCTCCTTCGTCGCGACCTTCCTGACCACGCCGTACTCGGGCGAGGAGCGGCACGCGCGCCGGATCGGGATGCTCGCGGAGTACGAGAGCACCCACGTCCTGCCGCCGATCCCGCCGCACCACCCGCAGCAGGACTGAACGACCGGACGACCCCCGAGACCCCTGTGCCGCCGGGCACCCTGAACGGCCGCCCGGCGGCACCGTCATGCCGACCGCACTTTCGTCGTGCCGACCGCACTTCCGAGGAGACCACCGTGCCCGAGGGGCATACGATCCACCGCCTCGCCGAGGACCATCTCGACCGCTTCGGCGGACGGCCGGTACGGGTCAGCAGCCCGCAGGGCAAGTTCTCCGACAGCGCGGCCCTGCTCGACGGCCAGGTCCTCGACACGGTGGACGCCCACGGCAAGCACCTCTTCCTGGGGTTCGGGCGGACCGGCTGGGTCCACGTCCACCTCGGTCTGTTCGGCAAGGTCGCCCTCGGGGACGCGCCCGCCCCGCCGCCCACGGACACCGTCCGGCTGCGCCTCGCCTCCGCCACCGCGTACATGGACCTGCGGGGCCCGACGACCTGCGCCCTGATCACCGATCCCGAGAAGCGGGCGATACACGACCGGCTGGGCCCCGACCCCCTGCGCCCGGGCCACGACGGCGAGAAGGCGTGGGCCCGGATCTCCCGCTCCCGTACGACCGTCGCCGCCCTGCTCATGGACCAGAAGGTCATCGCCGGGGTCGGCAACGTCTACCGCGCCGAGGTCCTCTTCCGGCACGGCGTCGACCCGTACCGCCCCGGCAAGGACCTCACCCGTACGGAATGGGACGCGATCTGGGCGGACCTGGTGGAGCTGATGCGCGAGGGCGTACGGAACAACCGCATCGACACCGTCCGCCCCGCGCACACCCCCGAGGCGATGGGCCGCCCGCCCCGCGTGGACGACCACGGCGGCGAGGTCTACGTCTACCGCAGGGCCGCGCTGCCCTGCCTCCTCTGCGGTACGGAGATCCGTACCGCACCGCTCGCCGCCCGCAACCTCTTCTGGTGCCCCCGCTGCCAGAGCGGCGACCCGGCCGCCTCCTAGTCAGGTGGTACTAGGGCGTGTCCGCGAAGTGGGGTCGTCCGCCCGGAGGGCGGGGCTCGCGGCGTCTGGTGCGTGCGATCGCAAGGCGGAGGACTCACCCCGTACTGGATGTACGGGGTGGGTCCGACAACGCCGCGAGCGCGCGTGCCAGGCGCCGCGAGCCAGACCCCACTTCGCGGACACGCCCTAGAAACCGTGCGGCAGCCACGGGGCGACGTCCGAGCCGAAGGCCGTGGACGCCTCGGCCAGCGCGCCCGGGCGCAGTTCGGTCACCCGGCCCGCGCCCGCCAGCGAGATGAGCGGCACCCCGCCCAGGTAGGCCGCGCCCAACTCCCGTACCGACAGAGCGAGATCGGCCTGGTCCGCGGTGCGGACGCAGGACGCGCCCTTCGCGTCGCCGGTCAGCCGCCAACGCCCCTCGTTCCAGGGGCAGAAGGTGTCCTCGACCTCCACCACCACGTCCACGGGCGTCCGGTACGTCCGTGCCTCCAGCGCCGCGCCCACCTCCACCAGCCGTACGTACAGCGCGTCCCTGACCTGGAGCCCGCAGCGCCGCACGTCCGAGACGAGGTACTGGAACGGGTCGTCCAGGGGCCGGTTGCGCGCCCGGACGGTCGAGGTCAGGTCGATGCCGAAGAGGAAACGCCAGAGCTCGCCGTACGCCTCCGCGTCGCGCGCGTACAGCTCACGCAGCTCGACCGTGCCCTTCGGACCGGAGCGGTCCCACTCCGGCTTCACGCGGTAGAGGGTGAACCCCGCCACCTCGCCGTCCCGCTCCACCAGTACGCACTGGAGCGGCGACATCCCGTCCCGCTCGCGCTCGCCGTTGAGGACGGGCAGCCGCTCCCAGCCGGGCCCGCGCGCGATCATGCCGGGCCGGACCGGAACCTGCGAGGCGTAGACCTCCTCGCACGCGGCCTGTACGGCGGGGTCGTTCGGCCTGACCTGCCGCAACCGGATCCGGTCCGTGTCCCCGGGGCGGGCGGCCGGCGGGATCCGTACCCGTACCGTGTCGATCTCCGCGGACAGTTCCTGCGTCGCCCCTCCGTAGCCGAACCGGCCGTAGATCGGCGGCTCCGACGCCGTCAGGACCGCCAGTGGCTCGCCCCACGACCGTACGTCGTCCAACTGGCGCCGCATCATGGCCGAGAGGACCCCGCGCCGCCGGTACGTCGGCGCCACGCTGACCATCGTGACCCCCGCCGCGTCCACGCGCGCGCCGCCGGGCACCGTGAGACCGAAGCTGAACGCCCCCGCCGTCCCGACGCACTCGTCCCCGTCCCAGGCGCCGACGAAGCGCCCGAACTCGGTGAGATCCCTCCACAGGACCCGCTCCTGGGACGTCTCGGTGATACCTCCGAAGGCGTGTTCGAGCACGTGGTACCAGCGGTCCCAGTCGGCCGGCGCCAGCTCGCGCAGATCAGTCGTCATATGCCATGAGTAGCAGGGGTACGACGATCGGGCGACCCGATTTCGAACACAATGTCACAGGGGTCCCCCTGCACGCGGGGCAGGCGGATGGATAGGGTCCACAACAATGGCCGGTAACGCGAGAACGGACTCCTTCACGGCCCGGATGCGCAGAACGCTGCACCGGGGCCGTATCGCCCTGCGCAAATCAGGGGTCGACTATTTCCGCGGGGACGGGTCCGACTGGATCGCCCTCGCGGGGCTGTTGCTCACCGTTCCGGTCATCGCCGTCGTCACGGTCGCCGTCCCGGTCTGGTGCGCGCCCTCCACCCTCGTCCTGCCCATCGTCGCCGGCGGTCTGCTGCTGCGGCCCGCCAGCCTGCTCGGCCTGTACGCCGCCGCGGCCACCGCGCTGATCGTCGAGTCGGTCGTCCTCGGCCCGTACACGGAAGGCACCGGCCGGGTCACCCCCGGCGTGGTGCTGGTCGTCGCGGCCTGCGGGCTCTTCGGCCTGCTGATCGCCCAGTTCAGGGCGCGGGTCGGAGTGCCGTGGCGGCGCGGCGGGACGATGCTGTTCGACCTGCGCGAACGCATCCGCGTACAGAGCGCGCTGCCGCAGCTGCCGAAGGGCTGGCACCACGAGATGGCGCTGCGGCCGGCGGGCGGGCAGTCCTTCTCCGGGGACTTCGTCGTGGCGGCCCGTACGCACGGCGGGCGCACGCTGGAAGTGGTCCTCACGGACGTGTCCGGCAAGGGGATGGACGCGGGCTCGCGGGCGCTGCTGCTGTCCGGGGCCTTCGGCGGCCTGCTCGGCTCGCTCCCTCCGCACGGCTTCCTCCCGGCGGCCAACGGGTATCTGCTGCGCCAGGACTGGGACGAGGGCTTCGCCACCTCCATCCACCTGGTCCTCGATCTGGACTCCGGCGACTACGAACTGCTCTCCGCGGGCCACCTGCCCGCCCTCCACCTGCACGCGGGCAGCGGCCGGTGGGACGAGATGTCGGGCGAGGGCCCGCTGCTCGGCGTCTACGACGCGGCGCAGTTCGACCCGGTGAAGGGCTCGTTGCGGCCGGGTGACGTCCTGATGCTGTTCACGGACGGTCTGGTGGAGGCCCCGGGCCGCGATCTCGCGGAGGGCATCGACCGCTTGACCGGCGAGGCCGACCGCTATGTGGCGGGCGGGTTCGAGGGGGCGGCGTGGCACCTGATCGAGGCGGTGGCGAAGGACGTCAACGACGACCGGGCGCTGCTGCTGATCTGCCGCGAGGCGTGACGTTCGCGTTCTGTAAGGGTTACCCGGCCTCCGCAGGGGCTCCGAGGGGTGAAGCTGGGGCGGTCACGCGCGCACCCGCGCGGACTGGGCGACCGGAAAGGGAACAGAACATGGTGGTTCGCGGTGTGGGCGGGGTCATTCTGTGCGTGCTCGGGGTGCTCTGGATAGCCCAGGGCACGGGCGCGGTGGGCGGCTCGGGCATGTCGGGCAAAAGCCAGTACGCGTTCCTGGGCGCGCTGGTGGCCCTGGTGGGCGCGTACCTCCTCTACCAGGCCTGGCGCCTGCGCGGCCGCACGCGCCGGTGACGCCGAGGGTCAGGGGACGGCGCCGGGGGCCTCACGTACCCAGGTGAGCAGGGTGTACGTACGCCCCTTGTCCGTGACGGTCTCCGGCGGCGCGTCCGTAAGCCGGAACCCGGCCGCGCGGGCCACGGCGACGCTCGGGCGGTTGTCCGGCTCGATCTCCAGCACGACGCGGGGCAGCCGCGGCCAGCGCGTGCGCGCCGACGACGTAACCGATGCCACCGGTACGACGGTTGAGAAGCACCTCCCCGAGCGCGCACCCCTCGTCAACGGTGACGGCGAGACGCGGGCCTGCTGTCCGCCCGGTTCTCGGCCATGGCCCTTCCTACCGCCCGCCCGACACCCGTAGCACCGTGCCCGTCGTGTACGAGGCGTCGGGGGAGAGGAGCCAGGTGATGGCGGCGGCGATTTCCGCGGGTTCGCCCGGGCGGCCCAGGGGGATCGTGGGGGCCGCCTTGGCGGGGCGGTCGGGGTCGCCCATCGTCGCGTGCATCCCGGTGTTGACGATGCCGGGCGCGACCGCGTTGACCCGGATCCCCTCGGGGCCCAGCTCTCTCGCCAGGCCGACCGTCAGGGAGTCCGTGGCCGCCTTCGTCGCCGCGTAGTGGACGTACTCGCCGGGACTGCCCAGCCCGGCCGCGGTGGACGAGACGTTGACGATCGCGCCCGCACCGAGCGCCCCCATGTCCCGGGCCGCCCTTCGGCAACACAGCAGGTAGCCCAGGAGGTTGACCTCCAGCACCCGCCGCAGGTCGGCGGTGCGCGTGTCGGCGAGCCGGCCCAGCGGGCCCGTCACCCCGGCGTTGTTGACCAGGTTGTCCACCGGCCCGAACGTGGCGGCGGTGACGTCGAACAGCCGCTCCACGTCCGCCTCGTCGGCGGTGTCCGCCCGTACGGTGACACACCGCGCCCCCGCCGCCCGCACGGCGAGCGCCGTCGACTCGGCGGCGGCGCCGTCACTGACGTACCCGAGGACCAGATCGTGCCCGTCGGCCGCCAGCCGGACGCACGTCGCCGCGCCGATCCCCCGACTGCCCCCGGTGACGATGGTGACCGGACGTGACACGCGCTGCCTCCTGTGATCCCCCCGATCACCGTGGCGTGATCGCTGCGGACCCAGTCGTACCGCACCGCCCGCACCCCCGGCCACCAGGTCCCCGCCTCAGCCCACCGGCTCCTTCTCCCGCACCGTCACCGATCCGCCGGTCCCGCCCGCCCCGGCAGACGCCCGCCCGCCCGGCAGCACCCGCGCCAGCCAGTGCGACCGGCCCGCGGCCAGCGGTCCCAGGACCGCCAGGACCAGCACATAGCCCGCGATGAACGGCGCCAGCCGCTCGTCCAGCGCGGCCCCCGCCGCCATCGTCGCCAGGATCAGGGCGAACTCGCCGCGCGCCAGCAGCGTCGTGGAGATGTTCGCCGCGGGCCCCGCCCCGAAGCCGTTGATCCGCGCCGCCACCAGCCCCGCGATCACGTTCATCACCAGCGTCACCGCCACCGCCGCGAGCACCGGCCACAGCACTGTCGGCAGATCGCCCGGGTTGATCGACAGGCCGAACGCGAAGAAGAAGATCGCGCCGAACGCGTCCCGCAGCGGATGGACCAGCTTCCGGATCCGCTCGCCCGACGACGTACTGCCCAGCATCAGGCCCACCATGAACGCGCCGATGGCGTCCGCGACCCCGAACCACTCCGAGACCCCCGCCACGAACACGGCCGCGCCCAGGAAGGAGATGACGAGCAGTTCGTCGTCCTTCGTGCCGATCAGCCGCCCGACCACCCTCGTCCCGAACCGCGCCGCCAGCGCGAGCAGCAGCAGGAACCCGAAGGCCTTCCCGCCGTCCAGCAGCGCCGCCCGCACGCTGTCCGCGCCGGACAGGATCGGCTGGAGCGCCGCGAGATAGAGCGCCAGGAAGATGTCCTCGACCACGATGATGCCCAGGATCGGCTTCGTCTCCGGATTGCCGATCCGGCCCAGGTCGACCAGGACCTTGGTGACGATCGCGGACGACGAGATGCCGAGCACCCCGGCGAGCACGAGCGCCTCCGACGTCCCCCAGCCCAGCGCGAAGCCGAAGCCCAGCCCCGCGCCGACGTTCAGCGTCAGGTACGCGCCGCCGGCGAGGGCCATCTTCCGGCCGCCCGCCTTGAGGTCGTCCAGATGGAACTCCAGGCCCAGGTAGAAGAGCAGCAGGACCAGGCCGAGGGCGGAAAGCATCTCCAGGTCGTGCGGGTCGGAGACGAGCACGATGCCGGGGGTGTGCGGGCCGAGGAGGATCCCGGCCAGGATGAACAGGGGGATCGTCGGCAGCTCGATCCGGCTGCCGAGGCGGGCGAGCAGGGCGGCGGCGAGAAACGCGCCGCCCATGGCGATGAGGGTTTCCGCGTGTCCGATGGGCTTTCCTCCGTCGGCTTGAGTCAAGAGCAGGTCAAGGGAGCGTCAGTAGTTACTTTACCAAAGAGTTTAACAAGCAACTTTCCCGGTACGCGGGGGACCGGTAGGGCTACCCCCACCCCCGGTCCGCCGGGCACCGCCCTGGCCGCCCCCCACCTCCGCTCACTAGCGTCAGGAGGGCAGTGACCGGCGGTATCGGCGGTACGGATCAGGAGAGGGCGGACGCCATGGGATTACGACGCACACGCAGCCGGCACACCGGTACGGAAGGCCCCCGCACCGGCGGCGGGGAGGACGGCATCGCCGTCGAACTCCGCGACGTACGCCGCCAGTACGGCCGCGGCCCCGCCGCCGTCCACGCCCTGCGCGGGATCGACCTCGCCCTCCCGCGCGGCAGCTTCACCGCCGTCATGGGCCCCTCGGGCTCCGGCAAGTCCACGTTCCTCCAGTGCGCGGCCGGTCTCGACCGCCCCACGACCGGGTCCGTACACCTCGGCGGCACGGACCTCACCGGCCTGGACGAGACCCGGCTCACCGAGCTGCGCCGTACCCGCCTCGGCTTTGTCTTCCAGGCGTTCAACCTGCTTCCGGCGCTGACCGTCGGCCAGAACATCGAGCTGCCCACCCGCCTCGCGGGCCACCGCCCCGACCCGCGCCGCACCGCCGAGATCCTCGGCCGGCTCGGCCTCGCCGACAAGACCGGTCGCCGCCCCGCCGAACTCTCCGGCGGCCAGCAGCAGCGCGTCGCCCTCGCCCGCGCCCTCGTCACCCGGCCCGACGTCGTCTTCGCCGACGAGCCGACCGGCGCCCTCGACACCTCCACGGCGGCCGAGATCCTGTCGCTCCTGCGCACCGCCGTGGACTCCCTCGGCGCGACGGTGGTCATGGTCACCCACGACCCGGCGGCGGCCGCCCACGCCGACCGCGTCCTGTTCCTCGCCGACGGGCTGATCGCGGACAGCCTGCCCCGCGCCGACGCGGCCCGCATCGCCGCCCGCATGACCTCCCTCACCGCACCGGCCTTCTCCCGCACGGGTGCGGCGGCCTGAGACCCGCCCCGGCGGCGGGGAACGGCCGGTACAGTCCGGCCATGCCGCACCTGACCCTCGCCGAGGTCGAAGCCCTCGCCCGCGAGGCCCACGCCACCCAGACCGACAAAGCGGGCCGCCCCTACACCGAGCACCTCAGCGCGGTCGCGGAAGGAGTACGGGCCAGGGGCGGGTCCGGCGAACAGATCGCCGCCGCCTGGCTGCACGACGCGGTCGAGGACGGCGCGCTGTCGCGGGAGTGGCTGGCCGCCGCCCCGCTGCCCCGGCCGGTCACGGACATGGTCCTCGCGCTCACGAAGGCGAAGGGCGAGGACCTCCGTACGTACACCGCACGGATCCTGGCCACCCCGGGCGCCCTCCTCGTCAAGGAGTCCGACCTCGCGCACAACGCCGATCCGGCCCGGCTCGCCGTCCTCGACGAGCCGACCCGGACCCGGCTCACCGAGAAGTACGCGACGGTACGACACCTGCTCGGCCTGACGCGGTAGGAACGGCGGCCCTCCCGCCCGCCGGGCCCGCCCCGCCCGCCGGCGCCACGGCGTCGGGGCGGAACGCCCACCGCATCTCCGGCTCCACGGCGAAGCGGAACAGCCGCCGTACCGGAGGAGTGCACAGCAGGGTCACCGCCACGGCCGCCACGAGCGACACCAGCACCTCCCCGGCCGGATCCGCCAGTCAGGGGTACGTGTCGAAGAGGCCGGCGAACACCGCGCCCTTGACCAGGAATCCGTGCAGCAGATAGCCGCAGACCGTGCCCGCGCCCAGCACCGTGAACCTGGGCGCCGGTGCTGTGGTAGAGCCAGCCGGTCCGCATCCGGGGCGCCAGGGCGTACGCGAACACCAGCGCGCCCGCGAACAGCGCGACCGCCAACTTCCGCGCCCCGGGGCGCCGTACCAGCCGGAAGTGCTCCGGCCGCATACAGCGCCTTGGTGGCGCGGCTGCCGTCCATGACCGGTTCCCAGGCGTGCGCGACGGCCACGAGCACGATGGCCAGGTACTTGGCGTTGTCGAAGAAGGCGTCCCACTGGGCGGGTCTCGGCGTGTCGGCCACGGCGGAAGCGTCGGTTCCGGTGGGGGACTTCGGCTCGGGTGCCGGAGAGGTCTGAGGCAGTGGGGTCCTGTCATAACCGTGGGGAGCCTGGAACATCCGCCGCACCCTAGCCGCGCGCAAAGCGATTCGTAAAACCTTCCCGATCCCCTCCGGGACGGGAATGCGCGCACGTCTGACACCACCGACAACCGCCCTGTATGCCCCAATTGATCGCCCTTAAAAGGGTCATAGGGTCGGCCTTGATCGACTCCGCCGCCATCCGGGGTGGCGCCGCGTCAATTGCCCACTGATCCACTCCGTGATCCGTCCGCGGGTGACGTGAAAATGAGCGGTGGATCAAATGTGCGGACGGCCGGGTGTCGGATCGAATTCGCACGGGTATTCATCTCCCGCCGGGTGTGGCGGAGTGGGGCGCGATCCGGCGCGCGGGGCGCGCGATTGGCGAGAACTTGACGTCGATGTTTCGTCACGGGGCAACATCAACAAGGCCGTTGATGGCACGATGGTCGAAGCGCGAGGCGGACCGACGGAGGGTGTGATCAGTTGTGGCCATTTCACTGTCTGTGGTGGTGCTGTTGGCGATCATCCTCGTGGTGCTGATCCGAGGCGGCTCGCTCAAGGGCGGACCGGCGGTCGTCGCCGTGCTGTTCGGCTTCTTCCTCGCGTCCACGAACATGGCGCCGGCGGTGAACCGGACGCTCAACTCGATAGCGGACACGATCAGCAACATCACGTTCTGACGCGACCCCGGCGCCCCGCCGCCGGACGAACGGCACGAACGGCGAAACGCGAACGGCCCGACCGGTGGCTTGCGCACACGGGTCGGGCCGAAGCCGTGGAGCGGGCGACGGGAATCGAACCCGCGTAGCTAGTTTGGAAGACTAGGGCTCTACCATTGAGCTACGCCCGCACAGCGAGCGCCGCCGGTCGGGTGACCGCGGCACGAACAGCATCGTAGCGGGTCACCGCCGCTCCCCGCACATCACTTGGCGCCGGTGCGGCGCACCGGCGCCGCTCACCCTCCCCGTCGCCCCGGCCGTCGCCCGGCCGGAAAAGGCGAACGGAGCGCCTTCGGGCATGTACCCTACGTGTCGCACCAACGGGGTGTGGCGCAGCTTGGTAGCGCGTCCGCTTTGGGAGCGGAAGGTCGTCGGTTCGAATCCGGCCACCCCGACCAGTAGCCCGACCGCCCGTGGCCCGATCGCACGGACCAGCACGACAAGATCGCGTTGTGGGGCCCTTCCCGCATGCGGTTACTATGCAAGCTGCGTGCCTGTGTGTCTGAAGAGTCTCTGAAGGATCTGACGAAGCCGGGCCGAATCCGCTGTGGCCGCCGCGAGTGCGGCGGAGGCAGCAGAACCCCAGAATCAGCCACCAAGGAGACCGAACCGTGAAGAGCGCCGTGGAGACCCTGAACCCGACTCGGGTTCGGCTCACAGTCGAGGTGCCCTTCGAGGAGCTCAAGGACAGCCTCGACGCGGCGTACAAGAAGATCAACCAGCAGGTCACGGTGAAGGGCTTCCGCAAGGGCAAGATCCCGGCCCGGGTCATCGACCAGCGGTTCGGCCGTGGTGCTGTGCTGGAGGAGGCCGTCAACGACGCTCTCCCGAAGTTCTACACCGAGGCCGTCAACGAGGGTGAGCTGAACGTCCTCGGCCAGCCCGAGGTCGACATCACCGAGCTCAAGGACGGCGAGCTGCTGTCCTTCACCGCCGAGGTGGACATCCGCCCCGAGATCGAGATCCCGGACTACTCCGGCATCGAGGTCACCGTGGACGCGGTCGAGGTCACCGACGAGGACGTCGACAAGTCGGTCGAGCAGCTCCGCGACCGCTTCGCGACCACCAACGTGGTCGAGCGCGCCGCCGCCCAGGGCGACGTCGTGTCGATCGACCTGGAGGCCAAGGTCGACGGCGAGGTGCTGCCGGACGGCGTCGCCAGCGACGTGTCGTACACCATCGGTTCCGGCGAACTGCTCGACGGCATCGACGAGGCCGTCATCGGCCTGGAGGCCGGCGGCGAGGCCACCTTCACCTCCGAGTTGAAGGGCGGCGCCGCCGAGGGCCAGCCCGCCGAGGTCACCGTCAAGGTCCTCACGGTCTCCGCCCGCGAGCTGCCCGAGCTGGACGACGACTTCGCCCAGACGGCGAGCGAGTTCGACACCCTCGAAGAGCTCAGGGCCGACAGCCGCAAGCGCCTCGAGAACATGAAGCAGTACGACCAGGCCACCCAGGCCCAGGAGCGGGTCCTCGAAGAGCTGCTGAAGCTCGCCGAGGTGCCGATCCCGGAGAAGCTGCTCGCGGACGAGATCAACACCCGCAAGCACAACCTGGAGCACCACCAGCTCGGTCAGATGGGCCTCGACCTCGCGAAGTACCTGGAGATCCAGGGCAAGACCGAGGAGGAGTTCGAGGAGGAGACCAAGGAGCAGGCGGTCAAGGGCATCAAGACCCAGTTCATCCTCGACGAGCTGGTCAACAAGGAGAAGCTGAACGTCAGCCAGGAGGAGCTCACCGAGCACCTCATGCGCCGCGCCCAGTCCTCCGGCATGTCCCCGGACCAGTTCGCCCAGGCCGTCGTCGAAGGCGGCCAGGTGCCGATGCTCGTCGGCGAGGTCGCCCGCGGCAAGGCGCTCGCCGTGGTGGTCGAGTCCGCGAAGGTAGTCGACACCAACGGCGAGACCGTCGAGCTGGACGACGACGAGGAAGACGAGACCGGCCAGACGGTCGAGGCGGCCGCCGCCCCGGCCGGGGACGCCGCCCAGGGCGACGACGAGGGCACGGCCGAGAAGGCCGACAAGACCGACGCCTGATCCGCCCCGCAGGCCGCACGTGAGGACGGGCCCCGGACGCGACACGCGCCCGGGGCCCGCCCCTTCCGCCGGGCGGACACCCACCGCCGCCCGCCCAGGAGCGCCCCTGAGGGCCCCCGGACGACCCCGGAGGCACCCGCGAGGGCCCGGGCGTCCCCCAGGCCCTCCCAGGGCCGTACGGAGCCCCAACTGCCTTGCGCTCCCAGCGAACAGTCACGGAAGCGGGATGGCCCTCGCCGACCAGCGCGTTAGGGTCCATGAATACGAGGGCTGGGGAGTTCCCCGACCCCCGGAACGAAGACGCTGAGACGGCCGCAGCCGTCAGAGACGAGCAGGTGGATACGTGACGAATCTGATGCCTTACGCCGCCGGTGAGCCGTCCCTCGGTGGTGGCCTCGGCGACCAGGTCTACAGCCGACTGCTCGGAGAGCGGATCATCTTCCTCGGCCAGCAGGTCGACGACGACATCGCCAACAAGATCACGGCGCAGCTCCTCCTCCTCGCGGCCGAGCCCGAGAAGGACATCTACCTCTACATCAACAGCCCCGGTGGATCCGTGACGGCCGGCATGGCCGTCTACGACACCATGCAGTACATCCCCAACGACGTGGTCACCATCGGCATGGGCATGGCGGCCTCCATGGGCCAGTTCCTGCTGACCGGCGGCACGGCCGGCAAGCGCTTCGCGCTGCCCAACACGGACATCCTCATGCACCAGGGCTCGGCGGGCCTCGGCGGCACCGCCTCCGACATCAAGATCCAGGCCCAGCAGCTCCTCCGTACGAAGAAGCGCATGGCCGAGATCACGGCCCGCCACACCGGCCAGACCGAAGAGGCGATCATCCGCGACGGTGACCGCGACCGCTGGTTCACCGCCGAGGAGGCCGTGGCCTACGGCATCATCGACGAGATCATCAGCGCCGCTTCGCACGTTCCGGGCGGCGGCGGCACCGGGGCCTGAGCCCCGCGGCCCCCGCCCAGGACCAGCCCCCGCAGCCCCGCCCAGCGAACGCCATCAGGATGGTGAACACCCACATGAACAACAATCCCGCGAGTTACTCCGCGAGCGGCCTCTACACCGGCCCGCAGGTGGACAACCGCTACGTCATCCCGCGCTTCGTGGAGCGCACCTCGCAGGGCGTGCGCGAGTACGACCCGTACGCGAAGCTCTTCGAGGAGCGCGTGATCTTCCTCGGCGTGCAGATCGACGACGCGTCCGCCAACGACGTCATGGCGCAGCTCCTGTGCCTGGAGTCGATGGACCCGGACCGCGACATCTCGATCTACATCAACAGCCCCGGCGGCTCGATGACGGCCCTCACGGCCATCTACGACACGATGCAGTTCGTGAAGCCCGACATCCAGACCGTGTGCATGGGACAGGCCGCCTCCGCCGCCGCCGTGCTGCTCGCCGCCGGCACCCCCGGCAAGCGACTGGCCCTCCCGAACGCGCGCGTCCTGATCCACCAGCCGTCCAGCCAGACCGGCCGCGAGCAGCTCTCCGACCTGGAGATCGCGGCCAACGAGATCCTCCGGATGCGCGCGCAGCTGGAGGACATGCTGGCCAAGCACTCGACGACGCCGATCGAGAAGGTCCGCGACGACATCGAGCGCGACAAGATCCTCACCGCCGAAGACGCACTCGCGTACGGCCTGGTCGACCAGATCGTGTCGACCCGCAAGACGACGGCCGCTGCCGCGGCCGCCTGAGGCTCCCGGCGCCCTCGGCGCGGGTCGCACGGGTCATGGTCGGACGCCGCGTACGGTACGGCGGAGTCCCACGACCTTGTGAACCGCGCCAAGGGGGGCCCGAACGGGGGCCCGGGCAAGGTACCGTCGGATATGAGGCACAGGAGCCGCTGAACCAAGCTGCTCCCAGGCGAAGGGGAAGCACCTCGTGGCACGCATCGGTGATGGCGGCGACCTGCTCAAGTGCTCGTTCTGCGGGAAGAGCCAGAAGCAGGTGAAGAAGCTCATCGCAGGTCCCGGTGTCTACATCTGCGACGAGTGCATCGATCTCTGCAACGAGATCATCGAGGAGGAGCTGGCGGAGACCTCCGAGGTGCGGTGGGAGGAACTGCCCAAGCCTCGGGAGATCTACGAGTTCCTGGAGGGGTACGTCGTCGGGCAGGAGCCCGCGAAGAAGGCCCTCTCGGTGGCGGTCTACAACCACTACAAGCGCGTCCAGGCCGGCGAGAACGGCGGCGGGGCGGGCCGCGACGACGCGATCGAGCTCGCGAAGTCCAACATCCTGCTGCTGGGCCCCACGGGCTCCGGCAAGACGCTGCTCGCCCAGACGCTGGCGCGCATGCTGAACGTCCCGTTCGCCATCGCCGACGCGACGGCGCTGACGGAGGCCGGCTATGTCGGCGAGGACGTCGAGAACATCCTGCTCAAGCTGATCCAGGCGGCCGACTACGACGTCAAGAAGGCCGAGACCGGGATCATCTACATCGACGAGATCGACAAGGTCGCCCGCAAGAGCGAGAACCCGTCGATCACGCGCGACGTCTCGGGCGAGGGCGTCCAGCAGGCCCTGCTGAAGATCCTGGAGGGCACGACGGCCTCGGTCCCGCCGCAGGGCGGCCGTAAGCACCCCCACCAGGAATTCATCCAGATCGACACCACGAACGTCCTGTTCATCGTGGGCGGCGCCTTCTCGGGCCTGGAGCGGATCATCGAGTCGCGGGCCGGCGCGAAGGGCATCGGCTTCGGTGCCACGATCCGCTCGAAGCGCGAGATCGAGGCGAGCGACCAGTTCCAGGAGGTCATGCCGGAGGACCTGGTGAAGTTCGGGATGATCCCCGAATTCATCGGCCGCCTCCCGGTCCTGACGTCGGTGCACAACCTGGACCGCGAGGCGCTGCTCCAGATCCTGGTCGAGCCGCGCAACGCGCTGGTGAAGCAGTACCAGCGCCTCTTCGAACTCGACGGCGTGGAGCTGGACTTCGACCGCCCGTCGCTGGAGGCGATCGCCGACCAGGCGATCCTGCGCGGCACGGGCGCCCGCGGGTTGCGCGCCATCATGGAAGAGGTGCTCCAGTCGGTGATGTACGACGTGCCGTCCCGCAAGGACGTGGCGCGGGTCGTCATCACGGAGGACGTGGTCCTCTCGCACGTGAACCCGACGCTGGTCCCGCGCGAGCCGCGCATCGTCAAGAACGACGGCCGCCACGAGAAGTCCGCGTAACCACCGAGGCCCCAGAAGGCGGTCACCCGGTGCACGACAGGGGCGCCCGGCCGGTTCACACCGGCTCGGGCGCCCCTGTCATGTGGCGGGTGGGCGTCAGAGCTTGACGCGCACGTCGTTGCGCAGCTTGGCGGCGATGGCGGCGGCGTCCTGGAGCGGCGCGCTCTTGCCGCTCACGGCGTTCGCCACCTCGACGTAGGTGACGGAGGCGACCGTGCTGTGGTCGCCCCAGATGCACATCGGGAAGGAGATCTCCGCGGGGCCGCCGGCGGCGGCGCCCGAGTCGTCGGTCTTCACCTTGATCTCCTGGCACTTCATGACCGCGCCGTCGAGCCCGGCCGGCGTGAACGCCTCGGGGCTGCCGACGAGGGTGCCGATGGAGCTGGTGTCCGCGTCCTTCTCGGACTGCGTCTTCAGGTACGCGAACATCGCGTCGACCGTCTTCTCCGGGTCGGCGATCTGGCCGTACGCGCCGCTGAAGGTCAGCACCTTGCCGGCCAGCGGGTTCGCCTCGTCCCCCGACTTGTAACTGGCGCTCGCGTCCTTGGCGTTCTTGACCCCCCACTTCTCGGCGTCCTTGAGGTCGCTCTCGCTCATGCCGGTGTCGCCGCTCTGCGCCTTGTCCTTCTTGTACGTCCCGCCGATCACGGTCTCCGGGGCGCTGAGCCGGTGCGCGCCGTCGTCGGCGACGGAGGACCCCCCGTCACCGCCGTCCCGCGTCACGAAGTACGCGCCCCCGGCTATCACCGCGAGAGCCATCACGACCACGCCGACGACCAGCCCGGTCCGCTTCTTGGGGGCGGGGCCCGGAGGGGGCGGGAAGGAGCCGCCGCCGTACGGAGGCTGCTGCGGCTGCTGCCCGTACGGCCCCGGCTGCTGCCCGGGCTGCCCGTACGGTCCGGGCTGCTGCTGGCCCGGCTGCTGCGGGTAGCCGTACCCGGGCTGGGGCTGCCCCTGCGGCGGGACCCCGGGCTGCTGCGGGTAACCGTAGCCGGGCTGCGGCGGACCCTGCGGCGGCTGCTGGCCGTAGGGACCCGGCTGACCGTACGGCCCTGGCTGCTGGGGCTGCTGCCCACCGTACGGGCCCGGCTGGTTGTAGCTCATGTGATCTGTCCCCTCCAGATGCTTTATGCGATACGAACATCCTGACGGAAGGGTCACCCCTGGGGATCGCCGGGGGCGGCACCGTTACGGAACATCTCGTTTCAGGACAGGCCCGTGACACCTCTAAACTGGGCCCGTGACCGAGAACGCTCAGCACCCGCAGCCAGCCAGCACCCCCGAACTGCCGACCCAGTACGCGCCGGCCGAGGTGGAGGGGAAACTGTACGAGCGCTGGGTAGAACGCGGTTACTTCGAAGCGGACGCGAAGAGCGAGAAGCCCCCGTACACGATCGTGATCCCGCCGCCGAACGTCACGGGCAGCCTGCACCTCGGGCACGCCTTCGAGCACACGATCATCGACGCCCTGACCCGCCGTAAGCGGATGCAGGGGTACGAGACGCTGTGGCAGCCCGGCATGGACCACGCCGGCATCGCCACGCAGAACGTCGTCGAACGCGAGCTGGCGAAAGAGGGCAAGTCCCGGCAGGACCTGGGCCGTGAGGCTTTTGTCGAGCGGGTCTGGCAGTGGAAGGAAGAGTCCGGCGGCCAGATCTCCGGGCAGATGCGGCGGCTCGGTGACGGCGTCGCCTGGTCCCGTGAGCGGTTCACGATGGACGAGGGGCTGTCCGAGGCCGTCCAGACCATCTTCAAGCGGCTGTTCGACGACGGGCTGATCTACCGCGCCGAGCGGATCATCAACTGGTGTCCGCGCTGCCTCACCGCGATCTCCGACATCGAGGTCGAGTACCAGGACGACGACGGCGAGCTGGTCTCCATCACGTACGGCGAGGGCGACGAGACCCTGGTGGTCGCGACCACCCGCGCCGAGACGATGCTCGGTGACACGGCCGTCGCCGTCCACCCCGACGACGAGCGGTACGCGCACCTCGTCGGCAAGCGGATCCGGCTGCCGCTGACCGACCGTACGATCCCCGTCGTCGCCGACACCCACGTCGACCCGGAGTTCGGCACCGGCGCGGTCAAGGTCACCCCGGCCCACGACCCGAACGACTTCGAGATCGGCCGGCGGCACGACCTGCCCAACATCACGGTCATGGACGAGCGGGCCGTCATCACCGTCCCTGGGCCCTTCCAGGGACTCGACCGGTTCGAGGCGCGCTCGGCCATCGTCGCCGCCCTGCGCGCGGACGGCCGGATCGTCGCGGAGAAGCGCCCGTACGTCCACTCCGTCGGTCACTGCTCGCGCTGCAAGACGACCGTCGAGCCCCGGCTCTCCCTCCAGTGGTGGGTCAAGGTCGCCACCCTCGCCAAGGCGGCCGGTGACGCGGTCCGCGACGGACGCGTCACGATCCACCCCAAGGAGATGGAGTCCCGCTACTTCGCCTGGGTGGACGACCTCCGGGACTGGAACATCTCGCGGCAGTTGTGGTGGGGCCACCGGATCCCGGTCTGGCACGGCCCGAACGGCGAGACGGTCTGTGTCGGCCCGGACGAGGAGCCGCCGACGGGTGAGGGCTGGAGCCAGGACACCGACGTCCTGGACACCTGGTTCTCGTCCGCCCTCTGGCCGTTCTCGACGCTCGGCTGGCCCGAACAGACCCCGAGCCTGGAGAAGTTCTACCCGAACTCGGTTCTGGTCACGGGCTACGACATCCTCTTCTTCTGGGTCGCCCGGATGATGCTGTTCGGCCTGTACGCGATGGACGGCACCCCGCCGTTCCACACCATCGCCCTGCACGGCATGGTCCGTGACCAGTTCGGCAAGAAGATGTCCAAGTCCTTCGGCAACGCGGTCAATCCGCTGGACTGGATGGACAAGTACGGCTCCGACGCGGTCCGTTTCACCCTCGCGCGCGGTGCCAACCCGGGTGTCGACGTGCCGATCGGCGAGGACTGGGTCCAGGGCTCCCGCAACTTCGCCAACAAGATCTGGAACGCCACCCGCTTCGCGATGATGAACGGCGCGACGGTCGAAGGCCCGCTGCCCGCGCCCGAACAGATGTCGGCCACCGACCGGTGGATCCTGTCGCGGCTCGGCGAGACGGTCGCCCAGGTCGACGCGTACTACGACGACTACCAGTTCGCGAAGCTCTCGGACACCCTGTTCCACTTCGCCTGGGACGAGGTCTTCGACTGGTACGTCGAGCTGTCCAAGACCACCTTCTTCGACGGCGGCGAGCAGGCCAAGGTGTCCGGCCGCGTCCTCGGTGAGGTCCTCGACGTGACCCTGCGCCTCCTGCACCCCGTCGTCCCCTTCGTCACCGAGACGCTGTGGACGACGCTCACCGGCAAGGAGTCGGTCGTCGTCGCCGACTGGCCGGCCGACAGCGGGTTCCGCGACCAGGACGCCGAGCGGGAGATCGAGCACCTCCAGCAGGTGATCACCGAGGTCCGCCGCTTCCGCGCCGACCAGGGTCTCCAGCCCGGCCAGAAGGTCCCGGCCCGGCTCGATCTGTCCGGTACGTCCCTGGCGGCGCACGAGGCGGCCATCCGCCAGGTGCTCCGGCTCCAGCTGGAGGGCGACGGGTTCCACGCGACCGCCACGCTGCCGGTCGCGGGCGCGACGGTGGGGCTCGACCTGTCCGGGACGATCGACGTCGGGGCCGAGCACAAGCGGCTGACGAAGGACCTGGGCGCGGCCGAGAAGGAGAAGGCGCAGGCGACGGCGAAGCTCGGCAACGAGGCGTTCCTGGCGAAGGCGCCGGACAACGTCGTGGACAAGATCCGTACCCGCCTGGCCAAGGCCGAGACGGACATCGAGCGGATCACCGCGCAGATCGCGGCCCTGCCGCGGGGCTGATCACCCGCGAGGCCTGATCACAGCCGAGGCACCTGATCACCCCCGTCCCCGTCCGCCGGACGCCGAAATCGGCCCGTCCGGCGGACGGGGACGGCGCGCTCCGTAGACTGGCCGTGTGAGTGAGCACCGTCCTTCCGACCAGCCCGGTGAGTACGACGAGTTTGACGAGATCGTCGGCGCCGAGACAGACCGAGACCCCGACCTCGCCGTGATCGAGGCCGGCAGCCGCACCCTGCGCGCCCAGGGCGGGCCGCGGCGTGACGAGGTGCCGTCCCGTCCCGAGGACCCCGAGGTGGACCAGGCGCTGCGCGCCGTCGAGCAGGAGCTCGCCGGGCGGTGGGGGGAGACGAAGCTCGACCCCTCGCTGGCGCGGATCGAGGCCCTGATGGACGTGCTGGGGGACCCCCAGCGCGCGTACCCGACGATCCACATCACCGGCACCAACGGCAAGACGTCCACGGCCCGCATGATCGAGGCCCTGCTCGGCGCGTTCGAGCTGCGGACCGGGCGGTACACGAGCCCGCACGTCCAGTCCGTCACCGAGCGGATCAGCCTGGACGGCGAGCCGATCCCGGCCGAGCGCTTCGTGGAGACGTACGACGACATCAAGGCGTTCGTGGAGCTGGTCGACGCGGCGCAGGAGCACCGGCTGTCGTTCTTCGAGGTGCTGACGGGCATGGCGTACGCCGCGTTCGCGGACGCGCCGGTGGACGTGGCGGTCGTCGAGGTCGGCATGGGCGGCAGCTGGGACGCGACGAACGTCATCGACGCGTCGGTGGCCGTCGTCACCCCCGTCGACCTGGACCACACGGACCGGCTCGGCTCGACGCCGGGCGAGATCGCCGTGGAGAAGTCCGGGATCATCAAGGCGGGCGCGACGGTCGTCCTCGCGCAGCAGCCGGTGGACGCGGCGCAGGTGATGCTCAAGAAGGCCGCCGAGGTCGACGCGACCGTGGCCCGCGAGGGCCTGGAGTTCGGGGTCGTCGCCCGGGAGATCGCCGTCGGCGGGCAGCTGCTGACGCTGCGCGGCCTCGGGGGCGAGTACGAGCAGGTGTTCCTCCCGCTGTACGGGACCCACCAGGCGCACAACGCGGCGGTGGCGCTGACGGCCGTGGAGGCGTTCTTCGGGATCGGCGCGGAGCACGCGCGTCCGCTGGACATGGACACGGTCCGCAAGGCGTTCGCGTCGGTCTCCTCGCCGGGCCGCCTGGAGGTGATGCGGAGCTCGCCCACGGTGGTGCTGGACGCGGCGCACAACCCGGCGGGCGCGCGGGCGGCGGCCGACGGCATCACCGAGTCGTTCGGGTTCAGCCGGCTCATCGGGGTGATCGGTTCGAGCGAGGGCAAGGACGTGCGCGGGGTGCTCGAAGCGCTGGAGCCGATCTGTACGGAGCTGGTGGTGACCCAGAACTCCAGCCACCGCGCGATGGGCGCGGACGAGCTGGCCGCCGTCGCCGTCGAGGTGTTCGGCGACGAGCGGGTGGTGGTCGAGGCACGGCTGGACGACGCGCTGGAGGCGGCGATCACGCTCGCCGAGGACGACGCGGAGTTCGCCGGGGCCGGTGTTCTGGTGACGGGTTCCGTCATCACGGTGGGCGAGGCCCGGCTGCTTCTGGGAAGGCGCTGAATTCGATGCGTACGCTGTGTGCGTCCACTCTGATCGCTGAATTCTTCGTCATCGGATTCGCCGGACTGGTCGCGATGAAGTCGGGCGATCTGTCGACGGGAACGGTCTGGACGGTCTGCGGGGTGGCGATGCTCCTGTCCGTTCTGCTCTGCGGGCTGATCACCCGCCCCGGCGGGGTGGCGCTCGGCTGGGCGTTCCACGTCGCGCTCATCGCGGGCGGAGTGGTCGTACCGGCGATGTTCGTCCTTGGCCCGGTATTCACCGCGCTGTGGTGGGCGTCGGTCCATTACGGCCGGATCATCGACGAGACGAAGGCCCGGTGGGCCGCCCAGGCGGCCGAGTCCCCGGTAGAGGCTGACGCTGCGTAAGGGGGGTCGCCGGGCGCCCTGTAGCCTCTGAGCACCCGCATCCCGCACCCGAAGGAGCCCGTACCGTGAGCCGTACGCTCGTCCTGCTCAAGCCCGATGCCGTCCGCCGCGGACTGGTCGGCGAGATCATCGGCCGCATCGAGCGCAAGGCGGGCTGGACCATCGCCGCGCTGGAGCTGCGCACGCTCGATCACGAGACGCTGGAGCAGCACTACGGCGAGCACAAGGGCCGGCCCTTCTACGAGCCGCTGGTCGCGTTCATGGCCTCGGGGCCGGTCGTCGCACTGGTGGTCGAGGGCGAGCGGGTCATCGAAGGCGTACGCGCCCTCGCCGGGCCGACTGACCCGATCGCCGCAGCGCCGGGGTCCATCCGGGGGGACTTCGGCACGATTGTCCGGGAGAATCTCATCCACGCTTCGGACTCCGAAGAGTCCGCCATTCGGGAACTGAAGCTTTTCTTCCCCGGACTTTCCTGACCGCGTGTCAGCCAAACGGCCGTGAAGCCCTGGGGCGACCGAAGGAATTCGGTCGCCCTGCGGCATATGAGAGCCGATTCCGGGAACGCAATGGTGCGAAACATCGTCACCTTTACTGAGGTGGGCCACCGCGCCGTCTGCGTGCGGGCGGCACTACGATGACCCTCCAAGCCACAGCACCCACCTCGCCCTCCTGAAAAGCCGTCACAGGCTTCGTCCGGGAAGGCCAGACGCATCCTCATGGGGAACAACATGTCGTTCATCGGCCGTGACATGGCTGTCGACCTCGGGACCGCCAACACGCTGGTGTACGTCAGAGGCCGGGGGATCGTCCTCAACGAGCCGTCCGTCGTCGCCATCAACACCAACACGGGCGGCATTCTCGCGGTCGGCGCCGAAGCGAAGAAGATGATCGGCCGGACGCCGGGCAACATCGTTGCCGTCCGGCCGCTGAAGGACGGTGTCATCGCCGACTTCGAGATCACCGAGCGCATGCTGCGGTACTTCATCCTGAAGATCCACAAGCGCCGCTATCTGGCCCGCCCGCGTGTGGTCGTCTGTGTGCCCTCGGGCATCACGGGCGTCGAGCGCCGTGCGGTCATCGAGGCATCCACCCAGGCGGGCGCACGCCAGGTCCACATCATCGAAGAGCCCATGGCCGCGGCCATCGGCTCCGGACTCCCCGTCCACGAGGCCACGGGCAACATGGTCGTCGACATCGGCGGCGGCACCACGGAGGTCGCCGTCATCTCGCTCGGCGGGATCGTCACCGCGCAGTCCATCCGGGTCGCCGGGGACGAACTGGACAACGCGATCATCCAGCACATCAAGAAGGAGTATTCGCTCCTCCTCGGTGAGCGGACCGCCGAGAGCATCAAGATCACCATCGGTTCCGCGTACGACCTCGACAAGGACGAGCACACCGAGATCCGCGGCCGCGACCTCGTCTCCGGGCTCCCGAAGACCGTGGTCATCTCCGCGGCCGAGGTGCGCAAGGCCATCGAGGAACCGGTCAACGCGATCGTCGACGCCGTGAAGACGACGCTCGACAAGTGCCCGCCGGAGCTGTCGGGCGACGTGATGGACCGCGGGATCGTGCTCACCGGTGGCGGCGCCCTGCTGCGCGGCCTCGACGAGCGACTGCGCCGGGAGACCGGCATGCCCATCCACATCGCCGAGAACCCGCTGGACTCCGTCGCGCTCGGATCCGGCAAGTGCGTCGAGGAGTTCGAGGCGCTCCAGCAGGTCCTGGACGCCCAGCCGCGCCGCTGAAACACACCGCGCCGGACACGCGCGTCCCCCGGTCCCCTCACGGGTCCGGGGGTCCCGCGGCGGGAGCCCGCTTCTCCCCGTACGGCGGCTCGTTGACCAAGCGGAACACCGACCCAGCGAAACACCGACCCAGCTGATCGCCGACACACAGGCACAACCATTCCTACGAGGAAGGCACGGCCGCCGCACGTGAGGGACACAAAGGAGAGCCGGCTGCTCCTGGTGCTGCTGATCGCCATCGCGTTCGCACTGATCACGGTGGACATCCGCGGGGGTGAGGAATCCCCGGTCGACGGCGCGCGGCAGGCAGCCGCCTCCGTCTTCGGTCCCGTCGAGAACGGTGTCGCCTCCGCGGTCGACCCGGTCGGCAACGCCATTGGAGCCGTACGGGACTCCGGCGAGCGCCACGACCGCATCGCGGCGCTCCAGCAGGAGAACACCGCGCTCAAGCAGAAGCTCGGCAGCGACGACCGCAACCGCAGCCGGGTCCGCGAGCTGGACAACATGCTCAAGAAGGCGGGCACCGGGCAGTACGGCATCAAGGGCGCCGAGGTCATCGCCATAGGAGCGGCCCAGGGCTTCTCCTGGACCGTGACCATCGACGCCGGCGCCGACGACGGCATCCGGCGCGACATGACCGTACTGAACGGGGACGGACTGGTCGGCCGCGTCACCACCGTGGGACCCGGCACCGCGACCGTCCTGCTCGCCAACGACCCGGACTTCACCGTCGGCACCCGGATGGAGAAGTCCGACGAACTGGGCTTCGCCACCGGGCAGGGCGACCGCCCGCTCGCCGTCCAGCTGCTCAACGGCAAGGCCAGGGTCAGGACGGGCGACCGGCTGGTGACCTTCGGCTCCGCCAAGGACAAGCCCTTCGTGCCCGGCGTCCCGGTCGGCACGGTCGTCCGTGTGGACCCGGCCGGCGGGGACCTCACCCGGACCGTGTACGTACGCCCGTTCGTCGGCTTCACCAAACTCGACATCGTCGGCGTCGTCGTCCAGGCGCCCCGGGAGGACCCGCGGGACACCGTCCTGCCGGCCAAGCCGAAGCCCACGCCCACCCCCACCGTCACCGTCACGGTCACCCCGTCGCCGACCGCAGGCGCCGACGCGGGGCAGATTGTCGACGAGCAGAGGTAGAGCTGATCCCCATGCGCTTCAACCGGATGCTGCTCTCGGCCACGCTGGTCGTGGTAGCCCTGGTCATCCAGGTGACCGTCCTCGCCCGCCTCCAGCTTCCCGGCGCCGTCCCCGACCTGATGCTCCTCGTCGTGCTCGCCCTGGCGTTCGTGTACGGGCATGTCGGCGGCGCCCTCATCGGGTTCTTCGCGGGGCTGCTCGCGGACCTGGCCCCGCCCGCCGACCACGCCGCGGGACGCTACGCGCTGGTGCTCTGCGTCATCGGCTACCTGGCGGGCCTGGCCCGTCCCGAGAACGGCCAGCTCAGGTCGGCGCTCGGCCCGATGGCCGTGGTCGTCGGCGCCGCCGTCGGCTCGACCCTGCTGTACGCGGGCGTCGGCGCCCTCGTCGGTGACAACGCGGCCCGCCACGTGGGCCTCGGCAGCCTGCTGTTCACGGCGGCCGTCTACGACCTGCTGCTGGCGCCGTTCACCGTCCCGCTCATCATGTGGCTGGCCAGACGCGCCGACAACGATCCGCTCTCCGAGGCGCAGAGCGCCGGGGGCGGCGGGGACGTCGCGGCCGGCTGGCTCACCACCGGTACGGGCCTCAAGATCGGGAGCCAGCGCGGCGGGCTGCGGGTCAAGGCCGCGCGCGGCCGCGCCGCCCGCGCGGGCCGTATCAAGGGGGTGAAGCGGCTGTGAGCAACATCCCGGAGACGGGCCGGACCCCCCGCGTCAAGATCCGGCTGATCGTCATCCAGGTCCTGGTGTTCTCGCTGCTGCTCACGCTCGGCGGCCGGCTCTGGTACCTCCAGGTGCGCAACGGCCAGGAGTACACGGACGAGGCGAAGAACAACCACGTCCAGCAGGTCGTGGAGCCGGCCGTGCGCGGGTCGATCCTGGACACGCGCGGGGTGCCGCTCGCGGACAACGAGACCCGCCTGGTCGTCTCGGCCAGCCGGACCGAACTGATGAAGATGCGCGACGACGGCAAGGCGGTCCTGACCCGGCTCGCCGACGTCCTCGGGGTCAAGCCCAAGGACGTCACCGACAAGGTCAGGCTGTGCGACGCGAAGACGCCGCAGCCGTGTTGGAACGGTTCGCCGTACCAGCCCATCCCGGTGACCGACGAGGCCACCACCCAGCAGGCCCTCCAGATCCGCGAGCGCACCGAGGACTTCCCCGGCATCACCGCCGAGCCCACGGCCGTCCGCCGCTACCCCGCGCCGGGTCTCGCCAACACCTCGCAGGTGCTCGGCTATCTCTCGCCGGTCACGGACGAGGAGATCACCAAGGCGCAGGACACCCTCTCGCCGTACCTGCGCTCGGACCAGGTGGGCCGCTCGGGCCTGGAGCGTACGTACGACAAGGAGTTGCGCGGCAAGGCCGGCGTGACCCGGTACGAGGTCGACAACCTGGGCCGGGTCATCGGCCAGGCGATGAGCGACGAGGCGCGGCCCGGCGCCAACGTGGTCACCTCCGTGGACGCGCGCGTGCAGGCCGTCGCCGAGTACGAACTCCACAACGCGATGAAGACCGCCCGCAAGGAGATCGACCGCAACACCGGCGTGAACTACAAGGCGGACTCCGGTGCCGTGGTCGTGATGGAGGCGAAGACCGGCCGGGTGGTGGCGATGGCGTCGCAGCCGACGTACGACCCGAACGCGTGGGTCGGGGGCATCTCGGCCAAGGACTACGCGAAACTCACCGGCAAGAAGTCCAACTTCCCGCTCCTGAACCGGGCGATCCAGGGCCAGGCGGCCCCCGGGTCCATCTTCAAGGTCATCTCCTCGACGGCCGCCGTCAACGCCGGGTACGAATTCAACGGCAGCTACCCCTGCCCCAGTTCGTACTCCGTCGGCGGGCAGGTCTTCAAGAACTTCGAGTCCCAGGGCTACGGCAGCATCACCATCGGCAAGGCGCTGGAGGTCTCCTGCGACACCGTCTACTACGGGATCGCACACAAGGAGTGGCAGAAGGACGGGGGGATGAAGCCGAAGAAGAACCCCGGCGACTGGTTCTACAAGACCGCCCACCAGTTCGGCCTGGGCAAGGAGACCGGCATCGACCTCCCCAACGAGGTCACCGGGCGGGTGCCCGACCGGCAGTGGAAGAAGAACTTCTGGAAGGCCAACAAGGCCTCCTGGTGCAAGCAGGGCAAGAAGGGCGGCACGTACGTCGAGCAGATCGCGTACGAAGGCTGCCTCGAGGGCGACCGGATGCGCGCGGGTGACTCGGTGAACTACTCGATCGGGCAGGGCGACACGCTCGTCACGCCGATCCAGATGGCGACCATCTACTCGGCCATCTCCAACGGCGGCACGCTCTTCAACCCCACCGTCGGCAAGGCGATCATCAGCGCCGACGGCAAGCGGGTCGAGGAGATCGCGCCCAGGGCGCACGGCCGCCTGCCGTTCGACCGCAAGACGCGCGACGAGATCGACGAGGCGCTGGCGGGCGTGGCGACGCGCGGTTCGGCCGCGTGGCGGTTCGGCGGCTGGCCGCAGGACAGGATCCCGATGCACGCCAAGACCGGTACCGCCGAGGTCTACGGCAAGCAGACGACCTCGTGGTTCGCCTCGTACACCAAGGACTACACGATCGTGATGACGATCTCCCAGGGCGGTACGGGATCCGGTGCCTCCGGCCCCGCCGTCCGCAAGATCTACGAGGCGATGTACGGGCTGGACCTCAAGGGCAAGCAGAACCTGAAGAAGGCGCTCATGCCCCAGCCCGCCACCGCCCTGCCGAAGATCGGCCCCGACGGCACGATCGACGCCCCGAAGGTCAGGCCGTACATGCCGGAGAAGCCTCCGGCCGACACCCAGGTGGTCGCCGGCGGCGCCGCCCCGCACGTCCGGAGGGACTGAGCCATGGCCGGTACGAGTGGCTTCTCGGTCTCCGGATACGGTCCGGAGCGCAGTACGTGGGCGCGGCTCGCGGCCCGCGACTCGATGGCGCGGCGGCTGGACTGGCCGCTGATGTTCTCGGCGATCGCCCTGTCCCTGCTGGGCTCGCTGCTGGTCTGGTCGGCGACGAGGAACCGTACGACGCTCAACCACGGCGACCCGTACTACTTCCTCTTCCGGCACCTGCTGAACACCGGCATAGGGTTCGCCCTCATGATCGCCACGATCTGGCTGGGGCACCGCACCCTGCGAGGGGCGGTCCCGGTGCTCTACGGCCTGTCGGTCCTGCTGGTGATACTGGTCCTCACCCCGCTCGGCGCGACCATCAACGGCGCCCACGCGTGGATCGTCATCGGCGGCGGCTTCTCGCTCCAGCCGTCGGAGTTCGTGAAGATCACGATCATCCTGGGCATGGCGATGATGCTCGCGGCCCGGGTCGACGCCGGCGACCAGCTGCATCCCGACCACCGCACGGTCGCCAAGGCGCTGGGCCTGGCCGTCCTGCCGATGGCGATCGTCATGCTGATGCCGGACCTCGGGTCGGTCATGGTCATGGCCGTCATCGTGCTCGGCGTTCTGCTCGCCTCCGGCGCGTCCAACCGCTGGATCTTCGGCCTGGTGGGGGCGGGGGTGATCGGCGCCGTCGCGATCGCCGCGCTCGGGATGCTGGACGAGTACCAGATCAACCGCTTCGCGGCCTTCGCCAACCCGGAGCTGGACCCGGCGGGCGTCGGCTACAACACCAACCAGGCGCGCATCGCCATCGGCTCGGGCGGCCTGACCGGGACGGGGCTCTTCAAGGGCTCGCAGACCACCGGGCAGTTCGTCCCCGAGCAGCAGACGGACTTCGTCTTCACCGTCGCCGGCGAGGAGCTGGGCTTCGTGGGAGCCGGGCTGATCCTGCTGCTGCTGGGCGTGGTGCTGTGGCGCGCGTGCCGGATCGCCCGCGAGACGACCGAGCTGTACGGGACGGTCGTGGCGGCCGGGATCATCGCGTGGTTCGCGTTCCAGTCCTTCGAGAACATCGGGATGACGCTCGGCATCATGCCGGTGGCGGGGCTCCCGCTGCCGTTCGTGTCGTACGGAGGCACGTCGATGTTCGCCGTGTGGATCGCGGTGGGGCTGTTGCAGTCGATCCGGGTGCAGAAACCACTGAGGGCGTAGGCGGCCGGACGGGCTTTAAAAGCCCGTCCGGCGATTGAGGACGTTTGTGACGGATAGGTTCCCTATATGGCGGACACGAAGCGAGAGATCGAACGCAAGTACGAACTCCCTGTGCGTGCCGGTGACGACGCCCGGCCCGCCCTGCCGGACCTGACCCGGGTCCCAGGAGTCTCGTCCCTCTTCGACCGGGGCGTCGTGGAGCTCGACGCGGTCTACTACGACACCGCGGATCTGCGCCTCGCGGCGGACAGGCTCACCCTGCGCCGCAGGACCGGCGGGGACGACGAGGGCTGGCACCTCAAATTCCCGGTCTCCACGGGCATCCGCGACGAAATCCAGGCCCCCCTCGCCGACACCGTCCCCGACGAGCTGGCCGCGCTGCTGCGCTCCCGGCTCCGGGGCTCCGCCCTGATCCCCGTCGTGCGGCTGCGCTCGTCCCGCGAGGTCACCCACCTGTCCGGCGCGGACGGCGAGCTGCTCGCCGAGGTCAGCGTCGACACCGTCCGCGCCGAGCGCCTGACCGGCATGCCCGGCCGGGTCACCGCCTGGGCCGAGGTCGAGGTGGAGCTGGGCGACGGCGCGGACCCCGCGATCCTCGACGCCGTCGAGAAGAAGCTCCGCAAGGCCGGGCTGCGGCCCGCCGCCGCCCCCTCCAAGCTCAGCAGGGCCCTCGCGGAGACCGCCCCGGAGGGCGCCGCGGACGGCTCCGCCCGGCGGCCCGAACCGCTCACCGCGGGGGACCACGTCCTCGCGTACATCAGGGCGCAGGCCGAGGCGATCATCGCCCAGGACCCGGCCGTCCGGCGTGACCTGCCGGACGCCGTGCACCAGATGCGGGTCGCCACCCGCCGGATGCGCTCCGCGTTCCGTACGTACCGCAGGATCCTCGACCGGTCCGTCACCGACCCGATCGCCGACGAGCTGAAGTGGCTGGCGGGGGAGCTGGGCGTGGACCGCGACCACGAAGTCCTGGCCGAGCGCATCACCGCCCGGCTCGACGCGCTGCCGGGGACGCTGGTCCTCGGACCCGTACGCGCCCGGGTCCAGATCTGGAACGCGGCGGGGAGCACCGACTCGCGCAGCGCGACCGTCGCCGTCCTCGACGGCGAGCGCTACCTCGCCCTGCTGAAGTCCGTCGACGCGCTGCTCGCCGACCCGCCGCTGCGCAAGGGCGCGGACGGCCCGCCCGACAAGGCGCTGCCCAAGGCGATCCTCAAGGACTACGGGCGGCTGGCCGGGCGCATCGAGCACGCGCTGGCCCTGCGCCCCGGCGAGGAGCGGGACGTGGCGCTGCACGAGGCCAGGAAGGCGGCGAAGCGCGCGCGGTACGCGGGCGAGGCGGCGAAGCCGGTGCTGGGCCGGCCCGCGAAGCGGTTCGCCGAGCGGATGAAGGCGGTGCAGACCGTGCTGGGCGACCACCAGGACAGCGTGGTGGCCCGGGAGGCCCTGCGCGCCCTCGCGGTGAAGGCCCACGCGGCCGGCGAGACGGCGTTCACCTGGGGACTCCTGTACGGCCAGGAGGAGGCGCACGCGGAGGACAGGGAGCGCGAGCTGCCCGAGGTGTGGGCGGAGTCCTCGGACCGGAAATGGCGGGCGGCGCTGGCCGGCTGAGCACCGGGGTACTCTGGTGGGTCAATCCAGCCGGCCCACGAAAGAACTTTTCCTGATGCGTGCCGAATCGGTCTTCCCGCAGCTCGAAGCCCTGCTCCCGCATGTGCAGAAGCCGATCCAATACGTCGGTGGCGAGCTCAACTCCACGGTCAAGCCGTGGGATTCGTGCGACGTCCACTGGGCGCTGATGTACCCGGACGCGTACGAGGTCGGGCTGCCCAACCAGGGCGTCATGATCCTGTACGAAGTGCTCAACGAGCGCGAGGGCGTGCTGGCGGAGCGTACGTACAGCGTGTGGCCCGACCTCGAAGAACTGATGCGCGAGCACGGGGTCCCGCAGTTCACGGTGGACTCGCACCGCCCCGTCTCCGCCTTCGACGTGTTCGGGCTGAGCTTCTCCACCGAGCTGGGCTACACGAACATGCTCACCGCCCTGGACCTCGCGGGCATCCCGCTGGAGGCCAAGGACCGTACCGTCGATCATCCGATCGTCGTCGCGGGCGGGCACGCGGCCTTCAACCCCGAGCCCATCGCGGAGTTCATCGACTGCGCGGTCATCGGCGACGGCGAGCAGGCCGTGCTGGAGATCACCGAGATCGTCCGGGCCTGGAAGGCGGAGGACCGCCCCGGCGGGCGCGAGGAGCTGCTCCTGCGGCTCGCGAAGACCGGCGGGGTGTACGTGCCCGGCTTCTACGACGTCGAGTACCTTCCGGACGGGCGCATCGGCCGGGTCGTACCGAACCGGTCCGGTGTCCCGTGGCGGGTGTCCAAGCACACCGTCATGGACCTGGACGAGTGGCCGTACCCGAAGCAGCCGCTGGTGCCGCTCGCCGAGACCGTGCACGAGCGGATGTCCGTGGAGATCTTCCGCGGCTGCACCCGCGGCTGCCGCTTCTGCCAGGCCGGCATGATCACGCGCCCGGTGCGCGAGCGCAGCATCACCGGCATCGGCGAGATGGTCGAGAAGGGCCTCAAGGCGACCGGCTTCGAGGAGGTCGGCCTGCTCTCGCTCTCCTCCGCCGACCACAGCGAGATCGGCGACATCGCGAAGGGCCTCGCGGACCGGTACGAGGAGGACAAGATCGGCCTGTCCCTCCCCTCCACCCGCGTCGACGCGTTCAACGTCGACCTCGCCAACGAGCTGACCAGGAACGGCCGCAGGTCGGGCCTGACCTTCGCGCCCGAGGGCGGCTCGGAGCGGCTGCGCAAGGTCATCAACAAGATGGTCTCGGAGGAGGACCTGATCCGTACGGTCTCCACTGCGTACGGCAACGGCTGGCGGCAGGTGAAGCTGTACTTCATGTGCGGCCTGCCCACCGAGACGGACGAGGACGTCCTCCAGATCGGGGACATGGCGGTCAAGGTCATCGCCGAGGGCCGCAGGGTCTCCGGCCAGGGCGACATCCGCTGCACGGTATCGATCGGCGGCTTCGTCCCCAAGCCGCACACCCCGTTCCAGTGGGCCCCGCAGCTCAGCGCCGAGGAGACCGACGCCCGCCTCAAGAAGCTCAAGGACAAGATCCAGGGCGACAAGAAGTACGGCCGCTCGATCGGCTTCCGCTACCACGACGGCAAGCCCGGCATCGTGGAGGGCCTCCTCTCCCGCGGCGACCGCCGCGTCGGCGCGGTGATCCGCGCGGTGTACGAGTCCGGCGGCCGCTTCGACGGCTGGCGCGAGCACTTCAGCTACGACCGCTGGATGACGAGCGCCGAGAAGACCCTCCCCGCCTTCGGCGTGGACGTGGCCTGGTACACCACGAGGGAGCGCACGTACGAGGAAGTCCTCCCCTGGGACCACCTGGACTCCGGCCTGGACAAGGACTGGCTCTGGGAGGACTGGCAGGACGCCCTGGACGAAACAGAGGTCGAGGACTGCCGCTGGACCCCGTGCTTCGACTGCGGCGTCTGCCCCCAACTGGACCTGGACATCCAAATCGGCCCGACGGGCAAGAAACTCCTCCCCCTGACGGTGGTCAAGTAGCGGCAGTGACCGGCGGGTGCCGCCCGAGGCCCTTTCCCGTTGTGGAAAGGCGGCTTTCTTGACCTTGCTCACGGCGGCTCGGGAGCATGGAGGCCGACCACTGGGACGAGGGGGAAGCCATGGGCGCGCCGCTACGCAAACTGTCCGGGGACCAGGAGTGCAAGAACGGGACCTGCCCGACCCTGTGGGGAACGGAGGACGGGAAGAGCTATGTGGTCCAGGGGTACGTCGAGACGGACCCCGAGCGGCTGGCGCAGCTCGACCTGCCCGAGGGGGAAGGCGCCGTGATCGTTCCGACTGCCGTCCTTGAGGAGTTCTTCCGTGCTCGGCGGTGAGGACTTCGGCCGCCTCTTCGGTGCCTTCGAGCGGACGGCGTTCCGACTGGAGACGCTGGCCGAGTACGACGTGGAAGAGGAGCGGGACGAGATCGCACGGTTCCTCGCGGGTGAGGACATGGGGCCCGAGTGGGACGACAATCCGTGGGTGCGCTCGATGACGGACCAAGGCAAGAGCGTGTCGCGTGTTCATGTCCTGCGTTCGCCTCTGACCGAGTACCTGCGGTACGAACTGGCGGCCTACCCCGGGAACATCGAGGCAGGGGAGTCCATCGGGATCGTCGACCTCGCGGAGCAGGAGGTGGCCGGCCTGCCTGATCACGACTTCTGGCTCTTCGACGACCGGGACGTGTACCGCATGCACTACAACCCCGTCGGCGCGTTCGTCGGTGGTGAACTCCTGCCTGCTGGTCGACTCGCCGAGTACCAGGGTTACCGGAGGCTGGCGCTTGCGCACGCCGTACCGTTCGCGTCCTACTGGGAGCGCCACCACTGACCGCGGACTCCATCGGGAAAGCCCTGCGGGCACTGCGGAAGGCATCGGGGACGACCGGTGACGCGGTGGCCCGCAGGGCTTCCATGTCCGCGGGGAAGCTGTCGAAGATCGAGAACGGTCGGACGCTGCCAACCGTGCAGGACGTCGACCTGATTCTGTCCGCGCTCGGCGCCTCGGAGGAAGTGAAGGAGCAGTTCCTCACTACTGCCCGAGCCGAGGTCACGGAGGCCACAGCGTGGCGTCTGCTGCGCCGAATGGGTCCGTGGAAACATCAGAACACCATCAGGGCGATCGAGGCCGGCACTACTGTTCTCAGGCTCTTTCAGGGTCAGCTCATCCCGGGATTGCTCCAGACTCCGGAGTACGCGTCCGCCGTGTTCTCGTTGCCGCCCGCGCTGCCGGACGAGACGCGGGCGCGGACGGTGGCAGCCAGGCTCGAGCGCCAGACCACTCTCTACCAAGACGGCCGGTCCTTCCGCTTCATCATCTGTGAGCACGTCCTGCGATGGCTGATCTCTGAGCCTGCCGTCATGGCCGTCCAGCTCGACCGGCTCGTGTCCCTGTCCCGGCTTCCCAACGTGTCGATCGGGATCGTGCCGTTGGCCGGCCGGATGCCGGATTTTCCGATGACGTGCTTCAGCATCCACGACGACCGACTCGTGCTGGTCGAGACGTTCCACTCCGAGGTCACGACGCGAGAGCCCAGGGACGTGCAGACGTATGTCGACACCTTTGAGCGATTCGCCGAGGTGGCGCTCTACGGCGGCGCGATGCGGACCCTGGTCGAGGGAATCCGGGACGGGTTCTTGCCTCAACGGGAAAGCGGCTAGGGCTGCTTCGCCTGAGCCCCGAGGATGGGTCCCCAGGGAGATTCAGCGGAACATTCCGAGCGCTGGCGGTTCGACAGCGAGTACGTCTCCCGGACGAGACCGGAAGGATTCTCATGACAGTGATTGTCGAGTCCCTCGGAGCCACCAAGACGCGCGATCCCCGCCAGATCCTCAATGGCGTGGCGCCGTACCTCGAACATCTCACCGTGAACGTTCTCGACGGAGGGATGTCCCTGTGGGAGCGGGAGGTGGCACTTCTGCTCCGGGACCACACGATGGTGCGGGACATGGCGGAACGCATCCTCGGAAACGCGGTCATGTACGTGGTCGCGTCCATCGAACGCCCGGACGTGCATCTGGGGGTGGGCAAGATCGTGGACATCGGCGTGCATCAACTCATCCTCGACACGCCTGTCTGGTTCGCCATCTGCGCCGCATACAACGGCGGCAGGTACAAGCACCACGCACCCTTCATCGAGCGGCGGCGGGACGGTCTCTGCCTGCGCACCGAGGAGTTCATCCGCTCCCTCGGCTTCACGCCTGATGAGGAGTTGTGGGCCATCGACGGGACAGAGTGCTCCCCTTGTGACAACAAGGTTCCCGACTCCCACTGAACAGCCGCGCCCCACGTGCCCCGCTCCGGCCCACGACTGACCGGCGTGGGGTACGCCCCTTACGAAGAGAGCTACCGTGCGAGCCCGCCACAACCACGACGACGAACGCGATCTCTGGGACACGTACGCGACCAGCGTCACCAGGGAGATCGGTAATCCGGTCATGAACTGGACGCAGTACGCCGGGCACGGCCCGGGTGTGGAGCTTCTTGAAAGCCCGAGCACGGTATTGGAGATCGGGTGCGGCACCGGACGGACTCTCGCCTACCTCGCGGAACGGGGAGTGAGGGCGACGGGAGTGGACATGTCTCCCGTCATGGTGGAGGCCGTGCGGGAACGGTGGGGGGACCAGGTGTCGTTCCACTGCGCGGAAGTGCTCGCTTTCCTGCGCGATCACGGGGAACAGTACGACGCGGTGTACTCGATCTTCGGCGCGGTCTGGTTCACCGACCCGGCCAAGCTTCTGCCGCTCGTGGTCAAAGCACTCCGGCCGGGCGGGAGTCTGGTCTTCTCGCACCCTCCGGCCATCCCCGGAGCCTACGGTCCGCAGGGCATGTACAAGGGGGGATTCGCAGGTCGGGCGCAGTTCACCTATCGCTACAGCTACACCCCTGGAAAGTGGGAAAGCCTTTTGCTGAGGTCCGGTTTTTCGAAGGCGGAGGTGCGCATTCTGGACGCCCCCGAGTCAGGCCACATCGGGACGTTGATCGGCCGTGCTGTGGCAGGTTGAAGCGGAGGGGAGGGAGATAGATCGGCCGCGGACCTCGCGGTGCTTTCGGGCCCGTCCGGGCGCCCGGTGGGAGACTGGGGGGATGCCTCAGCTCATCGTTCCCGACGTTCGCGTTCATGCCTCGTTTCTCGACGCGATGCGGGAGTTCGTCGACGAGGGGGATGGGGAGCGGTCGTTGCTCGCGCACGAGATGGAGCGGTACGCGGGGAGTTGGCATCGGGCCGAGGTGTTCGCCGGGTATGTGGAGCGGCTTCGCGCCGAGGCGTTGGAGGAGACGCCCCGGGTCGAGGGGTGGGTGCCCAGTACGACTCTGTGGTACGTCGAGGGCGACACGTTCCTCGGGCGGCTGGCGATCCGGCACCGGCTCAATCCGTTCCTGCGCGAGCTGGGCGGCCACATCGGGTACGCCGTGCGGCCCACCGCCCGTCGGCGGGGGTACGCGACCGCCATGCTCACCGAGGCGCTGCCCGTCGCGCGGCGGATCGGGATCGGGTCCGTCCTGGTCACCTGCGACACCACCAACACCGCCTCGCGGAAGGTGATCGAGGCCGTGGGCGGCGTGCTGGAGGACCAGCGCGGGGAAAAGCTCCGTTTCTGGATCCGAACCGGCCCCTGACGCGTCCTGTTGGGCAGGGGGGTCTACATGGGCGTGGGCGTGGACGTGGGCGTGGGCGTGGGCATGGAGACGGTGGGGGAGTACGGGGAGCGGGGTGTGACCTCTTCCTGCCAGGGCGGCGACGGGTGTCTGACGGTGGCCGTCCGGATCCCGGTGCGGATCGTCGTCCTGCTGCTCGTCCTGCCCGTACGGGTGGTGTGGGACCTGCTGGCCGCCGGCGCCAGGGCGGTGGACCGTACGGTGCTGCGGCCGCTGGGGCGGGGGTTGGTGTGGGGGCTGGAGTGGCTGGGGCGCGCGCTCGGTGTGCTCGGGCGTGTGGTGGTGGTCCTCCCGCTGGTCCGGTGCTACGAGACTTTGGTCGTACCGCTCGGTACCGCGTTGCGGTGGGTGGCCACCGCCGTGTTCCTTCCGCTCGGGCGGGCGGTGGACCGGTTGCTGGTGGCCGCGTACCGGAACGTCCTGACCCCCCTCGGCAAGGCCCTGGTGTGGCCGGTGGTGGCGGTGAGGCGGTACGTCCTCGTGCCCGTGGTGCGGTACGGGATGGTCGTGCCCGCGGTGTGGGTCTGGCGCTCCGCGCTGGTCCCGCTCGGCCTGGGGATCGTGTGGCTCCTCGGCCGGCTCGGCCACGGGCTCTCGTTCTGCGCCCGCGTCCTTTGGGCCGCCGTCGTCCGGCTCGCCCTCGTCCTGGTCGTCGCGCCCGGCGGGTGGGTGGTGCGGCGCATCCTCGTCCCGGTCGGACGGGAGATCGGCGCCGCGTTCTCCGTCGCCTGGCGGATCGCCGGGTACCTCTCGCGCGCCCTCGGCAGGGCCCTCGCCTGGCTGGCCTGGAATGCGGTGGGGCGTCCGGGACGTTGGACGTACCGGAACGTGTGCACCCCGGTGGGCCACTGGGTGCGGGACGACGTGCTCGCTCCGGCGGCGCGCGCCTCCCGCGCGATCGGCCGCGTCGCTCGGGAAACACTCGAGAGCGCCCGGGAGACGTTCCGGCAGACACGCCGTGACGCCTGGCGCGCACTGGTCGGTGCGACACGGGGTACGTCACGGATGACCGAGCCCCGGGAACCTATCGCGCACCGGGCGCGTACTCTGGGTAGTACAACGACTGTCCCCGGCGCGGTGCCCGCACCTGAGATCTCCTTGCGCAAGCAGGGGTGAGCCGGGGGACCGGGGTCACCCGGACGCCGGAGGGCGGCACGCGAGCGCGTACCGCCCCGCACCGAGGAGAAGAACCACTGGGCAAGCGACAGCCCGAGGGGCCGCCAGCCACACCGGCGGTGCAGCGCATCCGTTTGCGCTACACCAAGCGGGGCCGCCTCCGGTTCACCAGCCACCGAGACTTCCAGCGCGCCTTCGAGCGGGCGCTGCGCCGTGCCGAGGTGCCGATGGCGTACTCGGCGGGGTTCACCCCGCACCCGAAGGTGTCGTACGCCAATGCCGCACCCACCGGCACGGGCAGTGAGGCCGAGTTCCTGGAGATCGCCCTGGTGGAGCACCGCGACCCGGAGAAGCTGCGTCTGCTGCTCGACGAGTCGCTGCCCACCGGTCTCGACATCACCGACGCCGTCGAGGCCCGTACGTCAGGACTCGCCGACCGGCTGACCGCTTCCGTGTGGGAGCTGCGGCTGGAGGGCGTACGTCCTGAGGAGGCCGGACACGCCGTGTCCGTCTTCCTGACCGCCGAATCGGTCGAGGTCGAGCGCCGTATGAAGAACGGTGTGCGGACCTTCGACACACGCGCCGCGGTGGTGTCCCTGGAGGTCACCCCGCCCCGGGCCGATAGGCCGGGCGACGGGCCCTGTGCGATACTGCGCCTGGTTGTTCGGCACGTGACACCTGCCGTGCGACCCGACGACGTCCTGTCCGGTCTCCGAGCTGTGGCCGACCTGGCGCCGCCGGTCCCCGCAGCGGTGACCAGGCTGGCGCAGGGGCTCTTCGACGAGGAGTCCGGCACGGTGACCGACCCGCTCGCGCCCGACCGCGAGGCAGCCACGGCCGGCCTGAAACAGGCCGCCGGACCCGCCGCCGCGAAAGCGCCGGAAGGTGCGGGTTCCGCGTAAGGCGGTCGTCACAGCGCAGCCCTGGTACTCGGGAGCCACCTGGGTCGGGCGGCGCGTTCCACCAAAAAAGACTTTCGCCAGGCCGTACGTACTTCGCGTAGGGAACCGGCGAGCCAGACATAACAGTTCCCGTGCGGCGCCCGCGCCCCGGACGGCGGTGATCGCGCGATGCGCGAGCCGCGGCCGGACCGGAATCAGGCGCGGCGCCCGGGAACGCGACGGGAGAACCCCGCATGCTTGAGAACGACGAACCCGGTACGGCCGGGACCACCGAAGAAGACAACAACACACCCAGCGACACGCTGCCCCCCCGGCGCAGGCGCCGCGCGGCCTCCCGCCCCGCGGGACCGCCGTCGGCGGGCGTCGGGTCCGCCGGGACGGCGGAAGCCGTGAGCGGTACGGAGAGCGGCGGCGGTACGGAGAACGGCGCGGCGGAAGCACCGGCGGCGGACGAGACGCCCGCGCCGCGCACCCGCCGCAGGGCCACCCGCAAGGTGGCCGCGCCCGAGACGACCCCCGAGACGACCACGGAGCCGGCCGCCGCCCCCGTGGCGGAAGCGGCGCCCGACGAGGCGCCCGCCCCGCGGACGCGCCGTCGTGCGACCCGCAAGGCCACCGCGCCCGCCGGGCCGCCGCAGGCCGAGGACGGTACGGAGAGCGCGACAGCAGCGGCCGTGACGCCGGACGAGGCACCGGTCGAGGCGCCCGCCGAAGCCCCCGCGCCGCGCACCCGCCGCCGCGCCACCCGCAAGGTCGCCGCGCCCGAGGCCGCCCCCGAGACCCCCGCCGCCCAGGACGAGGCCACCGTGGCCGACGTACCCGAAGCAGCCGTCAGCACGCCGGACAGCCCGGCGCAGAGCGAGACCGCGACCCCCGCCGAGGACGCGGCGCCCGCCGCCCGTCCGCGCCGCCGCGCCACCCGCAGGGCCACCGCGCCCGCCGGTGCCCCGGCGCCCGAGGCGGCAGCCGGCGTCACCCCCGCAGCGGTCCCCGACGAGAACGAGCCCGTGGCCGGCGAGAGCCTGCCCGAGGACGCCGTCGCCCAGATCAGCGCCGACGAGGCCCAGGTCGAGGCGGCCGGCAAGGCCGCCACCCGGGGCCGTACGCGCCGCAGGGCCGCCGCGCCGGAGACCACCCCCGCCGCCGCCGAGCCCGTCTCCGCGCCGGAGCCGCAGCCGGCCAGGGCCACCAGGAAGCCCGAGCCCGCCCAGCAGCCCGAGCGGGAGCCCGAGGCCCCCGAGCGCTCGCGGCGCCGCGCCGCGCGGCCCGCCGTGGCCGTCTTCCAGGCCCCGGTCTTCACCGAGCCGATGTTCCAGACCCCCGAGACGGCCGCCGCGATGGCCGCCGCCGCCGGGACGCGCGGGCACGACGACCTCGACGACCACATCGACGAGGACGAGGACATCCTCGACACGGACACGACGGAGAACGCGGCCCCCGCCGAGCCCGTCGCCGCCCCCGAGCCGGCGGGCCGCCGCAGGCGCCGCCGTCGCGGGGAGTCCGCCGAGCCCGCCGAGGCCCCGCGCGCCGACGGGGCGCCCGCCGCCCAGGAGCAGCACGCCGACGACGGCGAGCCGGAGGCCGACCAGGGCGCCGAGGGCGCCGACGGTCCCTTCGACGACGGTGACGAGTACGGCGACCGCCCCTCGCGGCGCCGCCGCCGGGGTGGCCGCCGCCGCCGTCGCGGTGAGTCCGCGGAGCCGGACGACACCCAGGACGAGCAGTCGGACGACCGGCACACCGACCGTCACCCGGACCAGCACGCCGACCAGCACACCGACCGGTCCGCCGACCGCGCCCACGACCACGCCGAGGACGAGACGGAGCGGTCGTACGACGACGGCGACGACGCCTCCTACGACGACGGGGACAACGGGTCGGGCGCCGGCTCCTCCAGCAGCCGCCGCCGTCGCCGCAGGCGCCGTCGCAGCGGTGACAGCGGCCCCGAGGCCGAGAGCGCGCAGAACGGCCAGGACGACCCGGAGCGTACGGTCGTCAAGGTCCGCGAGCCGCGTGAGCGGCGCGCCAAGGAGACGGACCGCGAGCGCGAGATCCACAGCGGCTCCGACGAGGTGCAGTCCATCAAGGGCTCGACCCGCCTGGAGGCCAAGAAGCAGCGCCGCCGCGAGGGGCGCGAGCAGGGCCGCCGCCGGGTGCCGATCATCACCGAGGCGGAGTTCCTCGCCCGCCGCGAGGCCGTCGAGCGGGTGATGGTCGTCCGGCAGAACGGCGAGCGCACCCAGATCGGCGTCCTCGAGGACAACGTGCTCGTGGAGCACTACGTCAACAAGGAGCAGGCCACCAGCTACGTCGGCAACGTCTACCTGGGCAAGGTGCAGAACGTACTGCCGTCCATGGAGGCCGCGTTCGTCGACATCGGCAAGGGCCGCAACGCCGTCCTGTACGCCGGTGAGGTCAACTTCGAGGCGCTGGGCATGGCCAACGGCCCGCGCCGCATCGAGACCGCGCTCAAGTCCGGCCAGTCGGTGCTCGTCCAGGTGACGAAGGACCCGATCGGCCACAAGGGCGCGCGCCTCACCAGTCAGGTGTCCCTGCCCGGCCGTTACCTGGTCTACGTGCCCGAGGGCTCGATGACCGGCATCAGCCGCAAGCTGCCCGACACCGAGCGGTCCCGGCTCAAGTCCATCCTCAAGAAGATCGTCCCCGACGACGCCGGAGTCATCGTCCGTACGGCCGCCGAGGGCGCCAGCGAGGACGAGCTGCGCCGTGACGTCGAGCGTCTCCAGGGCCAGTGGGAGGACATCAAGAAGAAGTCGAAGAGCGGCAACGCCCCGACGCTTCTCTACGGTGAGCCCGACATGACCGTCCGGGTCGTCCGCGACATCTTCAACGAGGACTTCACGAAGGTCATCGTCAGCGGTGACGACGCGTGGCAGACCATCCACGGGTACGTCGCCCACGTCGCGCCGGACCTCTCCGACCGGCTGACGCGCTGGACGAGCGAGGTCGACGTCTTCGCGACGTACCGCATCGACGAGCAGCTGATGAAGGCGCTGGACCGCAAGGTCTGGCTGCCGAGCGGTGGTTCGCTGGTGATCGACAAGACCGAGGCCATGATCGTGGTCGACGTCAACACCGGGAAGTTCACCGGCCAGGGCGGCAACCTGGAGGAGACCGTCACCAGGAACAACCTGGAGGCGGCCGAGGAGATCGTGCGTCAGCTGCGGCTGCGCGACCTCGGCGGCATCGTCGTGATCGACTTCATCGACATGGTGCTGGAGTCCAACCGGGATCTGGTGCTGCGGCGGCTGCTGGAGTGCCTGGGCCGGGACCGTACGAAGCACCAGGTGGCCGAGGTCACCTCGCTGGGCCTGGTCCAGATGACCCGCAAGCGGGTCGGTCAGGGCCTGCTGGAGTCGTTCTCCGAGACCTGCGTCCACTGCAACGGGCGCGGTGTGATCGTCCACATGGAACAGCCGACGGCGTCCGGTGGCGGTGGCGGGAACGGCAGCGGCAACGCCCACCACAACGGCGCGGTGAGCGGGAACGGCAAGCGTTCCAAGAAGCGCGGCCGCGGCGGCTCGGCGGGTACGGACCAGGACCACGGTCACGACGGACACGAGCACGACCACGAGCACGAGTACGCCGACGTGCTGACCGAGCCCGAGCACGAGACGGAGGCCGAACTGGCCGCCGAGGTGGCGGCACCGGTCCCGTTCGCGGTGGCGGAGTTCGCGCCCGACGAGGAGCTGTTCAGCAGCGTGGCGGAGGCCGAGGCGTCCGTACGCGGCCGTTCGCGCCGCCGGGCGTCGCGCAAGGCGTCGGCTCCGGCCGGTTCGCCGAGGGCGGCCGAGGCGGAGGCGGCGGAGATCGTCGTGGAGACGCCGGTCGCCGAGGCCCCGCCGGTCGTGGAGGCGTCCGCCGAGGACACCGCCCCGTCCGTGGAGGCGCCCGCCCAGGAGGCGGCGCCCGAGGAGGCGGCCCCCACGGGCCGTACCCGCCGCAGGGCGACCCGCAAGGCGACGGCCCCGGCCGGTTCGCCCAGGGCCGCCGACGCGGAGGCCGCCGCCGAGGTCGTCGTACCGGTGACCGAGCACGAGCCCGTGCCCGAGCCGGCCCCGGCCGCGGAGGCCGCCACGGCCCCCGATGCGGAGGCGACCCCGGACGCCGCGCCGCCGCGGGCCCGCCGCAGGGCGACCCGCAAGGTCACCGCCCCCGCCGGTTCGCCGACGGGCGCGGAGGACGCCGCGGTGGTCGTGGTGGCCGCGTCGAAGCCCGAGGAGGCTGCTGCCGTACCGGCCGAGGCTCCCGGGTCCGACCAGGAGCCGCAGGCGGCCCAGGAAACGCCGGAGACGCCGGACGCGGACGCCGCCCCGGCCAAGAAGACGGCCCGCAAGACCGTCAAGAAGGCCGTCGCCAAGAAGGCGGCGGTGAAGAAGACCGCCGCCAAGAAGACGGTCGCGAAGAAGACCACGGCCAAGAAGACGACGAAGGCGGCGGCGAAGAAGACGTCGGCCGCCGAGCAGACGGCCCCGTCCGTCACGGCGTCGACCGACAGCTGAGTCGTCCGTCCCCGCCGGCGCCGGGCCCGTCCCGGTGTACGGCGGCCGAACGGCCCGTGCCCCGCCCCGGACTCCCCGGGGCGGGGCACGGGCCGTTGCGCCCACCGGGCTGGTTTGACCCCCCCGGTGGCCTGCCCGTACTCTTGGCCGTCGGCGTGTTTATGTACGCGCCAATCCCTGAGCACCCACCTTCCGGCGCCGCTCCACCTCGCCGGAGGAGGCCGCTCGTCCTTTCGGATCGTCACGGCCCCGGGCCGTGCGAGCGGCTGGCGTCAGGGGTTTCCGTTCCGAGCGAGAGTGAGTTCCGCGTGTACGCCATCGTGCGCAGCGGTGGCCGCCAGCACAAGGTTGCTGTCGGCGACATCGTTGAGGTTGACAAGATTCCCACCGCCAAGGTTGGCGACACGGTCGAGCTCTCGACCCTGCTCGTGGTCGACGGCGACGCCGTCACCAGCGACCCGTGGGTCCTGGACGGCATCAAGGTCCAGGCCGAGATCGTGGATCACCACAAGGGTGTCAAGATCGACATCCTTCGCTACAAGAACAAGACCGGCTACCGCCGTCGCCAGGGTCACCGCCAGCAGTACACGGCGATCAAGGTCACCGGTATCCCCGCGGCTGCGAAGTAAGGGACTGAGGAGACATGGCACACAAGAAGGGCGCATCGTCCACTCGGAACGGGCGCGATTCGAATGCTCAGCGGCTCGGCGTGAAGCGCTTCGGCGGTCAGGTCGTCAACGCCGGTGAGATCCTGGTCCGCCAGCGCGGCACCCACTTCCACCCCGGTTCCGGCGTCGGCCGCGGCGGCGACGACACGCTGTTCGCGCTGAGCGCCGGCGCGGTGGAGTTCGGCACCAGCCGTGGCCGCAAGGTCGTGAACATCGTTCCGGTCGCCTGAGACCCATCGGTCGTCAGGCACCTGTAGAACGGGTTTCTTCGCGAGGGCGGACCTCGCTTCCCGGAGTATCGGGAAGCGGGTCCGCCCTTCGTGTGTTGTTGTTGAGACATTTCCGTATGTACTGGAGGCAATCCCCATGACCACCTTCGTGGACCGCGTCGAGCTGCATGTCGCCGCGGGTAGCGGAGGCCACGGCTGCGCCTCCGTACACCGTGAGAAGTTCAAGCCGCTCGGCGGACCCGACGGCGGCAACGGCGGACACGGCGGCGACGTGATCCTGGTCGTCGACCAGGACGTGACGACGCTGCTCGACTACCACCACACGCCGCACCGCAAGGCCACCAACGGCCAGCCCGGCGCCGGGGCCAACCGCTCCGGCAAGGACGGCCAGGACCTGATCCTGCCCGTCCCGGACGGCACGGTCGTCCTCGACAAGGCCGGCAACGTCCTCGCCGACCTCGTCGGCCAGGGCACGACGTACGTGGCGGCAGAAGGCGGCCGCGGCGGCCTCGGCAACGCGTCCCTCGCCTCCGCCCGCCGCAAGGCCCCCGGCTTCGCGCTGCTCGGCGTGCCCGGTGGCGGCGGTGACATCGTCCTGGAGCTCAAGACGGTCGCCGACGTCGCGCTCGTCGGCTACCCGAGCGCCGGCAAGTCGTCGCTGATCTCCGTGCTCTCGGCCGCCAAGCCGAAGATCGCGGACTACCCGTTCACCACGCTCATCCCCAACCTCGGGGTGGTCACGGCCGGTTCGGTCGTCTACACGATCGCGGACGTGCCCGGACTGATCCCCGGCGCCAGCCAGGGCCGCGGCCTCGGTCTGGAATTCCTCCGTCACGTCGAGCGCTGCTCGGTGCTGCTGCACGTCCTGGACACCGCCACGCTGGAGTCCGACCGCGACCCGGTCACCGACCTCGACGTGATCGAGGCGGAGCTGGCGCTGTACGGGGGCCTGGAGGACCGGCCGCGCATGGTCGTCCTCAACAAGGTCGACATCCCGGACGGCAAGGACCTCGCCGACATGATCAGGCCCGAGCTGGAGAAGCGCGGCTACCACGTCTTCGAGGCGTCCGCGGTCGACCGTACCGGCCTCAAGGAGCTGTCCTTCGGACTCGCCGAGGCCGTCGCCAAGGCCCGCGCCGACAAGCCGCAGGAGGAGGCGACCCGGATCGTCATCCGTCCGAAGGCCGTGGACGACGCGGGCTTCACCGTCACCCTGGAGGAGGACGGGATCTACCGCGTACGGGGCGAGAAGCCCGAACGCTGGGTGCGCCAGACCGACTTCAGCAACGACGAGGCCGTCGGCTACCTCGCGGACCGGCTCAGCCGGCTCGGCGTCGAGGACCAGCTGATGAAGGCCGGCGCCCGGTCGGGCGACGGCGTGGCGATCGGCGCCGAGGACAACGCGGTCGTCTTCGACTGGGAGCCCACGATGATGGCGGGCGCCGAGATGCTGGGCCGCCGCGGCGAGGACCACCGCCTGGAGGCACCCCGTCCCGCGTCGCAGCGCCGCAGGGACCGGGACGCGGAGCGCGACGACGTCCAGAAGGAGTACGACGAGTTCGACCCCTTCTAGCCCTTTCGGCTCCTTCCGGCCGTACGGGACGCGCAGGTCAGCGGCGCCGTCCTGTGACAGGCGTCTCTCCGATCGCCGGAGGGGTGGGTTCCCGCCCCTCCGGCGATCGTGTCATGACCAGTGCCGCAGTAGCCTGTCCAGGTGAATCAGGGGTTGCGTGGGGGTGGCTGACAGCCGTGCTCCGCCTTGCGGGACGATTGCCGCGGGTGGGACCATCGATTCATCCTCTGAGTCCGCAAGGTAGGTCAGTTACGTGTCTGCAACTTCCGCGTCCAACGCGAGGCCCCGCACCACCGCCGTCGTCCTGGCGGGCGGTACAGGTCAGCGCGTGGGCCTGTCGATCCCCAAGCAGCTGCTGAAGATCGCGGGCAAGGCGGTCATCGAGCACACGCTGTCGATCTTCCAGCAGGCCGACGCGATCGACGACGTCATCGTGCTCATGGCGCCGGGCTTCGTCCCCGACGTGGAGAAGATCGTCATCAAGGCCGGCCTGAGCAAGGTCACCCGGGTGATCGAGGGCGGCGCGACGCGGAACGAGACCACCGAGCGGGCCATCGCCGCGCTGGGCGAGGGCCTGGCGGAGGGCGAGGACGCCAACGTCCTGTTCCACGACGCGGTACGGCCCCTGCTCTCGCAGCGGGTGATCCAGGACTGCGTGGACGCGCTCGACCGCTACCAGGCCGTCGACGTCGCGATCCCCTCCGCGGACACCATCATCGTGACCCGTACGCACGGCGGCGACGGCGAGTTCATCACCGAGGTCCCCGACCGCGCCCGGCTGCGGCGCGGCCAGACCCCGCAGGCCTTCAAGCTCTCCACGATCCGCAAGGCGTACGACATCGCCGGCGGCGACCCCAACTTCCAGGCCACGGACGACTGCTCGGTGGTGCTCAAGTACCTGCCCGACGTGCCGATCTACGTCGTCGCGGGCGACGAGTACAACATGAAGGTCACCCAGCCCGTCGACGTCTTCATCGCCGACAAGCTCTTCCAGCTGGCCTCCACCGCCGCCCCCGCCCAGGCCGACGAGGCCGCCTACCGCGACCTGCTCTCCGGCCGCACGCTGGTGGTCTTCGGCGGTTCGTACGGGATCGGCGCGGACATCGCCGCCCTGGCGGAGCGGTACGGCGCGTCGGTGTACGCGCTCGGCCGCTCCACCACCGGTACGCACGTCGAGAACCCGGAACACGTGGACGACGCCCTGTCGAAGGCGTACTCGGAAACCGGCCGCATCGACTACGTCATCAACACCGCGGGCGTGCTGCGCATCGGCAAGCTGGCCGAGACGGACAACACGACGATCCAGGAAGCGCTGAACGTCAACTACCTGGCGCCGGTGCAGATCGCGCGCGCCTCGTACAAGTACCTGGCCGAGACCAAAGGCCAGTTGCTTCTCTACACGTCCTCCAGCTACACCCGGGGCCGCGCGGAGTACAGCCTCTACTCGTCCACCAAGGCCGCCATGGTGAACCTGACCCAGGCGCTGTCGGACGAGTGGGCCGCCGACGGGATCCGCGTGAACTGCGTGAACCCCGAGCGCACCGCCACCCCCATGCGGACCAAGGCGTTCGGCCAGGAGCCCGCCGGTTCCCTGCTCTCCTCCGAGGCGGTCGCCAGGACGTCCCTCGACGTCCTGCTCTCCGAGCTGACCGGCCACGTCATCGACGTACGGCAGCAGGACCCGACGCGCACCGCGTCCGAGGCCTCCGGTTTTGAACAGGCGCTGGCCGCCGTCCTGGACCGTCAGGAAGATGTGTAATAATTCGTGACAATCCATGATATGGGCCTTCGCGGTTGCGGAATTGCGCACCGCGGGGGCCCGAGTTCGTGAAGCTTCGTCTTCACACTTTCGTCGCAAGGTCATCAGCCGGCACGGTCTGGAGCAGGTTCTTCGTGATTTCGACAGCCATTCGCCTCGCCCGGGTAGGCAGCGGATCAGAGCTGGCAGCGGCACTTCTCCTGGTGCTCAGTTTCCCGTGCATCATGGTCGCCGCGATAATTCCTGACACCTGGCTGTTCGCAGTCGCGGTGGCTGTCAGTTATGTCGCGGACGCGCATCTGCACCACCGCGGCAGTTACCTGGTGAACCGCCTCGCCAAAGTGCGCGCCGGTCTCTCCATCCGCTTCCTGATCCGGCAGCTTCTCCTCGTGCTGCTCGTCGCCCGCTCCGGGCTCGGTCAGGACCGCATCTTCTACGTGACCGTCGTGACGGTCCTCGTGTTCTACGGCCTCCAGGCACCGCACGGCGCGGTGGTGACCCTGCTCCGCCTGCGCCGCAGGCTCCCCGTCGTCACGCGGAACATCGACCTCGGCTCCATCCGGATCCCGGACGCCCCGCCGCGCTGGCTGCTCCACCGGTCCGCCGAGAAGATGCTCCACCTGGACCTCTTCGCCATGGCGGGCGTGATCACCGCCCTGGCCACGGACGAGAACCTGTACGGGTACGCGAGCCTCGCGCTCACGCTGGTCCTCGGTGTCGGGTACGTCCTGGCCCTGCTGCCGTACCTGCGGCCCAGCCGGCTCGTCCCCTCCGCCGAGAAGGTCCTGGCGGCCGTGGACGTCTGGCTGGCCGACTACCGGCCGACGACGATCCTCTACTTCTCCGGCTCCAAGGAGTCCGCGTACCAGGTCAACATGTGGCTGGAGACGCTGGACCAGATGGAGGACCGGCCGATGATCCTGCTGCGCGAGCGGGTCATCGCCCAGCAGCTCCTGCCGACGGCCGTGCCGGTGCTGTGCGTCCCCGGCGGGGTGCACCTGATGAACCTGGACCTGTCGACCGTCCGGGTCGCCCTGTACGCGGCGAACGTGGGCAAGAACATCCACATGCTGCGGGTGCCGACCATGAAGCACGTCTTCATCGGCCACGGCGACAGCGACAAGCTCGCCAGCGTCAACCCGTTCAGCAAGGCGTACGACGAGGTGTGGACGGCGGGCCGCGCGGGCCGCGACCGGTACGCGCTCGCCGACGTCGGTGTCCGCGACGAGGACATCGTGGAGGTGGGGCGCCCGCAGCTGGCCCCCATCGCGTCGGGGACGGGCGTACCGCGCCACCCCGTGCCCACGGTGCTGTACGCGCCCACCTGGGAGGGCTGGGACGACAACCCCGGCAACACCTCCCTGCTGCTGGCCGGGGAGAACATCGTGAACCGGCTGCTCGCCGCCGAGCAGCCCGTACGGCTCCTGTACAAGCCGCACCCGTTCACCGGCACCCGCAGCCCCAAGGCGAAGGCGGTCCACGAGCGCATCGTGGCGCTGGTGCAGAAGGCCGCGGCGGAGCGGGCGACCGACACCCGCTGGGTGAGCGCCGCCCAGCGCGAGGAGCAGGCCGCCGCGCGGGCCGAGCTGAGCCGGGTCGAGGCCCGTCTCACCGCGCTGACGGCCGGCGCGGACGCGAGCCGCGACGAGGCCGAGGAGTCCCGTGACGCCAAGGCCGACCCGGCACGGCAGGCGGAGCTGACCCGGCTCAGGGCCGAGTGGAACACCGCCTACTGGCGTTCCTTCGGCTGGTGGGAGCACCGGGTCATCAGCGGCGCCGAGCCGCGGCTCTACGACTGCTTCAACGAGTCGGACGCCATGGTCTCCGACATCTCCAGCGTGGTCTCCGACTTCATCGCGAGCGGCAAGCCGTACGCGGTGACCGACTCCGCGGAGCTGGGCGCCGAGGAGTTCAAGCGGCAGAACACCGCCGTTCGGGCCGCGGTGATCCTGTCCAACAGCGCGGAGGAGCTCGACGAGTTGCTCCGTACGGTGACGGACCCGGCCGGGGACACCCGGGCGGCCGCGCGCCACGAACTGAAGCGGTATCTGCTGGGCCCCGACGAGCCCACGTCGATCGAGCAGTTCAACGCGGCCACCCGCACGCTGGCCGCCAAGTCCCTGGCGCGCAACATCGGCGTCGAGCAGCGCCTCGCCGAGCCCGACAGCGTGGCCGACGCGGGGGCGCCGGACGACTCGGCGCCGGTGGAGGCCAGGGCGGAGGAAGGGCTGGAGACGGCCGCGGACGCCTTCGTGGAGCCGGAGAACAACGATCTGGATCCGTCCCTGCGCGGCTGATCCCGGCCCGCCGATCCCTCCGGGGATGTACGAAGACCCGCGGAACGCCCTCCGGTGTTCCGCGGGTTTTCGCGTCGTACCGCACGACGCGAATGAGTCGTGATGGACGTCACATTCCAGGTGATGAGAGCGAGGCAACCGATACTCGGCGGCGATTGTCTTAAAACTCGATGAACAACATTGCTGTTCCTGATGTGAGCGTCATCGTCGGTGCGTATGAGGCGATGCCCTACCTCGTCCGCTGTCTGGAATCGGTGGAGAAACAGACCCTGGGCGCCGGAAGAATCGAGATCGTCGCGGTCGACGACGGTTCGACCGACGGTACGGGGGAGTATCTGGAGAAATTCGCCGCCGAGTCCGCCGTACCGACCAGAGTGGTGCGCCAGGCCAATTCCGGCGGCCCCAGCGGCCCCCGCAATGTGGGGCTGTCCCTGGCACGCGGGCGTTATGTGTTCTTCCTCGACGCCGACGACTACTTCGGCGAGGAGGCCCTGGAGCGGATGGTCGCCATGGCCGACCGCGCCGGTACGGACGTGGTCCTCGGCAAGGTCGAGGGCGTCAACCGCACCGCCCCCCGGTCCATGTGGGGGAAGACCGTCGAGCGGGTCGACGTGTTCAACTCGCGGGCCATCTTCGCGCTCAGCGCGCAGAAGCTCTTCCGGCGCGACCTGCTCACCCGGCTGGACCTGCGCTTCGACGAGGAACTGAAGACCGGCGAGGACGCCCTCTTCACGCTGGAGGCGTTCCTGCGGGGCTCCGGCGTCTCCATCGTGGCCGACTACACGTGCTATTACCTGGTCGGCCGCGACGACGGCAAGCACGTCACCAAGTCGGGCGGATACATTCTGCGGTTCGATTCCGCGCGGGCCCTGATGAAGCTGATCGCCGACCTCGTACCACCGGGTGCCAAGCGCGACAAGCTGATGACCAGACCGTTCACGGTCACCCTGCTCCAGCAGTTCACCCCCCGCCTCCTCAAGGAGTCCGACGACGTCCGGCGCCACAAGATGGAGCTGGCCGCCCCTCTGATGGCCGAATACTGGACGCCGGGTCTGGCGGCCCGGCTCAAGGTGAACGAGCGGCTCCGCCTGGAGTGTGTGGCCAGGGGCCGGCTCGACCTCCTCCTCGACGTCCTCGCCTTCCTCCGGGCCGGCACCGCGCCCGAGGTGGTGCGCAAGGGCCGGACGGGGACGACGTATCTCGCCTACCCGCACTTCGGGGCCCGCGGGGCGGGGATCCCCGACGCGACGTACGAGATCACCGTCAACGACTGGGCGGGCAAGCGGCGGGTGGAACCGGCCAGGACCATCCGCAGGCCCGCGTCGCTGGCGCGGCGGGCGGCCCGCAGGCTGCGCAGGAGCATGGGCGCGCTGACGTCGAAAGGATGAGCGGACGGCGGCGCGCCGGGGGCCGCCGGGAGCGTGTCCGGACGTGGCCGCGTACTGCCCTCTGGGGAAACGCTGGGTAAAATCGGGCTGATCCGTACAGCCCGCGCAGTAACAATCTTCAGTGAGGTCGGGAAAACGTGAAGGCTCTCGTGCTGTCCGGCGGGGCGGGTACCCGTCTGCGCCCCATCACGCACACCTCCGCCAAACAGCTGGTACCGGTCGCGAACAAACCGGTGCTCTTCTACGGACTGGAAGCGATCGCGGAAGCGGGCATCACGGAGGTCGGAGTCATCGTCGGCGACACCGCCGACGAGATCCGTGAAGCGGTCGGCGACGGCTCGCAATTCGGAATGCGGATCACCTATCTCCAGCAGGAGGCCCCGCTCGGCCTGGCGCACGCGGTGCTGATCGCCCGCGCATTCCTGGGCGACGACGACTTCGTGATGTACCTGGGTGACAACTTCATCGTCGGCGGCATCTCCGGTCTGGTCGACGGATTCCGCGCCGACCGCCCCGACGCGCAGATCCTGCTCACCCAGGTGCCCAACCCGACCTCCTTCGGCGTGGCCGAACTCGACGTCGGCGGCCGGGTGGTGGCCCTGGAGGAGAAGCCCAAGCAGCCCAAGAGCGACCTCGCGCTGGTCGGCGTCTACCTCTTCACCCCCGCCGTGCACGAGGCCGTACGGTCCATCGAGCCCTCCTGGCGCGGCGAACTGGAGATCACCCACGCCATCCAGTGGCTCATCGACCAGAAGAAGGACGTCCGTTCCACGACCATCTCCGGGTACTGGAAGGACACCGGCAACGTCACGGACATGCTGGAGGTCAACCGCTCGGTGCTGGAGCGGATCGAGCCGTTCTGCGAAGGCACCGTCGACGCGGACAGTGAGATCATCGGCCGGGTCAGGATCGAGAAGGGCGCCAAGGTGACCGGGAGCCGGATCGTCGGCCCCGCGATCATCGGCGCGGACACGGTGGTCAGCGACGCCTACATCGGTCCCTTCACGTCCGTCTCGGAGGAGTGCACGATCGAGGACAGCGAGATCGAGTACTCCATCATCCTGCGGGGTGCCTCCATCACCGGTGTACGCCGGGTCGAGGCGTCGCTGATCGGCCGCAACGTCGAGGTCACCCCCGCCCCCCGTCACCCGTCCGCCCACCGCCTCGTCCTCGGCGACCACAGCAAGGTGCAGATCTCGTCATGACCACTTCCGCCACTTCCGGCCGTCCCACCAGGATCCTGGTGACCGGCGGGGCGGGCTTCATCGGCTCGCACTACGTCCGTACGGTGCTCGGTCCGCAGGGCCCCGGTGACGTCGCCCTCACCGTGCTCGACAAGCTCACCTACGCGGGCAACCCGGCCAACCTCGACGAGGTCCGCGACCACGCCGGGTTCTCCTTCGTGGAAGGGGACATCTGCGACCCGCAGCTGGCCGCCAAGCTGATGGCCGAGCACGACCAGGTGGTGCACTTCGCCGCCGAGTCGCACGTCGACCGGTCCATCGACGGGGGCGCCGAGTTCGTCCGTACGAACGTCGTCGGCACGCACACCCTGATCGACGCCGCGCACCGCGCCGGGGTGAAGACCTTCGTGCACATCTCCACGGACGAGGTCTACGGCTCCATCGACGAGGGCTCCTGGCCCGAGACCGACCCGCTGGCGCCCAACTCGCCGTACTCCGCCGCGAAGGCGTCGAGCGACCTGATCGCGCTCTCGTACCACCGCACCCACGGCCTCGACGTGCGCGTGACCCGCTGCTCCAACAACTACGGGCACCACCACTTCCCCGAGAAGGTCATCCCGCTGTTCATCACGAACCTGCTGGACGGCAAGAAGGTCCCGCTCTACGGAGACGGCGGGAACGTACGCGACTGGCTGCACATCGACGACCACGTCCAGGGCATCGAGCTGGTCCGCACGAAGGGCCGGGCGGGCGAGGTCTACAACATCGGCGGCGGTACGGAACTGTCCAACAAGGAACTGACCGGGCTGCTCCTGGAGGCGTGCGGGGCGGACTGGGACACCAGCGTCGAGTACGTCACCGACCGCAAGGGCCACGACCGGCGGTACTCCGTCGACTGCGCCAAGATCCGCACCGAGCTGGGGTACGAGCCGCGCAAGGACTTCGTCACGGGCCTCGCCGAGACGGTGCGGTGGTACCGCGACAACCGCGCGTGGTGGGAGCCCCTCAAGGAGCGTGCGGCGCTGTGAGCGGCTGGCTGGTCACCGGAGCGGGCGGCATGCTGGGCCAGGACCTCCTGGCCCGGCTCACGGCGGACGGAGAGGCCGTCACGGGGCTCGGCAGGGCCGCCCTGGACATCACCGACCCCGCGTCCGTACGGGCCGCCCTGGACGAGCACCGACCCGCCGTGGTGGTGAACTGCGCGGCCTGGACGGCGGTGGACGACGCCGAGGCCGGCGAGGAGGCGGCCCTCGCGGTCAACGGCACGGGGCCCCGGGTCCTCGCGGAGGCCTGCCGGGACTCCGGCGCCCTCCTGCTCCACGTCTCCACGGACTACGTCCTCGCGGGCGACGCCGGGGACCCGTACCCGGAGGACAGCCCGCTGGCGCCGATCAACGCCTACGGCCGTACGAAGGCCGCCGGCGAGCGCGCCGTCCTGGAGACGCTCCCGGAGACCGGGTTCGTGATCCGTACCGCGTGGCTCTACGGCGCCGGCGGTGGCAATTTCATCAGAACAATGATCAAGCTGGAGGGTGTCAAGGACACCCTCGATGTGGTGAATGACCAGAGGGGTCAGCCGACCTGGTCGGCGGACCTCGCGGAGCGCCTGGCCGGCCTCGGCCGGCACGCCCTGCGCGGCGAGGCGCCGGCCGGTGTCTACCACGGGACGAACGGGGGCGAAACGACCTGGTTCGGCCTCACGCGCGAGATCTTCCGGCTGCTGGGCGCGGATCCCGCCCGGGTACGCCCCACGACCAGCGACGCCTTCGTCCGGCCCGCGCCCCGGCCCGCGTACAGCGTGCTGGGCCACGACCGGTGGAAGGAGGCCGGGTTCGGACCGATGAGGGAGTGGCGTGAAGCTCTCGTGGAGGCCTTCCCCGCCCTGCTGGAGAGCGAGCGCGGAGGCGCCGCCACCGGACGGTAGCCATTTACGTTTTGTCGGCGGAGGGACTACCTTCACTCGGAATTAACGTCTCCAATGTTTGCTTCTGAGTGAAGGGCCCTCAGTGGATCGCCACGGCTTCCTGCGTCAACTGCACCGCGTCTACAAGCCCCGTACCTACCTGGAGATCGGGGTCAACGACGGTCGCAGCCTGGCTCTCTCCCGCGTTCCCTCCGTAGCGGTCGACCCCGCCTTCAAGGTGGTCAAGGCGATCAGCTGCGACGTCCACCTGGTGCGTGCGACCAGCGACGACTTCTTCGCGCGCAAGGATCCCCTGCTGCACCTGCGGCCGCAGCGCAACCCGTTCCGCGCGCTGGCCCGCAAGGACCCCCTCGCGCTGTTCGGCGGCGACCCCAAGCTGGACCTGTCGTTCATCGACGGCATGCACCTCTTCGAGTTCGCCCTGCGCGACTTCATGAACGTCGAGCGCCACGCGCGCTGGTCCAGCGTGATCGTGCTCGACGACATGCTGCCCCGCAACATCGACGAGGCCGCCCGCGACCGCCACACCGACGCGTGGACCGGGGACGTCTACAAGGTCGCCACCGTGCTCCGCCGCTTCCGCCCCGACCTGCTCGTGGTCGAGGTCGACACGCAGCCGACCGGCGTGGTGCTGGTCTTCGGCGCCGACCCGACGAGCACGGTCCTCAAGGACGCGTACGACAAGATCATCGAGGAGTACGTCGTACCGGACCCCCAGGCCGTCCCGGACGAGGTGATCGTGCGCAAGAACGCGATCGCCCCCGAGACCGTCCTCACCGCCGACTTCTGGCGTCAGCTCACCCGCGCCCGTGACCTGCGCCGCGGGCGCTCCGCGTTCGGTCCGCTGCGCAAGCAGATCGAGGCCGTCGGACGCTGAACCGCCGGCCGCCCGGTCCGGAATGATTAACGGACCGGGCGGCCGCAGCTGTGGACGGCGATCCCGCTGCCTTACGGCCAGACGATATTGTGGGTTTTCCGATGTCCCGCGAGCAGACGCCGGGGCGCTTTCACCAGTGGGGCTTATCGCATGTCCGTCAAGGTCAGCGTGGTTATTCCGGTGTACAACCCCGGTCAGTACATCGAGGACTGCATTGCCTCATTGCTGCGCCAGAGCCTGCCTGACGACACGTACGAAGCCATCTTCGTCAACGACGGGTCGACGGACGGAACGCCCGAACGGCTCGACCGGCTCGCCGCCGAGCACCCCCACATGCACGTGATCCACCAGGAGCCGTCCGGCTGGTCCGGCAAGCCCCGCAACGTCGGGATCGCGGCGGCCCGGGGCGAGTTCGTGATGTTCGTCGACAATGACGACTGGCTCGGTGACGAAGCCCTTGAGCGCATGTACGAATACGGCGTCGAGAACAACGCCGATGTGATCGTCGGAAAGATGGCGGGCAAGGGCCGGCCGGTCCCGCTGGAACTGTTCCGTGTGAATCGGCCGCACGCGAACGTCGGGAATGCCCCGCTGATCGACAGCCTCACTCCGCACAAGATGTTCCGCAAGGAATTCCTCGACCGGAACGGCATCCGATTCAAGGAAGGCCGGCGCCGCCTCGAAGACCATGTCTTTGTCGCCGAGACCTACTTGCTCGCCTCGAACGTCGCGGTGCTGAGCGACTATCTCTGCTACTACCACGTCAAGCGCGAGGACGCCTCGAACGCCGGCTTCCAGCGCTTCGACCCGGTCGGCTACTTCAAGAACCTCCGCGAGGCGCTGGACGTCGTCGAGCGCAACACCGAGCCGGGCGCGCTGCGCGACAAGCTCTACCGCCGCTGGCTGCGCAACGAGATGGTGGAGAGGCTGCGCGGGCGCCGGCTCCTGGCCCTGCCCGAGGACTACCGCCGCGAGCTGTACGACGAGATCCGCGGGGTGGTCGTCGAGCGCATGGGCCCCGGGGTCGCCGCCGGACTCCAGCCCACCCAGCAGGTCGTCGCCGCGCTGGTGACCGCCGACCGGTTCGCCGACCTGGAGGAACTGGCCCGGTGGGAGGCCGGGATCAAGCCCACCGGACGGCTGGAGACGCTCGGCTGGGAGACGGGGGCGCTGCGGATCGGCTTCACCGCCGAGTACCAGGTGGCCGGCTCCCCGCTCACGTTCCTCACCGAGGACGGCGAGGCCCGCCTCGACCTGCCCTTCGGCGAGGAGACCGCCGCCGCGATCCGGGAGGTGGGCGCCAGCACCCGCGCCCCGGTGGACCAGGCGAAGGTCGACCTCGTTGTACGGGAACGCTCCACGGCCGCCGAGTTCTACCAGCCCGTCGAGTTCACGCGCGAGCGGGTGCCCGCCGACGGCGCCGACGGAGCCTTCCGGCTCGTCCTGCGGGCCGAGTCGTCCGTGGACCCCGGGACCGCCGCCAACCGCGCCCCCCTCGGCCCCGGCATCTGGGACCTCCACTTCCGTATCAGCGCCTGCGGGTGGACCAAGGAGGCCCGGCTGGGAGCCGTCCGCGCGGACACCGTGGACGCGGCCCGCCAGGGCACCCTCGGCGGCACGCCCCGGCGGCTGGTGCTGCCGTACTGGACCGAGCCGTACGGCAACCTGTCGCTGGACGTCGACCACGCCACCAGCCGCTTCGACCAGGACGTCGCGGGGATCGCCCCCGCCCACGTGACGTACGACGACGGCAGCCTCTCCGTACCGCTGCGGCTGCACGCCGCCGACCCGGAGGACGTGGCGCTGCGGCTGACGGACGCGGCGAGCGGCGCGAAGGCGGAGAGCCCCGCCACGCTCGTGCCCAAGGGCGACGGGGCGCTCCTCTCGTCGGAGCTGCCCGTGGAGACGCTCACCGGCCGGGCCTGGCACGTCGAGGTGGGGCTGCCGTCGGCCAAGCGCGGCGCACCCCGCTGGACGGTCCTGCCCGTCGGCCTGCGGTTCGCCGAGGACGGGGTGGCGAGGGTCGTCGCGGCCACCGCGCTGCCGAAGCGGAAGAAGGCCGCCGCACCGAAGGGCGCGCCCGTCCGGCGGTCCCTGCTGCGGCGGGTGCTCGGCCGGGTCCGCCGCGCGCTGGCGCGATGACTCCGGCCGGTGACGCGGCACTTCACGCCCGACGGCCCCGGCGCTTCGGGGCCATCCGGCCCCGCCCCGTGACCGGCCCCGCGTGTGGCCCACGTCCGTATCCGCGTTGCGTATGACCCCGCCCGTGTGACCCCGTCCGTATGACCCCGTCCGTCCGACCATCTCCGTACGTGCGCGTCCGTACGGCCACAGCGAGGAATCCCCACACATCATGCGACCCCTGTCCATCGAAGGCGCCTGGATCCACGAGCCCAAGGTGTTCCCCGACGAGCGCGGCAGCTTCCACGAGTGGTTCCGCGCCGCCGACTTCCGGGAGGCGACCGGCCAGGACCTCGACCTCGCCCAGGCCAACTACTCCGTCTCCAGGCGCGGCACCCTGCGCGGGATCCACTACGCCGACGTGCCGCCCAGCCAGGCCAAGTACGTCAAGTGCGTGCGCGGGGCCGTCCTGGACGCCGTCGTGGACATCCGGGTCGGCTCGCCCACGTACGGGCAGTCGGAGATCGTCCGGCTCGACGACGACACCCACCACGCGCTCTACCTCTCCGAGGGGCTCGGGCACGCCTTCCTCGCGCTGACGGACGACACCGTCGTCGTCTATCTCTGCTCCGAGGGATACGCGCCCACCCGGGAGCACGGCATCCACCCGCTCGACCCCGCGCTGGCCCTCGAGTGGCCCGCCGACATCCCCCCGCTGCTCTCGCCCAAGGACGCCGAGGCGCCGACCCTGGCCGAGGCCGAACGGCAGGGCCTGCTGCCCGCGTACGAGGACTGCGTGTCGTTCAGGAGCGAGCTGCGCGCCCGCCGTCTCAGCGGCTGAAAAGTCCCGGCGCCGGCCGCCCGGGTGCGCGTACGCTGACCGGCCGGGAGGCGGCCCGACAGTGAGAGCAGAGGCAAGGCACGTGGCAGCGGTACGGCAGGACGTGGTGGCAGGGGCCCGCAGGATCGTCGTCAAGGTCGGTTCCTCCTCGCTGACGACCGCCTCCGGCGGGCTCGACGCCGACCGGGTCGACGCCCTGGTGGACGTCCTGGCCACGGTGCGCGGCGGCAACGGCGAGCAGGCACCGGGCGAGACGGGACCCAAGGAGATCGTGCTGGTGTCCAGCGGCGCCATCGCCGCCGGACTGGCGCCGCTCGGCCTGACCGGACGCCCCAAGGACCTGGCGCGCCAGCAGGCCGCCGCCAGCGTCGGGCAGGGGCTCCTGGTCGCCCGCTACACGGCCTCCTTCGCCCGCTACGGCGTCCGGGTCGGCCAGGTCCTCCTGACCACCGACGACACCAGCCGCCGCTCCCACTACCGCAACGCGTACCGCACCCTCGACCAGCTCCTCGGCATGGGCGCCGTCCCCGTCGTCAACGAGAACGACACCGTCGCCACCGACGAGATCCGCTTCGGCGACAACGACCGGCTGGCCGCGCTCGTCGCCCATCTCGTCCGGGCCGACCTCCTCGTCCTCCTCTCCGACGTCGACGGGCTCTACGACGGCAACCCGAGCACCCCGGGCACCACCCGGATCGCCGAGGTGCGCGGCCCCGCCGACCTCGCGGGCGTCTCCCTCGGCAGCGCGGGCAAGGCGGGCGTGGGCACCGGCGGCATGGTCACCAAGGTCGAGGCCGCCAGGATCGCCGCCGCCGCCGGCATCCCGGTCGTGCTCACCTCCGCCAGCCACGCCGCCGACGGGCTCGCGGGCCGCGACACCGGCACGTACTTCCACCGCACGGGACGCCGCTCGGCCGACCGCCTGCTGTGGCTGGCCCACGCCTCCACCCCCCAGGGCGCCCTCACCCTGGACGACGGCGCCGTACGGGCCGTCGTCGAGCGCCGCACCTCGCTGCTGCCGGCCGGAATCGCCGCCGTGGAGGGGGAGTTCAGCGCCGGCGACCCGGTGGAACTGCGGGACACGGCGGGCCGCGCCGTCGCCCGCGGGCTCGTCAACTTCGACGCGAAAGAGATCCCCCAGCTCCTCGGCCGCTCCACCCGCGACCTGGCCCGTGAGCTGGGCCCCGCCTACGAACGCGAGGTCGTACACAGAGACGATCTGGTGATTCTCCACCCCGGCCCGCGGCCCTGAAACGGCTGAAACCGGCTCCGCCGGACAGGGACCTTGGGGAAAACCGCCCCACATCGGCGCCCGGGCTGGTCAACTTTGTCCCAGGGGTAATCCGGGGCACGATCCCAGGAGGGATCCCCGGGAGCAGGACCGGTCGGTCCACAGGGGAACAGCACGACGACGCAGCAACAACAGGAGGCCGCTGGTGAGACGAGCGCGCCCGGGGGCGGTGCCCCGAGGGAACGGCGGCAGTGCCCACGCCCGGCGGGTGGCGGGGAAGACACGAACCCTGACCAGCGTCGAAGCGGGACAGGACTTCGACCGCGACGGCGGCGGCGACGAGCCACAGAGGGAGGCAGGATCGGGAAAGGAAGCGCGGGGAGAAGAGCGCCAGGTGTCCAAGCTCTGGCACATCACACTCAGCGTCTCGGGCTCCGAGGCTCCGCTGACGGAGGTCAGACGCGGCCTGGAACAGCTGGCCCACGACCATCCCTTCCTGCTGACCAGCCGGTACGCGAACGACCACGCGGAGATCCGCTACTGGGAGGAGGCCCGGGACCTGCACGACGCGGCCGCGGTGGCACTGAGGCTCTGGGGGGAGCACCGGTCCAGCGCGAAGCTGCCGCCGTGGGAGATCGTGGGCCTGGAGGTCATCGACCGCGAGACGTACCACCTGCGCATCGCGGAGGGATACGGGCCGCCGCCCGCCGCGCCCGTGGGGGTCCATCCGTTCTGACCCGTCCGCCGCCCCCGGTCCCACGGGCCCCACGCGTGTCCCGTGACGTGTCTCGGAGTGCGGAATAGGTGCGGAATGCCCGCAGGGCGCGCACTACCCTGCGGGCATGACCTCGCTCTCGCCGTACGACAACCTCTCCCCGGTCGCCAGGACCGCCTACCGCTCCCGCGCGGCCGCCGCCGACATCGCGCCGCTGCCGCGCGCGGCCAAGGACGACGCGCTGCTGGCGATCGCGGACGCGCTGGAGGTCCGTACCCACGAGATCGTCACGGCCAACGCCGAGGACGTGGCGCGCGCCCGGGAGGCGGGGGCCACCGAGACCGTCATCGACCGGCTGACCCTCACGCCCGAGCGGGTGCGGGCCATCGCCGCCGACGTACGGGACGTGGCGGCCCTGCCCGACCCGGTCGGCGAGGTCGTCCGCGGCTCCACGCTGCCCAACGGCATCGACCTGCGGCAGGTACGGGTGCCGCTCGGTGTCGTCGGGATCATCTACGAGGCCCGCCCCAACGTCACCGTGGACGCCGCCGCCCTGTGCCTCAAGTCGGGCAACGCCGTGCTGCTGCGCGGCTCGTCCTCCGCCATCTCCTCCAACACCGCACTCGTCCGGGTGCTCCGCGACGCCGTCGGGGGCGCCGGGCTGCCCGCCGACGCCGTCCAGCTGGTGCCCGGCGAGGGCCGCGACTCCGTACGGGAGCTGATGCGGGCGCGCGGCCTGGTCGACGTCCTGATTCCGCGCGGCGGCGCCTCCCTGATCCGTACGGTCGTCGAGGAGTCCACCGTCCCGGTCATCGAGACCGGGACCGGCAACTGCCACGTGTACGTGGACGCCGACACCGACCTCGACATGGCCGTCGACATCCTGATCAACTCCAAGGCCCAGCGGCCCAGCGTCTGCAACTCCGCCGAGACGCTGCTCGTCCACCAGGACATCGCGGCCGCGTTCCTGCCCCGCGCGCTGGACGCGCTCGCCGACGCGGGCGTGACCGTGCACGCCGACGAGCGGGTCCTCGCGTACGCGGGCGGTACCAAGGCGACCGTCGTGGCGGCCACCGCCGAGGACTGGGAGACGGAGTACCTGTCGTACGACATCGCCGCGGCCGTCGTCGACTCGCTGGACTCGGCCGTCGCCCACATCAGGCTCTGGTCCTCGGGCCACACCGAGGCGATCGTGACCACCTCGCAGGCCGCCGCCCGGCGGTTCACCCAGTTGGTGGACTCCACGACGGTCGCCGTGAACGCCTCGACGCGTTTCACCGACGGCGGCCAGTTCGGGTTCGGCGCCGAGATCGGCATCTCCACCCAGAAGCTGCACGCGCGCGGGCCGATGGGACTGCCCGAACTGACCTCCACCAAGTACATCGTGACCGGGGACGGTCACACCAGGTGAGGTGACCACCCGGACTTTGGACTCCGCCTGCCCAAAACGACTCGCCCGGTTTACCCTGGGATCGTGCCGGACGACGTGGGGGGCAGGCCGTTCCCGGACGGCTGGGAGCCCGACGACGACCGCGGAGGCGCGGACGAGGACTTCGCCTCCGTGGTGTTCGACGAGGCCTTCATCAAGTCCGCCACCTTCCATGAACCCAGCGCGGTCGAGCGGCTGCTGGCCGCCGCCGAGGCACGCGCCGCCGCGGAGGCGGCCCGCCTGCGGTCGGGCGGCCCGCCGGACGACGAGTTCTACGACGAGTTCTACGGGCCCGGTGGCGGTGACGACCGGGAGGACGGGTACGGATACGACCCCGACGACCCGGACGGGTACGCGGGGCCGTACGGACCGCACGGCGGCGCCCTGCGCCCGTACCGCGGCAACGCCCGCTGGCACCGTCCCGTCGCCTGGCTCCTCGCCCTGCTGCTGGGCATCGGGATGGTCGCGCTCGCCTTCAGCGCCGTCTACCGCGGGGCGGCGAGCGGCCGCCAGGACCCGGCGCCCGCTCCCGCCACGACCGGGGTGGACACGACCCGTTCGGGCGCGCCCGTCGTCGGTCCCGTGATCGGGCCGGGGGCGGGGGTCTCCCGGGACCAGGACCGTACGGCCCCGGCGACCGGCGCCGTACCGCACACGCCCTGACCACCGCCCGGCACGGGGCTCCGCCGGGGTGTTCCGGGGGCCGCGCCACCCGTGATCCGGGGACCCGCTCACCCGAACGGACCAACGGTGTCCGGCGGAACTCGCCCTGAGGCGGAGCGTTTACGTTTGCCCCCGCCGACCTACCCTGAAGGTATGGCAGGGCGCGGAGAGCCACCTGAAGGGGCACCCGAGGGCTCCCCCAACGGCGATGACGAGTACCGGTCCGTCGTGTTCGACGAGTCGTTCATCCGCGCTGCCCGGCTCCAGGAGTACTCGGCGCGGGAGCGGCTGGGCGGCGACCACGCCCACGCGGCCGTCCGGAGCCTGCCGCCCAAGCACGTCAGGCGGGGCAGGCGCCGCGGTTTCCTGCACGGCCCCCGGCAGGCGCTCGTCCTGCTCCTGGTGGTCGCCCTGGCCTTCGGCACGGCGATCTACCTGGGCGTACGGAGTCCGTACCGGCCCTCGACCCACGGGACGGCGGAGGCGCTGCGGATGACGGTCATCCCGCTGGCCCCGGCCGGGCGGGTGCCGGGCGGCACTCCCGACGGCCTCTTCGCGCACAGTCCGGCCGCGCAGTTCCGTGCCGGGGCCGCCGGGATCACCCTGCCGGGTGTGCGGGGGACCAGAAGTTTCACCGAGAGCCAGGTCGTCGCCGCGCTGACCACCGTCAAGGACTACCTCGTGGCGTCCTCGCTGGACCCGGACGTCCTCGCGGGCCGTACGGTGCGGCCCGTACGGGCGCTGCTCGACCCCGACCAGCTGACCCAGTTCGACCGGAGCTTCAGCGCGCCGGCGGACGACGGGCGGCACGTCCCGGCGGGATGGCTGGTGCGCTTCGACCCGGCGAAGGTGGCCCCCGCCGCCGACGAGGTACGGGTGCACGGCACGCTCCGCGTCGAGGAGACGGGGCCGGGGATCCTGGAGGTCAGCTCCGACCACACCTTCGTCTACGCGCTGCGGCCCGCCGCGTCGTCGGCGGTGCCCGTACGGGACGCCTCGCTCTTCACCGTCCGGCGCGAGCTGCGCTTCCGCTTCGACCAGAACGACCTGGCGAAGCACCAGGCCGAGCTGCTGCTGAGCCAGGCCCAGGTCGGGCCGCAGGCCTGCTCGGCCGCGCCGCCGAGGACGCTGCGGCCCCTCCTGGCGGGGGCGCGGACGACGGTGGCCGAGCGGCCGCCCGGCACCAACCCGTTCGCCACCGGCCCGATCGGGACGGGCCTGTGCGGGATGCTGTCGACGGGGGCCGAGCCGAAGCCGTAGGTCTCCCTGAGCCCGGCCCCCCGCACCCCGCGCGCCGTGCCGGACCCGTCGGTCAGGCCTGGCCCTCCGCCGCCTCGCCGTTCGGCGGGGTCTTCGGGCCGGCCGTACCGCCGCCGAAGCGGTCGCGCAGCTTGCCGCCCAGGTCCCCCGCGCCGCCCGCGAGGTCACCGACCAGCTTCAGCAGCGGGTCCTTGCTGGTGCGGACCGTGTCCGCGTAGTGCGAGGCCGATTCGCGGAAGGAGTCGGTGACCGACGTCTCCTTGTCCTCGCCGCGCCGGGGGTAGTGGCCGTCCATGATCCGCTGGTGGTCGCGGCTCTCGGCCCACTTCTTCAGCTCGGCCGCCCGCACCGTCGTGAACGGGTGCGTACGGGGCAGAATGTTGAGGATCTTGAGCACCGAGTCGCGCAGGTCGCCCCCGGCCTCGTACTCCTCCGCCTGCTCCAGGAACGCGTCCACGTTCATCTCGTGCAGGTGGTTCCCGCCCGCGATCTTCATCAGGCCGCGCATGGACGCCTTGAGGTCCTGACCGACCAGCAGTCCCGCCCGGTCCGCGGACAGTTCCGACTTGCGGAACCACTCGCGCAGCGCCGTCACGATCGCCATGATCGCGACATTGCCCAGCGGGATCCACGCGACCTTGAGCGCGAGGCCGGTGAGGAAGAGCAGGATCGTACGGTAGACGGAGTGGCCGGACAGGGCGTGGCCCACCTCGTGGCCGACGACCGCCCGCATCTCCTCCTCGTCGAGCAGTTCCACGAGCCCCGTGGTCACCACGATGATCGGCTCGTCCAGGCCGATGCACATGGCGTTGGGCCGCGGGTCCTGCGTCACGTACATCGCCGGGACCTTCGCCAGGTCCAGTACGTAACACGCGTCGAGGAGCATGGTGTGGAGGTGCGCGAACTGCGCCTCGCTCACGCGCACCGAGTCCGACAGGAAGAGCAGCCGCAGACTGCGCTCCGGCAGCAGCCCGCTCAGCGCCTTGAACACCGTGTCGAAACCGGTGAGCTTGCGCAGGGCCACCAGCGCCGAGCGGTCCGCGGGATGTTCGTACGCGCGTGAGGAGATGCCCGGGAAGCGCTTGCGCTGCCTGCTCGGCACGTTGTCGTGGATCTCTTCTGTCATGGATGCCCCCTGTTCTACGAGTCCAAGGCCCGTCCCCCTGACGAACCCCACCCTAGGTGGTGCGTCTACCGTGTGAAGGGGGCCCGTGAAGCCCGAGAACACCGAGGAGCACAGCCGACATGCCCTTCCCCGCCACACTGCTCGCCGCGGCCTCCGACCAGCAGGGTCCCGGCGATACGATCCGGATCGTGCTCGTCGTCTCCCTGGTCGGAGTCGCTCTGCTCGCCTGGTTCCTGCTGCGCGGTTACCGCGACAAGGACCACAACGACTGAGTCGGCGTGAGCGTGCCCGAGGCGCCCGCATACGATGTGCGCGACGTCTCACCGACTCCCGACGAAAAGGGCCTGCTGAAGATGAGCCTCACCGGCACCGCCGCCAACCTGGTCACGCTCGCCGAGGGTGCCGAGCACGGCGGCGGCAACCACGAAAGCCTCAGCCCGTACCTCACGGGCGGCGGCGCGCTGTTCGCGCTCCTCCTGCTGCTGTGGATCACCACCCGCTTCAACCGCGACCGCTGAGGCCGGTACGCAACCCGGTGCAAGTACGCTCTGCACGCATGGGAGAGCAGCAGACGCCCGCCGGCCCCGTCGCGGCCCCCGGCCGGGGCAGGCGCCGACTCGGCGTGATGGGCGGGACTTTCGACCCGGTCCACCACGGGCACCTGGTCGCGGCCAGCGAGGTCGCCATACGGTTCCAGCTCGACGAGGTGGTGTTCGTACCGACCGGACAGCCGTGGCAGAAGAGCCGTCAGGTGGTCTCCCCGGCGGAGGACCGTTATCTGATGACGGTCATCGCCACGGCGTCCAATCCGCAGTTCTCGGTCAGCCGCATCGACATCGACCGCGGCGGGCCGACGTACACGATCGACACGTTGCGGGACCTGCGCTCCCGCAACGACGACGCGGACCTCTTCTTCATCACCGGGGCCGACGCGCTCTCGCAGATCCTGAGCTGGCGGGACCACGAAGAGCTGTTCTCGCTGGCCCACTTCATCGGGGTCACGCGGCCCGGCCACGACCTGACGGACGACGGGCTGCCCAAGGGCGGTGTGTCGCTGGTGGAGGTCCCGGCACTGGCGATCTCCTCCACGGACTGCCGGGAGCGCGTCGCGAAGGGCGATCCGGTCTGGTACCTGGTCCCGGACGGTGTGGTGCGTTACATCGACAAGAGGCAGTTGTACCGCGGCGAATGAGTCACGGAGAGGGACACCGGTGAACGACCAGCAGCAGCCGTACGACCCGTACGACCCCTATTACGCACAGCCTCGGATCGTCGGGTACGACGAGTACGGGCAGCCGGTGTACGAGCAGCCTCAGACGCAGCAGCCCCAGACGCAGCAGTACGACGCGTACGGACAGCCGCAGCAGACGTACGACCCGTATGCCCAGCAGCAGGCCCCGCAGCAGTCGCAGCAGCCCTATGAGAACTACGGGCAGCAGCATCCTCAGCCCGCCCAGCAGCAGGACGGCTACGGGTACGACGGGTACGGCTACGACACCGGGCAGCAGCAGGCCCAGCAGCCCGTCGCCGTGGACGCCACCCAGCAGTGGATCCCGCAGCAGCAGGAGGCGCCTCACGAGCCGCGGCACGAGGCGCCGCCGCGCCAGGCCGCCCCCGAGGCCGGTCAGGCGGCCGTCCCCGAGCAGCGGCGCCCCGCCGTCGACGAGCAGTTCGCCTTCACGGAGGAGCCCGACGAGGACTCCGAGGACGTCATCGACTGGCTCAAGTTCACCGAGAGCCGGTCCGAGCGGCGCGAGGAGGCCAAGCGCCGGGGCCGGTCCCGGGTGGTGGCCCTGGTCGTCGCCGTCGTCCTGGTCGTCGCGGGCGGGGCCGGCTACCTCTGGTACGCGGGCAAGCTGCCCGGTTCCGCCGGGGCGGACACGAAGGGGAACACCGCCGCGGGCGGCGCGCAGAAGCGTGACGTGATCGTCGTCCACCTGCACAACACCAAGGCGAAGGGCACCTCGACGGCGCTGCTCGTCAACAACGCCACGACCGGCCAGGGCACCACCGTCCTGCTGCCCAACTCGCTCTCCGTGGAGGGCGACGACGGCTCCGGGGTCACGCTCGGCAAGTCCGTGGACGACGACGGCTCCGACACCACCCGCAAGGCGCTCGGCACGCTGCTCGGCACCGAGATCTCGGGCACCTGGCGGCTCGACACCCCGTACCTGGACAACCTCGTCCAGCTCGTCGGCAACATCGACCTCACCACCGACACGGACGTGCCCGGCGCGAAGAAGGGCGACCAGCCGGTGGTACGGAAGGGCGAGAACCAGACCCTCAGCGGCAAGGCGGCCGTCGCGTACGCCACGTACCGCGGCCCCGGCGAGCCCGAGGCCAAGCAGCTCCAGCGCTTCGGCCAGGTCCTCCAGGGGGTGCTGCGGAAGATGTCCGACGACCCGAAGGCCGCGACCGTCACCGTGCAGACCCTCGGGCAGATCCTCGACCCGTCGCTGACCGAGGCCGACCTGGGCGCCGCCCTCGCCAAGCTGTCCCTGCACGCGAAGGAGGGCGACTACAAGACGGCTCTCCTGCCCGTGCAGCCCGACGGCACCCTCAGCGACTCCGCCGTCGCCGGTGTGGTGAAGGACATTCTCGGCGGCTCGGTCAGCGCCCCGGAGAAGGGCAGCGCCCTGCGCGTGGGGGTCGAGGACGCCAGCGGCGGCACGAGCGCGGCCGAGGCAGCGCGGACCGCCGTGATCAATGGCGGCTACAGCTACGTGGACGCCGGTTCGGCGGACGCGGAGGCGTCCTCGCAGGTCATCTATGGTGACGCGGCGATCAAGGACCAGGCCGTGGAGGTCGCCAAGACCCTCGGGCTGCCGACCGACGCGGTGAAGAAGGGCACACCCGCCGCCAACGCCGACGTGTCGGTCGTCCTCGGTCAGGACTACTCCCCGAACTGAGTCCTGACCCGCCCCGGCCGCGCGCGACCCGGCCGGGGCGGGAGAGCTGCGCCCGGTGTCGGCGGTCCGTGAGATCCTGGTTCTCTCCACGACCGCCGACACGAAAGCCTGCTTGTGACCGCAACCGAACGTTCCGTCCAGCTCGTCACCGTCGCCGCCCAGGCGGCCGCCGACCGGCTCGGGCACGACATCATCGCGTACGACGTCAGCGACGTGCTGTCGATCACGGACGCCTTCCTGCTCGCGTCCGCGCCCAACGACCGCCAGGTCAAGTCGATCGTCGACGAGATCGAGGAGCAGATCCAGAAGCAGCTCGGCGTCAAGCCGGTGCGCCGTGAGGGCGACCGCGACGCCCGCTGGATCCTCCTCGACTACGTCGACATCGTCGTCCACGTGCAGCACACCGAGGAGCGGGTCTTCTACGCCCTGGAGCGGCTGTGGAAGGACTGCCCCGAGCTGCCCCTGCCCGAGGACGCCGTGAAGACCCGTACGAAGGCCGCCGAGCCCGCCGGGATCGCCGGTGACGCGGACGGTGAGCTGAGCTGAACGGCAGCGGACGCGGCAGAGGACGCCGCATCGTCCTGTGGCGGCACGGCCAGACGGCGTGGAACCTGGAGCGCCGCTTCCAGGGCTCCACGGACATCGAGCTGACCGACGCGGGCGTGGCCCAGGCGCGGCGGGCCGCGCGGCTGCTGGCGTCCCTGCGGCCCGACGCGATCGTCGCCTCCGACCTCTCCCGGGCCGCGGCCACGGCCGCCGAGCTGGCCGGCCTCACCGGCCTGGAGGTCGCGTACGACGCCGGGCTCCGCGAGACCTTCGCGGGGGACTGGCAGGGGCTGACGCACGAGGAGATCGTCGGGCGGTTCGGCGAGCAGTACGCCGCGTGGAAGCGCGGTGAGCCCGTGCGGCGCGGCGGGGGCGAGCTGGAGACCGAGGTCGCCGACCGGGCCGCGCCGGTGGTGCTCCGGCACGCCGAGAAGCTGCCCGACGACGGCACGCTCGTCGTCGTCAGCCACGGCGGCACGATCCGCACCACCATCGGTCGGCTGCTCGGCCTGGAGGCGCACCACTGGGAGGGCCTCGGGGGTCTCTCGAACTGCTGCTGGTCCGTCCTCGGCGAGGGCGCGCGCGGCTGGCGTCTCCTGGAGCACAACGCCGGCACGCTTCCCGAGCCGGTGCTCGGCGACGACGTCTGATTTCACTTTCCGGCTGGTCGCAGGCTAAAGTTCTTCTAGTCCGCAGCGCGCGAGCGCACAGGACACGAGGGGCTATAGCTCAGTTGGTAGAGCGCCTGCATGGCATGCAGGAGGTCAGGAGTTCAATTCTCCTTAGCTCCACAATCAGTCGCACGAAGTGTGGATCCCGTCCCCCGCAGGGGACGGGATTTTTGCTGTCCGTCAGCCGTCTCAGGGGGTCAGCGCGCGCCGGGCGCGGAGCAGTGCCGTGCGGTCGCGGCTCTCCTCGTCGCCCGGGGTGTACACGACGATCCGGCACTCCGGCATGCCGGTGATCGCCAGCGAGACCGACGTCATCCGTATCTCGCCCACCTCCTCGTGGTGGAAGGTCTTCGTCCTGGAGCCCGACGGCGCCACGTCCCCCCGCTCCCACAGCTCGGCGAAGTACGGGCTCGCGCGGGCCAGGCGGCGGACGAACGACTCCCATACGGGCTCTCCTACATGGCGTCCGTAGGTGGCCCGCAGCGTCGCCACCATCATCGGCAGCTCCCTCTCCGGATGGACCAGCGGGCAGCGGGTGTCGGGCACCGTGAACAGGACCCACAGCACGTTCCACGGGCCGGCGGGGCGCGGTATCTCCTCGAAGAGATCGGTGTACGCCCCGTTCGTGGCCAGGATGTCGTACCGCCCGTTGTAGACCACCGCGGGGAGCGGGTCGAGCGCGTCGATGATGCCCTGGACCTCGGGGGTGACGGCGAGCGAGTCCGTCTCCGGGTCCGGGTCGTGCGGCACCTCCGCCAGGTGGTACAGATGCTCCCGCTCGGTACGGTCCAGGCGGAGCGTGCGCGCGATGGCGTCGAGCACCTGGGCCGAGGCGTTGATCGGGCGGCCCTGCTCCAGCCACGTGTACCAGGTCACCCCCACCCCGGAGAGCTGCGCGACCTCCTCGCGCCGCAGGCCCGGGGTGCGGCGGCGCAGCCCCGGGGGCATGCCGACGTCGGCGGGGGTCACCCGGGCCCGGCGGCTGCGCAGGAAGGCCGCCAGCTCGGGCCTGCGGCGGCCGCCGCTTGTGGTGTGCCGCACGGTCATCGTTGTCACGCCCCCATCGTGCGCTTCCGGAGAGGCCGCTGCCAGGTGGTGCCAGTACCAGCATCAAGGGGCTCTCGTTACCCGTATCCGACGCACCGCAGGCTCGGTGCCATGACCACGACCCCTTCGGCCGCGAGCCCCGGCGCCGCGACCTCCGCCCGCCCCGGCAGATCCGCCCGCCCCGGCAGGTCCGCCGGACCCGACACATCCGCCGGATCCGACACATCCAGTAAAGCCGGTACCACTGACAAGCGGCCCGGCATGCTGCTCGCGGTGGTGCTCGCCGCCCAGTTCATGGCGCTGCTCGACGTCTTCATCGTCAACGTCGCCGCTCCGACGATCCGTACCGAACTGCACGCCTCCGGCGCCGGGTTGCAGATGGTGATCGCCGGCTACACCGTCTCGTACGCCGTCCTGCTGATCACCGGCGCCAGGCTGGGCGATCTGCTGGGCCACCGGCGGATGTACCTCGGCGGGCTCGCCGTCTTCACCGTCTCCTCGCTCGCCTGCGGACTGGCCGCGGGCACGGGGCAGTTGATCGCCTTCCGGCTGATCCAGGGCGCCGGTGCGGCCCTGATGATCCCTCAGGTGCTCAGCCTCATCCAGCGCAACTTCACCGGTGAGGCGCGCGGGCGTGCGCTCGGCGCGTACGCCGCCGTCCTCGCCACCGGGGCCGCCGCCGGGCAGGTCGTGGGCGGACTGCTCGTCAGCGCCGACCTGTTCGGGGAGGGCTGGCGGCCGGTCTTCCTGGTCAACGTGCCCGTGGGCGCGGTCCTGCTGGTGCTCGGCGCCCGGGTGCTGCCCAAGGACCGGCGCGGCGAACCGGAACGCTCGCGCTCGCTCGACCTGCCGGGCCTGGTGCTGCTGGCCGGGGCCGTGTCGCTGCTGACCGTACCGCTGGTGCTCGGTCAGGAGGAGGGCTGGCCCCTCTGGTCGTGGCTGTCGCTGGGGGCGTCCGTGGTGTTCTTCTGCGGCTTCCTCGCGTTCGAGTCCCGGCTCGCGCGCGACGGGGGAGCCCCGCTGATCGCCCCGCGTGTGCTGCGCATTCCGGGGATGGCCCTGGCGGCCGTACGCATCCTGCTGGTCATGGCCGTCAACGCCGGTTTCCTTTTCTCCCTCACCCTCTACATCCAAGGCGTCCTGGGCTACAGCCCGTTGCGCGCGGGACTGTCCTTCGCGCCGACGGCGGTCGTCTTCGGCCTCATCGGCCTGACCTGGCGCACCTGGCCCCGGCGGCTGCACAGGGCCCTGGTCCCCGGTGGGTTCGCGCTGGCCGCCGTCTCGTCCGTCGCCGTGGGATGGGTACTGCGTGACGTGGGCGACGGCGGAGTCGCGATGTACGCCGCCTTCATGGGCCTCGGCGCCGGACTGTCGCTCGGTTTCAGCCCCGTACTGGCCCGTGCGCTGGCGACCGTACGCCAGGAGGACGCGGCCGACGCCAGCGGACTGCTCGCCACCGTCACCCAACTCGGCCAGCTGCTCGGGGTCGCGACATTCGGGACACTCTTCCTGAACCGTCTGGACGCCTCGGGACCCGGCGCGGCCGCGGACGCGCTGTGGATCTGCATGCTCGCGCTCGCCGGCGCGAGTGTCCTGGGCGCGGCGGTCGGTTCCGTCGCCGGGCGAAAGGCCCCTACCATGCGCTGACGTCCGCTATGAGCCTTCACCGGCAGGCCTTTTCATGCTGACCCCGTTGCGCGGGCGTGGCAGAATCGGACGGCCGGAGGGGGACGCCGGCCTGGACCCGGAGGGAGAGCGCGCATGTCCGCCAGCGGCGTCGAGGGGGACGATGACCTGCCTGCCACGACGGAGGTCCGCGGCCGCGGCCGGAGCTGAGTGATGGGTGCTCACAGGCGTAAGTGCGACTGGTGCGGCAGCGGCACGCCGATCGTCAGGGACATGGATCCGCTCCACGCCGACTACCAGTACTGGTGCGAGGAGTGCGCACGGGCACTGATCATAAAAGGCGACCCGATCGAGACCTACCGTGAGCTCGAAGGCGAGCCCATCTACGGACGTCTCCTCGACGAACACTGCACCCTCAAGCGCTTCTACTCCTTCGCGACCGCCTGACGGAGTCCTTCGCGACGCGGTCGCGGAGGACGTCCGTACCGGGCACATCCGTACGGAGGGGAATCGATTTGGTGCTCGGCGGGAGGGACCGTTAATGTTGGCGTCACCGCAGGGGAGACCCGGCGCGGGGCTATAGCTCAGTTGGTAGAGCGCTTGCATGGCATGCAAGAGGTCAGGAGTTCAATTCTCCTTAGCTCCACAGTGCATCAGCTTCACTTCGTAGAGCACATGAAGAAGCGGGCCACCCGATCGGGTGGCCCGCTTCTTCGTGCTCAACCCCGGCCGGGGCCCAGGGCCTTGCGGCCGCCGCCGGGCGGCAGCGCCGCGCGCGCGGGCCGTTCCGGCTCGGACTGCTCGATACGGAGCGCCAGCGCCGGGCAGCGGCGCACGGCGCGCTGCGCGCGGCCCCGCATGTGCATGGGGACCGATGCGTCCGCGAGCGCCGGATAGCCGTCGGGGCCCAGCCGGATCAGCTCGGGCACGATGTCCGCGCAGAGCCCGTGGCCCTGGCAGAGCGTCCAGTCCACGGCGAGCTTCTCGCCGCTCGGGATCGACTCCTCGGCCTCCTGGTAGCCAGGACCCGGCAGCGGGAGGACCCCGGTCGTCTCACGCCCGCACCCGCCGTGCAGCATGTGCGCGGCCAGGTCGTCCGTGAACGCCGACAGGGTGGAGGCGAAGAAGCGCGCGGAGCCGTCGGGGTGCTTGCACGCGCCCCGGCCCTTGACCGCCTGGGTGACGGCGCGCAGCGCCTCCAGGGCGGTCGGGCCGCCCCCGTTGATCACGTCGGACAGACCGCCGGCCGCGGCGGGCAGACCGAGCTTGCAGGGGCCGCACTGGCCCGCCGTCTCGGCCGCGAGCCAGTTGGCCACCCGCAGGGCCTCGCCCAGCGGGCACGTCTCGGGGCCGATGGGCAGGATCGCCCCGGCGCCCAGGGAGCCTCCCACGGCCGCCAGGGACGCCCGCGAGACGACCGCCTCATGGGCGGCCACCGCGTCGATCCAGTTGCCGTGGTAGCCGCCGGTGAGCACGCCCTGGGGCAGCGGCGGGGCGCCGGCCATCTGGAGGACGTACCGCAGCGGCACACCGGTCGGCACCTCGATGACCATGGGCCGGGCGACCGCGCCCGACACGGTCAGCATGACGGTGCCCGGCTCGTCTTCCAGCCCGGTATGGCCGTAGCGGCGGGCGCCGATCCGGGCGCCGACGGCCAGCTGTGCGTACGTCTCGGCGTTGGAGAGCAGGGTCGGCGCTCCGCCGACGCCGGACTCCGCCGCGCGTTCCCTGCGCCCCGGCGGCAGGGCGGGCCCGCCGCCGATGGCGCGGATCACCGCCGAGGCCTCGCCGGAGACCATGCGTTCGGGCGTACGGACCACCCGCGCGCGCAACTGCTGGCCGCGCCGGTCGGACAGACCGCGCTCGGCGAGCGCCGCCCGCATGGATATCTCCGTGGAGTTGCGGGTGACGGCGACGACCAGGGTGCGGGCGCCGAGCGCCTCGGCGGCCAGCAGGGCGCCGTCCAGGATCAGGTGCGGCGCCCGGTTGAGCAGCACGGTGTCCTTGCGGCACGCGGGCTCGCCCTCGCTGCCGTTGATCACCACGACGGGCCTGACCCCGCGCCGGATCGACGCCTGGGCGACCGCCCGCAGCTTCTTGCCGAAGGGGAAGCCCGCGCCGCCGCGGCCGCGCAGGGTGATGTTCTCCGCGAGCTGCGCCAGCCGCTCGCCGGTCATCGGCTGGAGCGGCCCGTGCACCTTCAGGTGCATGGGCAGGTCGAGCCGTTCGACCAGGTCGAACCCCTGCGTCAGCTGGGGCAGGCCGACGACGCGGACCTCGGGGACGTCGGGGAGGGGGGCGTTCACGGTCGGTCTCCTGCGGGTGCGGTCCAGGGCTCCCCGGCCGGGGGCTGGTAGAGCGGACCCGGCGGGGGCTCGCTGCCGGGACGGGGCCCCGTTCCGTCGTACGCCGCGCCTTCGTAGGAAGGCCCGACCGGGGAGGCGGGCGACTGGCCCGTGTACGGAGGAAGGTTGCCCGTGTCGTAGGCGGGGAGGGCGCCTGTGTCGTACGCGGGGATCGAGCCGGTGTCGTACGGGGAGGCCGCGTTGGGCCCGTAGACGGGCACGGAACCGGTGTCGTACGCCGGGGTCGACCCCGTGTCGTACGAAGGGGCGGAGCCGGTGTCGTACGCCGGGACCGACCCGGTGTCGTACGGAGGCGTCGAGCCCGTGCCGTACGAGGGGACGGATCCCGTGTCGTACGGGGAGGGGGCCGGGGCGGGTGCCGGGGCGGGGGGAGCGAAGGCCTGTCCGGGCGGCGGCGGGGAGGGCGCCGGCCAGGAGCCGGGACGGCCGGTGGACTCTTCGGTGATGATCGGCAGTTCCTCGGTCATGGGGATGCGTTCGGCGAGCGGGACGTCGCCGGACGGGGGACCGGACAGCGGGCCGGACGGGGATCCCGGCGCCGCGCCGTAGGGCGGTGTGACCGGGAGAACGGTGGTGGGGTCCGTACCCAGGGAGACCGCGCGGTAGCCGGCCGAGAGGCCGGTTCCGGGTCCGGACACCGGATCGGGGGCACGGCCCGAGAACGGGTCCGTGAACGCGTCGGACAGCGAATCGCCGCCCGACGCGCCCGAGCCGCCCGCGTACAGGCCCATGGGGGCCCGCTCCGCCTCGTACAGCGGCGGGGACGGCGGGGCGAGCCGCGGTGGGGTCCGCGGCCGGCCGAGCGGGGCGCCCAGCGGCTGCGCCGAGGCCGAGAAGGACGGCTCACGGCGGAGCTGCTCGTACTCGGGCCTCGGGGTGAGGCCCGTCGCTCCGGGCAGCGGATCCGACGACAGGTCCCGGAGCGACTGCTCCGGCTCCGCCGTACGGCGCTGTCCGCCGGTCAGTGCGATCAGCTGGTCGGCGATCCGGTTCTGGACCGGGCGGGGGAGGAGCCGCAGGGACACGGCCGCCGCCACTCCGACGAGCGAGACGCAGTACATCGTGGTGACCCAGGTGGCCGCCGGCCGGCCCGTGTAGAGGCCGTGCACCAGGGCGAAGCACCAGGCCGGATACGCGACCATGTGCATCGCCCGCCAGCGGCCGGCGATGCGGCCGGGGGCGGCGAAGGCACTGCGCATCGCCCCGGTGGTGGCGGCGACGATCATCAGGAGTCCGGCGAGCGAACCGAAACCGATGAGACCGTTCGTACCGGTCATCCCCAGGCCGAACGGCACCAGGGCGCCGATCAGCGAGACGTGCCCCAGCGACACCTTGACGGTGACGTGCAGCAGCAGGAAGCCGAGCGAGGCCACGGCCGTCGCCCGGTGGATGCCCTGCGCGAGCAGCCGGTGCCGCGAGGAGAGCAGCAGCCGGTCGGTGGCTATCAGCCCCCACGCGACGGCTGCCGTCAGGGACACGAGGGAAAGCACGCCGGCTGCGAAATCGAGCGCGGCGCGGAAGGCGTCGCCTGTCGCGACGGCGAGAAGAGGTACGAGTACCAGTGCGGCGACGGTCAGCCCGCCCTGGACCTGCCGGCTCATGCCGGGGTCCAGCGCGGGCGACGAACTGATCCTGCGATTGCGAGAAGGGTTCATGGGGGTCGACTCCGAATGGCTCGGGAAAGCGGTCCCGTTGCCGCATGCTAAGTGGAGCGATACCAGGCAGAGACCGATTCTCAGGTTTAACCAAGGGAAGGTGAGGTAACCGACTTTGAGCTTGCCCCGGATAGGGGCGATACGCGGAGTAAGGCGCTCCCCTTGGGTCGGCGAGGTGATCGGTGATCGCCGTCCAGCCGACACGCCGGTCCTCCGGTTCTCGCTTTCCGTCCCGCCGACCCGCCCCGCCGGATCTCCGGTGCGGGCCGTCCGGGCCCTGCGGTACCCTGACGCCATGCGTGCCGTACGCCTTCTGCTCGGCGGGCCGCGCTGATCAGTCCCGACGGATGGAAGATCCGGTCGGAATCGGCGCGGCTGACCCCTCCTGTGCGAGGGGCTTTTTCATTCGCCGCAGGCAGAGACGATCGATGGAGCTTCGAAGGATCATGAGCGAGACGAATTCCGCTGCCGCCGACACGGCTCCGGCCGCCACCGAGACGGCCGCGCCGCACCGCTACACGGCTGCCATGGCCGCCGACATCGAGGCACGCTGGCAGGACCGCTGGGCCGCCGAGGGCACGTACGAGGCGCCGAACCCCACCGGTGACCTGGCCGGGGACCCCGGGCTGGTCGCGCGGCCCAAGAAGTTCATCATGGACATGTTCCCGTACCCCTCCGGCGCGGGCCTGCACGTCGGGCACCCCCTCGGGTACATCGCCACGGACGTCTTCGCCCGCCACCAGCGCATGACCGGTCACAACGTCCTGCACACGCTGGGCTTCGACGCCTTCGGCCTGCCCGCCGAGCAGTACGCGGTGCAGACCGGCACGCACCCCCGGGCCTCCACCGAGGCCAACATGGAGAACATGAAGGCCCAGCTGCGCCGGCTGGGACTGGGTCACGACACGCGCCGCTCCTTCGCGACGATCGACCCGGACTACTACCGGTGGACCCAGTGGATCTTCGTCCAGATCTTCAACTCCTGGTACGACGACGAAGCGGACCGGGCGCGCCCGATCGAGGAGCTGGTGGCGCAGTTCGAGAGCGGACGGCGCGCGACGCCGGACGGGCGCCCCTGGAGTGCGCTGGACGCCGTCGAACGCGCCGACGTGCTGGGCGAGTACCGGCTGGCGTACACCTCCGACGCCCCCGTCAACTGGTGCCCCGGCCTGGGCACGGTCCTGGCGAACGAGGAAGTCACCGCCGAGGGCCGTTCCGAGCGCGGCAACTTCCCGGTCTTCAAGCGCAAGCTGCGCCAGTGGAACATGCGCATCACCGCCTACGCCGACCGCCTGCTGGCCGACCTGGAGGCGCTGGACTGGCCGGACGCCATCAAGGCGCAGCAGCGCAACTGGATCGGCCGCAGCGAGGGCGCGCGGGTCGACTTCCCGGTCGGTGACGCCGGCGCGATCACGGTGTTCACGACCCGTCAGGACACCCTGTTCGGCGCCACGTACATGGTGCTGTCCCCGGAGCACGAACTGGTCGAGCGGATCGTCCCCGCCGCCTGGCCCGCCGGCACGCACGAGGTGTGGACGGGCGGCCACGCGACCCCGGCCGAGGCGGTCGACGCGTACCGCAAGCAGGCCGCGTCGAAGTCCGACGTCGAGCGGCAGGCCGAGGCCAAGGACAAGACCGGTGTCTTCACCGGCGCGTACGCGACCAACCCGGTCAGCGGCGAGCCCGTGCCCGTCTTCATCGCCGACTACGTCCTGATGGGGTACGGCACCGGCGCGATCATGGCCGTCCCGGCGCACGACAGCCGTGACTTCGCGTTCGCGCGCGCCTTCGAGCTGCCGATGCGCTGTGTGGTCGAGCCGTCCGACGGCCGGTCCGCCGACCCGGCGGAGTGGGACGACGCGTTCGCCTCGTACGACGCGAAGATCGTCAACTCCGCGAACGACGCGATCGTCCTGGACGGACTGGGCGTGGCCGACGCCAAGGCGAAGATCACCGACTGGCTGGCGGCCCGGGGCATCGGCGAGGGCACGGTGAACTTCCGGCTGCGCGACTGGCTGTTCAGCCGCCAGCGCTACTGGGGCGAGCCGTTCCCGATCGTGTACGACGAGGACGGCATCGCCCACGCGCTGCCCGAGTCGATGCTGCCGCTGGAACTGCCCGAGGTCGACGACTACTCGCCACGGACGTTCGACCCGGACGACGCCGACACCCAGCCCGAGCCGCCGCTGTCGCGGAAGCAGGACTGGGTGGACGTGGAGCTGGACCTGGGCGGCGGCGAGGGCGTCAAGCGCTACCGGCGTGAGACCAACACCATGCCGAACTGGGCCGGTTCCTGCTGGTACGAGCTGCGCTACCTGGACCCGCACAACAGCGAGAAGCTGGTCGACCCGGCGATCGAGCAGTACTGGATGGGCCCCCGCGAGGGGCAGCCGCACGGCGGCGTCGACCTGTACGTGGGCGGCGCGGAGCACGCCGTACTGCACCTGCTGTACGCGCGGTTCTGGTCCAAGGTGCTCTACGACCTGGGGCACATCTCGTCGGTCGAGCCGTTCCACAAGCTCTACAACCAGGGCATGATCCAGGCGTTCGTCTACCGGGACGGCCGGGGCATCGCCGTGCCGGCCGCGGAGGTCGAGGAGCGCGACGGCGGGTACTGGTACCAGGGCGCCAAGGTCACACGCGTACTGGGCAAGATGGGCAAGTCCCTCAAGAACGCCGTCACTCCGGACGAGATCTGCGCGGAGTACGGCGCGGACACCCTGCGCCTGTACGAGATGGCCATGGGCCCCCTGGACGTCTCGCGTCCGTGGGACACCCGTGCGGTGGTCGGTCAGTACCGGCTGTTGCAGCGGCTGTGGCGCAATGTCGTGGACGAGACGACGGGCGAGGTCACCGTGGTCGACACGGAGCCCGGCGAGGAGACGCTGCGCGCGCTGCACAAGGCCGTCGACGGGGTCGCGCAGGACATGGCGGGGCTGCGGTTCAACACCGCCATCGCCAAGGTCACCGAGCTGAACAACCACCTGACGAAGGCGGGCGGTCCGGTGTCGCGGACGGTCGCCGAGCGGCTGGTGCTGCTGGTCGCGCCGCTGGCCCCGCACATCGCCGAGGAGCTGTGGCGCAGGCTGGGCCACGCCGACTCGGTGGTGCACCAGGACTTCCCGGTCGCCGACCCGGCGTATGTCGTGGACGAGACCGTGACGTGCGTGGTGCAGGTCAAGGGCAAGGTCAAGGCGCGTCTGGAGGTGTCCGCGTCGATCTCGGACGCGGAGCTGGAGGCGCTGGTGCTGGGTGACGCGACGGTGGTCGCGGCGCTGGGCGGGGCGACGATCCGGAAGGTGATCGTCAGGGCGCCGAAGCTGGTGAACATCGTCGTGTGACGGCGGGGGCCGGCGGGTGGTCGGCGGGTGGTCGGGGCGGCTCAGGTCCGCTCGGGTCCGCTCAGGGCTGCTTAGGGCTTCCCCTTACGGGCAGGTTGAGGGTTCCTACGGAACCCTTTGCCTGCCCGTTCCGTTTACGGTGGAAGAACCACAGTGGAAGCCGCGGCGGCCACGGTGGAAGGCGTGACGGACGAACGAGATGTTTCCGACCCAACCCCCGAGGGGCGCTCATGGAAGCCGTGATCCTGATCCTGGCGCTACTCTTCGTCGCCTTCGTGGCCCTGGGGGTGTTCGCGAGCGTCAAGGCGGTCAAGGCGGCCAAGCGCGGGGTCGACCGCACGATCTCGCAGGCCCGCAGGACCGTGGAGGACACCACGCTGCGCGCGCGGAGCATGGGACAGATGGGCGTACCGGGCGAGCTGGCGCAGCTGCGGGTCCGGTTGCGTACGTCGATGAAGGCGACGCAGGAGGCGCTGCACGCGGGCGCGGCCGAGGACGCCTCGCTGTCGGAGTCGGTCGCCCTGTTCGAGCGCCTGAGCGCGCACGGCAGGGAGCTGGACGACGATCTCCGGCAGATGGAGCGCGACCCGGACCGGGCGAGGGTCACGGAGCGCCTGCCGGGGCTGCGGGAGCGTACGGAGCGGATCACGCGTTCGGCGGACTCCCTGCGGTGGGCGGCGCGGGACCGGGCGCGGAAGTTCGCGGAGGACGACCTGTCGTCCCTGAGCGAGCAGATCGACATGGAGTCGGGGGCGCTGCGGCACTGGTCGACGGTGGAGTCGCACGGGGAGGAGCCGCCGGCGGCGGCGGACGGCAGGACGGACGCGCCGAGGGCGGAGGCGATCGAGCCGCCGGACCCGCGGCAGACCGTCTACCCGTGGCAGAAACAGGCCAGGCAGGCCCGGCCGGAGACCATGAACTGAGCGGGACCGGGATCTTGGGGTGACGGGACACGGGACCTGGATCTCGGGGTGACGGGTACACGGGACCGGTGAATGACGGGATGCGGGCGCTGTAAGTGACGGAATACGGGCGCTGGAAGTGACCGATTCGACGTCGGTCCGGACGGAAGCGATCATTGAGGCGGTCCCGGGCTGCCGACCGGGGGCGACGGCGGGTAACCTCCCGCTCATGTCCCGCCATGTCGCGATCGTCACCGATTCCACGGCCTACCTGCCACCCCAGGCGATGGAGCGGCACGGCATCACCGCGGTCCCGCTGACCGTCGTGCTCGGCGACAGGGCGTGGGAAGAGGGTACGGAGATCTCGGCCCGCTCGCTGGCGGTCGCCCTCCAGAAGCGACGCTCCGTGACGACGTCCCGGCCGAGCCCCGACGTCTTCGCCGCCGCGTACCGTACGGCCGCCGAGGCCGGCGCGAGCGGGATCGTTTCGCTCCACCTGTCCGCCGAGTTCTCGGGGACGTACGACGCCGCCGTGCTGGCCGCCAAGGAGGCTCCGGTGCCGGTGCGGGTGGTGGACACCGGGATGGTGGCGATGGCGCTCGGGTTCTGCGCGCTGGCGGCGGCCGAGGTGGCGGAGGCGGACGGCACGCTGGACGAGGCGGTGGCGGCGGCGGAGAAGCGGGCCGCCGGGACGTCTGCGTACTTCTACGTCGACACGCTGGACTATCTGCGCAGGGGCGGGCGGATCGGGGCGGCCCAGGCGCTGTTCGGCTCGGCCCTGGCGGTGAAGCCGCTGTTGCAGCTGGAGGGCGGGCGGATCGAGATGCTGGAGAAGGTACGGACGGCGTCGAAGGCGATCGCCCGGCTGGAGGAGATCGTCGCGGAGCGGGCCGGGACCGGCCAGGTGGACATCGCGGTGCACCATCTCGCGGCGCCCGACCGGGCGACGGCGCTGGCCGAGCGGTTGCGGGAGCGGATTCCGGGGCTGGTGGATCTGCACGTCAGCGAGGTGGGCGCGGTGATCGGGGCGCATACGGGGCCGGGGCTGCTGGGGGCTGTGATCTCGCCGCGCTGACACGGGTGCGTGGCTCCTGTGCATGACTCGTGAGCGTGACCAGTGTGCGTGACTCGTACGGGTGACGGAGTTATCCACAACGGGTCGGTTGTCCACCGGAATTGAGGGTGATCCGCGAGGTTCGGCGGATGTGCCTAACGTGTTGAGGCATGACCTTCCGAACACGTTCCGTGACCAGTTCTCCGACCAGCGGCCCGGGCCGGGCGCCGGGCTCCGACAGCCGCGCGCGGCGCGGACGCCGTCTCCGTCCGCGTTCTCGCGGAGGCGGATCGACGGCGTCGACGGCATCCACGACGTCCACGGCGCTGCGGCGCCGGGCGGACGCGCTGTTCGCCGACGGGCCGAGGGGTGACGGACTGTCACCGCCGAGGCGGGCGGAGGAGCGCGTGCGGGTGGCGGAGCCGCCGCGCCCTGTCCCGCCTGACGCCGGGTCACCGACGCCCGCCGAACTGCCGGCGTCGGCGGGGCCGTCCGTGCCGGCGACGCCGGATCCTCCTCCCCCGGCCGCAGGGCGGAGGCGGGAGCGGGTGGCCCAGGCGGTGGGCGAGCGGCTGCCGTTGTGGCTTCAGCTCCGCTGTGGTCTGGAGCCCAGGACGCTCGCCGCGCTCGCCGTGGTCCTGGTCGTGGCGGGGGTCCTGGCGGCCCAGCATTTCTGGTCGGCGCGGCCGAGGTCGGTCCGGGCTCCGCAGACGGTCCGGGCGGCGGCGGTCGTTCCGCCGTCGGCACCGCCCTCCGCGGCGCCCACGGACCGTGTGGTGGTCGACGTGGGCGGCAAGGTCAGGCGGCCCGGGGTGCTGCGGCTGCCGGCGGGATCACGGGTGGCCGACGCGCTGCGTGCGGCGGGGGGCGCCGAGCCGGGCGCGGACACGACGGCGCTGAACCGGGCGCGGGTGCTGATGGACGGCGAACAGGTGGTGGTGGGCGTACCGGCACCGCCGGTTGGCGCCGCGCCGACCGGGGGCCCGGCGCGCCCGGCGGAACCCATCGGCCTCAACACGGCGACGGCGGAGCAACTGGACACACTGCCCGGGGTGGGTCCGGTGCTCGCCCAGCACATCCTCGACTACCGCACCGAGCACGGCGGCTTCCGGTCCGTGGATGAACTGCGCGAGGTGAACGGTATCGGCGACCGCCGCTTCGCCGACCTCAGCCCCCTGGTCCGCCCGTGACGAGCCCCGGACGCCCGACTTCTCTGCCCCGCCCGACCCGCCCAACCCGCCCGGCGGTCCACGCGGCCTCCGACAACCCACTGGGCGCCGCGAACCCCCACCAGGAGGGCCCACCAGACCTCCGCCTGGTGCCCCCCGCGGCGGCGGCCTGGGCGGCCGCGGCCCTGGCACTGGGCGCCCCGGCCCACTGGACGGCTGCGGCCGTCCTCACCTGCCTCTCGGCGGCGGCGCTGATCCTGATCCGGACGGCGCTGCGAGGGACGGGCGGGGGCGGCGGGAGCCAACGGGGGGCTGAGCGGAACGGGGCCAGGCAGCGGGGGAGCGAGCCTGGTCCGATCCGGAGACCGGATGCGCGGCGGGGGCGGCTCCACGGACCCACCTGGGCGGGGGCGCGCCGGGGGCGACTTGACGGGGCGGCTGCGGCGGAGATGCGGCGGGGACGGCTCGACCGGGTGCCCACGGCCGGGGTCCGGCGGGGACGGGTCAACTGGGGTGCCTTGGCAGACACGCCGCACGGGCGACTTGGCCGGGTCACTCCGCCCCGTGGGCGGCGCGGGCGGCTCGATGGGCCGGCTCCGGCGGAGGTGCGTCGGCGGCGGCGTGACGGAGTTGCCCCGGCAGACGTGGGGCGGGGGCGGCGGCTTTCCGGGGGCGCCCCGACACGGCGGCGGTGGGGGCGGGTCAATGGGGTGGCGTTGGCCGGGGTGTTGCTCTGTGGGGCCGCTGGGGCGGCTTCCGGAGGGTTGTACGGGGCCGATCTGCGGCGGGGGCCGGTGGTGGGGCTCGCGGAGCGATACGCGCGGGTGACGGTCGAGGCGGTCGTCACCTCCGATCCCCGGCCCACCCGGCCCAGGGTGTTCGGTGACCGGATGTCCGGCGGCGCGTTCCTGGTGGAGGCCGAGGTGACGCGCGTGACGGCGCCCGACGGCGCGGTCACCGCCGGGCGGACGCCGGTGCTGGTGCTCGCCACGCCCGGCGCGTACGCGGGGCGGTGGCACAGCGTACTGCCGTCTACCCGGTTGCGGTTGACCGGGCGGCTCTCGCCGCCGCTGTACGGGGACGACCGGTACGCGGCCACGCTGCGCGTGGAAGGGGCCGGGCCGCCCCACATCACCGGGCCGCCGTCCCGGCCGCAGCGGGTGGCCGGCGCGCTCCGGGCCGGGCTGCGGGAGGCCACCGAGGGGCTGCCGGCGGACGCCCGCGCCCTGTTGCCGGGACTGGTGGTCGGCGACACGTCGCGGATCCCGCCCGACCTCCAGGACGCGTTCAAGGCGACGGACCTCTCCCACCTGACGGCCGTCTCCGGGAGCAACCTCACCATCGTCCTCGTCCTGCTGATCGGCCCGCCGGGGCTCGCGCTGAGGGCCGAACGGCGCGGCCCTGGCGCCGAGGCTGAGGATGTCGCTGCGGTCGACCGCGCTGCTCGGCGGGGCGCTCACGCTCGCCTTCGTGGTGGTCTGCCGCCCCGACCCCAGCGTGCTGCGGGCCGCCGCGTGCGGGGCCGTCGTCCTGCTCGCCATCGGCACGGGCCGGCGCAGGTCGCTGATCCCCGCCCTGGCCGGGGCCGTCCTCCTCCTGGTGCTGTACGACCCGTGGCTGGCGCGGAGTTACGGATTCCTGCTCTCCGTCCTGGCCACGGGCGCGCTGCTCACGATCGGGCCCCGCTGGAGCGCCGCGCTGGGGCGGCGCGGGGTGCCGCCGCGGCTCGCCGAGGCGCTGGCCGCCGCAGGGGCCGCGCAGGCCGTGTGCGCGCCGGTCGTCGCGGTGTTCGCGGCGCGGGTCAGCCTGGTGGCGATCCCGTGCAACCTCTTCGCCGAGCTGGCCGTGGCCCCGGCCACGGTGCTGGGCTTCGCCGCCCTCGCCGTGGCGCCGCTGGCGATGCCCGTCGCCGAGGCGCTGGCCCGGTGCGCGGGGTGGCCGGCGGGGTGGATCGCCTCGGTGGCCCGTCGCGGCGCCGCCCTGCCGGGCGCCGAGACCGGCTGGCCCGGGGGATGGTGGGGCGGGCTGCTGCTCGCCACCCTGACGGTCCTCGTCCTGCTCGCCGCCCGGCGCGTCCCGCGCCATCCCTGGACCGCCGCCGGCTGCGCGGTGCTCCTGCTGCTCGTGATCCTGCGGCCACCCCCGCTGACCCGGCTGGTGACGGGATGGCCGCCGCCGGGCTGGTCGGTCACGATGTGCGACGTCGGCCAGGGCGACAGCACGGTCCTGGCGGCCGGGGACGGTACGGCCGTGGTCGTGGACGCCGGGCCCGACCCGCTCCTCGCCGACCGCTGTCTGCGGGACCTCGGCGTCACGCGTGTCCCTCTGCTGCTCCTCACCCACCTGCACGCCGATCATGTCGCCGGACTGCCGGGGGTGTTGCGGGGCCGCGCGGTCGGCGCGATCCAGACGACGCGGCTCCAGGAACCCCGGGACCAGAGCGCGTTCGTCAGGAGAACGGCCGCCACCGCGGGGGTGCCCGTCGTCCGGGCGGGACCGGGGGAGCGACGCCGCGTCGGGCCGCTGAGCTGGCAGGTGCTGTGGCCCCGGGCGGGCCCGGTGGCGGTGGAGCCGAACGATGCCAGCGTCACCCTGTTCGTGCGCGTCGCGGGCGGCCCCACGCTGTTGCTCCCCGGGGACCTCGAACCCCCGGCACAGCAGGCGCTGGTGCGCGACCATCCGGCGCTGCCCCCGGTGGACGTCCTCAAGGTCGCCCACCACGGCTCACCTTTCCAGTACCCCGGCCTGCTCCGGGCGGTCCGGCCACGGCTGGCCCTGATCTCCGTCGGTACGGAGAACCTGTACGGGCATCCCTCGCCCCGGACGGTCGGCGCCCTGCGTGCCGGGGGCGCGGCGGTGCTCCGTACGGACACCGACGGGGCGATCGCGGTCACCGGGACCGGGCCCGGTCTGCGCGCGGTGCCACGCGGCCCGAGGGACGGCCCGAGGGGTGGCCCGAGGGGGCGGCCGGGATGACGGGGAAGGGCCGGGGTGCGGGGGTGGCGGGTCGTCGAGAATGTCTTGTTCTCGTTGGTCACGCCCCCGGGTGGGGCGGGTTCCGTCGCGGTGGCTCTCCGGACGCCATGGGGGCCGTTGGCCAGACATGACGGGGGATGCCGGGATGGGAGCGGCGGTGTGGCGACCTTGATCGGACACGGTTCAATAACGGCTGGTAATAACGGACTCCGTACACCGGCGTACGTTTGCCTCGAACGACGCAGGGGTGATCGAATGCGTATTCGTCATGGGCCGCCGCCCTGCCGAGGACGACTGCCGCGCGCGGCCCCGCAGAGCCCAAAACGCACAGGGGTACGTAGCGCATGATCAGTCGCCTGCTCGGCCGACGGACGGCCGCTCACCAGAAGAGCAATCCACTCGCGGGACTGACGGTGCCCACCGGTGCGGGCCTGCTCACCTGTCGTGTCCTCGATCCCGTCAACGAGCCCGTCCGGCAGGCCGAGTTCACCGTCACCGACGGGAACGGCCGCAAGATCGTGAGCGGCGAGACCGATCCGTTCGGGACGATCGTGGCGATGGTCCCGAACGGCGAGTACCGGCTGGCGGTGTCGGCCGACAGCTTCAGCTCGTACCGGGGCAGTGTCTCGATCGCCGACGACGGCCAGCACGCCGGGCTCGGCGACATCACCCTCCAGATCGCGCCCTCGCTCCCGCTGCCCGCCCCCGGTGAGTGGGAGATCGAACCGGCGCACTCCCGCATCGGGTTCATCGCGCGCCACATCGGACTCGCGCGGGTGCACGGGCGGTTCGACAACTTCGCCGGGGCAATCCGGATCGGCGAGACGATCGAGCAGTCGGCGATGCACGTGATCATCGGCGCCGCCTCGATCGACACGAACGTCCAGATGCGCGACGACCACCTGCGATCGGCCGACTTCCTCGACGTCGCGAACTACCCGACGCTGGAGTTCTACAGCGACCGTTTCGCCCACCGCGGCGGGAACAACTGGGCGATCACCGGGGCGCTGACCCTGCACGGCGTGACCCGTACGGTCACCCTCGAAGCGCAGTACCTCGGCATGGGCAACGGCATGGAGGGCGAGACCCGGGTGGCCGTCCGGGCCTCCACCGAGCTGCACCGGGAGGACTACACGGTGAACTGGCAGTCCATGCTCGCGCGGGGGATCGCGGTGGTCGGCTCCAGCATCAAGATCGACCTCGACATCCAGATCGTCCCCAAGGGGTAGCGCGGGCACGGGAGGCCGCGCGGGCACGGGAGAATGCGGGGGTGAGCGATGTGAGACATGTGCTGGTGCTGCCTGACCGCGACGCCGCGGAGGAGGTGGCGCGGGAGCTGGGCGAGCGGTTCGCCGTGACCGAGGAGCCCCAGCTCGTACGGGACGCCCTGGCCGGCGAGGACGACGCGGAGGACGCGCAGTGGCTCGTGGTCGTGGAGGACCCCCGGGCCCGCCTGGACACCGCCGAGCTGGACGCGTTCGTGGCGGACTGGGACGGGTGGCGCGAGGCGCCGTAGGGCGTGTTCGCGAGGGGCGCGGGGCGCCGTGGTGACGGGTCCGCGCGGGGCGGTGTCCGTGCAGGGCGGTGTGCGAGAAGGGGGCGGCCGGGCGCCCTGACGACGGTCCACGTAGGGCGTGTCCGTGAGCGGGTGCGGGGCGCCGTGGTGGCGGTCCGTGTAGGGCGTTTCCATGGGGGGCGTGCGGTGCCGCGGTGACCGTCCGCGTAGGGCGTGTTCGCGAGGGGGTGCGGGGCGTCGTGGTGACCGTCCGCCGGGGTGCGCGCGGTCGGTGGCCGGGGGCGGGAGGAGTGTCGGTGGGGCGTGCCATGCTGGTTCGCGATGGCCACCAGAAAAGCTTCCCCCGACAACCTGCTCGCCCCCCTCACGCTCGCCGTGGGCCAGGAGGACCTGCTGCTCGACCGTGCCGTGCAGCAGGTCGTGGCGGCGGCCCGCGCCTCCGACGCCGACACGGACGTCCGTGATCTCACCTCCGACCAGCTCCAGCCCGGCACACTCGCCGAGCTGACCAGCCCGTCGCTCTTCGCCGAGCGCAAGGTCGTCGTCGTGCGGAACGCGCAGGATCTCTCCGCCGACACGATCAAGGACGTCAAGGCGTATCTCGTCGCGCCCGCCGAGGAGATCACGCTGGTCCTGCTGCACGCGGGCGGGGCCAAGGGCAAGGCGCTGCTGGACGCGGCGCGGAAGGCGGGCGCGCGGGAGGTCGCGTGTCCCAAGACCACGAAGCCCGCGGAGCGCCTGAGCTTCGTGCGCTCCGAGTTCCGCGCGCTGGGCCGCTCGGCCACACCCGAGGCGTGCCAGGCCCTCGTCGACGCCATCGGCAGCGATCTGCGGGAGCTGGCGAGCGCGGTCTCGCAGCTGGCGGCGGACGTGGAGGGGACGATCGACGAGGAGGTCGTCGCGCGGTACTACACGGGCCGCGCGGAGGCCTCCTCCTTCACGGTCGCGGACCGTGCGGTGGAGGGGCGGGCGGCCGACGCGCTGGAGGCGTTGCGCTGGTCGCTGTCGACGGGGGTGGCGCCCGTGCTGATCACCAGCGCGCTCGCCCAGGGCGTCCGGGCCATCGGGAAGCTTTCCTCGGCGCGGGGTGGCCGGCCCGCCGATCTCGCCCGCGAGCTGGGGATGCCGCCGTGGAAGATCGACCGGGTGCGCCAGCAGATGCGCGGCTGGACCCCGGACGGGGTGGCGGCGGCGCTGGTCGCGGTCGCGGAGGCGGACGCGGGGGTGAAGGGCGGGGGCGACGATCCGGAGTACGCGCTGGAAAAGGCGGTCGTCGCGATTGCCCGCGCGGCGCGGGCGGGTCGGTAGCGGGTCCGAGTACGCGTGCGTTTGCGTGACCGTACGGACGACTGGCTCGGCCTGCGGCCGTCGCTGTGTCCTCAATCGCCGGACGGGCTGAATGGTGCCTCGGCCGCCTGGCACGTTCCCGGACGGGCTGGAACGTGCCCCGGGCCGGCTGGAACGTAGGCCGGTCGGGCCGAAACGTGCCTTGGGCCGGTGGGACGTAAGCCGGACGGGCTGGAACGTGCCCGGACGGGCTGAAACGTAGGCCGGTCGAGCTAGAGCGTACGGCGGGCGGGTCGGAACGTACTCCTGGCGGGTCGGACGAGTGCCGCTCGTGGCGACGGGAAAGCCGACGGGGGCCCGGGAGGGCCGGTCGAGTTGGAAAAGTACCGCCGGGCGCCGCGCGGAAGAGGGCGCCGGGCGGGGTCCGGAGGAACGTCGCCGGGCCGGCTCGGGAGGTCGGCCGGGTTGGACGAGTGCCGCCGGAGGGCGGGGCAGGAAAGGCTGCCGGGGGCCGGAAGGGACATCGCCGGGCGGGCCCGGAAGGCCGGGGAGAAGAGTGCCGCCGGGCGGGGCCGGGCGGGGCCGGCCGGAAGAGACGTCGCTGGGCCGGAAGTCGGGGGAAGAGTACCGCCGGGCAACCGGGCAGAGGAGGCCGCCGGGCGGGGCCGGCAGGTCGGCCGCGTTGGGGAAGTACCGCAGGGTGGGCGGAAGAGGCCGCCGGGCGGGCCCGGAAGGCCCGGGAGAAGAGTGCCGCCGGGCGGAAGAGGTTGCCGGGCGAGGGCCGAAGGGGCGTGGCGTGACGAAGGCCCCGGGGGTGTCCTGGGAGAGGACGGCCCCGGGGCCTTCGACGTCAAACCTGTGTGGATCCGCACCCGCGTGGCGAACGCAGTCGTGTGTGGATCCTGGGTCCGCCGGTCAGGAGCGGTAGAGAGGGCCCGCTGGGTCCCTTCCGGCGATCACATCATGTGGAGCGTGGAGCGGATGCTCAGGCCTGGAGGGCGGCGACCTTGGACGCCAGCGCCGACTTCTTGTTGGCGGCGGCGTTCTTGTGGATGACGCCCTTCGAGGCGGCCTTGTCGAGCTGGCGGGACGCCTCGCGAGCGGCCGCGGTGGCCTTCTCGACGTCGCCCTCGACAGCGGCCTCACGAGCCTTGCGGATCGAGGTCTTGAGCGCGGACTTGACGGACTTGTTGCGCAGGCGCGCCTTCTCGTTCGTCTTGTTCCGCTTGATCTGGGACTTGATGTTCGCCACGAATGAGCCTTTTCAGGTTTGATGATCTTCGAGTGAGTGTCCCGGACCGAGACGGCACGGGACACAGCTGCTCAGGCTACCAGTCACCGCCGACGCGGCCCAAACCGGTCGCAGCCCCGTACCCGTGGGACGATAGGGGCTACGTATCGATCCGAGTCGACCCGAGACGAGACGCCGCGCGTCTCAAGAATCAGGACCCTGCGTGCCCGCGACCCCTACCCACGTGCCCGAGCCGAGCCGTACGGACCCGGCGCTGCTCCGCAACTTCTGCATCATCGCGCACATCGACCACGGCAAGTCGACCCTCGCCGACCGGATGCTCCAGCTGACCGGTGTGGTCGACTCGCGGCAGATGCGCGCCCAGTATCTCGACCGGATGGACATCGAGCGCGAGCGCGGCATCACGATCAAGTCCCAGGCGGTCCGGCTGCCCTGGGCGCCGAACACGGGCGACGACGTGGGGAAGACCCACGTCCTGAACATGATCGACACGCCGGGCCACGTGGACTTCACCTACGAGGTCTCCCGTTCGCTCGCCGCCTGCGAGGGCACGGTCCTCCTGGTGGACGCCGCGCAGGGCATCGAGGCCCAGACCCTCGCCAACCTGTACCTGGCGATGGAGAACGACCTCACGATCGTCCCGGTGCTCAACAAGATCGACCTGCCGGCCGCCCAGCCCGAGAAGTTCGCCGAGGAGCTGGCCAACCTCATCGGCTGCCAGCCCGACGACGTCCTCAGGGTGTCGGCGAAGACCGGCGTCGGCGTGGACGCGCTGCTCGACCGCGTGGTCAGGGACGTACCGGCGCCGGTCGGTGACGCGGACGCGCCCGCCCGCGCGATGATCTTCGACTCCGTGTACGACTCGTACCGGGGCGTGGTCACGTACGTCCGTGTCATCGACGGCAGCCTCAACAAGCGCGAGCGCATCCGGATGATGTCCACCAACGCCACCCACGAGCTGCTGGAGATCGGGGTCTCCTCCCCGGAGATGACCCCGGCCGACGGCATCGGCGTCGGTGAGGTGGGCTACATCATCACCGGCGTGAAGGACGTCCGGCAGTCCAAGGTCGGCGACACGATCACCACCCTGAACAAGGGGGCGACCGAGGCGCTCGGCGGCTACAAGGACCCCAAGCCGATGGTGTTCTCCGGCCTGTACCCGCTGGACGGCTCGGACTACCCCGAGCTGCGCGACGCCCTCGACAAGCTCCAGCTCAACGACGCCGCGCTGGTGTACGAGCCGGAGACCTCCGCGGCCCTCGGCTTCGGCTTCCGCGTGGGCTTCCTCGGCCTCCTGCACCTCGACGTGATCCGCGAGCGGCTGGAGCGGGAGTTCGGCCTCGACCTGATCGCGACCGCGCCCAACGTCGTCTACCGGGTGGTGATGGAGGACCGCAAGGAGCACATCGTCACCAACCCGAGCGAGTTCCCCGAGGGCAAGATCGACGCGGTGTACGAGCCGGTCGTCAAGGCCACGATCCTCGCCCCGAGCGAGTTCATCGGCTCGATCATGGAGCTGTGCCAGGCCCGCCGCGGCACGCTGCTCGGCATGGACTACCTCTCCGAGGACCGGGTGGAGATCCGCTACACCCTCCCCCTCGCCGAGATCGTCTTCGACTTCTTCGACCAGCTGAAGTCCAAGACGCGCGGCTACGCCTCGCTCGACTACGAACCGACCGGTGAGCAGTCGGCGCAGCTCGTGAAGGTCGACATCCTGCTCCACGGCGACAAGGTCGACGCGTTCTCGGCCATCACGCACCGGGACGCGGCGTACGCGTACGGCGTGCGGCTCGTCGCCACGCTGCGCGGGCTCATCCCCCGCCAGGCCTTCGAGATCCCGATCCAGGCCGCGATCGGCTCGCGGGTCATCGCGCGCGAGACCATCCGCGCCATCCGCAAGGACGTCCTCGCCAAGTGTTACGGCGGTGACATCTCCCGTAAGCGGAAACTGCTGGAGAAGCAGAAGGAGGGCAAGAAGCGGATGAAGATGGTCGGCAGCGTGGAGGTGCCGCAGGAGGCCTTCATCTCGGTGCTGTCCAGCGACGAGTCGGGCGGCAAGGCCAAGAAGTAGGCCGGCACCCGAAAGGGCGCCCCGAACGGGCGCCCCGGAAACAGGCCCGCGCACTCTGTCGGCGGGCCCCACGCCGTGGCGTGCGGGCCCGCCGGCCGCTTTCCGGGAAGCGGCGGCGCGCAGGCACTTACGTACCGGCCGGACGGCCTCTAGTCTGATCACAGATCGGTAGTTACTCGCGAGTTAGTTACTCGACAGTTGGAACAGCAGTCCGTCACACAGCGCTGCGGACGGGCCCGGAGGATGCCGTGAGCGACACACAGAACTTGATCGAGAACCGGCCGCCCTCCGTGGCGGTCCTCTTCGTTGAGCGCGTGGCGGCCACGCCCGGCGCGGAGGCCTACCGCTACCCGGTCCCCCCGGCCTCCGGCGAGGGCCCCGACGACTGGCGTTCCCTGACCTGGGCCGAGGCCGCCGAGCGGGTGTACGCCGTCGCGGCCGGCCTGATCGACCTGGGCGTACGGCCCGAGGAGCGCGTCGCGCTCGCCGCCGCCACCAGCGTCGACTGGATCCTCGCCGACCTCGGGGTGATGTGCGCGGGCGCCGCGACCACCACGGTCTACCCGTCCACCAACGCCCAGGAGTGCGCGTACATCCTCGCCGACTCCGCCAGCCGGGTCCTGATCGCGGAGGACGCCACCCAGCTCGCCAAGGCGCGGGAGCGCCGTGCGGACCTGCCGGACCTCGCGCACGTCGTGGTCCTCGACGCGGCCGACGCGGTCCCCGCCGAGGGCGACCCGGACGGCTGGGTGCTCTCCCTCGCCGACCTGGAGAGCCGCGGGCGCGAGCTTCTCGCCAAGACGCCGGACGCCGTCACCGAACGGCTCGGCGCCATCCGCCCGGACCAGCTGGCCACCCTGATCTACACGTCGGGCACCACCGGCCGCCCCAAGGGGGTACGGCTCCTGCACGACAGCTGGTCGTACATGGCCAAGGCCACCGTGGGGACCGGCCTGATCCGCCCCGACGACGTGCAGTACCTGTGGCTCCCGCTGGCCCACGTCTTCGGCAAGGTGCTCACCTCCGGGCACATCGAGGCCGGGCACGTCACCGCCGTGGACGGCCGGGTCGACAAGATCATCGAGAATCTGCCGGTGGTCAGACCGACCTACATGGCCGCCGTGCCCAGGATCTTCGAGAAGGTCTACAACGGGGTCGCCGCCAAGGCGCGGGCCGGCGGCGGCGCCAAATACAAGATCTTCCAGTGGGCCGCGGGACTCGCCCGCGAGTCCGCCAAGATCTCCCAGGACAACTTCCGCCGTACGGGCAGGGCGTCGCTCCCCTTCGCCCTCGCCGCGAAGCACAAGGCCGCCGACGCGCTCGTCTACGCCAAGCTCCGCGACGCGTTCGGCGGCAGGCTGCGCGCGGCCGTCTCCGGCTCCGCCGCGCTCGCCCCCGACATCGGCTTCTTCTTCTCCGGCGCCGGGATCCACATTCTGGAGGGGTACGGACTGACCGAGTCCAGCGCCGCGAGCTTCGTCAACCCGGGCGAGGCGTACCGTACCGGCACCGTCGGCAAGCCCCTGCCCGGCACCGAGGTACGGATCGCCGACGACGGCGAGATCCTGCTGCGCGGCCCGGGGATCATGTCCGGCTACCACGGGCTGCCCGAGAAGACCGCCGAGGTGCTGGAGGCCGACGGGTGGTTCCACACCGGTGACATCGGCGAGCTGTCCGTCGACGGCTACCTGCGGATCACCGACCGCAAGAAGGACCTGATCAAGACGTCGGGCGGCAAGTACATCGCGCCGGCCGAGATCGAGGGCCAGTTCAAGGCGGTGTGCCCGTTCGTCTCCAACATCCTGGTGCACGGCGCGGACCGCAACTTCTGTACGGCCCTGATCGCGCTCGACGAACCCACCATCCTCGGCTGGGCGGCGGAGAACGGGATGGCGGGCAAGGCGTACGAGGATGTCGTGGCCTCGCCCGCGGTGGTCCAGCTCATCGACGGCTACGTCCAGCGGCTCAACGAGGGGCTCCAGCGCTGGCAGACGGTCAAGAAGTTCCGGCTGCTGCCGCGCGACCTGGACATCGAGCACGGCGAGCTGACGCCGAGCCTCAAGCTCAAGAGGCCGGTGGTGGAGCGGGAGTACAAGGACCTGCTGGACGAGATGTACGCGGGAACCAAGGCGTTCTGACGGGGGCGGGGGACGGGGCGGCCGGCCGGATTCCCGTACGGCCACCCCGCGTCCGTCTCGTCCGTCTCGTCCGCCGCGTTCGCCTCGTCCACCGGCCGTCTACTGGCCCCGTTCGCGCCGCAGCTCGCCCAACATGTCCTCGATACGCCTCAGTTGACGGCCCAGCACCGCGAGATCGTTGGGGTCGTCCTGCGCCAGTTCCTTCTCGATCGCCGACAGCCGGTCCCCGATCCGGCCCAGCTGCTCCTGCTCCCTGGCCAGCAGCCGCTCCAACTGGAGCTTCCCCCGGTGCAGTTCGAGGAAGACCCGGACCTTGGCCCGCAGCACCCACGGGTCGAAGGGCTTGGTGAGGAAGTCGGCGGCGCCGGTCGCGTATCCCCGGAACGCGTAACCGCCGTCGGCGTCCGACCCGTTGAGGAAGATGATCGGGATGTCCTTGGCGTGGTCGAGCCGTTTGACGGCGGTGGCCGTCTCGAAGCCGTCCATGCCCGGCATCCTGACGTCCAGCAGGATCACCGCGAACTGCCGCTGCCCCAGGGCCGATAACGCCTCCTCGCCCGAACGGGCCCGTACGAGAGGCTCGTCGAGGGAAGCCAGGACCGCTTCCAGCGCGACGAGGTTGTCCTCCATGTCGTCCACGAGGAGGATGCTCGCGCGATCCTCGGCGGGCGCGGTTCTGCTCATTCCGGGCTCCTTGTCCGGCCCTTGTTCGGCCAGCGAGGCAAGAATGCTCTGTCCGGGGCGAGTTCGCACGCCGTTCCGGCGGTTTGGTCGCGGCCGGCCGGTGTCACTTCCATGACTCGGCGCGTACGGACGGCCTCCGTCTGTCACTCTGTCGGGATCGTAAGCGGCGCAACGCCAGAACCGGAACCGGACCAGGAGCCGCACAGTGGGTCGCATTCCGATCCCGCGCGAGACGACACGTCGACCGGCACCGCAGGTGCCGTTACGCAAGGACGCGCGGTCCACGTCACGTACCAGCCTGCCCGGCAACCCGCTCGCCCCGGCCGCCGCCCGCCGTTTCGCGCGGGCCGCGCTGGCGGACTGGACGAGCCTCGGGCTGCTGGCCACCTGTGTCTTCTGCCAGGGGGAGAGCGGTTGTTCGCCCGGGCAGCACAGCACGGACCTGCTCGCCGACGACGCGGTGCTGATCGTCGACGAACTGGTCACCAACGCGGTGGTGCACGCGGGCACCGACGTCGAACTGCTCTGCCGCCTCGAAGACCCCGCGCAGGACCCCGCCGTGGGCGACGACGGGCCGGACGAGGTGGGCGCGGCGCTGGTCCTGGAGGTGTCCGACCACCATCCGGCCCGGGGCGTGCAGAGCGACGGGCGGGGGCGTGCGCCGGCGGGAACGCCGGAGTACGGGCGGGGACTCGAACTGGTCGCCGCGCTCGCCGAGCGCTGGGGCATCACGTACCGGTCGGGGACGAAGACGGTGTGGGCGCGGCTGCCGCTCGGCGTGAGGGACGGGGCGGGAGAGGCCCCTGGGGCGCCTGTGACGACCGGGGAGAGCCCCGAGGGTGCCCGGGCCGACGGGGAGGCCCCTGGGGCCTCTGAGGCCCCTGAGGGCACGGGTGTCGGCGGGGGCTCGGGTGGGCCCGAGGCCGAGCCGGTGGTACGGCGGGAACTGCGCGCCGCCGAGATCCTGACCCCCGCGCCCCGCCGCGCCGTACGGGACGACCCCGACTGGGTCGGCCGCGCCGCGCTCTCCTTCCTCGCCGAGGCCTCCGACCTGCTCGCCGGGCAGCTCGACGAGGACCTCGTCGCCGCGCTCGCCTGCCAGCTGCTCGTGCCCAGGCTCGCGGACTGGTGCGCGGTCTGGCTCGACGTCCAGGGCGGCCAGGCCGGGGCGGCGCCGCGGCTCGCGCGGGTCTGGCACGCCGAGGAGGCCCGTATCGACGACCTGCGCGCGGTCCTGGAGCAGGAGTCCCTGCGGAAGGAACTGCCGCGGCTGCCGGAGTCCCTGCGGGGCGGGTCGGTGCCGGTGTCGGTGCCTTTGCCGTGGCCGGCGGGCGCGGAGGACGACGCGGGGGGCGGCGCTTCGGGGGACGAGGGCGCCGCCCTCGCGTGCCGGCTCGTCGCCAACGGGCGGCCGCTCGGCACGCTGTTGCTCGGCGGGGCGGGCCGTACGCGGGTGCCCGACGAGGTGTCCGCCCTCATCGAGGACTTCGCGCGGCGCGTGGCCCTGGCGATCGGCGCCGCGCGCCGGTACACCCGGCAGGCCACCATCAGCCGGGTCCTCCAGCGCGGACTGCTGCCGAGCCAGGTCGCGCGCATTCCCGGCGTCGAGAGCGCCCTCGTCTACGAGCCCAGCGACGAGGGGCTCGCGGGCGGCGACTTCTACGACATCTTCCCGTGCCCGCCCGGCGGCCGGTGGTGCTTCATGCTCGGCGACGTCCAGGGCAGCGGCCCCGAGGCGGCGGTCGTCACGGGCCTCGCCCGCCCGTGGCTGCGGCTGCTGGCCCGGGAGGGGTACCGGGTCGGCGCGGTGCTCGACCGGCTGAACCGGCTGCTCCTGGACGACGCGACGGAGGCGGCGGCCGCGGTGGCGGCGTTGCCGTCCCGGGACGGGGGGCCTCTTGGGGCGCGTGAGGCGGGTGGGACTCGTGACGCCGGTGGGCCTCGTGAGGCCGGTGAGGTGCGTGAGGCTGGTGAGGTGCGTGAGGAGAACCGGCCGCGGTTCCTGTCGCTCCTGTACGGGGAGCTGGTGCCGCTGCCGGGGCCCCGTGGGGGCGCGCGGTGCACGCTGGCCAGCGCGGGGCATCCGCTGCCGTTGCTGCTGCGGCCCGACGGCACGGTGACGTCCGCGGCGTCGCCGCAGCTGCTGCTGGGGGTCGAGGAGAACGTCTCGTACCAGAGCCACACGTTCGACCTGGCCCCCGGGGACACGCTCCTCTGCGTCACGGACGGCGTGACCGAGCGGCGCTCGGGGCGGCGGATGCTGGACGACGGGGATGGGTTGGCGCGGGCGTTGGAGGGGTGCGTGGGGCTTTCGGCGGAGGGGGTGGCGGAGCGGATACGGCGGGCGGTGCATGACTTTGACGGGGCGCCGCCGGGGGACGACGTGGCGCTCCTGGTCTTCCAGGCGGAGCGCGTTGCGGCGGGGTGACGTGGGCGGTCCGCCTGGGCGGCGCGGCGTCTTTGCTTGTCCTCGCGCCGGACGGGCGTCTCCGCCCTGGTGGGCGGCGCGGCTTCCTCGCTTGTCCTCAATCGCCGGACGGGCTCCGTTTTGGCGTCTGCCCGGGGCGCGGGCGCGCCTTACTGATGTCCTCAAACGCCGGACGGGCTGGGTGTGTCGTGGTGACGGGGGGCGGGGCCTCCGGAGGCACGTATGTCCGGACTGCATGTTTTACGGCGCGTTCAACGGGTC
>NZ_JBIURL010000006.1:0-437927 GCF_044740805.1 Streptomyces sp. NPDC088261
GGTTGATAGGCCAGATGTGGAAGACCGGTAACGGTTGAAGCTGACTGGTACTAATAGGCCGAGGGCTTGTCCTCAGTTGCTCGCGTCCACTGTGTTAGTTCTGAAGTAACGAAGAGCCGTGTTGTCATCCAGCTTTTCGGATATCTTCATAGTGTTTCGGTGGTCATTGCGTGAGGGAAACGCCCGGTTACATTCCGAACCCGGAAGCTAAGCCTCGTAGCGCCGATGGTACTGCAGGGGGGACCCTGTGGGAGAGTAGGACGCCGCCGAACAATCTTTGATCGTGGGAATGCCCTGTACCTTCTGGTACAGGGCATTCCTGCGTTCCGGATCAATGTGCGGGACCCCCCTGGCGTCCGCCGGCCCGGGCTGAGGGTAGGGTCCAGGAGGCATCATTGGCACATTCCACACAGGAGGCCCCCGGGTGGAGGTCCAGGAGACCCGCGTTCAGACGGACCGGGTCCTCACCATCCCCAACATCCTCAGCATGGCCCGCCTCGTCGGTGTGCCGGTCTTCCTGTGGCTGATTCTCCGCCCCGAGTTCGGCGGTCCGAACAGCGACGGCTGGGCCCTGCTGGTCCTGGCCCTCAGCGGCGTCAGTGACTACCTCGACGGCAAGCTGGCCCGCCGGTGGAACCAGATCAGCAGCCTGGGACGGCTGCTGGACCCCGCCGCGGACCGGCTCTACATCCTTTCCACCCTGGTTGGCCTCACCTGGCGCGAGATCCTGCCGCTCTGGCTGACAGCGGCGCTTTTGGCCCGTGAGCTGATGCTTCTGGTGATGGTGGGAATCCTCCGGAGGCACGGCTATCCGCCTCCCCAGGTGAACTTTCTCGGGAAGGCGGCTACCTTCAACTTGATGTACGCCTTCCCGCTCCTGCTGCTGAGCGACCGGAGCGGTTGGCTTGCCTCGCTCGCCGAAGTTTTCGGATGGGCGTTCGCCGGATGGGGTACAACTCTGTATTGGTGGGCAGGGATCCTGTATGTGGTCCAGGTCCGCCGGCTCGTCCGGGCGGACACAGTGGCCGATTGAGCTCGTCGACGCCGTGCCGCGCAGAGTCGCCCGGCCTGCGGCTCACACGCCTAGAGGCCTGTCCGGACGGGTTCGGTCGGCGAGATCGTCTCTTCAAGGAGGACGCTTCCGACATGAAGGCCGTCGTGATGGCCGGTGGCGAAGGAACTCGACTTCGCCCCATGACCTCAAGCATGCCCAAGCCGCTCCTGCCGGTGGTGAACCGGCCGATCATGGAGCATGTGCTTCGCCTGCTCAAGCGCCATGGGCTCAGCGAGACCGTCGTGACCGTGCAGTTTCTCGCCTCTCTCGTCAAGAACTATTTCGGCGACGGCGAAGAGCTCGGCATGGAACTCACCTACGCCAACGAGGAGAAGCCCCTGGGAACGGCGGGAAGCGTCAAGAATGCCGAAGAGGCACTCAAGGACGACGCCTTCCTCGTCATTTCCGGTGACGCCCTCACCGACTTCGACCTGACCGACCTCATCGCTTTCCACAAGGAAAAGGGCGCACTGGTGACGGTGTGCCTGACCCGTGTGCCGAATCCTCTGGAATTCGGTATCACGATCGTGGACGAGGAAGGAAAGGTCGAGCGGTTCCTGGAGAAGCCCACCTGGGGACAGGTCTTCTCCGACACCGTGAACACGGGCATCTACGTGATGGAGCCCGAGGTCTTCAACTATGTCGAGGCCGATGTCTCGGTCGACTGGTCCGGGGACGTCTTCCCTCAGCTCATGAAGGAAGGCAAGCCCATCTACGGCTATATCGCCGAGGGCTACTGGGAAGACGTCGGCACGCACGAAAGCTATGTGAAGGCCCAGGCCGACGTCCTCGAAGGCAAGGTCGACGTCGACATCGACGGCTTCGAGATCTCCCCCGGCGTATGGGTGGCCGAGGGCGCCGAGGTCCACCCCGACGCCGTGCTGCGCGGGCCGCTGTACATCGGCGACTACGCCAAGGTCGAAGCCGACGTCGAGCTGCGCGAGCACACCGTCCTCGGATCCAACGTGGTCGTGAAGACCGGCGCGTTCCTCCACAGAGCCGTCGTCCACGACAACGTCTACATCGGCCAGCACAGCAATCTCCGCGGCTGTGTCGTCGGCAAGAACACGGACATCATGCGGGCCGCGCGGATCGAGGACGGCGCGGTCATCGGCGACGAATGCCTCGTCGGCGAAGAATCGATCATCCAGGGCAACGTACGGGTCTACCCGTTCAAGACCATCGAGGCCGGCGCGTTCGTCAACACGTCGGTGATCTGGGAGTCCCGAGGACAGGCGAATCTCTTCGGCGCCCGCGGTGTCTCCGGGATCCTGAACGTCGAGATCACGCCGGAGCTGGCCGTACGGCTGGCGGGGGCGTACGCGACGACCCTGAAGAAGGGGTCCACCGTCACCACGGCCCGTGACCACTCCCGAGGTGCGCGCGCCCTCAAGCGGGCCGTGATCTCTTCGCTCCAGTCCAGCGCCATCGACGTACGCGACCTGGAGAACGTACCGCTGCCCGTCGCCCGGCAGCAGACCGCCAGGGGCAGCGCCGGCGGCATCATGATCCGTACGTCCCCCGGCGTCCCCGACTCCGTGGACATCATGTTCTTCGACGAGCGGGGCGCCGACCTCTCCCAGGCCGGTCAGCGCAAGCTGGACCGCATCTACGCCCGGCAGGAGTACCGCCGCGCGTTCCCGGGAGAGATCGGGGACCTGCACTTCCCGGCCAGCGTCTTCGACTCGTACACGGGGTCCCTCCTCCGCAACGTCGACACGACGGGCATCGCGGAGGCCGGGCTCAAGGTCGTGGTCGACGCGTCCAACGGAAGCGCCGGCCTCGTCCTGCCCAGCCTGCTCGGACGGCTCGGCGTCGACGCGCTGACCATCAACCCGGGGCTCGACGAGTCGCGGCCGACGGAGACGGCCGAATCCCGCCGTTCCGGGCTGGTCAGGCTCGGCGAGATCGTGGCGTCCGCGCGGGCCGCGTTCGGTGTGCGGTTCGACCCGGTCGGCGAGCGGCTGTCGCTGGTCGACGAGCGGGGCCGGATCATCGAGGACGACCGGGCCCTGCTGGTGCTGCTCGACCTGGTCGCCGCGGAGCGCCGCAGCGGCCGGGTGGCACTGCCGGTGACCACCACCAGGATCGCCGAGCAGGTCGCCGCGTACCACGGCACGCAGGTGGAGTGGACGACCACCTCGCCGGACGACCTGACACGGGTCGGCCGGGAGGAGACCACGATCTTCGGCGGTGACGGGCGTGGTGCCTTCATCGTGCCGGAGTTCAGCAGTGTCCTGGACGGTACGGCGGCGTTCGTGCGCCTCATCGGCCTGGTGGCGCGTACGCAGCTGACGCTGAGCCAGATCGACGCCCGCATACCGCGAGCCCATGTGCTGCGCCGCGATCTGGCGACCCCCTGGGCCGTCAAGGGACTCGTGATGCGCAGCGTCGTGGAGGCGGCCGGAGACCGGCAGGTGGACACGACGGACGGGGTCCGGGTCGTGGAGACCGACGGGCGCTGGGTGATGGTCCTGCCCGACCCGTCCGAGGCCGTCACCCATCTGTGGGCGGAGGGACCCGACGACGCGTCGGCCCAGGCCCTGCTCGACGAGTGGTCGTCGGTGGTCGACGGCGCGGGTCACTAGGACCCGTCAACCGCACGCGTCAACCGCACCGTTCCACCTCACTGATCAGTGTGACCGCCGGGCGGGCCGTTAACGGTCCGCCCGGCCGGTTCTTCAGCACTACCGGCGACGTGCGACGATGTGCGGCATGTCGCAGCAGTCCCCCATTCGGAGCACCGGCACGCCACGCGCGCGTCCCGATGCGTCCATGTCGCTGCTGAACAACGTGATGGACCACGGCCTCGACGAGGGGTACGCGGAGGCGGCGGCCCGCAGGGACGCCGCGGGCGGTCAACTGCCCCGTACGCTCAGGGCCAGACTGTGGCTCGCGGCGGGCCTGGTGCTGGCCGCGCTGGTGGTCACCGTGGGCGCGGCCCAGGCGCGGATCTCCGCCCCGGTGGTGGCCAAGGAACGCGACGAGCTCATCGACCGCATCCACGACGAGACTTCGGCGGCGGACGCCCTGGAGCGTGACGTCGAGAAGCTCCGGGACGAGGTCGGCGAACGGCAGCGTGCCGCGCTGCGCCGGCCGAGCGGTGCCCACGCCGAGCTGGTCGACCTGCTGTCCGGCGCGACCGCCGTCCGGGGACAGGGCCTGAGGCTGGTCGTGGACGACGCGAAGGACAGCGAGCAGGGCGGGGGCGGCGGACCCCGGGAGAGCGCCAGTTTCGCCGACACGGGCCGGGTGCGGGACCGGGACATGCAGCGGGTCGTCAACGGCCTCTGGGAGTCCGGTGCGGAGGCCATCGCCATCAACGACCAGCGCCTGACGTCCCTTTCGGCGATCAGGGCGGCGGGTGACGCCATACTGGTCGACAACAGGCCGCTGGTGCCCCCGTACACCGTGCTCGCGGTGGGCGACGGGAAGAAGTTGAGCACCGCGTTCCAGGACAGCGCCGACGGGCAGTACCTGCACGCGCTTCAGGAGAACTTCGACATCAGGACGAACATCTCGGTCCGGAGCGAGGTGCGTCTCCCCGCCGCGCCGAGCCTGATCGTACGTACAGCAAAGCCGAAGGCCGCCGCCCCCGGGAAGGGTAACGGGCAGGACGCGGCCGACACAGGGAAGGGCACATCGTGATCGCCGTACTGGGCCTCGTCGTGGGAGTCGTGGTCGGACTGTTGGTCCGGCCCGAAGTGCCGGCGGTGGTCGAGCCCTATCTGCCGATCGCCGTCGTGGCGGCCCTGGACGCGGTCTTCGGCGGCCTGCGGGCCATGCTCGACGGGATCTTCGTGGACAAGGTCTTCGTCGTCTCCTTCCTGTCGAACGTCGTGGTGGCCGCGCTGATCGTGTTCCTCGGCGACAAGCTCGGTGTGGGCGCCCAGTTGTCGACCGGTGTCGTCGTCGTCTTCGGCATCCGGATCTTCTCCAACGCGGCCGCGATCCGCCGGCACGTCTTCCGGGCGTGACGCCGATGAGCGACCAGGGAGGGACAGACAGGGAGCCCCGGCGGCTCACCGGCCGTCAGCGGCTCGCGGCGGGGCTGTGGCCGCCCCGGGTGACCCGGGCCCAACTCATCGTCGCCGTGCTGCTGTTCGGGCTCGGTCTGGGGCTCGCCATCCAGGTGCGGTCGAACAACGACGACAGCGCGCTGCGCGGGGCCCGCCAGGAGGACCTCGTGCGGATCCTCGACGAACTGGACGACCGCACCCAGCGGCTGGAGGACGAGAAGCAGAGCCTCGACGACCAGCGCACCGAGTTGGAGACCAGCTCGGACCAGGCCGAGGAGGCCCGCAGGCAGACGCGGGAGAAGGAACAGCAGCTCGGCATCCTGGCGGGCACCGTCGCCGCCGAGGGACCCGGGATCACGCTGACCGTCGCGGACGGCAGCGACACCGTCGAGCCCGACATGCTGCTCGACACGATCCAGGAGTTGCGGGCCGCGGGCGCGGAGGCGATCCAGATCAATGACGTCCGGGTGGTTGCGAACACCTACTTCTCGGGTACGGGAGGTGACATCCAGGTGGACGGGAAACGGGTCACCGCGCCGTACCGTTTCAAGGTCATCGGCAAGCCCCAGGACCTGGAGCCCGCCCTCAACATCCCGGGCGGGGTGGTGCAGACACTGGAGAAGGAGCAGGCCACGGCCACGGTGGCCAGGGCTGAGAAGATCATTGTCAATGCCTTGCGACCGGCGCGGAGCCCTGACTACGCTCGGTCGTCGGCGCAGTGAGGCGGGGGCGCATGGCGGCAAGCGGCCGCGGGCATGACGTTGCGGGGGGTCGGCGCACGAACAGTGTGGTGAGTGGTGGAAACTGTCCGGTGGATACGGACGTTGTCAAGATGTCCGGGTCGGCAGGTGTGTTCATTCAGGGTTCGTCCTGCCCCACGGGCGGGTCTGTATCGGTCAAGGGGAATCGCCCGTGAAGTTGTTTGGGAAGTTGTTCGGCAAGAGCGCACGCGAGGACGGCGGGGGTTCCCGTCACCGTGCGGCGCGGCACGGCGGGAGCGAGGAGTCGAGCGGCGACCGCCCGCTCTTCCGTGACCAGGTGGGTGACGGCGCCGCCGGAGGCGCGTCGTCTGTTGACCCCGCCGGTCAGGGCCGCATAGGTTTCGGTGAACCATCGGCCTCGACCACGGGTGGAGGGTCTGCCTTGCCGGTCTGTACGAGGTGTGGCCACCGCAACGCGGAGGCAAGTCGGTTCTGCTCCAACTGCGGAGCGCCGCTGCGGGCCGGGGTGCCCGCCGAGCGCGCCTCGGAGACGACCTCCACCATCTCCATCTCCGGCCTCGAGGCGTACGACTCGGAGGTCACGGGCCAGACGGCCGTGCCGTCCCTCTCCCCGGAGGCCCAGGCCGCCGTGGACGCCCTCCCGCTGGGTTCGGCGCTCCTCGTGGTGCGCAGGGGGCCCAACTCGGGCAGCCGCTTCCTCCTGGACAGCGAGCTGACGACGGCCGGACGTCACCCGCAGAGCGACATCTTCCTCGACGACGTGACCGTCTCCCGCCGCCATGTGGACTTCCGCAGGGGTGCCGACGGCCGCTTCACCGTCTCGGACGTGGGCAGCCTGAACGGCACGTACGTCAATCGCGAGCGGATCGACTCGGTCCTGCTGTCGAACGGCGACGAGGTTCAGATCGGCAAGTACCGGCTGGTCTTCTACGCGAGCCAGCGGGGCGTGTGACTTTCAGGAAAGGTCCATGCTGCGAACACCCACGGGCGGTGCCGGTCACGGCACCGCCCCCTCGGGCGACACTCTGCTGAGCATCGGTGCGGTGCTCGGCCGGCTGCGGGTCGAGTTCCCCGAGGTCACCATGTCCAAGATCCGCTTCCTGGAGGCGGAGGGCCTGGTCGAGCCGCGCCGCACCTCGTCCGGGTACCGGAAGTTCGGGCCCCAGGACGTGGAGCGGCTGACCCAGGTGCTGCGGATGCAGCGGGACCACTACCTCCCGCTGAAAGCCATCCGGGAGCATCTCGACGCCCTCGGCCGGGGCGAGCGTGTCCCCCTGCCGTCCCAGCAGCGCCAGCGGCGCGCCGGGGCGGAGACCGGGCCCGCGCCGCGGACCGCCGCCAGGATCGGGCGTGAGGAGCTGCTGGCCGCCTCCGGGGCCGACGCGAGCGCGCTGGACGAGTGGGAGTCGTACGGCCTGATCACTCCGATGCCGGACGGCGGGTACGACGCCGAGTCCGTGACCGTGGCGAAACTGGTCACGGATCTCGGAAGATTCGGACTGGAACCACGGCATCTGCGGATCATGAGAGCGGCGGCCCAGCGCGAGGCGGGGATGGTCGAGCAGGTGGTCGCACCGCTGCGCCGGCACCGTAACCCGCAGACCAGAGCCCATGCGGAGGCCACCACGAGGGAGCTGGCGACCCTCTCGGTGAAGCTGCACGCGGCACTGTTCCGGACGGCTCTCGGAGCACATCCGTACTGATCATGGGGGAGTCCGACTACCCAAACCGGTCGCTCGCGTCCTAGGGTTGCTGTGTGAACGAGCTCGACGTTGTGGGTGTCCGGGTGGAAATGCCCTCCAACCAACCGATCGTGCTCCTGCGTGAAGTGGGAGGCGATCGGTACCTTCCCATCTGGATCGGGCCGGGGGAGGCCACCGCCATCGCCTTCGCCCAGCAGGGCATGACCCCTGCCAGGCCGCTGACCCATGACCTCTTCAAGGACGTCCTTGAGGCCGTGGGCCAGGAGCTGACCGAGGTCCGCATCACGGACCTCAGGGAAGGTGTCTTCTACGCGGAGCTGGTCTTCGCCAGCGGGGTCGAGGTGAGCGCCAGGCCGTCCGACGCCATAGCGCTCGCGCTGCGCACCGGCACGCCGATCTACGGCAGTGACGGCGTCCTGGACGACGCGGGGATCGCCATCCCGGACGAGCAGGAGGACGAGGTGGAGAAGTTCCGCGAATTCCTCGACCAGATCTCTCCCGAGGACTTCGGGACCAACAGCCAGTGAGTGGCCGGTGAGTGCCTGACGGCCGGAGGCGGACCCGCCTCCGGACAGCACCGGCGGCACATTCGGTCAGCCCTTCCCGGGACCGGGACACGCGAAACCACTCTCAAGGTGATTATCACTCGGCGTGGCGAGTGCGGCGATCGTTGACGCACCCCGAGTGACTCCCTACCGTCGTTGAGGGCAGGTCAAGGACGGAGGTCGGCGTGAGAAGCAGCGGCGACGGTACGGCGGTGGGCGGGGCGTTCCCGCTGCGGAGCGAGGCGGCCGACCCCGGTACCGAGACGGTCGGATACCGAGGACCGACCGCGTGTGCCGCGGCGGGGATCACGTACCGCCAGTTGGACTACTGGGCGCGTACGGGGCTCGTGGAGCCCAGCGTGCGCGCGGCGTACGGCTCCGGGGCGCAGCGGCTCTACAGCTTCCGTGACGTGGTCGTCCTCAAGATCGTGAAGCGGTTCCTGGACACCGGGGTCGCGCTCCAGAACATCAGGGCGGCCGTGCGGCACCTGCGGACCCGGGGCGTCCAGGATCTTGAGCGGATGACGCTGATGAGCGACGGCGCCACGGTCTACGAGTGCTCGTCGCCGGACGAGGTCGTCACGCTGCTCCAGGGCGGTCAGGGGATCTTCGGGATCGCGGTCGGGGTGGTGTGGCGGGACGTCGAGGCCGCCCTGTCGCAGCTGCACGGCGAGCGGATCGACACGGGCGAGACGCTGGTGGGGAACAACCCCGCCGACGAACTGGCCAGGCGGCGCAGGGACCGCGCGGTCTGAGCCGCGCGAGGCTCCGTGCACGCGGGACCGGGCCCGTTCCCTCGCCGTACCGGCCGATTGTCAGTGGTGTGAGGGACCATCGGGGGTGTGAGAGCCGCCCCGACCGTCCTGCATCTGGACATGGACGCCTTCTTCGCCGCGGCGGAGCAGGCGGCGAAGCCGAGTCTGCGTGGAAAGCCCGTGGTGGTGGGGGGTCTGGGACCGCGCGGGGTGGTCTCCACGGCCTCCTACGAAGCGCGGCGGTTCGGGGTGCACTCGGCGATGCCGATGGCGCAGGCGAGACGGCTCGCGCCGAACGCCGCGTATCTCGTCCCGCGCTTCACCGTCTACCGGGCGATCAGCGAGCAGGTGATGGAGCTGCTGGGGCGGCTGTCGCCGCTGGTGGAGCCGCTGAGCCTGGACGAGGCGTTCGTGGACCTGGAGGCGGGCGGCTCGGCCCACGACACGGCCTCCGCGCGGGCGGCCGGTGAGCGGTTGCGGCGGGAGATCCGCGCGACCACGGGGCTCACCGGGTCGGTGGGGCTCGCGGGGTCCAAGATGCTGGCGAAGATCGCCTCGGAGCAGGCCAAGCCGGACGGCTTGGTCATCGTCGAGCCGGGGACCGAACGGGCGCTCCTGGGGCCGATGACCGTACGGACTCTGCCCGGGGTCGGTCCGGCGACGGGGGAGCACCTGCGGCGGGCCGGGATGACCACCGTGGCGGATCTGGCGGAGGCCGGTGAGGACGAGCTCGTACGGCTGCTGGGGAAGTCGCACGGGGCGTCGCTGTTCCGGATGGCGGGCGGGCACGACGACCGGCCCGTGGTGGCCGAGCGGGAGACCAAGTCCGTCTCCGTGGAGGACACCTTCGACGTCGATCTGCACGACCGGATGCGGGTGCGGGCGGAGGTGGACCGGCTGGCGGACCGGTGCGTCCAGCGGCTGCGGGCGGCCGGGCACTCGGGGCGGACGGTCGTGCTCAAGGTCCGGCGGTACGACTTCTCCACGCTGACCCGCTCGGAGACGCTGCGCGGGCCGACGGACGACCCGGGTGTGGTGCGGGAGGCGGCGGGGCGGCTGCTGGAGTCGGTGGACACCACGGGCGGGGTACGGCTGTTGGGGGTGGGGGTCAGCGGGCTCGCGGACTACACGCAGGAGGACCTGTTCGCGCAGGCGGCGGCGGACCGGCTGGCGGCGGACAAGGCGGCTGCGGACCGGGCGGCGGAGGTGGCCCACGTCGCCGCGTCCACGCCGGCGCCCGGGCAGGGCTCCGGGAAGGGCGCTGAGAAGGCCGGGGAGGAGCGCGCCGACGCCTCCCGGGCACTCGGGGCGGCGGACGGGCACGCGGCGCCCACCGGGGGCGTACCGGCCGCCCAGGAGGCGCCGGGGAATCCGGGCCTGCCCGCCGACCGGCGCTTTCCGGCCGGGCACGACGTGCGCCACGCCGCGTTCGGCGCGGGCTGGGTGCAGGGCAGCGGGCTGCGCCGGGTCACCGTACGGTTCGAGGTGCCGTGGTCCGCGCCGGGGCGGGTGCGGACGTTCTGGGTGGACGATCCCGAGCTGGAGCTGTCGGACCCGCTGCCCCTGACCGGAGGACCGGCCGGGGGCGGTGAGGCGGCTCAGGAGGGGGAGGCGACTCAGGACGGGCCGGGGCCGCCGGAGCGGGATCCGTCGTCCTGGCCGGCGACCCGCCCGAAGTCACGCTCGGCGTCCCGGTCGGACAGCGAGGCGGGGCGCTCGGGCGGCCCCGGTTCCGGCAGGGCCAGGCCGTAGTGCCGGTAGAGCTGGAGCTCCTGCTCGGGCGAGAGGTGCCTGCCGACGCCGAAGTCGGGCGCGTCCTTGATCAGCGAACGCTCGAAGGGAATCCGGAGCGTCTCCTCCTCCAGCGTGCTCGGCGCGAGGGGGACGAACGCGTCCCGGCTGAAGATCCCGGTGCGGACGGCCGCCCACTCGGGCACCCCCGTGGCGTCGTCCAGATACACCTCGTCCACCGTGCCGATCTTGTGGCCATCGCGGTCGAACGCCTTGCGGCCGATCAGGCTGCGCGGATCGATGTCGTTCTCCACGGTCCCTCCAACTGGTCGCACAAGCGGGGAAGACCCGTCGCTCCACTCATAAGAAAAGTGCAGATTTGGCCTGTCGGCCACTCGAAAAGCCCTGCGCGGGGCCTCGCTGGTAGGCTGGCACACGGCTGCTGACCCTGTGCGGGAGAGTCCTCCGGAGAGATCGCCGGAGGCGCCGAAGGAGCAAATCCTCCCCGGAATCTCTCAGGCCCCCGTACCGCACGGACGAGGTCACTCTGGAAAGCAGGGCGGGCGTCGACGGCGTCCGTCCTCACCGACGGTGAAAGCCGGGCGGCCCCCTGGCGCCCGGTGAAGCTCTCAGGTCAGATGACAGAGGGGGAGGCCGTCCGGGCACCCGCGCCTTGGTGCCCCTCGCAGGTCGTGACGACCAGGAGGCCTCCCACATGACCGACCACCGCATTCCGCTCTCCCGGCTGGAGAGTGGCGTTCCCTTCGAGCAGCGCCACATCGGGCCCGACGTGGCGGCCCAGGCGAAGATGCTCGCGCAGGTCGGCTACGGCTCGCTGGACGAGCTGACCGCCGCCGCGGTGCCCGACGTGATCAAGAGCGCGGAGGCGCTGCGGCTGCCCGGGGCCCGTACCGAGGCCGAGGTGCTGGCGGAGCTGCGCTCCCTCGCCGACCGCAACACGGTTCTCGCCCCGATGATCGGTCTCGGCTACTACGGCACGTTCACCCCGCCGGTGATCCTGCGCAACGTCATGGAGAACCCGGCCTGGTACACCGCGTACACGCCGTACCAGCCGGAGATCTCCCAGGGCCGCCTCGAAGCCCTCCTGAACTTCCAGACGATGGTCGCCGACCTGACGGGGCTGCCGACCTCCGGCGCCTCCCTGCTGGACGAGGGCACGGCCGCCGCCGAGGCGATGGCCCTCTCCCGCCGCGCAGGCAAGGTCAAGGACGGTGTTTTCCTGATCGACGCCGACACCCTGCCCCAGACGATCGCCGTGATCAGGACCCGCGCCGAACCGACCGGCGTCGAGGTCGTCGTCGCGGACCTCACCGACGGCATCCCGGCCGACGTCGCCGAGCGCGGTGTCTTCGGCGTGCTGCTCCAGTACCCCGGCGCCTCCGGGGCCGTACGGGACATCAGGCCGGTCGTCGAGCGGGCGCACGAGCTGGGCGCCCTCGTCACCGTCGCCGCCGACCTGCTCGCGCTGACGCTCCTCACCTCGCCCGGCGAACTGGGCGCGGACATCGCCGTCGGCACCACCCAGCGCTTCGGCGTCCCGATGGGCTTCGGCGGACCGCACGCCGGATTCATGGCCGTACGGGACACGTTCGCGCGCACCCTGCCGGGCCGGCTCGTCGGGGTGTCCGTGGACGCCGACGGCGACAAGGCGTACCGGCTGGCCCTCCAGACCCGCGAGCAGCACATCCGCCGCGAGAAGGCCACCAGCAACATCTGCACCGCGCAGGTCCTGCTCGCCGTCATGGCGGGCATGTACGCGGTCTACCACGGGCCCGACGGTCTGCGGGGCATCGCCCGGCGCACCCACCGCTACGCGACGCTGCTCGCCGAGGGGCTGCGGGCCGGCGGCGCGGAGGTCGTGCACGGCGCGTACTTCGACACGGTGACCGTCCGCGTCCCCGGCCGGGCCGCCGAGGTCACCGCCGCCGCCCGTGAGCACGGCGTCAACCTGTACCAGGCCGACGCCGACCACGTCTCCGTCGCCTGTGACGAGACCACCGGGCGCGCCCAGCTGACCGCCGTGTGGGCGGCGTTCGGCGTCGACGCCGACATCGAGGCGCTGGACGCGACCGCCGGCGACGCGCTGCCCGCGACGCTGCTGCGGAGCGACGACATCCTGACCCATCCCGTCTTCCACCAGCACCGCTCCGAGACGGCGATGCTGCGCTACCTGCGCAAGCTCTCCGACCGCGACTACGCGCTGGACCGCGGCATGATCCCGCTCGGCTCCTGCACCATGAAGCTGAACGCCACCACGGAGATGGAATCGGTCACCTGGCCGGAGTTCGCCGCCCTGCACCCCTTCGCCCCGGCCGAGCAGGCCGAGGGCTACCTGACGCTCATCAGGGAGCTGGAGGAACGGCTCGCCGAGGTCACCGGGTACGACGCGGTGTCCCTCCAGCCCAACGCCGGTTCCCAGGGCGAGCTGGCCGGGCTGCTCGCCGTACGGGCGTACCACCGCGCCAACGGCGACACGCAGCGCACCGTCTGCCTGATCCCGTCCTCCGCGCACGGCACGAACGCCGCGAGTGCGGTCATGGCCGGCATGAAGGTCGTCGTCGTCAAGACCCGCGAGGACGGTGACGTCGACGTCGAGGACCTGCACGCCAAGATCGAGCGGCACGGCGCCGAGCTGGCCGTCCTGATGGTCACCTACCCCTCCACCCACGGGGTGTTCGAGGAGCACATCAGCGACATCTGCGCCGCCGTGCACGACGCGGGCGGCCAGGTCTACGTGGACGGCGCCAACCTCAACGCGCTGGTGGGGCTGGCCAAGCCGGGCAAGTTCGGCTCGGACGTCTCCCACCTGAACCTGCACAAGACGTTCTGCATCCCGCACGGCGGCGGCGGCCCCGGCGTCGGTCCCGTCGGCGTACGGTCCCACCTCGCCCCGTACCTGCCCAACCACCCCCTCCAGCCGGCCGCCGGACCCGCGACGGGTGTGGGTCCGGTCTCCGCGGCTCCCTGGGGCTCGGCGGGCATACTGCCGATCTCCTGGGCGTACGTACGGCTGATGGGCGGCGAGGGCCTCAAGCGCGCGACGCAGGTCGCGGTGCTCGCGGCCAACTACATCGCCAAGCGCCTGGAGCCGCACTACCCGGTGCTCTACACCGGCCCCAACGGCCTGGTCGCCCACGAGTGCATCGTGGACCTGCGCCCGCTGTCGAAGGCGACGGGCGTCAGTGTCAGCGACATCGCCAAGCGGCTGATCGACTACGGCTTCCACGCGCCGACGATGTCGTTCCCCGTGGCCGGCACGCTGATGATCGAGCCGACCGAGAGCGAGGACCTGGGCGAACTGGACCGGTTCTGCGAGGCGATGATCGCGATCCGCGCCGAGGTCGAGAAGGTCGCGTCGGGCGAGTGGCCCGCGGACGACAACCCGCTGCGGAACGCGCCGCACACGGCGTCGGCGCTCGGCGGGGAGTGGGACCACCCGTACACCCGCGCCGAGGCGGTCTTCCCGGCCGGTGTCTCGGCCGCGGACAAGTACTGGCCGCCGGTCCGCCGTATCGACGACGCGTACGGCGACCGCAACCTGGTCTGCTCCTGCCCGCCGCTGGACGCGTACGACCACTGACAGCGCGACCGTCGGGGACGACGGGGCCTGCCCCGGGGCCGGTGCGGAGGAACGCCTCCGGGCCGGCCCCTGTCGTACCGGTGGCGCGCGGTGCCGGGCGAGCCGCTGCCCGGCGGCCGGTTAGGCCGCCGTCACCGCCGCCTCGTCGCGCGGGCGGTGCGGCGCGATGATCTTGCCGTCCGGCAGCAGTTCACCGGTGTCCTCGAAGACCAGAACGCCGTTGCACAGCAGGCTCCAGCCCTGTTCCGGATGGTGGGCCGTCAGGCGGGCGGCGTCCCGGTCGGCGGAGTCGGCGGTCGGGCACACGGGCTGGTGCTGGCACATGGCTGGGTTCTTTCGCTGCGTCGTGGTGAGTGTCCTGCGGCTCGATGTGGTCATGGCCGCCCCCCGTATCTGTTGGTCCGGTCCCAGTGTTGCCCCACGGACGGCGATCCGCAGGTATTTCACGGCAGCACTTCCTTCTGTGCAGGGACGCGTCACCCGGCCGGACGGTTCGGTTCAACTTGTCCGCCGGGCGGGCCGGTTCGGGTGCGGACGCCGGTGATCGGCGGGGGAGCAGGTCCGGACCGGCACGCACGAAGCCCCGCGACCGGCCGGATCGCGGGGCTTCGCAGGAGTGGTACGCAGGTCAGGCGGGGGTACGGAGCAGCGGGGCCGGAGCCAGTCTCAGCCCGATCATCGGCAGCAACTCGGCGACGCGGTGCGGACGGTGCGGGGCGATGCCCGGCGGGGCGGGCGCGAGCGGCACCAGGATGTCGGCGGGCGAGGGAGAACCCTCGGACGCGTCCGCCTCCGTGTCGCTGTGCAGCCACAGGGTGATCATGTAGAGCTCGGGCACCGAGAGGAGCCGGGGCTGGTACGCCGTCCCCAGCGTCTCGGCCTGGCGCAGCGCACGTTCCGTGGAGGCGAGGTAGGGGCCCTCGAAGAAGCGCGAGAACGCCCAGCCGTCGGCGGTCAGCATGGTGTCGGCGGCGGCCACGGCGCGGTCGCCGTTGCGGATCAGGAAGCGCCAGCCGACCAGTCTCGTCCGGGGCGCACGACCCGCCGGGGGCACCGCACGGCCTTTCGGAGCGACCTGGTCCAGCACATGGAGCGGAAGGGGGAACTCGGGGCTCAGCGGTCCCTGGACGGACCGCAGGGCGGGTGTGCGGGCCTCGCGAACGGCGGTGGGGGAACCGAGTGCCGCGAGAACGCTGCGAAGGGCGGGTGCGGGGGCCGGGGGGACATGCAGCGGCATGGTGGGTTGCCTCTCACTCAGGAGACAGGGTGGTGCGTGAGGTCGTGCGGGTGCGGACGTCGGTGTCAGCGTGCGTGGTCAGAGGGTGGCCTGGGGCCGTGAGCCGGGCGGCGCCTCTCTGCCTCGTACACGGATGTTATACGACACGTGTTCACACCATGTTTCTTCTAGCTGTCGCCAATATTGCGGGCAAGGCACAATCAGGTCCGTCTTCCGGGTGCGTTTTCTTGGATAAACGCGGAACGCGGGTGGCTGGCCTGGGAGGATTGGCCGACTGTGGACGGCCGAAACCGGTCGCGGTGAAGTCGCGGGGAAGATGACATCCCGTCGACAATCCCGCTCAGCCCGTGCGCCACTCATGCCAATGGAATGTGCCGCGTGCCTCCACTCTTCACTCTACCCGTTGCCCGGAGGGTGAGGGGGCGTTACGGATCACAGAGTCTGGGCATTATCGACCGTGACGCGAGCGGCCGGAGCCCGGGGCTGCCCACTGGAGGAGGGACGCTTCGATGGGGGAGAAGGTCGAGGCGGACGGGTTCGCTCTGTCCGATCGGCAGAAATACCGCAGAAAGTTGCAGCAGTGCCTGGCGGTACTGGGGCGGCTCCTGGCGGAGAAGAGGTTCGACCGGCCCAAAAATCTGATGGGACTGGAGATCGAGCTCAATCTCGCGGGATCGGACGGGATGCCGCGGATGATGAATGGCGAGGTGCTCGAACGCATCGCGAGCGGTGATTTCCAGACCGAACTCGGTATGTTCAACCTGGAAGTGAATATAGCTCCCCACCGGCTGGAGGGACGTGTTCTCGACCAGTTGGCCGAAGAACTGCGGGCCGGCCTCGGATATGCCCACCGCAAAGCGGACGAGGTCGACGCGGGCATTGTGATGATCGGTATTCTGCCGACCCTCACCCAGGACGACACGGTCTCGGCGAATCTCTCCGACGTCGGCCGCTACACGCTCCTCAACGACCAGATGGTCGCGGCCAGGGGCGAGGACTTCGCCCTGGACATCGAGGGGGTGGAGCGTCTCACCTGCCGGTCCGCGTCCATCACCCCGGAGGCCGCCTGCACCTCCGTACAGCTGCATCTCCAGGTCACACCCGAGCGATTCGCGGGCGTGTGGAACGCCGCGCAGGCCATCACGTCGGTTCAAGTGGCACTGGGTGCCAATGCCCCGTTCCTATTCGGGCGGGAGTTGTGGCGGGAATCCAGGCCGCCGCTGTTCCTCCAGGCGACGGATGTCAGGCCGCCGGAACTCGCGGCGCAGGGCGTGCGGCCGCGGACGTGGTTCGGCGAGCGGTGGATCGATTCCGCGTACGACCTGTTCGCGGAGAATTTGCGTTACTTCCCTCCCCTGTTGCCGATCTGCGACGACGAGGACCCGCTGCGGACGCTGGACGACGGCGGAGTGCCCGACCTGGCGGAGCTGGCGCTCCACAACGGCACGGTCTACCGCTGGAACCGGCCGGTGTACGAGGTCGCGGACGGCGTGCCGCATCTGAGGGTGGAGAACCGCGTCCTGCCCGCGGGCCCGACGGTGACGGATGTGATCGCCAACGCCGCGTTCTACTACGGGCTGGTGCGCGCGCTCGCCGACGACACGAGGCCGGTGTGGAAGCGGCTGCCGTTCGAGACGGCGGCCGCCAACTTCGAGACCGCCTGCCGGCACGGCATCGACGCGGAGCTGCGGTGGCCCCGGCCGGGCCGGGGGACCGGGATCACCACCGTGCCGGCCGTGAAGCTCGTACGGGACGAACTGCTGCCGCTCGCGGCGGCCGGTCTCGACGCGTGGCAGGTCGAGCCGGCGGACCGCGACTTCTACCTCGGGGTCATCGAGGAGCGGTGCAGGCTGCGGGTGAACGGCGCCTCGTGGCAGGTGGACACCTACCACCGGGCGCGGGAGGAGGGGCTGGGGCGGGAGGCCGCGCTGGCCGCCACCACCCGGCGCTACAGCGAGCTGATGCACCGGGGGGAGCCGGTGCACACCTGGCCGGCCGGGCTGTCCGCGCCGGGGGCCGGTGACCGGGCCTGACCGGCTTACGGCTCCTGCCCCTCCTCCCCCTCCTCCTCGCCGACCGCCATGATCGCCTGGAGGATCACCGCCTGGATGTCGCCCGGATCGCTCACCTCGTAGCCCGCGCCGCCCGTGGCCCGGGCTATCTGGTGCACCGCCGCCCGGTCCGCGTCCGGGCCGATCGCGATGCCGATCAGCGCGACAGGGCGGGCGGGATCGGTGAGCGTGCGCAACCGGGCGATCAGCGCGGCACGCGAAATGCCGCGGTCGTCCTTGTTGGTGCCGTCCGTCAGCAGGACGACGGCGTTGAACTTGCCCTTCACGTACGAGGCCTGGGCGTCCTTGAAGGCCGCCAGCGTCGTGTCGTACAGACCGGTGTCGCCGTCGGGGACCGGTTCGAGGGCGGAGAAGGCGTCCGACAACTCCTCGCGGTGCGTACCGCCCCCCTTGGCCGCGTCACCGAGCCGGGCCGTCTCCTCCACCTCGCGGTAGTCCTTGGCGCCGTCCAGCCGGGTCGCGAACTTCCACAGCCCGATCTCGTCCTCGGGCGTGAACTGCGCCAGCGCCTGGAGCAGCGACGCCTTGGTGACGTCCATCCGGCTCTGGCCGCCGCGCCCGGGCACCGGCGCCTCCATCGAGCCCGACGCGTCCACGACCGTCGTCAGCCGGGCGCTCTGCACCGTCACGGTCCACAGGCCCAGCGTCCGCCGGACCTCCTCCGCCGTCGGGGGCCTGGAGTCGTCCGTGTCGTACGGCTGGGGCGCGCGCCCGCCCGCCGTACGGACCAGCGCGGCCTTCACCGGCGTGTCCGCCGCCCCCGCCCGGAAGCCGTGGTCCTCCAGCGTCCGGTACGACGCGTCGTCGGTGAGCAGGGCCATGAACCGCATGGCGGCACGGCTCTCGTCGGTGGTCAGCTCGGACTCGTCGACCAGGTTGTACGGGTAGTCGAGCGCGGGCGCGCCGTCCGTGGGATAGAAGAGCTGGAGATTCGCGGCGCCGTTGCTCCCCGAGTTGTGGACGAACGCGGCCTGTTCGGAGAGCAGGACCGCCTCGTTGCGGCGGGGGTTGCCCTTCTCCGCGCCCGAGTCGTCCTCGGCCAGCGTCCTGAGCACCTGGAGGTCGGAGTCGGAGACCCGCTGCGACAGGAGCTTCGCGGTGGCGGCGGCCCTGGTGTCGCCGCCCGGGCCGCTGTCGCGGGACGACCCGGCGATGCTGGTGAGCGCCAGCAGGCCGGTCGCGCTGCGCGCCGGGTCGGCCGCCCCCAGGAGCCGCTGGTCCCGCTCGGCCGCGGCCGTGGTCAGCCCCGCCCAGGTGTACGTCTTCCTGGGCCAGCCGAGGGACGCGGCGGCCGTCGGCACCGCGGCCAGTGTGACCGGGGAGAGGGCCACGTTGCCGGCCGGGGTCAGCGACGCGGCGTCCCCGACGCTCTCGGCGCGGTCCACCCACACGCCGGAGTCCGGCACCCAGACCTCGAAGTCCGGGGTCTCGGAGCCACGCGCGAGGGCGCTCGCGACCCGGTAGTTCTCGCGCGCGACGACCCGGATGTCCAGACAGCGCCCGTCGGAGGTCACCTTGTCCGCGCGGGCGCGGTCGGCGATGGCCCGCAGCGCCGGCGCGATGTCGGGCGAGGCCACCATCCGCAGCCGTACCGGAACGTACCCGCAGGCCTCGGCGAAGGAGAGCGCGCCGCTCTGCACCGCGAGGGCGGCCCCCGCCGCCACCGTCAGGACGAGGGCGGTGGCGATCGCGACGCCGCGACGGCGCGGCGAGCGGGGCCCGGCGGGACCCGCCGCCCTCTCGTCGGGCAAGCTGTGACGTCCCATGGCGGTGGCGCCCTCCTTCGTGAGGGGTGAACAGGGGTGGGCTCGAAGGGCGCGGCTCGATGGGTGTAGAAGAGGGGTACCTCGCCGCCGAACGGCGACCGTCCCCCGGCCTGTCGCGCGCGATCTTCGTACCTGCATTCGAGACCCTAGCGGCACGGCGCGTGGCACGAGGCGGGAATACTCAACTGGAGGCAGGTGTGCGGGCGGACGTGGATCAGGTGGCCGGTTCCTTTCCCGAGGAGGACGCTCCCCGGCGGATCCTCCGGTCCGAGACGGTGCTCGTCCTGGCGCTCTCGCTCGGCGCGAGTGGTGTGTCGGCGCTGATCAGTTTTGTCGGCTCGGTGACAAAACCCGGTGCCCTCCGGGACCAGGCGGCCCAGCTCAACTCGTCGGCGGCCCCGGGCCGGCCGTGGCTCGATCTCGCCTGGCAGCTGTTCGGCATCACGACCGCTCTGGTGCCGGTCGCCCTCGTCGCGCACTTCCTGCTCAGGGAGGGCAGCGGACTGCGGGCCATCGGCTTTGACCGCACCCGGCCCGGCCCCGACCTGGGGCGCGGCACGCTCGTGGCGGCGGGGATCGGGAGCGCGGGGCTCGCGTTCTACCTGGCGGTCCAGGCGTCGGGCTTCAACCTGACCGTGGTGCCGGAGTCGCTGCCCGGCGTGTGGTGGAAGTTCCCGGTACTGATCCTCTCGGCGGTGCAGAACTCCGTGCTGGAGGAGGTCATCGTCGTCGGGTATCTGCTGCGGCGCCTCGGGCAGTTGGGGTGGACACCGATGGCCGCGCTGGTGGCGAGTTCCGTGCTGCGTGGCTCGTACCACCTGTACCAGGGGATCGGCGGCTTCCTCGGCAACATGGTGATGGGCGTGGTGTTCGTCCTCCTCTACCGGCGCTGGGGGAGGGTCGGGCCGCTGGTGGTGGCCCACTCGCTGCTCGACATCGGGGCCTTCGTCGGATACGCGCTGCTGGCGGGCAAGGTGGGGTGGCTGCCGACGGCGTAGGGGGTTCCCCTCGACCTACGGCGCGCTGAGCAGTTCGCCGTCGATGACCGTGACCGCGTGGCCGGTGAGCAGCGTACGGTCGCCGCGCAGGGACGTGCGGACCACTCCCGTACGGGCACCTCCCTGGAGACCCGTCAGCTCGGCGCGCCCCAGCCTCGCCGACCAGAACGGGGCGAGCGCCGTGTGCGCGCTGCCCGTCACCGGGTCCTCGTCGATCCCCACGGCCGGGAAGAAGCCGCGCGAGACGAAGTCGTAGCCGCCCGCCGGGTCCGCCGCGGCGGCCGTGACCACCACGCCGCGCCGGGAGAGGGCGGCGAGCCGCCCGAGGTCGGGGGCGAGTCCGCGTACGGTCCGCTCGTCCGCCAGCTCCACCAGCAGGTCACCGATCCGCTCCGAGGTGCGGTGCACCGACAGCGGCTCGGCGCCCAGCGCGGCACTCAGCGCGGCGCCGACGCCGTCCGGGGCGGCCACCGGGATCAGCGCCGAGGTGGGGAAGTCCAGCGTCAGAGACCCGTCCTTGTGCGCGGTGGCGCCGAGGACGCCCGAGCGCGTGGCGAAGCGCAGGGGACCCGTCGCCCGGCCGGTGGAGCGCAGCACGTGGGCCGTGGCCAGGGTGGCGTGCCCGCACAGATCGACCTCGGTGACCGGGGTGAACCACCGCAGCGCCCACCCGGCGTCGCCGCCGGCCGGCAGGGGATGCGCGAAGGCCGTCTCCGACAGATTGACCTCCGCCGCCACCCGTAGCAGCCACCCGTCGTCGGGAAACTCCGCCGCGTCCAGGAGCAGGACCCCCGCGGGGTTGCCGGCGAAGGGGCGGTCGGTGAAGGCGTCGACGATTCGGATCCGCATGCGCCGACGGTAGGGGATCGCCGAAGCACCAGGTGAGAGGGGGGACAAAAAAGGTGTTTGTCAAACGTACGCTTCCGATATATCGTTGGGGTATCGCGACAGATCAACGATAGATGAAGGAGGAACGTAGAGATGCGTTCACAAGCACACGGACACGGACATGAGCACGGACCGGGATCCGGTCGCTGTGGGCCCGGCGAGCGGGGCCGGGGAGGTTTCGAGGGGCGGCGCGCCGCCTTCGGGCCCTTCGGCCCGCCGTTCGGCGGGGGTCCCTTCGGGGGCGGTCCCTTCGGCGGAGGCCGGGGGCGCGGTGGCGGCGGTGGCCGGGGAAGGGCGCGGCGTGGTGACGTACGCGCCTCGATCCTGGCGCTGCTGAAGGACCGGCCCATGCACGGTTACGAGATGATCCAGGAGATCGGCGAGCGCAGCGGCGGGGCCTGGCGGCCCAGCCCCGGCTCGGTGTATCCCACCCTCCAGTTGCTGGAGGACGAGGGGCACATCACCAGCAGGAGCGAGGGCGGCAAGAAGCTGTTCACGCTCACGGAGAGCGGACAGGCGGAGGCCGAGACAGGCCCCGACGCTCCGTGGGAAGAGGCCGGGCGCGGCGTCGACTGGGAGACGGTCAACGAGATCCGGCAGGCCGGCTTCGGGCTGATGGAGGCGTTCGCCCAGGTCTGGAAGACCGGCACGCCCGAGCAGCGGCAGAAGGCCCTCGCGGTCACCAACGAAGCACGCAAGAAGCTCTATCTGATCCTCGCCGATGAGGACTGACGGAGAGCGGTGGTACGGAGAGCCGTTGTACGGAGAGTGGTTGTACGGAGACGGGGCCCCGCGGTCGTGACCGCGGGGCCCCGTCGCGTGCCGTCCCACGGCGTGGTCGCACGCGGTCGGCAGGGTGACCGTCCCGTACATCCGGACGCAAGGCAGCGCGCCCCTGTCGGGGTGAGGAGGGTCCGATCTCATTCCCAAGGATGAGGAACCGGCCCAATGTGCCCACCTTCCGTGGGACGCCAAGATGGCCCCCGCCGGGGATGCCTCACCCGGGGGCCGGCTGATGAGGTGAGAGAGTGCAGAGCCCTACCCCGCGCGTGCCCCGGCAACCCGTACCGACCCGTCCCGGCGTCGACCTGGACGCCCGGCTCACCGTGGAGCTGGCGTCGGTCGTCTCAGGCGCGCGCAGAAGGGTCCACCGCGACGGTGACGCGCAGATCGACACGGCCCATCTCCTGCACTCGCTGCTGGAGACCGACCCCGGGGTGCGGGCCGCCTTCGACGGGCCCCAGGTGGCGCGGGTGCTCGGCTATCTCGTCCAGCGCAGCATCGGGTACGGGCTGCGCTGGCAGGGGACGGTCGAGGACTCCGGCGCCGTGCCGGTCCTGCGGGAGGACGCCGTGACCGGCTGGTCCCCGCCCGCCGTCACCGCCATGAACCACGCGCTGGAGCGGGCCGTCCGGCGCGGTGACCTCCGGGCCTCCGGGCTCGACCTGCTCGCCGCGCTCGCGGCGGACCGGTCGTGCAGGGCGGTCGACGTGCTCGAACGGGCCGGGGTGGATGTGCCGCTGCTGTCGGCGCGGCTGCTCGGAGCGGGCCGGCGCGGACGACAGGTGTGACCGGTGGGTAGCTCCTGACGCGACCTGTCATGATGACGCCATGCACGCGTCTCAGGGGCAGGGGAGGAGCGTCGGACTGGGCCTGGCCCTGGCGTCGGCGTTCGCGTTCGGTGGTTCCGGTGTCGCGGCCAAGCCGCTCATCGAGGCGGGGCTCGACCCCCTCCAGGTGGTCTGGCTGCGGGTCGCCGGCGCGGCCCTGCTCATGCTTCCGGTCGCCTGGCGCCACCGCGACCTCGTCCGCCGCAGGCCCGCGCTGCTCGCCGGATTCGGGCTGCTGGCCGTGGCCGGCGTCCAGGCCTTCTACTTCGCCGCGCTCTCCCGTATCCCCGTCGGCGTCGCGCTGCTGGTCGAATACCTCGCCCCCGCCCTCGTCCTGCTCTGGGTCCGCTTCGTGCAGCGGCGGCCCGTCACCCGCGCGGCCGCCGTGGGGGTCGTGCTCGCGGTGGGCGGCCTGGCCTGTGTGGTCGAGGTCTGGGCCGGGTTGAGCTTCAATCCGGTGGGGATCCTGCTCGCGCTCGCCGCGGCCTGCTGCCAGGTCGGTTACTTCGTACTGTCGGACCAGGGGAGCGGTACGGAGGACCCGGAAGACACGGCGGATCCGCTCGGGGTGATCGCGTACGGACTGCTCGTCGGGACCGTCGTGCTGACCGCCGTCGGCCGGCCGTGGGAGATGGACTGGTCCGTGCTCGGCGGTACGGCCGACCTCGGCGGCACCGAGGTGTCCGCGGCGCTCCTGCTGGGCTGGATCGTGGTGATCGCGACCGTGCTCGCGTACACGACCGGTGTGGTGTCCGTACGGAAGCTCTCGCCGCAGGTCGCGGGGGTGGTCGCGTGCCTGGAGGCGGTCATCGCGACCGGTCTCGCGTGGGTGCTGCTGCGGGAACACCTGTCCGCGCCGCAGATCGCCGGCGGCGCGGTGGTGCTGGTCGGCGCCTTCATCGCGCAGTCCTCGACGCCCCGGTCGCCGTCGAGCGGTGCGGTGTCTCTGGGGGAAGCTCCGGTCCCGGCGCACGACGAGGCGTTCGAAGAGACGAGCCACCCGGCCTAGGTCCCGGGCCAGTCGCTCAGGGGGCGGCGAGGTAGCCGGGCAGGGCGACGGCCGGGTCGAGATCGTCCGCCGGTACGGGCGGACCGTAACCCCGTACGACGGGGACGACCCCGCTCCAGTACGGGAGCGCCAGGTCCTCGGCGTCGTCGTTGGGGCCGCCCGTACGGACCTTGGCGGAGACCTCGTCGAGGTCGAGGCGGATCACGGCGGTCGCGGCCAGCTCCCTGGCGTTGGCGGGGCGCGAGTCGGCGGCGCGGCCGGGCACCACATGGTCGACGATCGCGTCGAGAGCCGTGCGCCGCTCGTCGGGGTCGGTCACCTGGCGGGCGACGCCGTGCACCACCACGGAGCGGTAGTTGATCGAGTGGTGGAAGGCGGAGCGCGCCAGGACGAGGCCGTCGACATGGGTGACCGTCAGGCAGACGGGGAGGCCGGGGTCGGCGGCGCCCGCGAGCAGGAGTGGACGCGAGCCGGTGGAGCCGTGGACGTACAGCCGCTCGTCCACCCGGCCGTAGAGCGTGGGCAGGACGACGGGTGCGCCGTCACGTACAAAACCGAGGTGGCAGATGTACGTCTCGTCGAGTATGGCGTGGACCAGTTCCCGGTCGTACGAGGCCCGTTCGCGGGAGCGGGTCGGGACGGTGCGTTCGGTGGGGCGGTAGGCGGCGGTGGTCTCCGGCGGGGCGGATTCCGGTGCGCTCTCCGGCATTTGCGTCCTCCATTGCACTAGTGCATAGTTGACTTTGTGCTAGGAGAGTATCGGATCCAGGGTCGGCGCGCGGCGGATATTTCGGCGAGTGTGGAGCGGGCGGTCGGCTCCGGCGAGCTGGTGCCGGGCCAACTGCTGCCTCCCATGCGGGAGTTGGCGACGGAGTTGGGGGTCAATCCGAACACCGTCGCGGCCGCCTACCGCACGCTGCGCGAGCGCGGGGTGATCGAGACGGCGGGCCGCAAGGGCAGCCGCGTCCGGGCGCGCCCGGCCAGTACGGCCCGTGGGTCGATCCGCGTCGAGGCGCCTCCGGGCGTACGGGACGTGTCGGCGGGCAACCCCGATCCGGCCCTGCTGCCGCCGCTGCACGACGCGCTCGCCGCCGCCGCGCGGCACAACGCGGAGCGGCCCGGGATGTACGGACAGGCGGCCGTCGACGCGGAGTTCGCGCGGCTCGCCCGCGCGGGACTGGACGCCGACGGGGTGCCCGACGGGCCGGTGGCCGTCACCTCCGGCTCGCTCGACGCGATCGAGCGGGTGCTCGCCGCCCACCTCCGGCCAGGTGACGCCGTCGCCGTCGAGGACCCGGGCTGGGGGAGCCTGCTGGACCTCGTGCCGGCGCTCGGGTTGCGGCCCGTGCCGGTGGGGGTGGACGACGAAGGGCCCCTGCCCGGTGATCTGGAGCGGGCGCTGCGGGACGGCGTCCGCGCGGTCGTCGTGACCGACCGCGCGCAGAATCCGACGGGCGCGGCGGTGAGCGCGGCCCGGGCGGCGCGGTTGCGCGCGGTGCTCGCCACCCGCCCCGGGGTGCTGGTGATCGAGGACGACCACGGCCACCACTTCGTGGACCTGCCCCTGCACCCGCTCGCCGGGGCCACCGACAGCTGGGCGCTGGTGCGCTCCACCGCGAAGGCGTACGGGCCCGATCTGCGCCTCGCGGTCCTGACCGGCGACGCCATGACGATCGACCGGGTGACGGGCCGGCAGCGGCTCGGTCCCGGCTGGGTCAGCCGCCTCCTCCAGCGGGCCGTCGTGGAGCTGTGGACCTCGGGCGCGGTGGACGTCGGGGCGGTGTCGCGCGCGTACGGGGAACGGCGCGACGCGCTCGTACGGGCCCTGGCGGAACGGGGTGTCGAGGCCAGGGGCCGCAGCGGCATGAACATCTGGGTGCCGGTCGCCGACGAGACGAGCGCGGTGACGGGCCTGGTGCGCGCGGGGTGGGCGGTCGCGCCGGGGGCGCGCTTCCGGGTGGCTTCGCGGGCGGCGGTACGGGTCACGGTCTCGGCGCTCACGGACGGCGACCTCGTGTCGCTCGCGGACGCGCTGGCCGCGGCGGCGGGACCGGGGCCCGCGCGCAGTTACGGCTGAGCGGGTGTGGGTGCCGGTGCCTGCGCGGGTGCGGGTGTCGGCTGCGGTGCGGTCGCCGGGTCCGTCGTGTCCGTCGGGTCCGCCTCGGCCGTCCGGCCTCCGCTCCCTCCCCGCTTCCGGGACTTCCACGGCTTGCTCTGCGTCAGGGCGGCACCGGCCAGGATGACCACCGCGCCGACCGGGGTGTTCCAGCTCAGCGGCTCGCCGAGGAGGGTGACCCCCGCGGCCGTGGCGATGACCGGGATGAAGTACGTCACCATCGCCCCGATCGTCGGGCCGACCTCGGCGACGACTCCGTACTGGAGCAGGATCGCCAGGCCGGTCCCCAGCGCCCCGAGCACCACCACCGCGAGCAGCGGCCACAGCGGGAACGACGTCGGCATGGAGGTGAACAGGGGCGTTACCAGGGCGAGTTGCACGGTGGCGAGGAGCAACTGCGTACCGGTGAGCGAGAGATGCGAATGGCTGCCACCGGCCAGGGTGCGGCGTACGTAGATCCAGCCGACCGGGTAGCTCAGCGAGGCCAGCAGGGCCATGGCCGTACCCGTGACGTCGAGGCCGGAGAACCCCTGCCAGGCGCCGAGGACGGTCAGCACACCGAGGAATCCGATGCCCACTCCGGCCACCCGGCGGCGGGTGGGGCGGTCCTCGGACAGGGCGACGAACGACAGCAGCATGCCCCACAGGGGCGAGGTCGCGTTGCAGATGCCCGCGAGCGTCGAGGGGATCGTCAGCTCGGAGTACGCGAAGAGCGAGAACGGCAGCGCGTTCAGGAGGAAGGCCGCGACGGCGAGATGGCCCCAGGTGCGCAGGCCCCGGGGCAGCCGTTCGCGCTTCCACACGAGGGCGATCGCGATGACCGCCGTACCGAACAGGAGGCGGCCGAAGGTGACTTGGAACGGCGCGAAGCTGTCGGTGCCCACCTTGATGAACAGGAAGCTGAAACCCCAGATGAGGGAGAGCGCCGCGAACCGGACGCGCCAGCCGATCACGCGGCGCACACGCGGGGTGTCCGGGGAGCCGCCGGGCCCGACCGGGGTGCCCCCCGAGGCCGGTGGGGAGGAGTGCGGGAGGGAGGCGGCGGCGGGGCGGGGCGGGGTGGCGGTGCTCATGGTCATCACCATGACCTGAACCATCTCGTAGGACAAGCGAGATTTTGTACTCCCGATGTCTTAGCATCGCTTATATGTTGAATCTGGAGCGACTGCGGACCCTGGACGCGCTGGCCCGCCACGGCTCGGTGAGCGGCGCCGCCGAGGGCCTGCACGTCACCACCTCCGCCGTCTCCCAGCAGCTGGCCAAGCTGGAGCGCGAGGTGGGTCAGCAGCTGCTCGCCAAGAACGGCCGGGGGGTCAGGCTCACGGACGCCGGCCGGCTGCTCGCCGACCACGCCGCGCGGATCATCTCGCAGGTCGAGGTCGCCCAGTCGGACATCGAGGCGCAGCGCGGCCGGGTGGTGGGGGACGTGCGGATCGCGGCGTTCCCGACGGCGGCGCGCGGGCTGTTCCCCGTCGCGATCCGCGCCCTGCGCGACACCCATCCCGAACTGCGCGTGATGGGGCGGGAGCTGGAGCCGGAGGCCGGTATCCGGGGAGTCCTCAGGGGCGATCTCGACCTCGCCGTGGTGCTGGACTGGAACAACAAACGGCTGCCCGTGCCGGGCGGTCTCGCCATGGCGCATCTCCTGGACGACGCCGCCGATGTGGCGATGCCCGCCGACCACCGGCTCGCGGGCCGGTCGGAGGTGGACCTGGAGGAGTTCGCCGACGACTCCTGGGTGTCCTGGCCGGAGGGCGAATTCTGTTACGACTGGCTGATGTTCACGCTCCGCTCGAAGGGCATGGAGCCGCGGATCGGCCATCTCGCCGGGGAACACCACACCCAGCTCGCCCTGATCGCGGCGGGTCTCGGCGTCTGCGTCGCGCCCCGGCTGGGCCGCGGGCCGGTGCCCGAGGGCGTGGCGGTGGTCCCCGTACGGCAGAAGATGTGGCGGCACATCCACGCGGTCTGGCGCACGGACGCCGGCCGCCGCCCCTCGATCAGGGCGGCGGTCGAGGCGCTGGGGGCGGCGGCGCGGACGGTCGAGGAGTGAGGGGGCCGTACGCGTCCTCACGTCCTGGTGGGTACGCCGTCACGCGAGCGTGATCGAGTCTCCGGTGACCTTGATCGACGCGGCGGGCAGGGGCTGGGTCGCGGGTCCCTGCTTCACACTGCCGTCCGTGACGCTGAACTGACTGCCGTGGCAGGGGCAGTTGATGACGCCGTCCTTCACGGTCGTCACGGCGCACCCCTGGTGGGTGCACTTGGACGAGAAGGCCTTGAACTGTCCGGTCTCGGGCTGGGTGACCACCACACCCTGGCCGTCGAAGATCTTCCCGCCGCCCTCGGGGATGTCGGTGGTCTTCGCGAGGACACCGCCCGCCCCCGCGTCGCCCGCTCCGGTGTCGGCCCCGGCGTCGCCCGGCTTCTGGTCGGCGGTGTCCGACGTGTCGTCCCCGCACGCCACGAGTGCCGCACTCAGCCCCACGGCGCCGGCCGCGGCGACGATGGTCCGGCGTGTCACGATCCGTGCGGTGCCCTGCGTTCCCGTCATGCTGCGTACCTCTCTCCTGGCCGCCAGTACGTCGGCCGATCACTGGAAAGTACGGACAAACCCGCCTCCGTGTTCACGCGTGGGACGAACTGTCCGGAACATTCCGTGGCTGTCCTGGGAGTTCGCGGGGCGGTCGCCCGTGGGCCGGGGCGGGCCCCGGGTTGACGGCGCGGCGGCGGAGTCGGACATTTGATGAAACGCACATCAGCGGCTCCCGCCCGCATCCCCCCAGGAGGATCATGTACTCCACGTACCGATCCCGGGCTGTTGTCCCCGCGCTGGCCTGCGCGCTGGCCGCCGTACTCGGCGGCTCGTCCGCCGTCGGCGCGGGCGGTGCGGACAGCGCCGCGGGTGCCCCGGCGGGGGGACCTCCGGCTTCGGTGGCGGTGAGGGGGACGGGGGCGTCCGACGCCGGGTCCGTGACGACGGCACCGAGCGCGCCTTCCGTGGCCGCGCCGTCCGTGCCTGCGCCGTCCCCGCGCGCCCCGTCCCCGCCGGCGCCGTCCCCGCGCGCCCCGTCGCCGCGGATCGTCAACGCCACGCTGACGATTCCGTCGATCGACATCAAGGCGCTGCGGGTGGTCCCGTACCGGGGCACCACCGACGACTGGCCCGGCACGCGCATACAGGACCGGGGCATCGCCGCCAGTCCGTACGGCCCCGACGGAGGGGTCGGCCCCGGTCAGGTCGGCAACTACCTCGTCACGGGCCACCGCCTCTCCGCGGGCGGCCCGCTGCGCGAGGTGCCGTCGCTCAAGACGGGCGACCGGGTGTTCGTCACGGCCGGAGGCGTCACCTACGAGTACCGGATCACGGAGTCCCGTATCACCTCGTTCCGCTCCGCGAGCTCCCTCGCGGACCAGCGGGCGGCGGTGCCCGGTTTCCCGGGCAAGCAGCCGACCAAGGCGATGATCACACTCTCCACCTGCGCGACCCCGGAGGACAACGCGGCCGGGAACTTCTGGCGCGACGACCGGCACAACCCGGAGCACCGCATCGACAAGGTCGGCGAACTGGTGGCGGAGAAGAAGGCCTCCACGCCCTGATCCACGGTGACGGAGCGGGTGACCCGGAACGTGACTCAGCGTGTTGTAAGAATTACATAAGATCATATGCGTGAGCGGATCCTTTCAGGGCACACGCTGTCCTGGAGGTTGATAACTATGGTTCCCCTGCTACTCGTTCTTCTGCTCGCCCTGATTCTTTTCGGTGCGGGCTTCGCACTCAAGATTCTGTGGTGGATCGCCATCATCGTCCTGGTGGTGTGGCTGCTCGGTTTCGTCGTCCGCCCCGGGGCGGGAGGCGGCAAGCGAGGACGCTGGTATCGCTGGTAGGCGGTAGTTCCAGCACATTCGGATGGGGGCCGGACATTTCAGTCCGGCCCCCATCCGAATTTCCATGTCCCGGCGCACGTGTGAGAGCCGGATGGGAAAAGAGTCGAGAAGTGAAGAAGACACGGGCGCGCGAAACGTCATTTCCGTGAACCGGGGCAGGAAGAACCGTGGGTGGCCGGGTGGCGGCCGTGGCGCACAGGGAACCGCGCCTCCAGCACGGCACGCCCCCGGTCACCTTCCGTCGCGCCGGGGTTCGGTCACTGACCGGCCCACCGCCGGACCGTCGCCGTGGCGTCGGCCGCGTCCTCCGCGTTCAGGGACGCGATGCGCGCCCGGTGATTGGTGTCCGGCGCGATGTCGATCCGCGCGTCCCGGCTGCCGGGGCCGAGGCGGAAGCGTTCGGCGGTCGCGGCGTCGTTCTCGCCGTACACGAAGAGCAGCCGGCTCCCGTCCTTCCGTACCCATCGGTCGATGTCGGCCATCGCGTGCGGCTGGAAGCGCAGGGGTATGTCGCGCGACACGTACGTCCGTACCTCCTGGATGCCGGGGTAGCGGAGCAGGCCGGTCAAATGTGCGGTGCTGTACTGCGGATAACCCAGCTGGGTGCCCAGTTGGTAGAAGTACGGCGTGAGGGGGGTGAGCGTGCCGTCGGTGTAGTTCGCGAGACCCGACGTCCTGTCCAGCCAGGTGTAGAGCTCCTCCGTGGAGGCGGTGGGGTCCGGGACGCCGGTGCACAGGGGGTCGCCGTACTGCCAGTACATCGGTACGGCGCGCAGCACGGCGAGTTCGTACGCGCGGTCGGCGCCGCCGATGACCGTGAACGTACGCCCCTCCCCGGCCGCCCACTCCTCGTAGCGGGCCACCATCTCTGCCCGCCGCAGGAGCGCCTCACGCTGTACGGCCTCCAGTGACGCGCGGCAGGCCGGTGTTCCCACGTTCGCGAGGAACGTGTCGTACGCGCTGTCGTCCGTATCGTCCACGTTGTTGGGCGCGGAGTAGACGACCGTACCGTCCACGTCGTGGGGGTAGAAACGCCGGTGGTAGACCGACGCCATACCGCCCTTGCTGACCCCCGTCGAGATCCACGGACCGCCGTAGAGCGGCTTGAGCGCCTCGATCAGGCGGTGGTGGTCGCTCGCCGCCTGCCAGATGTCGAGCTTCGACCAGTCCACCTGGCTCGGCCGGGACTCACCGAAGAAGCGCTGCTCGGTGACGATCTGGTTGCCGTCCACGAGCCCGGCGGGCTCGGACCGGAAGTCCGGGCTCGTGACGAGGTCGTAGCCGGAGGTGTACAGCACCATGGGCTGCTGGGCGGACCGGTGGAGGAGCGTCAGCCGCTGCTCGAACGTTCCCCTCGCGGGGTGGCGGTGGTCCACGGGCTGCCGATACGCCAGCTCGAAGAAGCGGTAGCCGGACGCCGCGGGCTTCTCCGCCGTGACCCGCATGCCCGGGACGGCCTCGATGCGGGCGCGGATGTCTACGGCGGGCGACGGCTCGGAGGCGGCCGCCGCGACCGGGGCCACGGTTCCCGGCAGCGGCCCGGCGAGCGGCGGGACGGCCAGCAGGGCGAGGACGACGAGGGCTGCGCGGAGGTGAGTTCTTCTCATGGGGCCAGTCAAGTCGCGGGCCGTGGCGCACGGATCCCCTCACCGGGTGAGCGGCGTCCCCCACGCGGGGGAGAGCGCACGGGAGTTCCCGTACGGGGCCCGGCCCTTGAGGGCGGCTGGAATATCCGGACGCCGGTACGACCACGGTGACCGACCCCGACGGCGACGCGACCGTACACACGCACAACGCGGACGACAAGATCACCAAGGTCACCGATCCCCTTACGACGCCCGCGATCGCGTCAAGACGGGGTCCTCCACCAACAGCACCGTGCGCTGCACCTAGGACGACGCGTCCGAAGTCACCGGCAAGAACGGCTCGACCGCCGGCTGAACGTACGACAAGGCCGGCAACGAAACCTCCGGCGCCTCCGCCACTCCCCCCCGCACCGCGCAGACCTGAACTGACCACCAGCAGCTCGCCACCATCACCACCGGCACCTCCTCCTACGACCTGGTGCACGCCGGTACGGACAACAGCGAACGCACCAAACTGGGCTGCACCTGGTGCCACGCGACCGCGCTCGCCCTGACCGGGATCACCACCGCCGGCACGGACACCGGATTCATCCGGGAACCGGCGGACACGCTCAACTCCATGCGGACCGGAGGGAAGAGCTACTACTACCTCACCGACGCGACCGGCAACGTCCTGGGTCTTCGTAGACGACGCCGGCACACGCACCCACACCTATGCCCACGGTCCCACAGCCCTCCCCCGTACCACCCCATCCCAAGCGGTCACCCAGCCCCACCGGTTCGCAGGCGAATACCTCGACCCCACCGGCCCGTACAAGATCGGCGCCCGCTACTACACCCCCACCCTCGCCCGCTCACCCAGCCCGACCCCTCGGGCGAGGAGAACAACCCCTACCTCTACGCGGCGGGTGACTGCGTCAACAACGCCGACCCGACCGGGCTCGGCCGGCTCTCCTGCCTCGGCCGGACTCTCTCCACGGTGGGCGGACCAATCAGCCTCGGGGTAGCCGTAGTGTCCATTCCCGCGCTGGCGGGGAAGACGACATCTACGCGGTTCGCTTCGGCCTCGACGGCGGAACACCCCCGCGCTGGCGGGGAGGACGCGGCCTGCGCGAAGGCCCCCTTCGCCATGTCCGGAACACCCCCGCGCTGGCGGGGAGGACCTGGACGGTGCCGAAGAGACCACCATCAGCTACGGAACACCCCCGCGCTGGCGGGGAGGACGTGTACATGACCGGCAGTGCGGCTGCGGCACCCGGAACACCCCCGCGCTGGCGGGGAGGACTCTTCCTGACCTGCGGCTTAGTCGGCGCTTTGCAAACCCTTGACCTGCTGCTCCGAGTTGCTGGTTGTCATCTGCTGAGCCTAACGCCTCGGGTGGTGAGGGGAGATGGGTGGCAACGTCGTTGCAGGTCAGGGTGATTGTCAGTGGGGGGCAGTTTCGGTGTTCTGGTCGGTGCGAGGAGGGGGCGGGGCACCCGCGGCATCATCCTCGGGCGCGCGTGCAACGGCTCTGTCATCTAGGACTGGGGAGAAGCGGTCCATTACCCCTAACACGGGATGAGGATAAGGGAAGACCGCCAAGAAGATCGGCGAGGCCGTGGAGATGCCGTGGGCTGGGCCGGCAGTGATCGCCCTGGAACGCACAAGCAGGCATCGGTCCTTCTTGCGGCCGTGACGCTCGTTTGACGCTCTGAGCACCCGCTCGCCCTCGTTCGAGACCAGAACGGCGCTGTTTCCAGGGTGACATGTTTTCGATGACGCACCATGTGGAGCGCGAGGCAATCCTTGAACCTGTCGCAGCGGCAGGGCTCGCCGAGCTTCGCATGGGTCCTCGTGGTCGCGTGATGTGCCGCCGAGAAGGCCTTGTCGAATCCCCAAAGCCTGAGGCTCCCACGCCTCAGACCACCGCTTCCCTTGATGAGGAGCTACAGCAAGGGGAAGCGGCACAAGGTCGCCGGTATACCTGGTCAACCGTGTTGTCGGCCGACTACCAGCGTGGCATTCGGCCTGGGATTCGGGCTCCGTCAGGGCGGGGTTTTTGGGCTGAGCCCGGAGGATATCGACTACGCGCGAGGCGTCCTTCACGTCCGCCGCCAAATGTAGGCGATCGGTTGAAGAGCGTACTTCGGCCCTGTCAAATGGGAAGAAGGCCCGTGCCGTAGACCCGTTTTCTCTGCTGCTCACTACGCGCTTCGACAACGCCCTTGCGGTGAAAGCGTGGAACACCTACACCTGAAAGTCTGCGCTGGCCGAGGACGGCGTCATCCCGCCTCGGGTCGAGGGTGCGAAACCCACGCAGTGGGTGGCGGCCCCCAAGGACGGTTTCCATGTGCTGCGGCGCACCCCCGCCTCAGGCGCTCCTCGCCCGCAATCACCCTCCGTTACTATGCTCGCTTCATGCGGGAGGCCGGAAGGAGGCGCCCCCGCGCCGCCATTGACGGACTGCTCGGGGGAACGGAGAGATGGGCACGCCGACCTTAAACTCCCCAGCTTCTCCCCAGGCCCGTCGGCGGACAATTCCCGCTGCTACGCCTCTGTAGAGTTGGCCGTTGATCGTAACGTTGAAGAGACGGACGGCCCGGGAAAATGCTCACAGAAGTCAACGCGACCCGCTATGTCACCCCCTTGAGGGAAGGTGGATCGCTGCCCGGGATCGTCGAGGCCGACGACCTCGGGACGTACGTCATGAAGTTCACCGGCGCGGGGCAGGGCCGCAAGACGCTGGTGGCCGAGGTCGTCTGCGGGGAGTTGGCCCGCCGGCTGGGGCTGCGCGTGCCGGAACTCGTCACCATCCAGCTCGATCCGGTCATCGGCCTCTCCGAGCCGGACGAGGAGGTGCAGGACCTGCTCAAGGCGAGCGGCGGGCTCAACCTCGGGATGGACTACCTGCCCGGGTCGATCGGCTTCGACCCGCTCGCGTACGAGGTGGACGCGGCGGAGGCCGGCCGCGTCGTCTGGTTCGACGCGCTGATCAACAACGTGGACCGTTCCTGGCGGAACCCGAACCTGCTCGTCTGGCACGGCGACCTGTGGCTCATCGACCATGGCGCGACCATGATCTGGCACCACAACTGGCCCACCGCCCAGGCCTCCGCGGCCAAGCCGTACAACGCCTCGGACCACGCCCTCGCGGCCTTCGCCCCGGACGTCGCGTCGGCCGCCGCCGCCCTCGCCCCGCTGGTGACCGAGGAGTTGCTGGCCTCGGTGGTCGCCGACGTACCCGACGAGTGGCTGGCCGGGGAGCCCGGCTTCGACACCCCCGACGCCGTGCGCCGCGCCTACACGGAACCGCTGCTGGCGCGCGCCGCGAGCATTCACGAGCGCGTCGTCTTCGACGCGCCCGCCAGGACCAGGCCCTCCCAGGCGCCGGGCTGGCTCGCCGACCGGCTCGCCCCCCGGCCCGACCGGGCGACGGGCACGAACGACAAGGACGGCGTCAAGTGAGCAAGAGGGACGTCTACGAGTACGCGCTGCTGCGCGTCGTGCCGCGCATGGAGCGCGGGGAGTGCTTCAACGCCGGGGTGCTCGTCTACTGCCGGGCCGCGTCCTACGTCGCGGCCAGGACCCACCTGGACGAGGCCAAGCTGAAGGCCCTCGACCCGGACGCCGATGTGGTGGGGGTACGGGCGGCTCTGCGCGCGGTCGAGAGCGTCTGCGGCGGCGGTACGGGAGCGGGGCAGGCGGCCGGGGACGACCCCGGGCGGCGCTTCCGGTGGCTGATCGCGCCGCGCTCGACCGTCGTACAGCCGGGGCCTGTGCATACGGGGCTGACGGCCGATCCCGAGGCGGAGACGGAGCGTCTGCTGGAGCTGCTGGTGCGCTGAGGCGGGCGGCCCGCGGGGGCGGGCGGCCCGCAGGGGGATGTGCCGGGCGGTGCGCGGGTGGTGTGTTCCGTGATGCGCCGGTGGTGTGTCGTGTTCGCCGGTCCCCTGCGGTCCCCCCCCCCGATCGTTCTCGGCCGATCGCGCCGTCGGCGGCGTCGGGCGTTGACACCGCGTGCCGCTGCTTCTAGCGTCTCGTCTGCTGAAGCTACTAAGCGGTTGCTCAGTGATCGGGGCCGGAGAACGAGGCCGGTGACCGGGAGTCGCGGGTTCCTAGGGCGAGGAGAACATGCATGTCCACCACTGAGCAGCGCGTCGCGGTCGTGACCGGCGCGGCGCGGGGCATCGGCGCCGCCACCGCCGTACGACTGGCGGCCGAGGGCCGTGCCGTCGCCGTACTCGACCTGGACGAGGCGGCCTGCAAGGACACCGTCGAGAAGATCACCTCGGCGGGCGGCACCGCGCTCGCCGTGGGCTGTGACGTGTCCGACAGCGCGCAGGTCGAGGCGGCCGTCACCCGCGTCGCGGCCGAGCTCGGCGCGCCGACGATCCTCGTCAACAACGCCGGCGTACTGCGGGACAACCTCCTCTTCAAGATGAGCGAGTCCGACTGGGACACCGTGGTGAACGTGCACCTCAAGGGCGCCTTCCTGATGGCGAAGGCCTGCCAGAAGCACATGGTGGACGCGGGCTTCGGCCGTATCGTCAGCCTCTCCTCCAGCTCCGCGCTGGGCAACCGGGGGCAGGCCAACTACGCGGCGGTGAAGGCCGGTCTCCAGGGCTTCACCAAGACCCTCGCCAAGGAACTGGGCAAGTTCGGCATCACCGCCAACGCCGTGGCCCCCGGTTTCGTCGTCACCGAGATGACAGCGCAGACCGCCGCCCGGGTCGGCATGGACTTCGAGGACTTCCAGGCCGCCGCCGCCACCCAGATCCCGGTCCAGCGCGTCGGGACGCCGGACGACATTGCGAACGCGATCGCCTTCTTCACCGGCGAGGAGGCGGGCTTCGTCTCCGGCCAGGTGCTGTACGTGGCGGGCGGGCCGCTCAACTAGGGAGTGTCCGGCGCAACAGCACCGGCGCACCGAGGCATGTGACGAACCCGGGAGCAGGGATCACGTAATGACACAGCAGACGCGGGACGAGCAGATACGGGACGCCCCGGCGGCCGGCGGCCGGCCCCAGGACAGCGGCAAGGTCGCGCTCGTCACGGGCGCGAGTCGCGGCATAGGGTACGGAGTCGCCGAGGCGCTCGTCGCCCGCGGCGACCGGGTGTGCATCACCGCGCGCGGCGAGGACGCCCTCAAGGAGGCCGTGGAGCGGCTCGGTTCCGACCGGGTCATCGGCGTCGCGGGCAAGGCGCACGACGAGGCGCACCAGGCGATCGCCGTCGAGCGCACGATGGAGGCCTTCGGCCGCGTCGACTTCCTCGTCAACAACGCGGGGACGAACCCGGTGTTCGGCCCGATGGCCGAGCTGGACCTGAACGTCGCCCGCAAGGTGTTCGAGACCAACGTGGTCTCGGCGCTCGGCTTCGCCCAGCTGACCTGGAAGTTCTGGCAGAAGGAGAACGGCGGCGCGATCGTGAACATCGCATCGCTCGCCGGGATCTCCGCGTCGCCCTTCATCGGCGCGTACGGCATGAGCAAGGCGGCCATGGTCAACCTGACCCTCCAGCTGGCGCACGAGTTCGCGCCGGCCGTACGGGTCAACGCGATCGCGCCCGCGGTCGTCAAGACCCGCTTCGCGCAGGCGCTCTACGAGGGGCGCGAGGCCGAGGCCGCCGCCTCGTACCCGCTGGGCCGGCTCGGGGTGCCCGAGGACATCGGCGGCGCTGCGGCCTTCCTCACCTCGGACCAGTCGGACTGGATCACCGGCCAGACCCTGGTGGTCGACGGAGGCATCTTCCTGAACGCCGGGGTCGGCTGACCCGCCCTGACAGCCGCCGGCACCCCGGCGGCACACGGTGACACACCCTGGCACGCGGTGCCGCAGAACTGCCCAACTGCCCCATCTGATCAACATGTTGACCGGATGGGGCATTGCGGTATGGTCTGCCGATCCATGGCTGAACTAGGAGTGTGCGCGGTGTTCAACCGGATCGGTAGACAGGCTGCCTCGGCCCTCGCGTCCTTGTCCCTGCTCACGGCGTGTGGATTACTCCCCGACGAGAACGGTGAGGACGGCCGGCGCATAGTCGTCGGTACGACGAGCGAGCCGAGCACGCTCGATCCCGCCGCCTCGTGGGACAACTCGTGGGAACTGTTTCGCAATGTTTTCCAGACACTTCTGAGCTTCCCCGCCAACAGCTCGTACCCCCAGCCCGACGCGGCACGGAGCTGTGCCTTCACCGACCCGACCAGCAACCAGGTCTTCCGGTGCACGCTGCGTGAAGGGCTGACGTTCTCCAACGGCTACAGACTCGACGCGAAGGCCGTCAAGCACTCCTTCGACCGCATTCGCGCGATCAACGCACAAGGTGGTCCGGCGGGTCTGCTGGAGTCGCTCGACACGGTCGAGACGACCGGCGACGACGTCGTCACCTTCCGGCTGAAGAAGCCGGACACCACCTTCCCGTTCATTCTCGCCACCCCCGCGATGTCCATCGTCGATCCCGCCGAGTACCCGGCAGACAAGCTGCGGGACGACGGCGAGGTGAGCGGCTCGGGGCCGTACGCGCTGACCTCGTACACCCCGGGGTCGAAGGCGGAACTGGTGCAGAACACCACGTACAAGGGGTTCGCCGACCGCCGGAACAAGGGGGTCACCATTGAGTACTTCAAGGACTCGGCCGTCCTGTTCCGCGCCTTGAAGAAGAGGGACGTCGACGTCATCTACCGAGGTCTCACCTCCCAGGACGTGGTCGAACTCGAACAGAAGAAGCCCGAGAACGAGGATCTCCAGCTCGTCGAGACGGTCGGCGCGGACATCCGCTACCTCGTGTTCAACCCGACCGACCGGGCGGTGGGCCGGCTTGCCGTACGCAAGGCGATCGCCCAGGTCGTGGACCGTGACGCGCTGGTCGCCAAGGTCTACCAGGGCACGGCGGAACCGCTGTACTCGATGGTGCCCAAGGGCATCGCGAGCCACGCGACCAGCTTCTTCGACCAGTTCGGCGAACCCGACACGGCCAAGGCGCGGGCCCTCCTCCTGGCGGAGGGCATCACCGAGCCGGTGCCGCTGACGCTCTGGTTCACGACGGACCGCTACGGCTCCGGTACGGCGGCGGAGTTCGCCGAGATCAAGAGGCAGCTGGAGGCGTCGGGGCTGTTCGAGGTCACCGTGCACGGCAAGCCCTGGAAGGACTTCCAGGCGGGATACACGAAGGGGCGGTATCCGGTCTTCGGCCGCGGCTGGTTCCCCGACTTCCCCGACCCCGACAACTTCATCGCCCCCTTCGTGGGGAAGAACAACGCGCTGAGCACGCCGTACGAGAGCGACGAGATCACCCGGAAGCTGCTGCCGGAGTCGCGGAAGGTGAGCGACCGGGGCGCCGTCACGCGGCAGTTCGAGCGCGCGCAGGAGATCTTCGTCGGGGACGTGCGGCTGCTGCCGCTGTGGCAGGGGAAGTTGTACGTCGCGGCGGGGGAGGACATCGGGGGCGGGGAGCGGGCGCTCGATCCGCAGACGGTCATGCAGATGTGGGAGCTGAACCGCAAGGCGAGCTGGTAGGGCCCGGTCGGCATCCGACTGCCCGGCACCGGACCGCTCGGCGGCCGACCGCTCGGCGCTGGACCGGGACGGCCGTTGTCAGTGGTCACCGGTAGGTTCGGTGCCACAAGTGATCCCTTACCGGAGGTTGTTGACGTGACCGACACCGACATGCTGCCCGAGTCCTGGCGCGGCGTCCTCGGCGACGAGCTGCAGAAGACCTACTTCAAGGAGCTCGTCGAGTTCGTCGAGGAGGAGCGGGAGAAGGGGCCGGTCTACCCTCCGCGCGACGAGGTCTTCGCGGCCCTCGACGCCACTCCGTACGACAAGGTGAAGGTGCTCGTCCTGGGCCAGGATCCGTACCACGGCGCGGGGCAGGGCCACGGCCTGTGCTTCTCCGTGCGGCCCGGCGTGAAGACCCCGCCCTCACTGCGGAACATCTACAAGGAGATGAAGGAGGAGCTCGGCCACCCGGTGCCGGACAACGGTTATCTGATGCCGTGGGCCGAGCAGGGTGTCCTGCTGCTCAACGCCGTGCTGACCGTCCGCGAGGGCGAGGCCAACTCCCACAAGGGCAAGGGCTGGGAGAAGGTGACCGACGCGGTGATCCGCGCCGTGGCCGCGCGTCCCGACCCGGCGGTCTTTGTCCTCTGGGGCGCCTACGCGCAGAAGAAGCTGCCGCTCATCGACGAGGAGCGGCACGTGGTGGTGAAGGGCGCCCACCCGTCGCCGCTGTCGGCGAAGAAGTTCTTCGGCTCCCGACCCTTCACCCAGATGAACGAGGCGATCGCCGCCCAGGGGCACGACCCCATCGACTGGCGCATTCCCGACCTCGGCTGACCGGGGGCGGGCTGGTCCGGGGGCGCGGCAGACAGGCTCGGGCTCCGCACCCGAGCCTGAGGGGGATTGTCCGTCACGGGGGTTAGCGTCGGGTTCGTCGGCATTCTCGGACGGGCAGCGGAGGCGGCAGTGACGGAGCAGCGGGAGGCGTCGGGGGACACCTTCATGACCAGGATCGGGCAGGCGGTCATGCTGCTCCACGGCGGTGACCGTGAGGAGGCGCGCAACCGCTTCGGCGCCCTCTGGGCGGAGATCGGAGAGGCGGGGGACGCCCTCCACCGCTGCACGCTGGCGCACTACATGGCCGACACCCAGGACGACGCCGGCGACGAACTCGCCTGGGACCTCCGGGCCCTCGCGGCCGCGGACGGGCAGGGCGGCGAGGAGTCGGACCGGCGGGCCCCTTCCGCGCCCGGGGAGGCGCGGGAGGCCTCACCGGAGATGCGCGCCTTCTACCCCACGCTCCATCTGAACCTCGCCGCCGACTACCTGAAACTGCAACGCCCCGAGGCGGCGCGGCTCCACCTGGACCGGGCCCGCGCCGCCGCGGACGCGCTGGGGGACGCGGGCGATGACGGGTACGGCAACGGGGTGCGGGCCGGCATCGACCGCCTGGAACACCTGCTCGGTCAGTTCCCGTAGACGTCGTGGCAGATCCTCGCCTCCGGACTGTCCTCGGTCCAGCCTCCGTACGTCTCGCCGAGGGCGCACACCTCGCGGATGAGGGGTTCCGCCGTGCCGGGCAGGGCCTGCTGCCGCTCCACGGCCCGCTCGCGGGGCTTCGGCTTCGCGGGCGGCGCCTCCGGACGGGGGACGGACCGGGTGTCCGGCTGGGGACGGGCGATCCGGCCGGCGCCGTGCGAGGCGGAAGGAGCCGGCTTCCGTTCCGGTGTGGGGCGGACCGCGTCCAGCGCTTCCCGGGCCGGCGCCTGGACGATCTGCGGCTCCACCTCGGGCCGCGCCGCCGGGGTACGCGTCTCCGGGCGAGGTACGGCCGCCGTCCCCGGATCCACCGCCACACATCCCGAGACGGTCGTGACCGCCATTCCCACCATGATCATTGCCGCGCTTCTCGTTCGGTACACCCGCGCAACTCTGCTGGTCGGCGGCGTCGTTGAGCGAGCCCACGGGCGAAGATTGGCTCGTACGGGTGAGGACGGGCCGCCTATTGCCCGACAGCCCGACAGCCCCACTGCCCTTGAGCGCGACGTGCCTGCGGTCAGTCGCCGGTCGCGCCGTCGATGCGCTCGCGGAGAAGATCGGCGTGACCGTTGTGCCGGGCGTACTCCTCGATCATGTGGGTGTAGACCCACCGCAGGTTGTACGGCTTCCCCGTGTGCCGGCTCACCCGGCCGGCCCCGAGGTCGTCGAGCCCGAGCGGCGCGGCCACCTCACGGGCGTGGGCGATCTCCTCCTGCCAGACCGCGTACGCCTCGGCATAGGTGTCGTCCTCGCCGGCATGGAAATCGCCGTCCTGGTCGGCGTCGTCGAAGAAGATCCCCGGCGTCTTCTCGTCGGCCATCGTGTTGCGGAACCAGCCCCGCTCGACCTCGGCCATGTGCCGTACGAGCCCGAGCAGACTCAGCTCCGAGGGGGCTACCGAGAGCTGGCGCAGCTGTGTGTCGTCCAGGCCCTCGCATTTGGTGGCCAGGGTCGCGCGGTGGTACTCCAGCCAGCCTTCGAGCATCTCGCGCTCGCCGGCGACGGTGGAGGGTTCTGAGCGGTGTGGTGTGGTCATGGCGGTCATCCTCACCCACCCCCCACCCCCATGGCCACGGGTTATCCGCGCGGCGGCCCCCGTATGCTGCCCGGACGGTGGATCAACGGTCGGACACGCGCCCAAGAAGCGCCAGGAGGTTACTTGTGAAGGTCGGCTGCATCGGGCTCGGAGACATCGCCCAGAAGGCATATCTGCCGGTGCTCACCACCCTCCCCGGGGTCGAACCGCATCTCCAGACCCGCACCCCCGCCACCCTGGCGAGGACGGCCGAGACCTATCGCATCCCGGCGGCGCACTGCCACACCGACCTCGACGCGCTGCTCGCACAGGGGCTCGACGCCGCGTTCGTCCACGCCCCCACCGCCACCCACGCCGAGATCACCACCCGGCTGCTGGAAGCGGAAGTGCCGACGTACGTCGACAAACCGATCGCCTACGAACTGGCCGACTCGCAGCGGATCGTGGAACTCGCCGAAACACGCGGCGTCAGCCTCGCCGTCGGCTTCAACCGCCGCTTCGCCCCCGGCTACGCCCAGCTCCTGGAACACCCGCGTGACCTCATCCTCCTCCAGAAGAACCGCGTCGGACTGCCCGAGGACCCCCGCACCTTCGTCCTGGACGACTTCATCCATGTCGTGGACACCCTTCGTTTCCTGGTCCCCGGACCTGTCGAACACACCGATGTACGGGCCCGGCTCCGCGACGGGCTGCTGCATCACGTCGTGCTCCAGCTCTCCGGCGACGGCTTCACCGCCATCGGCATGATGAACCGGCTGAACGGCTCCACCGAGGAGATCCTGGAGGTGTCGGGACAGGACACCAAGCGGGCTGTCCACGACCTCGGCACGATCATCGACCACAAGGGACAGCCGAGCGTACGACGCCGCGGCGACTGGGTGCCGGTGTCCCGCCAGCGCGGCATCGAACAGTGTGTCCTGACGTTCCTCGACGCCGTACGGGACGGCAGGACCGTCAGCGCGCGGGACGCTCTGCTGAGTCATGAGCTGTGCGAGCGAGTGGTACGGCAGGCGCTGGAACAGGCCGCCTGAGCCGACGCCCGCCCCGCACCAGCCCCCACACCACCAGAACACCGATCGCCGAGTACACCGCCCAGTCACCGAACCGGACATACGGAGTGGTGCCCCGGGCCAGCGGGACGCCGAAGACCGCGGCGGTGCTGCGCTCCGTACCGATCGACGCCCCGATCCGCTCACCCTCGGGCCCGAACACCGCGCTCACACCGGTGAGCGTGGCGTGCACCATCGGCCGGCCCGTCTCGGCCGCCCGGAGCGCCGCGAGCGAGGCGTGCTGCTCGGGTGCCCAACTCCCCTGGAACGAAGAGGTGGACGACTGGCCCACGAGCACCTGGGCCCCGTTCTGGACCAGGCGCCTGCTCATGTCGGGGAACGCCGTCTCGAAGCAGATCAGCGGACCGAACCGCAGGCCGCCTCCCGACGGCTCCGGCGGCAGTGTCATGACCACCTGCCGCGATCCCCGCCCCCGGTCCTCGCCGGCCGCCTTGCCCACCGACGTGGCCCACCCCAGCGCGGAACGGGCGGGGATGTACTCGCCGAAGGGCACCAGCCGCATCTTGTCGTAGGTGTCACCCGTCGGTCCCTTCGGCCCGATCAGGAAACTCCGCTTGAAGATCCCTGCCCCCTCGGACGCGCCCCTGATACGGGCGTCCACATTGACCAGCAGGTCGGCCCGGACCGTACGGGACAGCGCCGCCAGCCTCGCCACCAGATCGGGACGCCGCCCCAGATCGGCGCCGATCCCGCTCTCGCCCCACACCACCAGATCCAGGTCCTGACCGGCGAGTGTCCGCGTCAGCGTCTCGTTTCGAGTGAACCGGCGCTCCAGGGAACCGGGTCCGGAGACGATGCCCGGCTGCACGACCGCGATCCTCGCGTGCCCGGAGCGGTCGGGCCTCGGCGCCCAGGTCCACGCGCTGCCCACGGCGAGCGCGCACACCACGAGCCCCACCGCCGCCACCGTCCGGGCGGCGGCCACCGCGATCAGCAGGGTCAGCGCGGTGTTCACCGCGACCACCAGGAGGCTCACCAGCCACACACCGCCCACCGAGGCGAGCCGCAGTGCCGGCGCGACCTCCCACTGGCTGGCCCCGAGCAGCCCCCAGGGCCCGCCGAGTCCTTCCCAGGACCTGAGCAGTTCGACCATCAGCCAGCCCGAAGGAACCACGATGACTGCGGCCACCGCCCGCCCGGCGGACGGCACCCCGCCGAGCATCGAACGCACCAGCGGCCCCCACGGCGCCCAGAGAAGCCCGAGCAGCGCCGCCACTATCACAATGAACACATGGAGGCTCGGCATCAGCCAGTGGTGCACGAACAGTATGAAACCGAGGCCGCCCAGCCAACCCTCCACCGCCGCGCGCCGCGCGGTCGGCGCACTCCGGACCAACAACATCCAGGGCACCAGCGCCCCGTACGCGAACCACCAGAGCGACGGAGCCGGAAAGGCCAGGGCGGGCAGCGCGCCCGCCACGACGGCAGCCGCACCACGCCACCAGGGCGAGGCCATGCGCGGGCCGGACACCACACGCCTGACGGCCAGGGTCTGCATACCGTGCCTCCTCATCCTGCCTGTTCAGCAGTCTCTTCCCCCGAAGCCGAGGACCGAAGCAGGCATGGCCGGGGAGCGGTGGGAGACGCCCAGGACTGGACCGGAAGGGTCAACCGGCGGTCGGTACACCGCCGGGCACAGCCCCACCGCGCCGCCACTGCTCGTGGACGACGACGCGGTTCAGCCGCCAGCCGGATTCGTCCCGCAGCAGCACGAACACGATCCGGCCGCCCGACATCACGTCCTCGCCCGACTCATGACGCAGCGCACTGAGATAACCGGCCGTCAACTCGGCGTGGTTCCCCGGATAACCGTCCGCGTCCTGGAACCGCACACGGCGATTGACGATCAAATGCTGCCGGACAGCGAACGGCCGCAGCTCACCGGCCAGCCACTCGGCGACCTGATCCGCCGGACCTTCGAGCCCGCCCGCCGCCGTGTGGTCGGCGCGGCCCTCCGGGGCGAACAGAGCGAGAAAACCTGGCCAGTCGGCCTCCTCGACGGCCACCGCGTAGCTCGTGATCACCTCATCGATGGCGAGCCGGTCCAGGAGTGTCGCAAGTTCCACGCGCTGCGTCATCGTCCCAGTCTCCGGTAGCCGAGGCCCCAGGCCAAGGGCCATGGGTCCGGCGACGGAAGTCTTGATCAAGCCGTGCTGCGCAGCAGCCTCGCCCCGCCGTCCACGCCTTCTTCGCTGACGCGTTCAGGAGTCAGCAGAGCCGCCGTGATCAAGTGGCGTCGTGGAACACGAGCCCGAGCGTGTGGCGCCGGCCCGAGCGCACGACGGAAACGCCGTGCCGCACGGGGGCGGCCGACCAGCCTCGTTTGGACAGCACCGGCCGGTCACGGGTCGTGAAGACCAGTCCGTGCCCCTGGGGTATGAGGGTGGCCGTCGCCCGGGACTGCGCCCGGGGGCGCTGCTCGACCATCAAGAACTCACCGCCGGAGTGGTCCTCACCGGGTGCGTTCAGATTGACGACCACCTGGAGCGGAAAGACCTTCTCGCCGAACACATCGCGGTGCAGCGCGTTCCAGTCCCCGGGCCCGTAGCGCAACAGGATGGGTGAGGGCCGTTCCTGCCCCGCCCGGTGGCACATCTCCAGCCACTCCGCCAGCGACTCGGGCCACTCCGCGTCCCGGCCGAGCTTGGCGTACCAGTCACGGGCTATCGTCAGCAGCCGCGGATACAACTCCTCGCGCAGCCGCTGCACCGCCTCCGGGAAGGGCCGGTCGAAGTAGCGGTACTCCCCGCTGCCGAAGCGATGGCGCCCCATGTCGATCGTGGACCGGAACAGATCGGACTGCTCGTAGAGCAGGCTGATGTCCGCGCACTCGGCGGGGGTGAGCAGTTGGGGCAGGAGCGCGCATCCGTACTCGTTGATCTCGTCGGTGACCGCACTCCAGTCCGTGGCGCCCACCCGCCGGGCGAACACGTCCCTCTCCGCTGCTTCCGCAGCAGCCGTAGTCGTGGCGGCCGTGCCGCCGGCCTGCGTCCTCTTCGTTGTGGTGGTCATGCTGCTGTCTCCAGGGTGAGAAGGATGTGTTTGGCGTCCACACCGCCCACGTACTGGCCGGCCGATCCGTCGGAGCGCACCACCCGGTGGCACGGCACCACAACCGGCAGGGGGTTGGTGGCGCACGCCGTGCCCACCGCCCGGACCGCTCGTGGGCTGCCCGAGGCGACGGCCACCTCGGCGTAGCTCTCGGTGTGTCCGTAGCCGATCTGGCCGAGGTGGCTGAGCACGTCACGACGGAAGCCCTTGGACAGGCGCCAGTCCAGCGGCAGGTCGAACCGCCGGCGCCGGCCGGCGAAATACTCGTCGATCTGCCGACTGGCCTCGTCGAGACGGGCGGGCGCGTGCAGAATGCGCGGTCCGATCGTCTCCGCGAGTTTCTGGAGCACCGCCGTATGGTCCTGGACCGCGTAGGCGACCTTGACCAGCCCCTGCTCGGTGGCGGCGAGCAGCAGGTTCCCGGCCGGGGTGTCCACGGTGCGGTAGGCGATGTCGAGGATTCCCTCCTCCTCCGCCTGCGCGACGAGCCGTGCCTCCAGCCGGGTCAGCACGTTGTTGTCTTCCGACGGCAACGCCGCGAACAGGCGCCTGGTCTCAGGGTCGGATGCGTTCATCACCTTCGGGCCACTCCCATCTCGTCGGTGTCTCTTGGATAAGTGCTGCGCAGCGTCTTGATTCCGTCGGCCGCGGCCCGGCGGGCCGCGGCCGCGCTGCAACCGGTCAGTGCGCCGATTTCCTTGTACGGCAGACCCGCCAGGTAGTGGTACGCCACCGCCTGGCGCTGCCGGTCGGGCAAGGCCTTGAGGGCTTGCCACAGGTCTCCGTCCCAGTCCTGCGGTCTGCCGATACGGCTGGGACGCTCGGGCAGTTCCTCCACCGGGGCCGGCCGACGCGCGTTGGCCCTGGTGGCGTCGATCGCCTTGTGATGGGCGACGGTCACCAGCCAGGCCTCCACATTGGCCTCGGACGGCAGGTCGGGATAGGCCTTCATCGCCGCGAGAAAAGTCTCCGACCAGGCGTCCTCGGCGTCGTCCGGCCCGAGGACAGCGCGGATGACGCGGAGCACCATGGGCCCGTACTCGGTCACGATCTGTTGGAAGGGTGGCTTGCTCACACCTGGTAAACGAACCGGCGGCGCCGAACGTGAGGTCGCCACGTCAGAAAAGCCGCTCGGCCTTGACCGGCGCCGGCTCTTCCAGATCCAGCAGGTGCCGCTTGCGCCACAGCCCGCCCGCATACCCCACGAGGCTGCCGTCGGCGCCCACCACGCGGTGACAGGGCACGATCACGCACAGCGGATTGCGCCCGACCGCCGCGCCCACGGCCTGCGCGAGTGCCGGATCCCCCAGCTGACGTGCGAGATCACCGTAAGAACGAGTCCGGCCATAGGGAATACGAGCGAGCAGCTCCCACACACGATGCTGGAACGCGTCTCCGGCCGGAGCCAGCGGCAGAGCGAACTCGCGCCGCTCGCCCGCGAAGTACTCATCGAGCTGACGCCTGACGTCATCAAAGCCCGCTTCGTCGCGCACGCCGAGCGAGTCGGGCGCCGGGCCGCGGCGGTGGTCCGCGAAATAGAGCCCTGTCAGTTTGCCGTCTTCCGCGACCACGGTGAGATCGCCGAGCGGCGACTCGATGGTCGTATGCACCCTGTGGTTGATGAGGGTTTGCATGGAGTGCTCCCTTCCCCGAAACCGGTGACGACCCCGAGCGGATCGCCTTTCACATCTCGTAGACGCTGGGGCGGAGCGAAACGTGAGGTCGGGCGGGAAAAAACTTCGCGGCGCGTCCGCGGCTCACATTCCGCCTCCGGCCGACGTCTACTCGGTGAGGCGCCGCAACGGCAGCGACCATTCGCCACACACCAGCGGGAGGACCGATGCTTTGTCCCCTATACGCGGGAGAGGCTCCACCGATAGATGCGCGAGGGGCTCCGCCGACCGGTCGGTGGAGCCCCTCGGAAAGCCTCGCGGGTGGAGAGAGTGGGTGCAGCGGACAGAGCCGCCGGCCGTTGCCTACGACGTGGGCAGGGCCTTGCGGATCTTGTTGGCGATCCGCGGGGAGTGATAGCCGGTGGAGGTGCCGGACATCCAGCCTTCGAGGTTCGGCGGCTCCGGGCGGGCGCCGCCGAGCAGGAACAGTCCCGGCAGGATGACGGCCGAGGCAGCGGTGAAGGCCAGCATGATCTCCAGGGAAAGGCGGAATCCGTCCGTGAAACTGCTCTGGATCATGGCGAGATGGACCAGAACGGGGCCGATCAGGAACGCGGCCTCGGAGCGCAGGAGTTCCACCAGCGCGAAGGTGGGACCGATCTGGACTGCGGTCACGGAGAAACCGGCCAGGAACAGGCCCGGAACCACACCGGCGCCGGCGCCGTACCCCAGGAGGATCGCGACGATGGGGACGACTGTGGCCGCGTTCGTCGGGGTCAGAGCGAACAGGACCGCCGCGGCGAAGACGATGCTGAGGAGGCCGGAGAGCGCCATGTACGGCGTCCAGCGGGTGACCATGATCTTGCGGAACAGGAGGGCGGAAACCACGACGCCGACGATCTGAGGGGCGATGAGCAGTCCGGTCTTCACCGGGGAGTATCCGGACACCTGGAGCATGTAGACCTCGGTCAGCTCCAGCAGGGTGGTGAAGGAGGCGCCGACGACCATGGCGTTGAGTGTTCCCGTGACCGGCAGTGTGTTGCTGATCGGGCGCACCGGCATCAGCGGTTTGGTCTTGCTGTACTGAGTCACCAGCAGGAGGGCACCCAGCACGACGCCGACGACCACCGGCGCGATGAATTCCCAGTCGCTGAAATCGCCGCGGGACAGCCAGGAGACACCGAAGAACGGCAGCATGGTGGCGCCGAAGGCGAGGGGGATGGCCGTCCAGTCGAAGCGGGCTCCCCGGGCCGGGGGTTCGTTGGGCTCGAAGGTCATGGTGCCGACGGTCAGGCCGATCGCGGCCAGTACGGCGACTGAGGTGTACAGCAGCCGCCAGCCGCTGTAGCTGCCGACCAGTCCGCCGATCACGGGGCCGGCGGTGACCATGCCGAACAGCCCGAGGCTGATGACCGCGGCGGTGGTCGGCAGGCGGTCCACACCGTGGGTCAGGATGAGCGGTGGCAGCGAGAGGACCAGCAGCATGCCGGTGAACAGGCCCTGGAGAATGACACCGGCCATGAACTGCCCGATGTCCTGGGCGCTCAGTGCCAGCACTGCGGCCACCACGAAGCCGGACTCGCAGAAGATGTAGAGATGGCGTCCAGGCAGCCGCTGGAAGAGATCGGCGGCGACCACCGCGCCGAACGCGTATCCGGCGTTCGAAAGTCCGCTCGTGAGCTGCAATTGGAACCGGCTCGCGTCCAGCTCCTTCATGAGGATCTCAGGAAAGAGGGAGAGTGCCGTAGTGAGTACGAGAAACGGACTCAGCGCGAGAAGCGCGAGGGTGACCGCGGCGGCGTAGTTGCCCGCCAAGGGGAGGCTGGTGAAGACGCGAGGCGTAAGGAAACGGGAACTGATTGTCGCCTCCGGGGTCGTGGTGGGGGAGGCGCACATGCAGGTCAGGCGCTCGGCACAGAGATCTGTGGCGTCCTCGTGGGGCGACGCCCGGGACTGACGGGCCGTCGGCTCAGCCTACGATCCGTGGTGTGCCCGACCTGGAACTGACACGCCATCAGGCGTGACGTTGCTTCAGGAAGGAGGGAGGTGGCCCGACGCCGTGTCCAGCCAGCGGCTCACCGCGAGGGCGGCCTCGGGATCGGCTTGGGCCAGGCGGGTCGCGATCGCGGTGTCCTCGCCCGAGGAGAGGCCGGAGCCGTCCGGTGCGTCGAGGAGACCTGCGTGGGACAGCGCCCGCAGCAGTGTGTCTCCGGCCTTGTCGGAGTCGGCCGACCCGGCTTGCTCGGCCGCGCGGCGGTCGGCCTCGCCGGCCAGGCCGCCCTGGACGAAGGCGTCGGTGTCGGGGTCGTACGTTCCGGCGTGGACCGCGAGGAGGGCCTCGATGCGTTCCCACTCCTCGACCTCGGCGAGGGCGCGGGCCCGGGACGGGTCGGCCGTGGCTTCTTCCTCGCCGCCGTCGCTGTCTTCCTCGGGCAGTCGGCTCTGGGCGTCTTCCAGGGCGGCCGCCACCTCGTGGTGCGAGAGCCCCCGGGCCCTGCCGCGCACCGCGTGCCGGCCGGCCTTCTCCTCGGCGGTGGTGTCCGGTGCCCCCGCGTCGGGTTCCCCGGTGTCGAGTTCGGCGGTGTCAGGAGGTGTCATCTGTCTTCCTGCTCTCTTCGTGCCATGTCCGTGCCCATGGTGACGGGTGGGCCCGGGCCGCACGGCCGGCCCACGGGGGGACGGGAGGTGCTAGGCGGCCCGGTTCACGTCGGGGCGGAGGGCGGCGGCCCATTCGAGGAGCAGCACTTCGTACGCCTCGGCAGGCCACGTTCCGTCGGCCGCGTCGACGAGCGCACGGATGCGCTCGTTGGCCGCGACGGCGCCGGGCACCGCGGAAGCGGAAGGGGAAGAAGAGGACATACGACTAGCGTAGGGGCAGCCGGGGTGCGAAGTGACCGATTAAGGGGCGTCCTTGCTCACACTCGGATGCGGAGGGTTTTAACCCCCTTCTTATGGTGTGCGCCCTATGGCGATGTCTCTGGAGACCCGGCCGTGCGGGTTTCGGCCCGTCAGCCCGCCGACTCGCCCGCGTGCGGGCTCAGGGTGTCGGTGCCCACCAGGAAGAACAGTGCGATGCCGAGGAGGATCCGGTAGATGACGAACGGCATGAAGCTCTTTGTGGTGATGAACTTCATGAACCACGCAATAACAACATATCCGACAATGAACGCGATGATCGTCGCGAAGATGGTGGGGCCCCAGGAGACGTGGCCCTCGGTCGCGTCCTTGAGTTCGAACACGCCCGACGCCAGCACCGCGGGGATCGCGAGCAGGAAGGAGTAACGGGCCGCTGCCTCTCGGGTGTAGCCCATCAGGAGACCACCGCTGATCGTGGCCCCCGAGCGGGAGACGCCCGGCACCAGCGCCAGGGCCTGGCAGATGCCGAAGATGAGGCCGTCCCTGACCCCCAGGTCCTGGAGGGACTTGCGGACCTTGACGGCACGGTGCTTGCCGCCGGCCTCGTCGCGGGCCGCCAGCCGGTCGGCGATGCCGAGGATGATGCCCATCACGATCAGGGTTGTGGCGATCAGCCGCAGGTCGCGGAAGGGGCCCTCGATCTGGTCCTTGAACGTGATGCCCAGGACACCGATCGGGATCGAGCCGACGATGACCAGCCACCCCATCTGCGCGTCGTGGTCGGAGCGCAGTGCCTTGTTCGTCAGCGACCGGAACCACGCCGAGATGATCCGCGCGATGTCCTTGCGGAAGTAGATCAGCACGGCCGCTTCCGTGCCGATCTGCGTGATCGCCGTGAAGGCCGCGCCCGGGTCGTGCCAGCCGGCGAACGCCGCGGTGAGCCGCAGGTGCGCGCTGGAGGAGATGGGCAGGAACTCGGTCAGCCCCTGGACGAGCCCGAGGATGAAAGATTCGAACCAAGACATGAGGTACTACGCCATCCAAGGAATCATCGTGCACTGGCCGGCTGAACCACGGCGCAGTGGCGGAGCGGGAGCTGACGGGCGGTACGAGGATTGGATCATATGGACGGTCGGGCGGTCCTGGTCGCGCTGGCTCTTCGTTGACAGGGCGGACAGGGCTGATGGGGCGGACACGGCGAAGCACGGTGTTGTCGGGGGTCGGAGACCCGCGACGGAGACCTGCGTCGGTGACGCCGATCCCCAAAAAATAAGTGGCGGCGATCACGTGTCGGTTCCGGTGCAGCCTAGCGTCCGCGTGCTAAGTGCCCGTGCGCGGGGGGAGCGAAAGGAAGGGAGCGAGGAGTGGGAAACGTGGCAAGGGTCGGCAGCGCACTCCGGGGCGGGCAAGGGAGTGCAACGTCACAGCGGCGCGCTCTGCTGCTCGTTCAGCGGGCTGTCATAACATCTGAGCATGACGGTTCTGCCTGATGACGGGCTTTCCCTCGCCGCCGAGTTCCCCGACGCGACCCGCGAGGAGTGGCAGAGCCTGGTGGCGGGCGTCCTGCGCAAATCGGGCCGGGAGACGTCGGGTACGGCGGCCGAGGAAGCGCTGTCTACGCGACTCCAGGACGGCCTCTCGACCTCCCCCCTCTATACCGCCGACGACGCGCCGTCGGCCGACGGTTATCCGGGGTTCGCGCCGTTCACCCGGGGCAGCCAGGCCGAAGGGGCCGCCGTCGCCGGCTGGGATGTACGGCAGCGGCACGCGCGTACCGACCCCGCGCTGACGAGCGAAGCGGTGCTCGCCGATCTGGAGAACGGGGTCACCTCGCTCTGGCTGGCCGTGGGACCGGGTGGGGTGCCGGTGTCCGCGCTCGCCACCGCGCTCGACGGGGTCTTCCTCGACCTGGCGCCGGTCGCCCTCGACGCGGGGGACGAGTTCGCCCCCGCCGCCGAGGAGTTGCTGCGGCTCCACCGGGAGCGCGACGTGGCGCCGCATCAGGTGAGGGGCACGCTCGGCGCGGACCCGTACGGCCAACTCGCCCGTATGGGAACGGAGTCGGCGGACGGCGTCGGACAGGCGGCCGAACTCGCCTCGCTCTGCGCACGGGAGTACCCCGGGCTGCGCGCCGTTTCCGTGGACGCGCTGCCCTACCACGAGGCCGGCGGGTCCGACGCCCAGGAGTTGGGTTGTTCACTCGCCACCGGCGTGGCCTGGCTGCGGGACCTCACCGCGGCCGGACTGTCCGTCGAAGACGCCTGCGGACAGCTGGAGTTCAGGTACGCGGCCACCGCCGACCAGTTCCTGACCATCGCCAAACTCCGTGCCGCACGCCGGCTCTGGGCCAGGGTGGCCGAGGTCGGCGGCGCCGGGCCCGCCGCCCGGGCGCAGCGCCAGCACGCCGTGACCTCACCCGTGATGATGACCCGGCGCGACCCCTGGGTGAACATGCTGCGCACCACGGTCGCCTCGCTGGCGGCCGGGCTCGGCGGGGCCGATTCCGTGACCGTCCTGCCGTTCGACCACAGGCTCGGACTGCCGGACGCGTTCGCCCGCCGGGTCGCCCGCAACACCTCCACGATCCTGCTGGAGGAGTCGCACCTGGGACGCGTGATCGACCCGGCGGGCGGGTCCTGGTACGTGGAGCGGCTCACCGACGACCTCGCGCACGCGGCCTGGGCGTGGTTCCAGGAGATCGAGCGGGCCGGCGGCCTGCGTGCCGCCCTGCACGGCGGACTGATCGGTGAACGGCTCGCGGCCACCTGGAAGGAACGCTCGGGGCGGCTGGCCCGGCGGCGCGAACCCATCACCGGTGTCAGCGAGTTCCCGCTTCTCGACCAGGCCCCGGTCGTGCGCGAGCCGGCACCGGAAGCGCCGCAGCCCACGGCCTTCGGCTCGGCCGGGGGGCTCCCCGTCGTCCACCGCGACCAGGCGTTCGAGGCCCTGCGCGCTCGCTCGGACGCGCACCTCGCCGCCACCGGAGCCAGGCCGCGTGTCTTCCTGGCCGCGCTCGGGCCGGCCGCGGCCCACACCGCGCGGGCCTCGTTCGCCGCGGGGCTCTTCCAGGCCGGCGGCATCGAGACCGTGCACGACCCGGTGTCCGTGAACGCGGACACGGCAGGCGACGCGTTCACGCGCAGCGGGGCCGCCGTCGCCTGCGTCTGCTCCAGCGACGCGCTGTACGCCGAGGGAGCCGCGCCCGTCGCACGGGCCCTCGTCGCGGCCGGGGCACTCAGGGTGTTCCTCGCCGGGCGGCCCGGCGAGCAGGAGGAGATGTACCGACAAGCCGGAGTGGACCAGTTCGTCGTCGCGGGCGGCGACGCGGTCGCGGTCCTCGGCTCCGTACTCGACCGGATGGGAGTGGCGTGATGGGAATCCCCGACTTCTCGGAGATCGAACTCGGCCCCGGCGCCGCGACAGGCTCCGAGGAGCAGTGGCGCGGGGCGGTGGAGGAACACACCGGCAAGGACGCCGCCGAACTCGTCTGGGACACCCCGGAAGGCATCGCCGTCAAGCCGCTCTACACCGCGCGCGACACGGCGGGCCTCGACTTCCTGGCCACGTACCCGGGCATCGCGCCGTACCTGCGCGGGCCGTACCCGACGATGTACGTCAACCAGCCCTGGACGATCCGGCAGTACGCCGGGTTCTCCACCGCCGAGGAGTCCAACGCGTTCTACCGGCGCAACCTGGCAGCGGGACAGAAGGGCCTGTCGGTCGCCTTCGACCTGCCGACCCACCGCGGCTACGACAGCGACCACCCGCGCGTGACCGGCGACGTCGGCATGGCGGGCGTCGCCATCGACTCCATCTACGACATGCGGCGGCTCTTCGACGGCATCCCGCTGGACCGGATGAGCGTGTCGATGACGATGAACGGCGCGGTGCTGCCCGTCCTCGCGCTGTACATCGTGGCCGCCGAGGAGCAGGGCGTACCGCCAGAGAAGCTGGCGGGCACCATCCAGAACGACATTCTCAAGGAGTTCATGGTCCGCAACACCTACATCTATCCGCCGACCCCGTCGATGCGGATCATCTCCGACATCTTCGCGTACACCTCGCGGAAGATGCCGCGCTACAACTCCATCTCCATCTCCGGCTACCACATCCAGGAAGCCGGCGCGACGGCCGACCTGGAGCTGGCGTACACCCTTGCGGACGGGGTGGAGTACCTGCGGGCCGGGCTGGGCGCGGGACTTGACGTCGACTCCTTCGCGCCGCGGCTCTCCTTCTTCTGGGCGATCGGCATGAACTTCTTCATGGAGATCGCCAAGTTGCGGGCGGCCAGGCTCCTCTGGGCCAAACTGGTGAAGAAGTTCGACCCGCAGAACGCCAAGTCCCTCTCGCTGCGCACCCATTCACAGACCTCCGGCTGGTCCCTCACCGCACAGGACGTCTTCAACAACGTCACCCGCACCTGTGTCGAGGCGATGGCGGCCACCCAGGGACACACCCAGTCCCTGCACACCAACGCGCTCGACGAGGCGCTGGCCCTGCCCACCGACTTCTCCGCGCGGATCGCCCGCAACACCCAGCTGCTCCTCCAGCAGGAGTCGGGCACCGGCCGGGTCATCGACCCGTGGGGCGGCAGCGCGTACGTCGAGAAGCTGACCTACGACCTCGCGCGCCGCGCCTGGCAGCACATCGAGGAGGTCGAGGCGGCGGGCGGCATGGCGCAGGCCATCGACGCCGGCATCCCGAAACTGCGGGTCGAGGAGGCGGCGGCCCGTACCCAGGCGCGGATCGACTCCGGGCGGCAGCCCGTCATCGGCGTCAACAAGTACCGGGTCGAGACCGACGAGAAGATCGACGTCCTCAAGGTCGACAACTCATCCGTACGGGCCCAGCAGCTCGACAAGCTCCGGCGGCTGCGTGAGGAGCGGGACGACGGCGCCTGCCAGGACGCGCTCCGGGCCCTCACCGCGGCGGCCGAATCCGGCCCCGGCCCCGGTCTGGAGGGAAACCTCCTGGCCCTCGCCGTGGACGCGGCCCGCGCGATGGCTACCGTCGGTGAGATCTCCGACGCCCTGGAGAAGGTCTACGGGCGGCACGCCGGACAGATCCGTACGATCTCCGGTGTGTACCGGAACGAGGCAGGCACCTCCCCGGCCGTCGAGCGCACCCGCGCGGCGGTCGAGGACTTCGAGCGCGCGGAGGGCCGGCGCCCGCGCATCCTGGTCGCCAAGATGGGCCAGGACGGGCACGACCGGGGGCAGAAGGTGATCGCCACCGCCTTCGCCGACCTGGGTTTCGACGTCGACGTCGGCCCGCTGTTCCAGACGCCGGGCGAGGTGGCGCGGCAGGCGGTGGAGGCCGACGTGCACATCGTCGGCGTCTCGTCGCTGGCCGCCGGGCACCTCACGCTCGTACCGGCGCTGCGCGAGCAGCTCGCCGCCGAGGGCCGCGAGGACATCATGATCGTCGTCGGCGGGGTCATCCCGCCGCAGGACATCGAGGAGCTGCACCGCGCCGGGGCCGTCGCCGTCTTCCCGCCCGGCACGGTGATCCCCGACGCGGCGACCGATCTGCTCACGGCGCTCACCGCGGCGCTGGGCCACGAGGGTTGAGCGCGTGCCGCCACGGATCGACCTCGACAGCTACACCAAGGGTGTCCTGGACGGCTCGCGCGCGTACATCGCCCGGGCCATCACGCTGGTGGAGTCCACGCGGCCCGACCACCGGGCCCTCGCCCAGGGGCTGTTGACGGAGTTGCTGCCGTACGCGGGCAAGGCGCGCCGGATCGGGATCAGCGGCGTGCCCGGCGTGGGCAAGTCCACCTTCATCGACGCGCTGGGGACGATGCTCACCGGCCTCGGGCACCGGGTCGCGGTGCTGGCCGTGGACCCGTCGTCCAGCAGGACCGGCGGGTCCATCCTCGGCGACAAGACGCGGATGGAGCGCCTCGCGGTCGATCCGCAGGCGTTCGTCAGGCCCTCTCCGACCGCGGGCACGCTGGGGGGTGTGGCGAAGGCGACGCGCGAGACGATCGTGGTGATGGAGGCGGCCGGGTACGACGTGGTGCTGGTGGAGACGGTCGGGGTCGGCCAGTCCGAGACGACGGTCTCCCGGATGGTCGACTCCTTCCTGCTCCTCACCCTCGCGCGGACCGGCGACCAGCTCCAGGGCATCAAGAAGGGCGTTTTGGAACTGGCGGACGTCATCACCGTCAACAAGGCCGACGGCCCCCACGAACGCGACGCGCGCTCGGCCGCGCGTGAACTCGCGGGCGCGCTGCGGTTGATGCATCCCGTGGACGCGGCCTGGACGCCGCCGGTGCTCAGTTGCAGCGCGCGGGAGGGCACGGGGCTCGACGTGGTGTGGGAACGGCTGGAGCAGCACCGCGCGGTCCTGGAGGCGGACGGCCGGCTGGAGCGCAAGCGCCGTGACCAGCAGGTCGACTGGACGTGGTCGATGGTCCGCGACCATCTCCTGGACCGGTTGCGTGAGCACCCGGAGGTACGGGAGCTGGCTCCGGGGCTGGAACAGCGGGTACGGGAAGGCACGTTGACGCCGACGCTGGCGGCCGACCGGATCATCGAGGCGCTGGGGCGGGCGGGGGGCGGCGGGTGACCTCGTCGTCCGAAGACCGCGTGATCTCTCGTAACGGGTGACTCTCAAGAAGAAGAAGGCGTACGGAACGTGGACGAACAGCATGTGCTGACCGACCGTCGGGGGAACGTCGGTTCGCTGACCCTGAACCGGCCCCGGGCCCTCAACGCGCTGACGCACGGCATGGTTTCGGCGCTCTCCGAGGCCCTCACCGCGTGGGAGGGCGACGACCGCGTGCGGGTGGTGGTCGTCTCCGGGGCCGGGGAGCGCGGGCTGTGCGCGGGCGGGGACATCCGGGCCATCTACGAGGACGCGCGGGTGGGCGGGGGCGCGTCGGCGGAGTTCTGGCGCGACGAGTACCGGCTCAACGCGTACATCGCCCGCTATCCGAAGCCGTACGTCGCCTTCATGGACGGCATCGTGATGGGGGGCGGGGTCGGGATCTCGGCGCACGGCAGCGTACGGATCGTGACCGAGCGGTCGGCGGTCGCCATGCCGGAGACCGGGATCGGGTTGGTGCCGGACGTCGGCGGGACGTATCTGCTGGCGCGGGCGCCGGGGGAGGCCGGTACGCACCTGGCCCTCACGGGGGCGGTGGTGGGGGCGGCGGACGCGGTGTGGTGCGGGCTCGCGGACCATTTTGTGCCGTCGGAGCGGTTGGGGGCGCTGCGGGGGGCTCTGGAGGATGCGCTCGGGGAGGGGGAAGGGGAGGACGATGGTGTGGGTGCGGTCCGGGGCGTGGTGGCCCGGTACGCCGGGGTTGCGCCCGAGGGGCGGCTCGCCAGCGATCGCGAGTGGATCGACGGGTGTTATGCGGCCGACACCGTCGAGGAGATCGTCGACCGGCTGTACGGGCACGGGCATCCGGCGGCGAAGGAGGCGGCCGAGACGATTCTGACGCGGTCGCCCACCGCGCTGAAGGCGACGCTGGCGGGGTTGCGGGCGGCGCGGGGGCTGCCGACGTTGGAGCGGGTGCTGGAGCGGGAGTACCGGGCGTCGTGTGCGGCGCTTGGGACGGGGGATCTGGTGGAGGGGATTCGGGCGCAGGTCATCGACAAGGATCGGGCTCCGCGGTGGGCTCCGCGGGAGTTGGGCGGGGTGTCGGGGGCGGAGGTGTCGGCGTTTTTGGCGGTGCCGGCGGGTGGGGATCTTTGGGGTGGGCGCGGGGGGTTGTGACGGGGGTTGGGGTTGCGGGGCGGGGCCACGCTTTGTCCTCAAACGCCAGACGGGCTGGATGTGTCCCCAAGCGCCGGACGGGCTGGGTTTGGCTGGGCGGGGCGGGGGTGGTGCGGGTTGGGGGTGGGTGTCCTCAAGCGCCGGACGGGCTGAAAGGTGTCCTCAAGCGCCGGACGGGCTGGATGTGGCCGGGCGGAGTGGGGTGGTGCGGGTAGGGGAGTGTCCTCAAGCGCCGGACCGGCTGAAAGGTGTCCTCAAGCGTCGGACGGGCTTGGATTGGCTTGGGTGGGTTTGGAAGGTGCATGTGTGTGGCCCGTGCGGATTTTGCTGGAGGGGGCGTTCGTGCGTGGCGGGGCGTCAGGCGTTTTTGCCTTGTAGGGCGTCGCGTTTGCGCCAGGCCACGATGGTTGCTGCTACGCCCGTCAGGACGATGAAGCCCATCGCCACCAGGAACATCGGTGACGTGGGGGAGGAGGCGCGGCTGCCTGCTACCACGTACGCCGCCGTGTTCGGGATCGAGCCGATGCCCGTCGCCAGCAGGAACGGGAGCCACCCCATGCGGGAGATCGCGGCGCAGTAGTTCGCCGCCGCGAACGGGACGCCCGGGAAGAGTCGTACCGCCAGCATCGACCGGAAGCCGTGCCGGCTCAACTGGCCGTCCGCCGCCTCCATCCACCGCCCCCGCAGCAGCGGCCGCAGCGCGTCCTGGCCGAGAAAACGGCCGAGACCGAACGCCAGTCCCGCGCCCAGCACCGTCCCCGCGAGCGCCGCGGGCAACCCGAGCGCCGTACCGAACAGGGCCCCCGCCGCGAGATTCAGCAGCGGGCGGGGGACGAACGCCACCGCGCACACGCCGTACGCCAGCGCGAACAGCACCACGGCCGCGCTCCCGGTGAGCCGGGTGGGCCAGCCCTCCGACAGGAGTCTCTGGGGTTCGTACACCAGCACAAGCGACCCGGCGGCACCCAGCACCGCCACAAGGAGAGCGAACCGCGACCAGGGCGAGCGCAACGCCCTGGAGCAGCGGACAGCGATGCCCGGCGCGGGCCGGGTGGCGGTGTCGAGCATCCGGGGAGACTAGCCGACGAACGTGTGTGATCGCCGCACCGGGGACGGGCGGCGGGTGTGATGTGAGCAGTCAGACGCGCTCGTTGCCGCTGCCGGGGGTCTTGCCCAAGCGCAGAACCGGGCGTCCCGCTCGCGCGGAAAACCATTCGACGTGACGGTCGTCGTGGACGACCATCGAGACATGTGCCGGTACGCCTTCCTCGCAGCGCCGTCCGCAGTCGCGGACGCGCCGAAGGCTGCCGCGTTCCTCGCGGCTGACGCGGCGGCAGCCGCTGTCGCCGCCGCGGCGCCCGTCGACGGCGCCCGAAGCTGACCCTTCCCGGATCGTCCGGCGGACCCCGCAGGGGGAGGGTCGGCGAGTCCAGGGGGTCCCTCTCACGCTTCGAGTTCCTTGAAGGGACCGGACCATCATGTCCAAGACGGCATACGTACGCACCAAGCCGCATCTGAACATCGGCACCATGGGCCACGTCGACCACGGCAAGACCACTCTCACCGCCGCCATCACCAAAGTCCTCAGCGAGCGCGGGACCGGCGGCGGCAGCGGCACCACCTACGTACCGTTCGACCGGATCGACCGGGCGCCGGAGGAGGCGGCCCGGGGGATCACCATCAACATCGCGCACGTCGAGTACGAGACCGACACCCGCCACTACGCGCACGTGGACATGCCGGGCCACGCGGACTACATCAAGAACATGGTCACCGGCGCCGCGCAGCTCGACGGGGCGATCCTTGTCGTCTCCGCGCTCGACGGGATCATGCCGCAGACCGCCGAGCACGTCCTGCTCGCCCGCCAGGTCGGCGTCGATCACATCGTCGTCGCCCTCAACAAGGCCGACGCGGGCGACGACGAGCTGACGGACCTGGTCGAGCTGGAGGTGCGCGAACTGCTCACCTCGCACGGGTACGGCGGCGACACGACCCCCGTCGTCCGGGTGTCCGGGCTGCGGGCGCTGGAGGGAGACCCCCGCTGGACCGGGTCGATCGAGGCGCTGCTCGACGCGGTCGACACGTATGTGCCGATTCCGGTGAGGTACACGGACGCGCCGTTCCTGCTCCCGGTGGAGAACGTCCTCACCATCACCGGGCGCGGCACGGTCGTGACCGGGGCGATCGAGCGCGGCACCGTGCGCGTGGGCGACAAGGTGGAGGTCCTGGGCGCCGACCTGGGGCCGCAGGCCAGCACCGTCACCGGTCTGGAGACCTTCGGCAAGCCGATGGAGTCCGCCGAGGCCGGGGACAACGTCGCGCTGCTCCTGCGCGGGATGCCACGTGACGCGATCCGCCGCGGGCACGTGGTGGCGGCGCCGGACACGGTGGCGCCTAGCCGGCGCTTCACCGCGCGGGTGTACGTGCTCTCCGGGCGGGAGGGCGGCCGTACGACTCCGGTGTCCACGGGGTACCGGCCGCAGTTCTACCTCCGTACGGCCGACGTCGTCGGCGACGTGGACCTGGGCGAGGTCGGCGTCGCGCGTCCCGGCGACACGGTCACCATGACCGTGGAGCTGGGCCGTGACCTCCCGCTGGAGCCGGGGCTCGGCTTCGCGATCCGGGAGGGCGGCCGGACGGTCGGGGCGGGGACGGTGACGTCGCTGCTGTAGGCGTGGCGCGGGGGCGCGTTTTCGCTGGTGGAGGCGGTGGGCCCGGCTTCTGTGGGGGTGTGGGGGCCGGGCTCGGCGGTCGGCGGGGGGACGGGGCCGGTGTGCGGCGGGGGGAGGGGAGCGGTGTACGGCGGGCGGACGTGACTGGTGTACGACGGATACCGGTCCGCCGTCCGTCGGGGGACGGTTTGTGTGTTCGTGCGCGACACTTCCTTCTGGGCCCGGTGGTGGGTCCGGTGCGGGAGAGGCGGCAAACATGACGCGTACGGCCCTGGTCCTCGGCGGCGGTGGCGTCACCGGCGTCGCCTGGACGATCGGTGTCCTGCACGGTCTCCGCGTCGCCGGGACGGACCTGACCACGGCCGATGTGATCATCGGCACGTCGGCGGGCTCGGTGGTCGGCGCGCAGCTTGCCTCCGGGACGCATGACCTGGAGGCGCTGTACGAGCGGCAGCTGGCCCCGCCCGGGGACGAGCGGCCGGCGCGGCTGGGGGCGGCGGTGCTGTTCCGGTACGCGCGCGCGATGCTCGTCTCCCGTACCCCGGAGGCGTACGGGCAGCGGATCGGCCGGTACGCGCTGGCCGCCGCGACGGAGCCCGAGGCGGAGCGCCGGGCCGTGATCGCCTCGCGGATCCTGGTCGACGCGTGGCCGGAGCGGGCGTTCGCCGTCACCGCGGTGGACGCGCTGACCGGGGAGCTCCGGGTGTTCGACCGGGAGAGCGGGGTGCCGGTGGTGGACGCGGTGGCCGCGAGTTGCGCGGTGCCGGGGGTGTGGCCGCCGGTGACCATCGAAGGGCGGAAGTGGATCGACGGCGGGATGCACTCGCCCGCCAACGCGCAGCTCGCCGCCGGGTACGACCGGGTGGTCGTGATCGCGCCGGTGGGGTCCGGGAGCGGGGTGGTCGCGGGGCCGCGCAGCCAGGCGGAGGCGCTGGTGGCGGGGGGTGCGCGGGTGGAGGTGATGGTGCCGGGGGCGGCGGCGAAGAGGGCGATTGGGCGTAACGTGCTGGATCCTGGGCGGCGGGGGGTGGCTGCGCGGGCGGGGTTGGCGCAGGGGGTGGGGGTGGCGGGGGTGGTGTCGGCGGTGTGGGATGCGGGGCGGGCGCGGTGAGCCGGGCGTTCGGCTGGACGTGTTGTCCTCAATCGCCGGACGGGCTGGACGTGTCCTCAGGCGCCGGACGGGCTGGGTTTGGCTGGGCGGGGTGGGGTGGCTCGGGTCGGGGGTGGGTGTCCTCAAACGCCGGACGGGCTTGAAGGGTGTCCTCAAGCGCCGGACGGGCTGGTTGTGGCTGGGGTGGGTGGGTTTGCGCGGGTGTGGTGGGGGTGTCCTCAGGTGCCGGACGGGCTTGAAGGGTGTCCTCAGGCGTCGGACGGGCTGAAGCGTTTCCTCAAGTGCCGGACCGGCTGGATTTGGTTGGGCGGGTGGGGGGATGTGGGTCGGGTGGGGTGGGGTGTGGGGGCGCGCACAATAGGGGGGTGAGTGAGTCGATTCCCGTTGTGCGGGTTGTGGATCATGGGACTGCCAAGTTGATGCCCGACGTCGACCGGGCGCGGGGCTGGTTGTTGACCGTTGACGGGGCGCCGCAGTCGTACGTCGATCTTGACGAGCCCACCCACCTGGAGTTCGAGTACACGCGCCGCCTCGCCCACGTGGTCGACTGCGTCGCGCCCCGCGGGGAGCCGCTCGCCGTGGTGCATCTCGGTGGGGGTGGGCTCACGCTGCCCCGCTACGTGGCCGTCACCCGGCCGCACTCGCCCCAGCACGTCGTGGAGGCCGACGCCGGTCTGCTGGCGCTGGTGGCCGAGCAACTGCCGATACCGGCCGGCGTGGGCATCTCCGTGCACCACGCGGACGCCCGCCGCTGGCTCGGGCAGGCGGAGGACCGCTCCGCCGACATGATCGTCGCCGACGTCTTCGGCGGCTCGCGGATCCCCGCGCACCTCACCTCCGTCGAGTACGCCCGCGAGGCCGAACGGGTCCTCCGTACCGACGGGATCTACATCGCCAATCTCGCCGACGGCGTGCCCTTCGACTTCCTCCGCTCCCAACTGGCCACCTTCGCGCAGGTCTTCGAGGAACTGGCGCTGATCGCGGAGCCCGGCGTCCTGCGCGGGCGCCGGTTCGGCAATGCCGTGCTCGCCGCCTCGCACTCCGCCATCGATACGGCCGCGCTCGCCCGGCGCACCGCCTCCGACGCCTTTCCCGCCCGCGTCGAACACGGATCGTCTCTGGTGAAATTCATCGGGGACGCCACGGCGGTACGGGACGCCGGCGCCGTTCCCTCACCCCGTCCGCCCGACGGTGCCTTCAGCATCGGCTGAGGGGGATGGGGTGGGTGTGGGGGGAGCCGGGAGGATGGGGGATTCTGTGACCTTTGTCGTACGGCGGCTCAGGCGGCGTACGTCCGGGACCGTCAGCACCGCCGCCGTCAGCAGGACCACCAGCGCCGAGCAGCCCCACAGCGCCGCGTCCCGGCCGAACGCCTCCTCCGCCGGGCCCGTGAGTGCCGTGGCCACCGGCACCATGCCGATCGAGCCCAGCCAGTCGTAGGCGGCGACCCGGGAGAGCTTGTCCTCCGGGATCTCCTGGTGCAGTGCCGTCATCCACGAGACGCCGAACACCTCGATGGACGCGCCCGTCAGGAACAGCACCGCCGCCAGGGGCAGGACCGGCAGCGGCACCGCCAGCGCCGCCGGCGGGAGGGCCAGCGGGAAGACGCAGAGCGTGCCCGCCAGCAGCAGCCGCCGGGGGCGCCAGCGCATCATCACCAGCGCGCCGGCGACCGTGCCCGCGCCGAAGGCGGCGAGCGCCAGGCCCCAGGGACCCGCGCCGCCCAACTCCTCCTCGGCGACCAGCGGTCCGTACACCGCCTCGGCCGCCACCACCACCGCGTTGACCACCGCGAACTGCACGACGATCGACCAGAGCCAGGACCGTCCGGTGAACTCCCGCCAGCCTTCCCGCAGATCGGAGATCATGCCGCCGCCCGGCTTCCGTACCGGGATGTGGCTGACGTCGAGGAAGGCCCGGAGACAGGCGGCCACCAGGAACGCGGCCGCGTCCACCGCCAGGACCCAGCCGGGGCCGAACACCGCGATCAGCGCACCGCCCAGGGCCGCGCCGCCGATCCCGGCGCCGTGCATGGCCATCCGGTAGAGGGCGAAGGCGCGGCCGGCCTGTTCGCCGCTGACGCTGGACAGCAGCATGCCCTCGGACGCCGGGGAGAAGAAGGCGTGACCGGTCCCGCCGAGGGCGGACAGGAGCATCATCTGCCACAGGTGCGGTTCGCCCACGAGCACCAGGAGGGCGAAGGTGCCCTGGGACACGCAGTTGAGGGCGTTGGCGGCGACCATCACCCGGTGCCGCGGCAACCGGTCGGCCAGGGCGCCGCCCACGAGCAGGAACAGCACGAGCGGTACGGTGCGCGCCGCAGCCACGAGCCCGACGTCCCCGCCGTCGCCCCCCATCTGGAGCACCGCGAACGCCGAGGCGATCAGGGCCCCTTGACTGCCCAGGTTGGTGACGATCGCGGCGGCCGTCAGCAGGGTGTAGTTGCGGCCGGCCCAGTCGGGGCGACGCGAGGGGCGGGTTCGGCGGCCCGGGGCGCCTGCGGATGCACTCACCCCAGGACTATCCCCGCGCGCGGCCTCTGTGCCAACCGACTATCCGGCCGCCCCGCGATCCCCGTGTCCCGCGCACCTGCGCTCCCGCCGTCCGGTCAGGAGGCGCCCGCCAGCCGTACCGTGCCCATGATCTTCTTCAGCGTCGCGTCCGGCACCTCGTCCTTCACTCCCTTGGCCGCGAACGCCACCCATGTCGCGTACTCACCCTGGGCGTTGACGAACGAGAAGGCGATCGCCTTGCCGTCGGTCTCGCACTTGGCCTTCTTGGTGACGCCGGTGGTGGTCGAGATCGAGTAACTGCCTTCCAGCCCGGACGTGGTGGTGAACGGCGCGCCCTTGCTGGTCTTCAGGATCGTCTTGAGCTTCGCCTCCGGCTCCTTCTGGGCGTAGGCGGCCCAGACCAGGTTGCTCGCCTGGATCTCCGCGGACGACGGGGTGTCCTTCGCGCCCCTGGCGCCCTTCGTTCCCGTCCCGACCAGGCTGCTGTCCTCGGTCTCGCCGTCGCGGTCGGAGTCCTGCGAGCACCACTTGGACTGGTAGAAGGCGGGGGCGGAGAAGGAGAAGATGGGCGAGCCGTCCCCCTTCTTCTCGTCCTCGAAGTACGTGGCGACGCCGGGCTTCTCCACCTCCCAGTCCGCCGGAACGTCGAACTGGGTGCCGTACTTGGGGTTGCTGACGACCTTCCAGCCCGCGATCTGCGGCTTGGCCGCGGCGGCACCGTCGCGGGGATTGGGCGCGGGGCCGGACGTGCTCGGCTTCGCGGACACCGAGGACTTCTGGTCGTCGGCCTTGGGGTCCTTGGCCTTGTCGTCGTTGCCGCCGAGCACGAGGAATCCGGTGACGCCCGCCGCCACGACCACGGCGAGGGCCGCGACGATCGCGACCACCGTCGTCTTCTTCCCGCCGTCCGACGGACCCGGGCCGCCCGGTCCCGGCGCCCCCGGCACCCCGTACTGCGGCACGGTCGGCTGCTGGTACGGGTTCGGCGCGACCGGCCGGCCGGGCTGTTGCGGGTGGGCCGGCTGCTGCGGATACCCCGGCTGCTGGGGCTGCCCGGGCGGGGGCGGATAGCCGGGCTGCTGCTGATAGCCCGGCTGTTGCTGGTAACCGGGCTGCTGATACGGATTCGGCTGCGCGTATCCCGGTTGCTGGTACCCCGGCTGCTGGTACGGATTGGGATTCTGGTCCTGCGGGTTCTGCTCGCCCCCGGGCGGCTGCTGTCCTGGCCACATGGCGAGTAACGATAGAGGGGCCGTACCCCGGCTGCCACGGCTGCCCCGTCAGGGTATGGCCAAGGCGTACTACTCATGAGTAACATATGGTCGTATGAGCGCTGATCAGATGTCCGTCGGTGAACAGCTCACCGCCACCGTGCCCATGGCCAGGACCCTGGAGCTGGAGTTCGCCGAGACGACTCCCGAGCGGGCCGTGGTCCGGCTGCCCGACCGTCCCGAGTACCACAACCACCTCGGCGGCCCGCACGCCGGAGCGATGTTCACGCTGGCCGAGTCCGCCAGCGGCGCGATCGTGATCGCCGCGTTCGGCGACCAGCTCCACCGTGCCGTACCGCTCGCCGTCAACGCGGCGATCAGCTACCGGAAGCTCGCCATGGGGGTCGTCACGGCGACCGCGTCGCTCGGCCGTCCGGTGGCGGACGTCGTCGCGCAGCTGGACGCGGGGGAGCGCCCCGAGTTTCCCGTCACCGTCGACGTCACGCGCGCGGACGGCGCGGTGACCGCCGAGATGACCGTCGTCTGGACGCTGCGTCCGAACGCCTGACTGTCCCCGGTCACCAGGTAGGCTTCCCGCCGTACAGCCACAGCAGGTTTACGGGTACGGGTATACGGGAGGAACCGGCGTTGCACGTCCAGGAGTGGCTCGAGACCGTGCCCGCGGTCAGCATCTATCTCCTGGTGGGGCTGGTGATCGGGCTGGAAAGCCTCGGCATCCCGCTGCCCGGTGAGATCGTCCTTGTCAGTGCGGCGCTGCTGGCGTCCCAGCACGGTGACATCGACCCGTACATCCTCGGGGCGTGCGCCTCGGCCGGCGCGATCATCGGGGACTCGATCGGTTACGCCATCGGGCGGCGGGGCGGCAGGCCGCTGCTCGCGTGGCTGGGGGGCAAGTTCCCCAAGCACTTCGGCGAGGCCCAGATCGCGATGGCGGAGCGGTCCTTCGAGAAGTGGGGCATGTGGGCGGTCTTCTTCGGCCGTTTTGTGGCGCTGCTGCGGATCTTCGCGGGGCCGCTGGCGGGGGTGCTGCACATGCCGTACTGGAAGTTCCTGATCGCGAACGTGTTCGGCGGGATTGTGTGGGCCGGGGGGACGACGGCGGTCATCTACACGGTGGGTGTGGTGGCGGAGCCGTGGTTGAAGCGGTTCTCGTGGGTGGGGTTGGCTTTGGCGGTGTTGATCGGGGTGGGGTCGATGCTGGTGTTGCGGAGCCGGGCGAAGTCGGCGGGTGCCGGGGCGGGTGCGGGTGCGGGTGAGGTGGAGTCGGGGGCGCCGGAGTCGGTACGGGCCGGGGAGTAGGCGGGGCGGTCCGCCTGGACCGGGGTGTCCTCAATCGCCGGACGGGCTGGATGTGGCCGGTGGGTCTGCGCGGGGCGTGAGCCGTGCGGTCACTGTTGTCCTCAATCGCCGGACGGGCTTGAGGTGCCGGGGTGGATGTGGGCGGTGGGTGTGCGCGGGTCGTGACCTGTGCGGTCACTGTTGTCCTCAAGCGCCGGGCGGGCTTGAGGTGCCGGACGGGCTTGCGGTGCCGGGCGGGCTTGCGGTGTCGGGACGGCTTGGGTGGGACTCTCGGTGGAGTTTGGACAGGTCCGTGTAGACCGCCGCGTTCAGTTTGATGCCCTCCTTTTCCTCCTCCGTCAGCCGGCGGCGCACCTTTGCCGGGACGCCGGCCACCAGGGAGCCCGGTGGTACGCGCATCCCCTGCGGGACGAGTGCCTGCGCCGCGATCAGGGAGCCCGTGCCGATGTGCGCGCCGTTCAGGACCGTCGCGCCCATGCCGATCAGGACGTCGTCCTCGACGACACACCCGTGCAGCACCGCGTTGTGGCCCACCGACACCCGCGCGCCGACGGACAGCGGGGAGCCCGGGTCCGAGTGGAGCGTGCAGTTGTCCTGGATGTTGCAGTCCGGGCCGAGCAGGATCGGGCCGCAGTCGGCCCGCAGCACCGTGTGGTACCAGACGCTCGCGCCCGCCGCCACGGTCACCTCGCCCACCACCACACAGGTCGGCGCGAGGAAGGCGCCCGGATCGATCCGGGGGTCCTTGCCCGCCAGCCCCGCGATCAGTGCCTCGTGCGTCATGCGCCTCTCCCCGCCTCTTCTCCGGTATCCGTACGAACCGTAGGCGACTCCCGCCGGCCTTCCGGCACCAGGTCGGGCCGCCCTCGGGGTGTCTCTTCTGATGGATCATCAATAAACTGTGCGGGCAGGGATGTTCCGATCGTGTGGGTCGATCCGAGGGAGCTCCATGGCCACCGCACAGCAGATCCCCGACATTCTCTCCGCCGAGTTCGCCGCGGATCCCTATCCGGCCTACCGCGCCATGCGCGAGCACGCGCCCCTCATCTGGCACGAGGCCACCCGCAGTTGGATCATCTCGCGGTACGACGATGTGGAACGGGCCTTCAAGGACCGCGAGTCGGTGTTCACCACCGACAACTACGACTGGCAGCTCGCGCCCGTGCACGGGAAGACGATCCTCCAGCTCAGCGGGCGGGAGCACGCCGTACGCCGGGCGCTCGTCGCCCCCGCCTTCCGCGGCGACGACCTCCAGCGGAAGTTCTTACCGGTCATCGACCGCAACGCCCGCGAGCTGATCGACACCTTCCGGCACACCGGTACGGTCGACCTGGTCGACGCCTTCGCCACCCGCTTCCCCATCAACGTCATCGTGGACATGCTGGGCCTGGACAAGTCCGACCACGGCCGCTTCCACACCTGGTACACCGCCGTCATCGCCTTCCTCGGCAACCTCTCCGGCGACCCCCAGGTCACGGCGGACGGGGAGCGGACCCGGGTCGAGTTCGCCGAGTACATGATCCCGATCATCCGGGCCCGGCGGGAGAACCTGGGCGACGACCTCCTCTCCACCCTCTGCGCCGCCGAGGTCGACGGCGTACGGATGAACGACGAGGACATCAAGTCCTTCTGTAGTCTCCTGCTCACCGCCGGCGGGGAGACCACCGACAAGGCGATCGCCTCGCTCTTCGCGAACCTGCTGCTCCACCCCGAACAGCTCGCGGCCGTACGGGAGGACAGGAGCCTGATCCCCCGGGCCTTCGCGGAGACGCTCCGGTTCACCCCGCCGGTCCACATGATCATGCGGCAGACCGCCGTGGACGTCGAGGTGAGCGGCGGCACGATACCGTCCGGTGCGACGGTCACCTGTCTGATCGGGGCGGCCAACCGGGACGGCTCCCGCTACGCCGAGCCCGACACCTTCGACATCTTCCGGGACGACCTGACCACCACCACCGCGTTCTCCGCCGCCGCCGATCACCTCGCGTTCGCGCTCGGCCGGCACTTCTGCGTCGGCGCCCTGCTGGCCAAGGCGGAGATCGAGTCCGGCGTCGGCCAACTGCTGGACGCCATGCCGGACGTGCGTCTCGCCGACGGCTTCGACCCGGTGGAGCAGGGCGTGTTCACCCGGGGCCCCCGGTCCCTGCCGCTGGTGTTCACCCCCGCCGCTCCCGCCTGACCCCGGGCCGTCCCGGGCCGGGTGTACGGGGGCTGAGGTCGGCCTCCTCCCCACGCGGCCCGGCGGCCGGCCTCAGCGTGCCGCGGGGGTGAACCGTACCGGCAGCGCCATCAGACCGCGCATCCAGATCGAGGGCCGCCAGCGCAGCTCGTGCGGCTCCACCGCCAGCACCACGTCGGGCAGCCGCTCCAGCAGCGTCTCGATCGCCGTCCTGGCGATGACGTCGGCCAGCAGCGGCGCCGGATAGGGGCAGCGGTGCTCGCCGTTGCTGAACGACAGGTGCGCGGAGTTCTCCGCGCCGACCGCGCCGCCCGGCCAGATCAGCGGATCCGTGTTGGCCGCCGCCAGTCCCAGGACCAGGCAGTCGCCCGCCCTGATCTGCCGGCCGCCCAACTGGGTGTCCCGCACGGCCCATCGGCCGATGAAATTCTGCGTCGGGGTGTCCAGCCAGAGCACCTCGTTCAGCGCCTGCCCCACCCCGATCCGGCCGCCCGACACGTTCAGCGCGAACCGGTCGTCGGTCAGCAGCAGACGCAGGGTGTTGCAGATCCAGTTGGCCGTCGGCTGCTGGGCGGCGGCGATGACCGTGATGAGGTCCTGGACGATCTCGGCGTCGGTGAGGCCCGCCGGATGGGTCAGCATCCGGGACGTGATGTCCGAACCGGGGCTGGTCCGCTTGTCCTTGACCAGCTGCTCGATCCGCGCCTGCACCCGCAGGTACGCGGCCACCGGGTCGTCGTCCTCCGCCGCGTCCAGGGAGACCCGCAGGTCCCGTACGAGATCGTCGGTGTCGCCGCTGCCGCCGCCCGGCATTCCGCACAGCCGCACCACGGCACGCATCGGCAGCGCGTGCGCGTACGCTGTCATCAGCTCGGCCCGGCCGCCGCCCGCGAACCCGTCGATGAGCGCCTCGGCGATCTCCCGGCACAGATGGGCGAGTTCGAACTGGTCGACCGCCTCCAGCGCCTCCGTGATCACACCGGCCCTGCGCTGGTGCTCCGTACCCTCCGTGAAGAGCACTGACGGCTGGTGGCCGACGTACGGCATCAGCGGCCAGTCGGCCGGGATGGCGGCCCACTGGTTCCAGCGGCGCGAGTCGCGGGCGAACAGCTCGTCGTGACCGGTGACGTACGAGACCTCGGAGTAACCGAGCACCAGCCAGGCGGGGATGTCACCGTCGAGGAGGACGGGCGCGACGGTGCCGTGCCGGCGGCGCAGGGCGCGGTACAGCTCGGACGGGGTCTGCTGGAACTCCAGACCGCTCAACGACACCGCGCCCGGGTGCGCGGGACAGCCCGGCGGAGGCGCCCCGCCGGGGTCGCCCGGGCCGGCGGGATCGGCGGGATCGGCGAGACCAGGGAGGTCGGTGAGGTCGGTGGAATCAGTGGGCTCGACGGGCTCGGCGGGGCCCGCCGGTCCGGGCAGGTGGTCCGCCGGGTGGCCGGCCGGGGGATCCGTCGTGGGTTCGGTCATGGGGTCAGCTCCCGGGCCATGGCCAGTTCGTAGAGGTGGTCCACGAGGGTGATCAGGACGTTCTTGCCGGAGGAGCGCACCCGCGCGTCGCAGTCGATCAGCGGCACGTGGTCCGCCAGCGACAGCGCCTGCCGGATCTCGTCCAGGGAGAACGCGGAGACGTCGTCGTCGAACCGGTTGACCGCGACCACGAACGGGGTCTTGTGGTGTTCGAGCCGGTCGATGGCGTACCACGACTCGCTCATGCGCCGGGTGTCGACCAGGACCACCGCGCCGAGGGTGCCGGAGAACAGCCGGTCCCACAGGAACCAGAACCGCTCCTGGCCCGGCGCCCCGAACAGGTAGAGCACCATGCGGTCGTTGAGACTGATCCGGCCGAAGTCGAAGGCCACCGTGGTGGTCGTCTTGGTGGTCAGCCCGGCCGGGTCGTCCACACCGGCGCCCGCCTGGGTCATGACCTCCTCGGTGTTGAGCGGCCGGATCTCGCTGACCGACCGTACGAGCGTGGTCTTGCCGACCCCGAACCCGCCCACCACCACGATCTTGAGACCGGTCTCCGCCCCGTCGGCCAGGGGCGTGCGGCCCGGCAGTTCAGAGAGCATGGAGTCCATGGAGCACCTCCTTGAGAAAGGCGGAGTCGGCCGGTGAGGCGACCGTCCGCCCGGCGCGGGGACGGCGGGCGGTGATGCGGCCGGTCGCGAGGAGATCGCCGAGCAGGATCCGTACCACCGTCACGGGCAGTCCCACCTCGGCGGAGATCTCCACGACCGCGGTGGGATGACGGCACAGGTTCAGGATCCTGGCGTGCTCCGACTGCATGCCCGGGGTCGGTTCGCACTCGGCGACGATCAGGGTGACCAGGTCGAACGTGTCGTCGTCGACCCGGCTGCGGCCACCGGTGACCGTGTACAGCCGGTGGGGGTCCCCGGTGTCGACGGGCTTGCGGATCATGACGGGGAACTCTCCCGCTCGGGAGTGCGCGGCTCGGCCCGCAGGTGCTCACCGATCTGCTCGACCAGCTCGGTCATCCGGTGGCCCACCACACCCGGGTCCGCGCCGTCCTCGGCGACGACCGCCAGGTGGGCCCCCTCACCGGCCTCCACGACGAACAGCAGGCCGCCGTGGAACTCGGTCATCGAGTGCCGTACGCCTCCGCTGCCGTTGCCGAACTCCACCGAGGCGCCCTGGGCGAGCGCCTGGATGCCGGAGCAGATCGCGGCGAGCTGGTCGGCCTGGTCGACCGTGAGGAAGCGGCTCCAGCAGAGCTTGAGTCCGTCGCGGGAGAGGACCAGGGCGTGGCGGGTGCCGGGGGTGCGTTCCAGCAGGCTCTCCAGGAGCCAGGTCAGACTGTTGTCAGTGGTCTGCATGTTCCTGATCTCGCGTTCCGGGTGGGGGACTTGGGGGGCTGGTGCGTGGGGTGGCCGCTACGGGGTGTCGTCCGGTGGGCGGTGGCCCTGACGGGCGCGGTGGAACGCGCCGAACTGCGAGCCCGCGTCGCGGCCCGTGCGGGGCGCGCCGGTTTCCGGTTCCGGCTCCGGGCGGCCCCGGTCGGCGGCGGCCATCGTGCGGCCCGGCGGCCGTACCGGCAGCCCGTTGGGCGTGGCCACGCGGGGGCCGTCGCCCGGGGCGGGGGCGGCCGCCGCGGCCGACCCGGGCGACGGTGTGTCGGCGCGTTCGGGCCGTACGGTCTGCTCCGGGAACGGCGCCCGCTCCGGTCGTACGGTCTGCTCCGGGAACGCCGTCCGCTCCGGCCGTGCGTCCTGCTCGGTCCGTACGGCCTGCTCCGGGAGCGCGTCCTGCTCCGTCCGTACGGCCTGCTCCGGGAGCACCGACCGCTGCTGGGCGAGCAGTTGGGGCGGGAAGAGGACGACCACGCCCGTACCGCCGCGCGAGGAGGGCCGGTAGTTGACGCTCAGGTGGTACTTGGCGGCCAGCCGCCCCACGACCGCGAGCCCGAGCCGGGTCCCCTGGAGCACCGCCAGGTCGTTCATCCGGCCCGACACGGACTCCTCGGCCCGGCGCATCGCCGCGTCCGCCATCTTGAGGCCGCTGTCCTCGATGGTCACCACGATCCCCGCCGTGCGCTCCTCGACGTAGACGTGCACTTCGTCGATGGGCGGCGAGAAGTTCGCCGCGTTGTCCATCAGTTCGGCCAGGAGGTGCATCACGCCCTCGGCGGCGAACCCGGCGATCGCGGCGGTGCTGGAGCAGTGGAGCCGTACCCGCTGATAGGCGGCGATACGGCCCACCGCGCCGCGCAGGATGGACTCCATCGGGATCGGCTTGTTCCACGCGCGGCTGGCGCGGCCGCCCATCAGCAGGGCCAGCCGGTCGGTGAGCAATCCGAGCTGGGAGGTGTTGTGGTCGAGCCTCAACAGGTCGCCGAACACCTCTTCGCCGTACTTGTCCTGCATCTCGCGCAGATCGGCCAGCATGCTCACGGCCTTGGCCTGCACCCGGCTCAGCGCCTTGGCGCTGGCCGCCTGCGCGGCCGCGCCCCGCCGCTCACTGACGGCGAACTCGCGGACGATCGAGTCCACCAGGATCCGCAGCCGCGGATCCGCGGGCGGTTCGAGACTGCCGAGCACCGTGTCCGCCGAGCCGCCGGAGCGCAGCCCGCCGAGCGCGCCGGGGATCGTCCTCGTCATCAGGAGGTCGAGATCGTCGGCGGCCCGGGCGAGTTGTTCGACGGCCTTCGCGCACTCCGCGCGCGCGTCGGCCGCGCGCTGTTCCGACGCGGCGACCTCGGCGGCTAACACCTCCAGCAGGCGGCGCAGTTGGGGGTCCGACGGCGCGGTGACGGCGGCGGTCGCGGTCTCGGCGCTCGCGCCGTCCCGCAGGCGCTTGACCACCGAGGGCAGCGAGACGTTGAGCAGGTGCGCCGATTCCCCGACGAGCTGGGCCAGTTGGGTCTGCGCGGTCCTGACCTCGCCGTCCGCCGTGACCGCACCGCGGCGGCCCTGGCGTACCAGCACGACGGCGACGGCGACGGTGACCGCCACACAGGCCCAGGCCCCGGCGGCGGTGGCCGTCACCCAGGCGCGGGCCGGGCCGGGAGCCGCCGCGACCACGGCGGCAGCGGCCGCGCCCGCGACGATCAGCACGGCCAGCGGGGCGGTCAGCGACAGCGATCGTGCGGGGCGTATGCGGTGCGGGCTGGGGGTGACAGGCACTGACATTCCGCGGTCCCTCGGTACTTGGAGTGTGTGGGGGGAGACAGAGAGTGGCGTTCATGCTAGCCACGGCGCCGCGTCCCGAGGCCCGCGAAAGGCCGGTGCCAGCCCTACGGGGGAGTTCGCGCGGAAGTGCCCCTGTGGGGAGGGGTGCCGTGGTACGGGAGAGGGTGCCGTGACAGGGGAGGGGACGCCGGGGCAGCGGAAGGGGCGCTTCCGCGGGGGCCTGGGGGGAAGATCACAGGTCCGCGCCCGGCCCGTCCTGTCCGCGCCCCACTACGGTGAGTGCGTGCCGAAGAACGGAACCGTCCTCTCCTCGCTGGCCGCGTGGCGCCGCGCTCTCGCGTCGCGCGCCGTCCAGCGCGGCTGGCGCTGGATCCAGGACACCGGCGCCGTCACCGCCGAGCATCCTGGGCGGCTGCGCTTCGCCAGGATCGGCGCCGGCACCCGGCTGGCGTTCCCGCAGGGCACGGTGTTCGGCGAGGCGTGGATCGAGCTGGGCGACCACTGCGTCATAGGCGAGCAGGTCACGCTGACCGCCGGGATGATGCCCGGTCTGGACCTCGGACCCGCGACGGTTCTGACGCTGGGCGACGGGGTGGTCCTCGGGCGGGGCAGTCACGTCATCGCCGACACCACGGTGACCATCGGCTCCGACACGTACTGCGGCCCGTACGTCTACATCACGTCGACCAACCACAGCTACGACGATCCGGGGACACCCGTCGGCAAGCAGTGGCCCCGCGTCGAGCCCGTCGAGATCGGGTCCGGCTGCTGGCTCGGCACGGGCGCGGTCGTCCTGCCGGGCGCGCGGCTCGGCAGGAACGTGGTCGTGGCGGCGGGCGCGGTGGTACGGGGCGAGGTGCCGGACCACGCGGTGGTGGCGGGGGCCCCGGCGCGGATCGTACGGAGCTGGGACCCGGAGCGGGGCTGGCAGCCGCCGCTGCGCACCCCGGCGCCGGTGCCGATCCCGGAGGGGGTCACGCCGGAACAGCTGCTGGCGCTGGCGGAGTTGGACCCGGACGGCTGACGGCCACCGGCTGACGGCTGACGAACAACGGCTGACGGCCGAGGGGCGACGGCTCACGCGCGCGCCGGTCGTGCGCCTGCCGTGCGTTAGCGTGACGTCCATGCGCGCACCCATCGGAAACTTCACCGACGCCCGACCCGCCCCGGACTGCCTCGACCTGCTCACCGAACCGGTCGCCCGGGCCGTACGCGCCTGGCAGGGCGCCGTCCCCGCCGACCAGTTGGTGTTCGTGGACACCGACCCGGCGATCGCCGACACGGCCGCCTTCGTCGAACACCACGGCGCCGAGCTGCTGGACCAGTCGGCCAACTGCGTCGTGGTGGCGGGCAAGCGCGCGGGCGGGTCGACCCTCGCCGCGTGCGTCGTCCTGTCCCGTACCCGGGTGGACGTCAACGGGGTGGTACGCAAACAACTCGGCGCGCGCAAGGCGTCGTTCGCCCCCATGGACACCGCCGTCGGCGAGACGGGCATGGAGTACGGCGGCATCACGCCGATCGGGCTCCCCGCCGACTGGCCGCTCTTCGTGGACTCCGCCGTGCTCGACACGGAGTGGGTCCTCATCGGCAGCGGCCGCCGCCGGGGCAAGCTCATCGTGCCCGGCAAGGCCTTCGCGGACCTGCCGGGCGCGGTGGTGCTGGAGGCTCTGGGTATCTGAGGGGCGTCCGAGGCCGAGGAGGAGGCCTGGACGGTACGAGCCGGCCGCCCGACCTCCGTACCCCCGCCCTCGCCCCAGGGGCAGCCGAGTCCCCGGTTCAGCCCAGCCGCGGGATCTCGATGGCCGGGCAGCGGTCCATCACCATCGCCAGACCGGCGTCGCGCGTCCGCTCGTACGCCTGCTCGTCGATCACCCCGAGCTGGAACCAGACGGCCTTCGCGCCGATCGCCACGGCGTCGTCCGCGACCGCCCCGGCCTGCTCGCTGTTCACGAAGACGTCCACGACGTCGACGGGGAAGGGGATGTCGGCCAGCGAGGCGTACCCCTGCTCGCCGTGGACCGTCTCGGCCTTGGGATGCACCGGCACCACCCGCTTCCCGAAGCGCTGGAGCACGGCCGCGACGCCGTAGGCCGCCCGCGAGGTGTTGCTGGACAGGCCCACGACCGCCCAGGTGTCACCGGTCGAGGTGAGGATCCGGCGGATGGTCTTCTCGTCTGCGTACATGTCCGGGACAACGGGCGGCCCGGCCCGGTCATTCCCGCGTATTCCCGCGGGTCCGCGGGCCGGCGGCCCCGCATAGGGTGGGGTGATGCAGGAGCAGTACCGGACCGTCGCCCGCGCGGGCGTGCACGAGACCGAGGTCAACCGGTCACGTTTTCTCTGCGCCCTCGCGCCGGTCGCCGACGAGCGCGAGGCGCAGGACTTCGTCGCGGGGATCCGCAAGGAGCACCCGGCGGCCAGTCACCGCTGCTTCGCGTACGTGATCGGCGCCGACGCCTCCGTACAGAAGGCGAGCGACGACGGGGAGCCCGGCGGGACGGCCGGGGTGCCGATGCTCGACATGCTGCTGCGCCGCGAGATGCGGTACGTCGTCGCGGTCGTCACCCGCTACTACGGCGGGGTCAAGCTGGGCGCGGGCGGGCTGATCAGGGCGTACGGCGGGGCGGTCGGCGAGGCGCTGGACGTGGTCGGCGTCCGGACCCGGCGGCGCTTCCGGCTCGCCACCGTCACCGTGGACCACCAGCGCGCGGGCAAGCTGGAGAACGATCTGCGGGCCACCGGGCGCGCGGTCCGCGAGGTGCGGTACGCGGAGGCGGTGACCATCGGGGTCGGGCTGCCGGACGGAGAGGTCGACACGTTCCGGGCCTGGCTCGCCGACACCACGGCGGGGACGGCGGTACTGGAACTGGGCGCGGAGGCGTACGGGGACGGATGAGGGCGCCCGGGCGGCGCCCGCCCGCGTGCGCTCCGGCGCGCGCGGTGACTCAGAGGCTCCGGGCCGGCGCCGGGATCAGTGAGGTGTCGAACCCGCCGGTGATGATCTCCGCCGCGAAGTCCGCCAGCCGCAGCCGGTGGGAACGGGCGTAGGCGCGGAAGGCCTCGAACGACTCGTCCACGGACGCTCCCCAGCGTTCGGCGAGGATCCCCTTCACCTGCTCGATCAGCACCCTGCTGGTCAGCGCCGCCTGGAGCTGGCTCGTCTCCACGTGCGACTGCTCCAGCGTGCGCTGCTGGAGGATGGCGATCGTCGCGACGTCCGCCAGCGCCTGGGCGAGGGCCAGTTCCCCGTCCCCGAGCGGGTGCGGTTCGTTCTGGAAGAGGTTCAGCGCGCCGACCACGCGGTCCCGCAGCCGCAGCGGCAGCGCGTGGGTGGTCACGTACCCGGTCGCGCGCGCCTGCGCGGTGAAGCGCGGCCACTTCGCGGCGGCCGTGGCGTCCGTCAGGTCGATGTTGGGGCTCGCCAGACCCGTGGCGTAGCACTCCACGCACGGACCCTGGTCGTGCTGCACCGCGAGCAGTTCGAGCAGCCGGGCGTGCTCGTCCGACGCGGCCATGATCTGCAACTCGCCGTGCACGTCCGCCAGCATGATGCCCGCCGCGTCGACGGCGAGCAGTTCGATGCAGCGGGTGGACAGCCGCTGGAGCAGATCGATGACGTCGAAGTCGTCGATCAGGGAGTCGGCGACCTCGACGAAGATCTCCGCCAGTCGTTGTTCGCGGGCCATGCCGATCATCTCTTTCCACCGTCGGGCGAATCCGGCCCGTTCTTATGGTCCTCGAATCGAAGCTTTCTCGCTACCACGTCCGCCGCGACCTCGCTCAACGTCTGCTCACTGCCGTACGCGAAGGCGCGCAGCCGCACGAGCGCCTCCGCCAGCTCCACCCCGAGCTGCACACTGATCATGCCGGTCGCCTGGTGGACCACCGCGCGGTGCACTTCGGACGGCGGGGACACCGCCTTCCGGCCGCCCCTGACCCGTGTGCCCTGGTCGTCCAGGAAAACCGTGGTCAGCGCCGCCGTGAGCGCCAGCGCGTCCGCGATCTGCTGGCGCGACAACCCGCGGTTGTCATGGCGCACGACGGTCATGACACCCAAACGGATGGCGCCTATGCCGAGGGGGAAGCAGAAGACGCCCCGCACCGGGGTCGCCAGCGCGGCCGGCAGCAGTGCCGGCCACCGCTCCGGCCGTACGCGCGCCAGATCCGGCTCCAGGACGACCACGCCCGTACGGACCGCCTCGGGTCCCGGGCCCTCCCCGAAGGTGAACTGGAGCTCCTCGAAACGGGCGCTGCTCCCCGGAAAGCACCACAACGGCTCGACCAGCGGCCCGTCGTCCAGGAGGAGGGACACCGCGACCCCGTCCACCCCGAGTGCCTGCACGCAGACGGCCGCCAGGTCCCTGTCCCCGCCGAGGCCGAGGGTCCGCAGGACTTCGGCCATGCCGTCGCTGATCACGGTGTCCGTCCTGATCGCTGTGGCCGGTGTCCTGGGCGGCGCCCGCCGACTCCGGCCAAGGCTACGCGCTCCCGCCGGACGGCGCGTCCTGTCCCCGGGGCGGCGGGGCGTCCGCGACCTGGCCGTTCCGGGCGTCGAGGACGCTCAGGTACTGGGGGAACAGCTCCCCGAGCCGGGCCGCGCGGAACACGATGCCGACGCTGCGACGCGTGTAGACGACCCTGGCCCAGCCGCCTCGGTACCGGCAGTCGTCCCAGGCCGCGCAGAGCGGGTCGAGGGCGCTGCCGTCCATGAAGGAGACGGCGGTCAGGTCCACCACCAGGCGGGGCGGTCGCGGCAGGTCCCGTATGGTCCGCAGCTCGCGCGCGAAGCGGGGGACGGTCGTCAGGTCGAGTTCACCCGTCGCCCTGACCACCTGGCACGCGTCGGGGGGATCGGTGAGGGAACCCATCCGTGGCCAACTCCTCTGGGTCTGGTCGCCGGGGGCCGGGACACGGTTCGTCAGCGCGGCCAGCGTAGTGCGGCGTCCGCCGCCGGACCTCGTCACGGCGCCCATGCGCCACCGGCTGCCCGAACTTGGTGCTGATCCGATCGGAGATTCATGAGTGGTGATGGAATTTGTCGTAAGTGTCACCGATTGTGTCTGTTGTTTCGGGCGGGGTTCGCGCAGATGACCCCGGGATGACCGGCGATGACCCGCCCGGCGGGCCTCCGGTGCGAGACTGGGGCCGCTGGGAAACGCGTTGCGGGCGGCGCTAGCGTGGTCGCCGACGAGTGGCGTGACCGGCGAGGTGCGCGCGGGACCGGGCGCCCTGAGGGGTGGGGGAAAGGGAACTATGCACGCCGGAGCCGTCTCTTGAGGATTCTCCATACGTCGGACTGGCATCTGGGGCGGTCGTTCCACCGCGTGGGCCTGCTCGACGCGCAAGCCGCGTTCCTCGACCATCTCGTGACGACGGTACGGACCCACGCGGTCGACGCGGTGGTGGTCGCGGGCGACGTCTACGACCGCGCGGTACCGCCGCTGGGCGCCGTGGACCTCTTCGACCGGGCCCTGCACCGGCTGGCCGACGCGGACGTACCGACCGTGATGATCTCCGGGAACCACGACTCGGCCCGCCGGCTCGGCGTCGGCTCCGGTCTCCTCGGGCGCGCGGGGATCCACCTGCGGACCGACCCGGCCCACTGCGCCACCCCCGTCGTGCTCACCGACACCCACGGCGACGTCGCCTTCTACGGCCTGCCCTACCTCGAACCGGCGCTGGTACGGGACGAGTTCAAGGCCCCCAGGGCGGATCACGAGACCGTGCTCACCGCCGCCATGGAGCGGGTACGGGCCGACCTCGCCGCCCGCCCCGCCGGCACCCGCTCCGTGGTCCTCGCCCACGCCTTCGTCGCCGGGGGCGCGCCCAGCGAGAGCGAACGCGACATCACCGTCGGCGGGATCGCGGTCGTGCCCGCCGGGGTCTTCGACGGCGTCGACTACGTCGCCCTCGGCCACCTGCACGGCTCCCAGCGCCTGACCGAGCGCGTACGGTACGCGGGTTCGCCGCTCGCGTACTCCTTCTCGGAGGCCGCCCACCGCAAGACCATGTGGCTGGTGGACCTCGGCCCCGGCGGCGAGATCGAGGCGGAGCGGATCGACTGTCCCGTACCGCGCGCCCTGGCCAGGATCCGGGGCCGGCTGGACGACCTGCTGGCCGACGAGACCCTCACCCCCCACGAGGACGCCTGGGTCGAGGCGACCCTGACCGACACGGTCCGCCCCTCCGAACCCATGGCCCGGCTCACCGCCCGCTTCCCGCACACCCTCAGCCTGGTGTTCGACCCCGAGCGCACCGACGACGACCCGCTCGCCTCGTACGCGGCGCGCCTCGCGGGCCGTACCGACCAGCAGATCGCCGAGGACTTCGTGGCGCACGTGCGCGGCGGGTCCGGGGCCGACGCGCGGGAACGTACCGTGCTGCGTGACGCCTTCGAGGACGTACGGGTCGACGCGACGGTCCGCGAGGTGACCCCATGAGACTGCACCGCCTCACCCTCACCGCCTTCGGCCCCTTCGCCGGGACCCAGTCCGTCGACTTCGACGCGCTCTCCACCGCCGGCATCTTCCTGCTCCACGGACCCACCGGCGCGGGCAAGACGTCCGTGCTCGACGCGGTCTGCTACGCGCTGTACGGCGCCGTGCCGGGCGCCCGGCAGAGCCCGGGGGCGTCCCTGCGCAGCGACCACGCCGCCGCCGGGACGCCCACCGAGATCCTGCTCGAACTGACCGTGGGCGGACGGCGGTTGGAGATCACCCGGCAGCCCGCTCAGCTCCGCCCCAAGAAGCGGGGCGCCGGCTTCACCACCGAGAAGGCGCAGAGCCGGCTGCGCGAGTACGACCCCGGGAGCGGCGCGTGGCGCGCGCTGAGCCGCTCCCACCAGGAGATCGGCGACGAGATCGGCCAGCTGCTCGGCATGAGCCGCGAGCAGTTCTGCCAGGTCGTGCTCCTGCCCCAGGGGGACTTCGCGCGCTTCCTGCGGGCCGACGCGGAAGCGCGCGGCAAACTGCTCGGACGGCTCTTCGACACCCGGCGCTTCGCCGCCGTCGAGGAACGCCTCGCCGAGCTGCGCCGCGCCGCCGAGCAGCAGGTGCGCGCGGGGGACGAACGGCTGACCGGGATCGCGCAGCGCGTCGCCCAGGCGGCGGGCGGCGGGGTGCCACCGCTGCCGGGGCTCCAGCCGGGCGACCCCGAACTCGCCCCGGCCGTCCTGGAATGGGCGGCCGTCGCCCGCTCCCTCGCGTACGAGCGCGCCGACATCGCCGAGTCGGCCCTCGCGGCGGCGGAGAGCCGGCAGGCGGCGGCCCGGCGCGCCCTGGACGGTGAGCGTGAACTGGCCCGTCTCCAGGAGCGGTTCGCGTCGGCACGCCGGCGCGCCGAGGAGCTGGAGGCCCGCCGCCCCGAGCGGGACGAGGCCGGGACCCTGCTGGAGCGCGGCCTCAAGGCCGAACGGGTCGCGCCGGCCCTCGCCCTGCGGGAGGACGCCGACCGCGCGCACCGCGCCGCGTCCAGTGAGTACGACCGTACGCGCGAACGCCTCCCCGACGACCTCACCGAGGCGGGCGCCGAGCAACTGGCCGCCCTGGAACGGACCATGCGCCAGGAACTGGGCGCCCTGGACGCGGCCCGGCAGGCCGAGCGGCGCAGCGCGGAGATCACCGCCGAGCGGGCGGGACTGGAGCGGGAGGCGCGGACCGACGAGGAGATCCTCCGGGACGCGGAGAGCTGGCTGGCCGGCTGGGACACCACCCGCCGCACCCTCCAGGACCGTATCGAGGCCGCCCAGGAGGCGGCCACCCGCGCCGAACAACTCGCCGGACAGCTCGAACCGGCCCGGCGGCGGCTCACCGCGGCCCGGCGGCGCGACACCCTCGAAGAGTCCGCCGGCACGGCGGAACGGCGGCTCAACTCCGCCCGTGAGGAGGCCAACACGGCCCACGAGGCATGGCTGCGGATCCGCGAGCGCCGCCTGGAGGGCATCGCGGCGGAGCTGGCCGCGCGGCTGGTCGACGGGGAGCCGTGCGCCGTCTGCGGTTCCGTCGGGCACCCGGCCCCCGCGCGGGCCTCCGACGACCAGGTGAACCCGGCCGACGAGGACGCGCGCCGGGAGCTGTACGACCGCGCGGACGCCGAACGGGCCGTGGCCGAACGGCGATACGCGGAACTGCGGGAGGAACGCGCGGCGGCCCGCGAGGCGGCCGGCACCGCCACCGTCGCCGAACTGGCCGAGCTGGTACGGCGGTTGGACCACGAGCACACCGACGCCCACCGCGTCGCCGCGAGCACCCACGCGGCCCGCGAGGCGCTCGACCGGGCCGGGCACGAGTACGAACGCCGCCTCGCCGCCCGGCGCGAGGCCGAGCGCGGGGTCGCCGCGCGTACGTCGCGGCGCGAGGCCCTCGAACGTGAACAGCTGCTGCTGGAAGGCCAGTTGCGCCAGGCACGCGGGGACGCCGACAGCGTCGCCGACCGGGTCGCCCAACTGGAGAACCGGGCCCGCTGGCTCGCCGAGGCCGCCGACGCCGTCCGGGCGGTCGACACCACGGCGGCGCGGCTCAAGGAGGCCGACGACCGGCTGGCCGACGCGGCGTTCCGGGCCGGCTTCGACACCCCTCGCGCCGCCGCCGAGGCGCTCCTCTCCGAGACCGACCGGCGCGCGCTCCAGCGCCGTATCGACCTCTGGCAGGCCGAGGCGGCGGCGGTCGCCGACCGGCTCGGGGAATCGGACGCGCGGGCCGCCGCCGACCGGCCGCCCGCCGAGGCGGACGCCGCGCAGGCCGCGCACGACACGGCCGAGCGGGCCCTGCGCGGCGCGTCGTCCGTCCGTACCGCCGCCCGCGACCGCCGCTCGGAGCTGGGGCGGCTCTCCCGGCAGGCCGAGGCCGAGGTGCGGGGTCTTGGCCCGGTGCGCGAGGAGTACGGCCGGGTGGCCCGCCTCGCCGCGCTCACGGCGGGCACCTCGACCGACAACGAGCACCGGATGCGCCTGGAGTCGTACGTCCTGGCCGCCCGCCTCGAACAGGTCGCCGCCGCCGCGACCGTACGGCTCCGGCGCATGTCCGGCGGGCGCTACGCGCTGGTCCACACCGACGCCAGGGCCGGCGGGCAGCGGCGCTCAGGACTGGGCCTCCAGGTCGTGGACGCGTGGACCGGCAGCGCGCGGGACACGGCGACGCTGTCGGGCGGCGAGACGTTCTTCGCGTCGCTCGCGCTCGCGCTGGGCCTCGCCGACGTCGTGACGGACGAGGCCGGGGGCGTACGGCTGGACACGCTCTTCATCGACGAGGGCTTCGGCAGCCTGGACGACCAGACCCTGGACGAGGTCCTGGACGTGCTGGACTCGCTGCGCGAGCGGGACCGGAGCGTCGGGATCGTCAGCCATGTCGCGGACCTGCGGCGCCGCATTCCGACCCAGCTGGAGATCGTCAAGGAGCGGGACGGGTCGGCGGTCCGGCAGCGGGGCGTGGACGCGGCGGCGCTCAGCGACTGAGGGCGCGGCGGGGCAGCGGGGAGGAGTAGACCACGTTGGTCGTCACGGAGCCGAGGGTGCCGATCCGGCCGGTGATCTCTTCGAGGTGGGACATGGAGCGGGCGGCGACCTTGAGGACGAAGCAGTCGTCGCCCGTCACGTGGTGGGCCTCCAGGATCTCGGAGGTCCGCTCCAGCAGGTCGTGGAACGGCTTGTAGTTGCCGTTCGGGTAGCGCAGCCGTACGTAGGCGAGGATCGGCAGCCCGAGGCGCTCGCGGTCGACGACCGCGGTGTAGCCCGCGATCACACCGGCCTCTTCCAGCCGCCGCACGCGCTCGGTGACGGCGCTCGGGGACATCGAGACGGCGCGCGCCAGCTCGGCGAAGCTGGCCCTGCCGTCGCGTTGGAGGACGTCCAGAATGCGCCAGTCGGTGCCGTCCGGGGAATACGTGGTCATGGGGCAGGGATAGCAGAGGAAACCACGGCGATTCAAGCGGGGTGCCGGGGATCGCGCCTTCAAGCGCGGGTCGGACGACCGTAGATTTCTGTGCATGACCACGACACAGGCAGACCTTCCGACCGGCGGCGCACAGCCCCTTCCGTCTCTTCCCTCCGCCGTCAACGCGGTGCTGCGGGTGCCGCCCGCGTCCCCCGCCGAGGCCGCCGCGTACTTCGGCGCGAGCCTCGCCTTCCACGCCGACGTCTCGGACGTGGCGGCGGCGCTGGCGGCGGGCGGCGACCCCGGCTTCGTCCTGCTGGACTCCCGCTCCACGGCGTCCTGGGACCAGGGGCACGTTCCCGGCGCGCTCCACCTGCCGACCGCGCGCGTCGCCGAGGACGCGGAACGGCTCCTCGACAAGGCGGTCCCGGTGGTCACGTACTGCTGGGGCCCCGGCTGCAACGGCGGTACGCGCGCCGCGCTGGCCCTGGCCGGGCTGGGCTACCGGGTGAAGGAGATGCTCGGCGGGATCGAGTACTGGATCAGGGAGGGCTTCGAGGTCGAGACCTGGGAGGGCACCGAGCGGCGCGCCGCCGATTCTCTGACGGCGGTGGTGGGGGCGGAGGAGTGCGGCTGCTGAGATTTACGGGGTGTACGGGGAGGGCGCGGCGGCCTGTTGACGCGGGCGGGGTCGCGGTCGGCGGTCTCGGGAACGGGACGTTCTCGGGCTCGGCGAGCGCGCTTGGCGAGCGCGGGACGACGCGGCGGGCGCGGCGGGATCGGTGGGGGCGGGGGTGGTTCCGGCGATGGGCGCCCGGGGTGGCCGGGCCCGGGGCCCAACGCCCAGGAGCAGGCTCCCCACTCGCCGGACCGTGGGCCGCCTTACCAGCCGGACCGGTGGCGCTGGCTCACCCGCCGGGCGGCGAGGGGGCCGTCCCCCTGGCGGACCGGGCGCGAGCACGTCACTCGCCGGGCCGTGGCGCTGTCGCGTCATCTGCCGGGCCGGGCTTTGGCGCCTCACCCGCCGGGCCGGAGGCCGGCGTTCCACCCGCCAGGTCGTGGGGGCGCCGTCTCGCGTGTCCTTCGGGCGGCGGATACGGCGGCGGGTCGTGGCCTTCGGTGTGGACGTGTCCGGGGTGGTGCGCCGTGCCCGGTACGTCACCTGCGGGGCGCTGGGGCTGCGGCCTCATCCGCCGGGTCGGGCTGGGGCCCTAGGTTGCCGGACTCGGTCCCGTAACTTACCCGTCGGACCGGAGGTTGCCCGCCGTCAGCGGGTCCGCTGACCCTTTGGACCGGAGGTCGGCCGCCGTCAGCGGGTCCCCCCGCCCCCCGGACCGGAGGTCCCCCCCGACCGGAAGTCACCCCGCCGCCAGCGCAGCGAACAGCGGCGTCGCGTCGGTGCCGGTTGGGAGGCCGCTTACCTGGCCGTCGCCCACCTCCACCACCCGCCACACGCCGTCCTCCCGCAGCGCCAGGTCCGTGGTGACGAAGCGGGAGCCCAGCGCGCGTACGGCCGTGCCCACCGCCGCCGTCTCCGGTGCGGGGCGCCGGTCCGGGGTGTCCGGGTGGGCCGTGGTGAGGACCGGTACGCCGTCCACCCACCACACCCGCGCCTCGCCGTCCGCCGCGAACGGCTCGTACGCGCGCAGCACCACACCTCCCGCGAGCGTGTCGTCCTGGAGGGCGAAGAAGCGGTCCACCACGGCCGACAGCCTTGCGGTGTCGGTCAGTTCGGGGACGAAGCATGCCTCGTCCCACTCGTGCTTACGGGATTTGACGTAGTCCTTCACGATGCCCGGACCGGACCCCAGCGGAGCGGCGAGCGCGGCCAGTTCGTCCCGGGTCGGCGGGGTGCCGGGAGGGCGGGGGAGCCAGCGGGTGGCCGGGGTGAGCGCCGCGAACTCCTCGTACCAGCCGGGAAGTTCGTGCCCGCGCCGGAAGTCCGCGGCGCCGGTCAGCAGGGCGCACCCCCGCTCGGCCAGCGCTCGCTCCAGCGTCCCGTACACCGTCGCCGGCATCATCCAGCCCCGGTACCAGTACGGCCCCGAGCCCCGCTCCACCCGAGCCAGCGCGCGGGTCAAATCCCCGGCGAGCAGCGCGTCGTGGTCGAGCAGGGCCCGCGTCACGCCGTACGCCCCGGCCTGCGCGGCCTCCTCGGCGAACACCGGGTCGACCCGGGCCGCCCGGCCCGCCCGCAGCGGGTCCGCGCAGTAGAGCAGCGAGGTGGTCATCACGTCCTCCAGGCGCGTGAGTGAGCGGTGCGCCTCGGTACGGGGGCGGCGGCGGGGCTCCCGTCCGCGGGTCGCCCCGCCGCCGTGGCCGTCAGAGCTTCGACAGCTCGTCCACCAGGTCGTCCAGGCCCAGCGGCCCCTGCGACAGGGCCGCCATGTGCCACGCCTTCGCGTCGAAGGCGTCGCCGTGACGCTTCCGCGCGTTCTCCCGGCCCAGCAGCCAGGCGCGTTCGCCCAGCTTGTAGCCGATCGCCTGGCCCGGCATGGACAGGTAGCGGGTCAGCTCGCTCTCCACGAAGTCGGCGGGACGGCCGCTGTGGTTGCCGAAGAACTCCTGCGCCAGCTCCGGCGTCCAGCGCTCGCCCGGGTGGAACGGCGAGTCCGCCGGGATCTCCAGCTCCAGGTGCATGCCGATGTCCACGATGACGCGGCAGGCCCGCATCATCTGCGCGTCCAGGTACCCCAGCCGGCGCTCCGCGTCGGGCAGGAAACCCAGTTCGTCCATGAGGCGTTCCGCGTACAGCGCCCACCCCTCGGCGTTGGCGCTGACCATGCCGACCGACGCCTGGTACCGCGAGAGCCGGTCCGCCACGTGGGTCGCCTGCGCGATCTGGAGGTGGTGGCCCGGCACCCCCTCGTGGTACCAGGTCGAGACCAGGTCGTAGACCGGGAAGCGCGTCTCGCCCATCGTGGGCAGCCAGGTGATGCCCGGCCGCGAGAAGTCCTCGGAGGGGCCCGTGTAGTACGGGGCGGCCGCGCCGCCCGGCGGGGCGATCCGGGACTCCACCTTCCGTACCCGCTCGGCGAGTTCGAAGTGGGTGCCGTCCAGCGCCGCGATCGCCTCGTCCATCAGGTTCTGGAGCCAGTCCCTGACCTCCTCCACCCCCTCGATGTGCGTGCCGTGCTCGTCGAGGTGGGCGAGCGCCTCCCAGGGGCTCGCGCCGGGGAGGATCTTCCCGGCCTCGGTCCGCATCTCGGCGAGCAGCCGGTGGTACTCGGACCAGCCGTACGCGTACGCCTCGTCGAGATCGAGGTCCGTCCCGTTGAAGTAGCGCGACCAGCGGGCGTACCGCTCCCGGCCCACGGTGTCGGGCGTGCCCGCGACGGCGGGGGCGTACACCTCACGCATCCAGTCCCGCAGCCGCGCGACCGCGTCGGTGGCCAGGGCGGCGGCCTCGTCCAGCTCCTTGCGGAGGGTCTCCGGGCCCGAGGAGGCGAACTCGTCGAACCAGCCGCGCCCGTCGCCCGCCCACTCCGTCAGCTGGCCGACGAAGGTCGCGGTGGGACGGGGGCCGCCCGGCAGACCGCGCTCCAGGCCGAGGGCCAGCGAGGCGCGGAACCCCTCCAGCGCGTCGGGCACGGCGCGCAGCCGGTCGGCGACCGCCGCCCAGTCGTCGTCCGTCGCGGTGGGGGTCACGGTGAAGACGTCGCGGACGGAGTGCGCGGGCGAGTGGATGTTGCTGACCGCCCGCAGCCCCTCCTGGGCTTCGTGGACGGCGAGTTCGGCCGTGAGGCGCTCGCGCAGGAGTCGCCCGCAGCGCCGCTCGGCCTCGCTGTCCGCGCCCGGCGACCGCTCGGCCGCGTCGAGCCGGGCGAGGGTCGCGCGGGCCAGATCGGCGAGCGCCTGCTGTCCGGCGGGGGAGAAGTCGGGGAGACGGCGGGAACTCTCCGCGACGCCCAGATAGGTGCCGGTGATCGGGTCGAGTGCGATGAGCTCGTCGACGTAGGCGTCGGCGACCTGACGGGGCAGCACGCTGCCTGCTGTGTCTGACATGCCGACATCCTCTCCGAGTCGGCCACATCCGTCACGTCAGGGTTCCGCCCCTGCCGCCGCCGGTGGCCGACGCCAGACGGTCGCCGAGACGGACCCGGCGGCCCACGGTCCCCCACCGGCGCGCCCCGACCCGGCCCCACGGCGGGCGGCTCCGGCCCCCGACCCCGGGTTCGGCCGGATCGAGGCGGCGAATGGCCGTGGGCCCGCGCGACCGGGCCGGGGCGTCGGTCCGCACGGCCCGTGGTCGTCTTCGTCGGTGGCGTGACCGCGGCGACCGCCGCCCGGCGATACGCGCGGGTCCGTGGCCTCGGCGTCAACGTCTGGTTGTTTGTCACAGCGCCGGTACGGCTGGCGCGGACCCGTGTCATGGCGTGGCCGGTGCGGACGCCGTACGGATCCGCCGTCGCGTCGCGGGCGGGGAAGTGGGGGCGGAAGTGGCCGAAAAGGGCCCCCGGCCCTGGGTGTTAGGGGCGGCGTTCGGAGTGGTCCTGTTCGAAGCGGTCGGAATCTTCGTGCGGGGGCAGGGGGTGGGTCGGCTTTAGCTTCAGTCGGGCTGTGATGACCAGCGTGCCCTCCTCGATCTGGTAGTCGAGCGGCAGGCCGAGACTCCGCATCGCCGCGACCATCGCGGTGTGGGAGGACTGGGTGACCGCGTATACGGTCCCGCTGCGTGCCTCCGTGGCCAACTCGACCAGCCGGGCCAGCAGTTCGGCGCCGATGCCGCGCCGCTGCCAGGCGTCCTCGACGATCAGCGCGACCTCCGTCTCGTCGCCGTCCCAGAGCAGGTGGCCGAGAGCGACCAGGTTCCCCGACGAGGTCTCGACCGCGAGGGTGCGCCCGAAGCGCGGGCTGAGCAGGTGGTCCAGGTAGCGGTCCGCGTCGGCAGCCGGGCCGTGGTAACGCAGGCCGAGCGTACGGGCGGAGCAGCGGGCGTGCATCGCGAGGGCGGCTTCGAGGTCGTCCTGGTCGGCGCGCCGTACCGTGATCTCCTCGCCCTCGGGGAGTGTGTGGACGTCGTGCCCCACGGGCATGCGCGGACCGAGCCGGGCGTCGAGCTCGACCAGCGCGCGGGCCCGCGCGAACTCGGTCGGGGTGAAGGGCAGATACGGCCGCTCGACCGTGATGGACCCGCCGCTCGGGTCGCGCAGCACCATGGACGTCTCGTCGAGCGCGCCCTCGACGGGCGCGCCCTCCCCGGTCCGCCGTCCGCCGGCGGATTCGGCGGGCCGGGAGTGGATCGTGCAGCGTCCCAGCAACTGGCGCAGCGCCAGCGGCAGTTCGGCCGAGTCCAGAGCGGTACGGGTGGCGAGGCCGAGCACCCGGGTCGGGGTGTCCACGAGGTCGTGCGCGTCCGCGCGCTCGATCCACGTGCCGCTGCCACCCGCGGCGGCGACCTCCCCGGTGAGGTCCCTCACCTGGAGCGTGGCGGGGGCGCGCAGCAGGAACTCGTCCACCGTCCCCTCGGAGAGCGGATGGGTCTGGAGGGTGAGGATGTCCACGCGCCGCGTCGCGAACGCGACGCATAGGGCGGCCAGGCTGCCGGGCTCGTCCCGGACGGTGGTCCGCATCCGCCAGAGCACCGTCTCGGCCGGCACGCCGAAGTCCGCCACCGGGGCGGCCGAGACGGCGCCGGTGACCGCCTCCGGGGGTGCGTGGCTGTGCTTGCGTGCCCACCACGTGTGGAACGTGGCCGTGGCGAGCAGGACGACCGCCGAGGCGATCAGCAGGGAAGCGCCGTCCGGTCCGTGCACGATCGTGTTGGCCACGGCGTCGGCGACCGCCACCGCGGTGAACAGGGCGGCCAGCTCGACCAGATCCCGCCGCCAGTGGTGCGGGCGGCGGGCACTCTTCGCGGAAGTCACATTCGTCATGGCCTCACTGTGGCCGAACGGTGTTGCGTGATCACGAACGGTTTGTGACTGATGGGTTAAGGATGGATCTGTTCCCTTTTGGACTATCTTTAGCCAATTTTGGCTGGGAGTGCTCGCTTCACTGACGCAAAGCGGTCATCAGCCGCACCGCCTGCGCCGTCACCCGCGACGACCCGCCCCGGGCGGCGACCGCCGCCAGCGCCGGTATCGCCGGATACGCGCCCGTGCCGGCACCGGCCGTCGCACCGGCCACGGCGCCGGCCCCGGCCACCGCATCGGCCACCGCACCGTGCTCCACGCACTCGGCAGCCACGGCCAGCAGGTCCCCGAGCCCGGGACGCGAGGGGTCGGCCAACAGGTCGGACAGGGTCGCGCCGAGCACGGACCACACTGTCCTGTACGCACCGGTGGCGGCGGCGGTACGCGCCGAGTCGGCCAGACGGTTCAGCTTGACGGTACCCGATATCGCCAGCAGCGCCATGTCCCGGCCCAGTTGGGGTCCGTCCAACTGTCCCCGGGCCGCCAGGACGAGCAGCGCGTCCACCGCCGCCAGCCGGTCGCCCGGGTGCCGGGCGGCCAGCCCGTACGCGACCCCCAGGCGCAGCGCGGGCCCGGCGGGGCCGCCCGCCTCCGCGCCGACGGGCAGCCACCAGGCCCCGCCGCGCCGGCCGGTCCCGGCGCACGCCGCCACGTCCGGCAGCAGCCAGGCGGCGAGGGTCTCGCGGTCCTCGGGCAGCACCCCCGGCCAGTGCGTCATGCCCGTGCTCCAGTGGGAGCAGGTGCCGGACGGGGCGGACGCCTGGCCCAGCCAGCGGAAGGCGGGCGGGAAGTCCCGCCGCGCGACCAGCCGTTGCCGCGTTCCGGCCAGGAGGCGCCCCGCCCGGCTCCCGGCGCCCAGCCACCCGTACCCGTCCCCGGACCGTGCCCCGCGCTCCGGCTCGCCGGCCCCCTTCAGTCCGGGCACCGGGGTCTCCTCCACCAGCCACGCCGCGAGCCGGTCCCCCTCCGGCGTGCCGAGCGCCGCCGCCGCGCGGACCGTCCCGGGGTCCCCGCCGCGCCGCACCCGTACCAACGCCTGGGCGAAGTCCACCGGGGCGGGAGCGGCACACAGGCGCTGGTACGTACGCAGCCGCTCCACCAGGACATCGGGATCCACCGCCCCCGTCGACCACGTCGGAGTGGCGAGCAGGAACGGCAGCGACTTGGTCCTCACCAGGTACGCGACCTCCGCCAGGCGGGCCTCGGCCACGCCGCCCAGGCTGGCGTGCGCGCAGCAGGTGGACCGCGGCCCGTGTGCGTACGCGTACCACAGGCCCCGTACGGAGATCCGGTCGAGCGCCGCCGCGGCCACCCGCTCCACCCCGGCCAGCCGGACGAGCCAGGTCTCGTTCGCGGCGGCCGGATCGTCCTTCAGCCACCAACTGCCCGCGAGTGTGTCCCGCAGCGCGTCGGCCAGGGCCGCGCGATCCGCGTGGGCGTACCGGACGAGACCGTCCAGGGCCCGCTCGAAGGCGGCCATCCCACCCGGTGTGTACGTGGACGGCTCACCGCGCCCGCCGCTCAGCGCGGCCACCTCCTCGACCAGTTCGGCGAGGGACGCCGCCACGGGCGCCAGCCGGTCCGGCTCCGGCACGGGCGGCAGGATCTCCTCGTACGGATCGGCCTCGGCGTCCGCCGCCCCGCCAAACAGCTCGGCCGCCCGCGGCCGGTGCACCGGACTCAGCAGCGACGCCGCCGAGGCCAGCCCGGCACGCGCCTCCTCCCCTTCCACGGCAGGCAGATGACGGGCCACCAGCTTCAACGCCCGCTCCTGCACGTCGGTGTCCGCGTGCCCGAACGCCTCCGCGACCACCGGCAGCAGCACGCCCGCCGCCCCCGGGTCACTCCGCAGGACCTTCCCCAGCAGGACGAGCTGCGCCCTGACCAGCTTCTTCTCCGGCCGGAACAGCGCCGACCCGGACATGTCCGCGAGGGCGCCCACCGGGAGGGCCCCGGACACGGCGAGTCGGGACAGCACCTCCTGGGCCAGGGCGGCCACCGTCGACGCGCCGTCGGACACCATCCCGATCCAGTCGGCCGTACGGGCGCGTTCCTCCTCCCCGGTCAACTCCAGCCGGCGCAGCAGCTTGAGGAAGAACGGCAGGTCCCGGGGGCGCCCGCCGCGCAGCAGCCGCGCGAGGCAGGCCGCCACCAGCGGATCCCGCTCCAGCACCCCTTCCCCGGCCAGGGCGGCCAGCACGCCAGGCCAGTCGCCCGCCACGTCGGGATCGGGCCGCCACACGATGACGAAGGGCAGCTCCGTGACCTCGAAGAGGCCCCGCACCATGTCCCGCGCCTGCGGATCCGCCCGCAGGGTCTCGGCGAGGGACGGGCCGCCGGACGGCGAGACCGCCTCCGCCCACCCGCGCGTCAGCGCGTCCGTGACCGGCATCGCACAGCCCGCGAGCCGCACCAGGGCGGCGACCAGCGGATAGTCCTCCTGCGCGGTCGACGCCCGGCCCGCCAGCCGGCGGGCGACGTCGGCGAGCCAGGCGGGCTCCTGGTGCGACAGGACCTCGACCAGCGGACCGGTCGGCAGCCCGTCCGCCCCGCGCAGATCGGACGCTCCCAGCCAGGCGACCGCCGAGGCCGCTCCCCGCTGGCACCCCGCCCCGGCCACCAGCAGCGCGTCGCGCAGGCGCCGCCGCTCCTGCCAGCCCGTCCACGGCCGGTCCCGTACCTCGGCGCGCCACGCCTTCAACTCCCGCAGCTCCGCCGCGCGCTCACGCGCCGTCAGCGGCTTGAGCAGCCCGGGAACGTCCTCGACCCGGCCGGCCCGTACAGCGTCCAGCAGCTCGCTCATCGGGCGCCGCCTCCGGTCAGGGTGGCCAGGACCGTGTCGCGCCGCGCCATCCGCACCGCCAGCGCGTGCTTGCACGGCCCGCGCGCTCCCCGGTGGTCGGCCCACCACCGGCAGGTGCAGCTCAGCGCCCCGCCCGACTCCCGTACCTGATAGTGCCGTTCACCGGAGGCCACCCGCGCCAGATCGCCCGTCAGCACCACCGCGCCCGCGTCGAGCAGGGCCCGGGCCGCGACCAGCCGCGGGTTGTGCCGCTCGGCGCGGGACGCGTCGTACGGCAGCTCGCGGTGGAAGTACGCCGCGTCCGCCACGTCGTAGCCGACGCGGCCCGCCGTGCCCAGGCGCACCAGCGCGGCCCGCACCCGCCCGACCGGCAGCCCCGCCTCCACGGCCAGCTCCGCCGGGTCGATCCGCGGCTCCCACGCCAGCAGGACGGAGACCAACTCGGCGTCCCGCGCCGCCTCTTCGGTGGCCAGCGCCTCCAGCACCCCGCCCTCGCCGGAGAACCCGCGCGCCGCGTCCGGCGACAGCGTGAGCGTCAGCCGCATCCCCGGCAGCACCACCTCCCAGGCGCTCGACACGGCCACGCCGCCGGCCGGGGGCCCGTACACCCGCAGCGCCGTCGCGTCCCGCAGCACCCGTTGCAGGGCCGCCAGCCGCTCGGGCCCCGGCAGACACACGGCGCCCCGCACCGGCCGGGTCGTCGGCCGCAGCGTCCTGCCCGTCGGGACGACCCACATCGCCCCGCGCGAGGCGGTGCCGGAACCGCGCGGCAGGGCCCGCAGGAAACGCACCGCCTCCGCGGCCGGCAGCTCGGCCCGCAGGTCGAAACCGGCCGAGATCACCTGGGCCTCGGCGAAGCCGCGCAGCCAGCGGTCCGGCAGCGGCACCTTCTTCTCCACCACCGGACCGTCGAGCGTGGTGACGGTCATCTCGTCCGGACCGACCCGCAGGTGGAGCGGATCGTCGCCGGTCATCCGCGACAGGGCCTCCCGCAGCGGATTGTTCACGTCCACATTGGTCGTGCCGTGTCCGGTGTCCGCGCCGTCGAGGCCCTCCCGCAGCACGTCGAGGCGGGCGTACACCCCGCAGCAGCCGGAGAACGACTCAAAGCGCAGCCGGTCGCCGTTCCCTGTCACCACCGGGTCGAGCGACGAGCCGGGGACGCGCTGGTAGTAGCGCGCCCCCGCCACGTCCGCCACCGCCAGCAGCCCCCGCGCGGCGGCCCGGGGCGAGGTCAGGAGTCCGGAGAAGAAGCCGGGATGCGCCTCGGCCCCGAGCGGCGTCACCCCGCCCGAGGTCTCCAGGCCGAGCAGCCGCCCGCCCGGGGCCGTGGCCAGGGCGGACGGACGGGAGTAGGCGAGCGCCTGCGTGGATCGCGTCATGGGAACGACGTTAGGACCCGCCACTGACAACCGGCCCCGGACAGGCTCCCGCCCGGGGTCGGAGCGACTACCGGTCCTGCCCGACCCTCCCCGGCTGGAGCACCTTGCTGAACAGGACCGTGCCGCCCTCCGCCCGCAGACGGACCGTCAGCTCACCGCTGCCGCCGTCGATCTCCACCTCGCCGAAGTACTGGGGCGACTCCATCGGCGACACGTTCGCCCGGTCGGGCGCCCGCACGAAGACCCGGTCGGGCCCGAACGTACCGTCCAGCGCGTTGGCCTGGAATCCGCCGGCGGCCAGCGGCCCCGAGACGAACTCCCAGAACGGCGCGAAGTCCTTGAACGCCGCGCGCTCCGGCGCGTAGTGCTGCGCCGACGTGTAGTGGACGTCCGCCGTGAGCCACAGCGTGCCCGTGATCCGCCGGTGCTTGATGTACCGCAGCAGCTCCGCGATCTGGAGCTCACGGCCGAGCGGCGCGCCCGGATCGCCCTGGGCGACGGCCTCGAAGTTGGCCGCGCCGTCCGGTACGACCAGTCCGAGCGGCATGTCGGCGGCGATCACCTTCCACTCCGCGCGGGAACGCGACAACTCCCGCTTGAGCCACTCCAGCTGCTCCGCGCCGAGGATGCCGGTGGTGTCGTCGGCCTGCCGGCCGGGGGAGTTGGCGTTGCGGAACGAACGCATGTCCAGCACGAACACGTCCAGCAGCGGACCGTGGCTGATCACCCGGTGGACGCGGCGGTCCGCCCCGCGTTCGTGGAGGGTCGACACCGGGAAGTACTCGCGGAACGCGCGCGCCGAACGGGCGGCCAGCAGGTCCACGTTCTTCTCCGTGTACCGGACGTCGTCCAGGATCTGGCCGGGGTACCAGTTGTTGCGCACCTCGTGGTCGTCCCACTGGACGATCGTCGGCACCTGCGCGTTGAAGCGCCGTACGTTGGCGTCCAGCAGGTTGTAGCGGAAGTTGCCCCGGTACTCGTCGAGGGTCTGCGCGACCTTCGACTTCTCCTCGGTGGTGACGTTCCGCCAGATCCGGCCGTCCGGCAGCGTCACCTGCGGTTCGAGCGGCCCGTCGGCGTAGATCGTGTCGCCGCTGCACAGGAAGAAGTCGGGGTCGAGCCGCCGCATCTCGTCGTACGCGCGGTAGCCGCCGATGTCCGGGTTGATGCCCCAGCCCTGCCCGGCGATGTCGCCCGACCAGAGGAAGCGCACGCCCTGCCGGCGCCTGGCGGGCGCGGTACGGAACGTGCCGTAGACGGGTTCGCCGGTACGGCGGTAGTCGTCCGGGTCGGCGAGGGTCACCCGGTAGTGCACCTGCTCACCGGCCGGGAGGCCGCGCAGCGGGACCGTACCGGTGAAGTCGGAGCCCGGGCCGAGCAGCGGGCCGTGCCAGGTGCGGGCGCGGCGGAACGACTCGGTGGCGGAGGTCTCCACGATCATCCGGGCCGGCCGGTCGGACCGGACCCACGCCAGTCCGGACGACGACGTGACATCGCCCATCTGTACGCCCCAGGCGGCGCGCGGCCGCCCGGACCGCGCCTGCGCGGGCGCCGCGCCCGCCACCAGGCCGGCGGTGGGCAGCGCCAGCGCGGCCGACGCGGCGAGGGTGCCGCGCAGCACGCCGCGGCGGCCGGGCGAGGCCGCGGACTCGGGGGAGTTGGGGTGGTACGACATCGATGCGCCTCCTGGGCAGACGGGTGCCGATTGCCGTGCCATGCCTAACGCCTGGTGGCAGCCGCCGCGCGAACCCCGGATGAACAACCGCCCGGTGGTGCCGTGTTGTTGTCGCCCGGTGCGGGACGGACCGGGTCAGCCGGCCGTGGGCCGGGAGACGGGGGACTTCTTCCCGGCGCTGTCCGGGGTGAGTTGGGGCTCGGGCAGCGGCCCGGGCTCACGCGAGGCATCGAGCGACGGCCCGGGCTTCAAAATCCCGGCGGTGAAGCCGGCGACCACGCAGAAGGCCGCGGGGAGGAGGAAGGTGAGGTTCAGCGGGATCGCGTGGGTCAGCGGGCCGATCACGGCGGGTCCCGCGAGCATCCCCAGGTAGCCGAGGCCCGCCACGCGCGAGACGTTGGCCCCGGCCGCGTCCGGGTCGGCGTGTCCCGCCGCGCTGAAGAGCTGCGGAACACAGCCGGACAGGCCGGCGCCGACGACGGTCCAACCGAGCAGCGCCAGCGGGACGTTGGGCGCGAACGCGGCCAAGGTCAGACCGGCCGCGCCGATCGCCGACCCGTACCGCAGGACGGCGGCCGGGCCCACCCGAGCCGCCACCCGGTCGGCGAGCAGGCGGCCGGCGGTCATGGCCGTGGCGAACGCGCCGTACGCGAGAGCGGCGGTGGAGGCGGGCGCTCCGAGGACGTCCTTCACATGGAGGACGCTCCAGTCGTTGGCCACGCCCTCGCAGAGCATCAGCAGGAAGGCGAGCACGGCCAGGATCCAGATGCGCGAGGGCGTCGCCCGCCGGGCCTTGTGGACGGGACCCGCCGGGGCCTCATCGGTGGACGCGCCGACGGCGGCCGACGGGTCCGGGCGCAGCAGCGCCCCGGCGGCCGCCCCCGCGGCCACGAGGCAGAACAGCGCCGTACCCCCCAGGGTGGCGGCCGCGCTCCACCCCTGGCCGAGGGTGAACGCGCCGAGCAGCGCGGCGAGGACGCCGCCGATGGAGAACCAGGCGTGGAAGGCGGACATGATGGGCCGCCCGTAGCCGCGCTCGACCTGTACGGCGTGGGCGTTCATGCTCACGTCCAGGCACCCGTTGCCGACCCCGAGCAGCAGCAGGGCCCCGCCCAGCGTCCAGACGTCCACCGCCAGGCCCGGCAGGACCAGCGACGCCGCGCACAGCGCCGCACTGGCGGGGACGACCGTACGGGCCCCGAAGCGGTCGGTCAGCGGTCCGGCGAGCTGCATGCCCCCGAAGGCGCCCGCGCCCAGCAGCAGGAGGAGCCAGCCGAGCACGGCGTGGCTGATGCCGGTGCGGTGCTCGATCACCGGGATGTGGACGATCCACATGCCCATGATGAAGCCGGCGAGGACGAAGTACGCGAAGGTGGCCAGCCGGCCGGCCCGCAGTGATCTCTCCATGAAGCGAACATACAGAACATCTCATGTGTTCGTAAACTTGCTCTTCGAACATGATCGGTGTTTGATTCAACGGTGACGAGTGTGGAGCGACTCAGAAGGATCACCGACGCGGTACGGGAGTCCGGCCGGTCGAGCGTCGCCGAGCTGGCCGCGCTCACCGGCGCCTCGGAGATGACCGTCCGCCGCGACCTGGAGGTCCTGGCGGAGCAGGGTGTCCTGGAGCGCTACCGGGGCGGTGCCAGGAGCCTGCTGCTGCGCGGGGAGGAGCCCCCGTTCGTGCTGCGGGCGCAGGACGGGCAGGAGGCCAAGGCGCGCATCGCCGCCGAAGTCGCCGGGCTGATCGCGGACGGTGAGTCGGTCGTCGTCGACAGCGGCACCACCTGCCTGGAAGTGGCCCGCGCCCTGCACGGCCGCCGCCTGACCGTCATGCCGCTGTCCCTGCACGCGGCCAACGCGCTCACGGACGCGCCCCCGTTGACCCTCCTGCTGCCCGGCGGCCGGCCGCGCCCCGGCGAACTGGCGCTGACCGGCCCGCTGACCCTGGCGTCCCTGGCCGCGCTGCGCTTCGACACCGCCGTCCTCGGCTGCTGCGGTCTCACCGCCGCCGACGGCCTGACCGCGTACGACCTGGACGACGCGGCGGTCAAGCGCGCGGCGATCGCCTCGTCCCGCCGGGTGGTCGCGGTCGCCGAGGCCGCCAAGTTCTCCCGTACCGCGCTCGCCTTCGTCGCCCCGGCCGCCGCGCTGCACGTGGTTGTGACCGACCGGGCCGCGCCGGACGACGAGACCGAGGCGCTGGCCGGGGCGGGAGTCACCGTACGTACGGTGTGAGCCCCCGGCCCCCCGACTCCGTTCCCGGGAGCGTCGCCTGGACAGGTGCCGGGCGGTCGGCTGGGATGGGAGCCGTGGCAGCCGACATGATGAGCACCGACCAATTCGAAGCGCACCGCTCCCTGTTGACGGGGGTGGCCTACCGCATGCTGGGCCGGGTCGCCGACGCCGAGGACGTCGTGCAGGACGCCTGGCTGCGCTGGACCGCCGAGGACCGCGCCGAGGTCCGCGAGCCGCGCGCCTATCTCGTACGGATCACCACGCGCCTCGCGATCGACCGGCTGCGCCAGGCGCAGGTGCGCCGGGAGGCCTACGTGGGCCCCTGGTTGCCGGAGCCGGTCACCACCGATCTCGGATCGGCCGTCCCCGATTCCGCCGAGCGCGCGATGCTGGCCGAATCGGTGTCGTTCGCGGTGCTCGTCGTCCTCGAATCCCTCTCGCCGCTGGAACGCGCGGTGTTCGTCCTGCGGGAGGCCTTCGGCTTCCCGTACGCGGAGATCGCCGCCGTCCTCGACCGGGGCGAGGCGGCGGTCCGCCAGCTCGCCGGGCGCGCGCGGCGCCATGTGGACGAGCGCAGGCCCCGGTACGACGTCGACCAGGCGGAACGCCGGGCCCTCACCGAGCGGTTCCTCGCGGCGGCCGGCGGCGGCGATCTGGAGGCCCTGCTCAGGCTGCTCGCCCCGGACGTCAGGCTGGTGGGCGACAGCGGCGGGAAGGCGAAGGCGCCGCTGCGGATCCTGGAGGGCGCCGACAAGGTTGGCCGGTTCCTGTCCGCCGTCTCGGGGGACGCCGGGCTCTACGAATTCCGGGTCACGGAGGTCAACGGCGCGCCCGCCGTGCTGGCCCGCGCGGGCGGAAAGCTCGATCTCGTCCTTCAGCTGGAGGTCGCCGACGGCGTGATCACGTGCGTCTACATCGTGCGGAACCCCGACAAACTCTCCGGAGTGATCGCGGAATAAGCCCGGAGACCGTTCGGGTTGCCCCCGCGGAGGGCGGAGCGACCACCGGCCCCGCGTCCGTCACGGACGCGGGGCCGACTGCTGCGGGCGCCTCACCAGCGCACGAACGTCGTGTGAACACCCTGCGGTAGATTTCGGTTTCGCTGAGTCACGGCGCAGGATTGGTCTTGACCAACCGATTCACGCGTCCTATGGTCAATAGTTAGTGCAGGAACCTTTAATAAACAAGGGCACGGAAAACCGCCGGGGACACGGCGATTGCGGAGGATCAGGGTGGGGACCACGCAGCTGGAAACAGTGCCGGAGCCTAAGTACTGGCACCTGAAAACCGTGCTCGGCGAAGCGCTCGACTCGGACTTCGCGGTGGGGGAGATCCTGCCCAACGAGCGAGATCTCGCCGCGCGGTTCGGGGTCGCGCGCGCGACGCTGAGACAGGCGCTCGAACAACTGGAGCTGGAAGGCAGGCTCCAGCGCCGCCGGGGGGTCGGAACGACCGTCGCGCCTCCGAGGGTGCGCGTGGACGTGTCCACGGCCCAGCACGAATGGCCGGGCGCCACGAAGGACGCCTGGCAGCTCATCGACTGCGCGGTCGCCGCCGCGCCCGGCCCCGTGGCCCGGCTGCTGGAGCGTTCCACGGACGACGAGGTGCACGTCGTGCGCCGCGTCCGGGTGACCCACGGCCAGTCCGTCGCCGCCGAACTGCTCTACGTACCGGCCTCGTCGGTGCCCGAACTGTCGGCCATCGCCGGGGCGTCGGGACCCGTCCGCGCCCGCGCGGTGCTGCGGGAACTCCAGCGCCTGGCGCTCGACTCCCAGGACCGCGCCGTGGAGTTGGGCTCGGCGCGTGCCGACGACGCCAAGGAACTGGACCGGCTGCCCGGCGCGCCCGTGCTCGTCGTCACGACGCGTTACATCGTGGGGGGCCGCCCGGCCGCCGTCTCGGTGGCCACGTACCGCGCGGACACCTGCCGGCTGACCTTCGGGGACTCCGGCGACCTGGAGATCAGCGAACACCCGGAGGAGCGCCGCGCGTCCTGACGGACGCGGCACGGCCCACGCGTACACCTTCGGAGTCTCGTACAGGACGTTCGTACGGCCCGTCTGTACGCCCCGTCCGTACCGGACACGAACACCCGCGCGCACAACGCACCACGGCGGCCCGTCGCTCAGCGGCGGGCCGTCACCGTTCCCTCCACCGCGAACAGCTGCTCCTCCACGTGGTCGAGCGCCAGCCGCAGCGCCCCCGTGGCCACCGCCGCCTCGCCGAGCAGCGAGAGCGCCACGCGCGGGGGCCGCAGACAGAAGCGCGACAGCTCGTCGCGCAGCGGGTCCAGGACGCCGTCGAGACCGGCCGCCCACCCGCCGATCACCACCAGCTCGGGATCGAGCGCCAGCACCAGCGCGGCCACGTCGTGCACCAGCCGCCGGGTGAAGCGTTCCACGGCCTCCTGCGCGCCCACGTCGCCGTCCTTGGCGAGGGCGAACACCTTGGCCACCGCGTGCTCGTCGAGCGGGTGCAGCGGCTCGTCCGTGGTCGACAGCAGCTTCTCCGGCGTCACGTCACGGCCCAGCAGGTGCAGCGCGCCGATCTCCCCGGCCGCCCCGCCGAACCCGCGGTGCAAGCGCCCGCCGATCAGCGAACCCGCCCCGGGGCTCAACCCGGCGAGTACGAAGACGATGTCGTCGGAGTCGGTCGCCGCGCCCTTCCACTGCTCGGCCACGGCGGCCGCGTTGGCGTCGTTCTCCACCAGCACCGGACAGCGGAACGAACGGCCCAGCCGCTCCCCGAGGGCCAGTCCCGTCCATCCGGGCAGCGCCGTGCCGAGCCGTACGGTCCCGTCGGCCTCCACGATGCCGGGACTGCCGACGCCCACCGCGCGCAGCGAGTTGCGCGCCACCCCCGCACGCCGCAGCACGTCCGCCACCACCAGCCGCACGCGCTCCAGGCGTTCGTCGGCGTCGGCGGTCTCCGAGACCTCCCGCGAGCCGGCCCCGATGATCCGGCCGTCCAGCCCCGACAGGATCGCGGCCACGCGGTGCGGCCCGATCTCGATGCCCAGGAGGTGCCCGGCCTCCGCGCGGAAGCGGAACTTGCGGGCGGGGCGGCCCTGCTTGCGGGTCTCGCCCTCCTCGGGGGCGGACTCGACCACCAGGCCGGCCTCCATGAGGCCCTCCACGACGCCCTCGACCGTCGGCCGTGACAGACCGGTGACCCGGGTCAGGTCGGTGAGGGTGAGGGATCCGGCACCGCGCAGGGAATGCAGTACCACCGCGGAGTTGATCCGCCGCAGAAGCGAAGGGTCTCCGCCGGTCAGCCGCCCCACGGTAAGTCCTCCCAGCTCGTGCGTCGTCTGCCGGATGCTACTCGCTGGTCGCTTGCACGGCGAGGGGCGGCGGCCGCCCGCCGGACAGAGCGCCCTACTGTGGACAGGTTCACCTCAGCGGATCCGGAGCACCCGGGCAGTAGAGCGGTAGACCACCAGAGCAGAAGAGCCGGAGCAGCGGATCCGGACCCGGACCTTAGGAGTCGGCATGGCGTCGGACGACGAGATCGTGATCAGTCCCACGGGCTGGGTGGCGAAGCAGGCGGCGGAGTACGAAGAGTCCGACGGGACCCGGGGCACCACCTTGCAGGGCGCGCCGTGCCTCCTGCTCGACTACCGGGGCCGCCGGAGCGGACAGTGGCGCAGGACCGTGCTCATCTACGGGCGGGACGGCGACGACTACTTGCTCGTGGCGTCCAAGGGCGGGGCGGACGATCACCCGCTCTGGTACCTGAATCTCCAGGAGCAGCCCGACGTACGGATACGGGTCGGCACCGAGCGCTTCTCCGCGCACGCGGAGACGCTGACCCCGGAGGAGAAGGCCCGGGTGTGGCCCGGACTGGTGGAGGTCTTCCCGCCGTACGAGGGCTACCAGAAGAAGACGGAACGGGACATACCGGTGATCCGGCTGCGCCGGACGGAAGGCTGACCGGGACCGGGGGCTGACCCCGGGCTGACATGTCCCCGGTCGGTGAGAACCGGTCGGCCGGGGACACGTCAGCCCGGCGCGACGAACCCCGACTCGTACGCCGCGATCACCGCCTGCGTCCTGTCCCGCGCCCCCAGCTTCGCCAGCACCGCGCTCACATGGGACTTCACCGTCTCCGTCCCCACCACCAGGCCCGCGGCGATCTCCGCGTTGGTCAGCCCCCGCGCCATCTGCCGCAGCACCTCCGCCTCCCGGTCGGTGAGCCGCGCGCTCTCCAGGCTGTCGCGCGCGGCGGCGGTGCCGTACTCGGCGGCGAGTGCCCGTACGGACGCCGGGAAGAGCAGCGAGTCGCCCTCGGCGATCAGGCGCACGGCGTGCACGATCTCCGCCGGACGGGCCCGCTTGAGGAGAAAGCCGTCGGCGCCCGCCCGGAGCGCCTCGTACACGTACTCGTCCTGCTCGAAGGTCGTGACGACGAGGATCTTGGGCGGGTCCTGCACCGTGCGCAGCACCGCACGGGTGGCCTCGATGCCGTCGAGCAGGGGCATCCGTACGTCCATCGCGACCACATCGGGCCGCAGTTGGCGCACCAGCGGGACGACGGCGGCGCCGTCGGCCGCCTCTCCCACCACGGTGATGTCGGGCTGCGCCGCCAGGACGGCGCGCAGGCCCGCGCGTACCAGCGGCTCGTCGTCGACCAACAGCACAGTGATGGGCATCCGGTCAGATTATCGGCCTCCGCCCGTGCTCCCCGCAGCCCGCCTTCCCGATCCGCTCAGGTCACTCCTGCCCCTGCTCCCGCGCCCGTCTCTGCCCCCGCGCCCGTCCCTGCTCCCGCGACCGCCCCCGCTCCCGCGACCGCCCCCGCCGCCGGACCGCTCAGCGGAAGCCGCGCGCTCACCTGCCACTCCCCGTCGTACGCCCCGGTCCTGGCCTCCCCGCCGAGCAGCGCCGCCCTCTCCCGTATCCCCCGAAGCCCGTTCCCCGGGGAGGACGCGGAGGCGTCCTCGGCGAGAGGGTTCGCGACCTCGATCCCGAGCCTGTCGTCCGTCACCTCGATCAGGATCCGCACCGGCACCGGGCCCGAGTGCCGCAGCACATTGGTGAGCGCCTCCTGGAGGATGCGGTACCCCTCCCGGGAGACCGGCCCCGGCAACCGCTCCAGCGGCCCCGACAGCGTGACGTCCACCACCGCCCCCGACGCCCGCGCCGACTCCAGCAGCCGGTCCGCCTCGGCGAGCGTGGGCCGCTGCGAGGCCGGCCGGCCCGACTCCCGCAGGACGAGCAGGACCCGCTCCAGATCCTCCAGCGCCGCCCGGCCGGTCTCCTCGATCACCCCGAGCGCGCGGTCGGTGAACTCCGGGTCCCCGGCCGCCCTGGCCGCGCCCGCCTGGATCACGGCGACGGTGAGCGCGTGCCCGATCGAGTCGTGCAGCTCGCGGGCGATGCGGGTGCGTTCCAGGAGTCGTTCGGTACGTTCCTCCAGGGCGGCCAACCGCTGCGCGGGGGACGGGCCGAGCAGCCGGAGAGCGGCAGCGGCGCCCAGCCGCCCGAGCCGCACGATCCCGACGAAGAACCCGACGGCCGGCAGCGGCGCGAACAACGCGAACCACCACTCGGGCGTGACCGTCGACAGGAACGGCAGGCCCATCCAGGAGCCCTGCGCGCCGGCGTGGACCAGCTCGATCGTGAGGGCCGGCCCCCACACCGTCGTGATCGTGATCGCCCCCGACAGGAGCGCGCGGACCTCCAGCCACAGCACCGTCCGCCACCGCTCCGCCCAGGTGGCGGACGAGGCGAGGGAGATGGACCCGGGGGGCACGCTCCCGTCGTGCGGGAGCAGCAGCCACTGCGCCTGGAGCCCCTCGGCCAGCCGCACCGCGGGCACCAGCCCGATCGGGACGAGGAACAGCAGGGGCAGGGCCGGATGTGCGGGAAAGACGAACAGCCAGACGGCCCAGAACCCCGTCGGCACGAACAGGTGCAGCCAGCGGGTGTACGTCACCGGCCGCGACAGCGGACGCAGGAATCGGACCATCGGGTCATCGTGCCAGTGGACCGGTGGCGGGAGTTCCCCCGCGCGGGGGAGACGCTCTCCACCCGTGGGGGAGGTCCGGCGCGCCCGTGGCGCCCAGAGTGGAGCCATGACCAGCATCGATGTCCACGAACTCACCAAGGAGTACGGCACGGCCCGCGCGGTGGACCGGCTCACCTTCCAGGTGCGGCCCGGCCGCGTCACCGGCTTCCTCGGCCCCAACGGGGCGGGCAAATCGACCACCATGCGGCTCGTCCTCGGCCTCGACCGGCCCACGTCCGGCACGGCCACCGTCGGGGGACGCCGCTTCACCGACCTCGGCGAACCCCTGCGCCACGTCGGCGCGTTGCTCGACGCGCAGGCCGCGCACGGCGCCCGTACCGCCCGCGACCACCTCAGGGTGCTCGCGGCCAGCAACCGCATCCGCCCCGCCCGGGTGGACGAGGTGCTGGAGGAGACCGGCATCGCCGCCGTCGCCCGCAAGCGGATCAGGTCCTTCTCGCTCGGCATGCGCCAGCGCCTCGGCATCGCCGCCGCGCTCCTCGGTGACCCGGGCGTCCTGCTGCTGGACGAACCGGCCAACGGCCTGGACCCGGAAGGCATCATCTGGATCCGGGAGCTGACCCGCCGCCTCGCGAAGGAGGGCAGGACCGTCCTCGTCTCCAGCCATCTGATGGCGGAGACCGCGGCCACCGCCGACCACCTCGTCATCCTCGGCCGGGGCCGGCTCCTCGCCGACCTGCCGATGGAGGAGTTCATCACCTCCAGGACCACCCCGCGCGTACGGTTCCGCAGCACCGAACCGGAGCGGCTGCGCGCGGCGCTGGCCCGTGCGGGGCACCTCGCGGTGCAGGGCGACGACGGGCTCTGGAGCGTCGACGGGGCGCGCGCCGACGACATCGGCCGGCTCGCCTCCCGGGAAGGCGTCCCGGTGCTCGAACTCAGCGACGACCGGGGTTCCCTGGAGCAGGCGTACCTCGATCTCACCACCGGCGAGGCGGAGTTCGCCGCCCGGAACCCGCACGGCGCGACCGACCCAACCGGCTCGACCGATTCAACCGGCACAACGGGCTCGACCGGCCCTCAGGAGGTCTGACCATGTCGTCCACCGCGATCCTGCGCTCCGAATGGATCAAAATCCGTTCCGTGCGCGGCACGTTCGGCTCGCTGCTGGCCATCCTGGTCGTCAGCGCGGGAATCGGGGCGCTCATCAGCGCCGGTGTCGGGACGGGCGAGGCCGGAGGACCCGACTACGACCCCGTCCTCTTCTCCTTCTACGGGATCAATTTCGGCCAGATCGCGGCGATCGCGTTCGGGGCGACGGCGTTCTCCACCGAGTTCCACAACGGCGCGCTGCGGGTCTCCCTGACCGCCGTGCCGCGCAGGGCCCACTTCTACGCGGCCAAGATGGCGACGGTCGCCGGCGCGGCCCTGGCCGTCGGACTGGTCACCGGCTTCGCCACCTTCTTCGCCGGACAGACGGGCATGGGGTCGTACGCGATCGGCCTGGGCGATCCCGGCGCCCTGCGCGCCACGGTCGGCGCCGGTGTCTACCTGGCGCTGATGGCGGTGCTGGCGGCCGGTCTCGCCGCGCTGCTCCGCAGCGGTGTCCTGGTGATGAGCCTGCTGATCCCGTTCATCCTCATCGTGTCGTTCGTGATCGGGGACCTGAAGTCGGCCGTCGCGGACTTCCTGCCCGACCGGGCCGGGCAGATCGCCCTGCACCAGTACCCGGACGCGGCCATCGGCCCCTGGACCGGGCTCGCCGTGACGGCGGCGTGGGCCGCCGCGGCCGTACTGGCCGGATGGCTCGCCGTCAGACGTCGGGACGCCTGATGCCTGATGCACGACGCCTGACGCACGACGCCCCACGCCTCACCCCGCACGCCCCACGCCTCAAAGCGGCCTGACAGAAAACCAGATGTCAGTGTCCGGGGGTTTACTGGACCCATGAGTACCGCGCGGCAACTCGCCCTGGTCGAGCTGCTGTGCGCCCATGCCTACCCCGCGGCCCGCGGTCCCTCCGGCGTCGGGACGAGCGGCCCGGGGTATCACCTGGCCGAACTGTCCCGGGGGGACGGCCCCTCCGGCGCGGACCAGTGCGAGGCGGAGGGCGGGGCGCTGGCGGAGATCCTGACGAACCGCTTCGGCGCGCCGCACCACGTGAGCCTGTGGAGCCTGCGTGTCCGGGGCGGCGAGGGCGAGGAGATACCGGAGCCCTGGTGGGAGCTGTGCAACAGCGTGGCGTACGTGCGCGTGTGGTGGACAGAACGCCGCTGGCTCGTCCTGGGGGTGACGCAGGACGCGGAGGACGAGCCCTTCCGCCTCCTGGCGGCGACGACGGAGACGGACCCGCCCTGACGGGCGGGCAACGCGCGTCAGTTCAGCCCGGACGCGTCAGTTCCGTCCGGGGAAACCGGCGCAGGGGCCTCCGCCGCCACCCGCAGCCGGCCGAACTCCTCCGCCATTGTCTGCGCCGTCCAATGCGCGTTCAGCCCCGACGGGTTCGGGAGCGCCCAAATCCGGGTGTCGCCGATCGTGCGCTCCTGCGGGCCGATCCGCGCTTTCTTGTCGCCGAAAGCTATGCGGTACGCGGTGACACCGACCACCGCGAGCCACCGCGGCCGCAGCAGCTGCACCTTCGCGACCAGCAGCCGCCCGCCCTCGCGGAACTCCTCGTCGCTCAACTCGTCGGCCCGCGCGGTCGCCCGCGCCGCGACGTTCGTGATGCCGAGACCGTACGTCAGCAGCTCGTCCTGCTCCGCAGGGCTCAACTGCCGGGGCGTGAACCCCGACAGGTGCAGCACCGGCCAGAAGCGGTTGCCGGGGCGGGCGAAGTGATGGCCCGTCGCGGCGGACATCAGGCCCGGGTTGATGCCGCAGAACAGTACGCGCAGCCCCTCCGCGACCACGTCGGGGATGACGCGGTCGCGGGCGGCCTCCAGCTCCTCGGCCCTCATCGGTCTGACCCGGCCCCGCTCAGAGGATCGAGCCGGGCGCGTACGCGGCGGCTTCCGGGTACCGCTTGAGGATCTCCTCGACCCGGGCGACCACCGCCGCGATCTGGTCCTCCGCCGCGCCCGTGAAGGACAGCTTGTCGGCCATCAGCGCGTCCAACTGGGCCCGGTCCAGCGGCATCCGCTCGTCGGCCGCGAGCCGGTCCAGCAACTCGTTGCGCTCCGCCCCCTGTTCGCGCATCGCCAGCGCCGACGCCACCGCGTGCTCCTTGATGACCTCGTGCGCCGCCTCCCGGCCCACCCCGGCCCGTACCGCCGCCATCAGCACCTTGGTCGTCGCCAGGAACGGCAGGTAGCGGTCCAGTTCACGCGCCACGACCGCGGGGAACGCGCCGAACTCGTCCAGGACGGTCAGGAACGTCTCCAGCAGCCCGTCGAACGCGAAGAACGCGTCGGGCAGCGCGACCCGCCGTACCACCGAGCACGAGACGTCGCCCTCGTTCCACTGATCGCCCGCCAGCTCGCCCGTCATCGACGCGTAGCCGCGCAGGATCACCATCAGGCCGTTGACCCGCTCGCAGGAACGGGTGTTCATCTTGTGCGGCATCGCGGACGAGCCGACCTGGCCGGGCTTGAAGCCCTCGGTGACCAGTTCGTGCCCGGCCATCAGCCGGATCGTCTTCGCCACCGACGACGGCGCCGCCGCCAGCTGCACCAGCGCGGTCACCACGTCGTAGTCGAGCGAGCGCGGGTAGACCTGGCCGACGGAGGTGAAGGCCCGGGCGAAGCCCAGATGCCCCGCGATCCGGCCCTCCAGGTCGGCGAGCTTCGCCGTGTCGCCGCCCAGCAGGTCCAGCATGTCCTGCGCGGTGCCGACCGGGCCCTTGATGCCGCGCAGCGGGTAGCGGCCCAGCAGGTCCTCCAGCCGGCCGTGGGCGACCAGCAGCTCGTCGGCGGCGGTCGCGAAGCGCTTGCCGAGCGTGGTGGCCTGCGCGGCCACGTTGTGCGAGCGGCCCGCCATGACCAGCTCGCCGTACTCACCCGCGAGCCTGCCCAGCCGGGCCAGCACCGCGACCGTACGGTCCCGCACCAGCTCCAGCGAGAGCCGGATCTGGAGCTGCTCGACGTTCTCCGTCAGGTCGCGGGACGTCATGCCCTTGTGGACCTGCTCATGGCCGGCGAGGGCGTTGAACTCCTCGATCCGCGCCTTCACGTCGTGCCGCGTGACCTTCTCGCGCTCCGCGATCGACGCGAGGTCGACCTGGTCGACCACCCGCTCGTAGTCGGCGAGGGCCGTCTCGGGCACCTCGATGCCGAGGTCCTTCTGCGCCCGGAGCACCGCCAGCCAGAGCCGGCGCTCCAGCTTCACCTTCTGCTCGGGGGACCACAGCACGGCCAGCTCCGCCGAGGCGTAGCGGCCGGCGAGGACGTTGGGGATACGGGGCTTCTCAGACGCGACAGTCACGTGTCCTGATTCTACTGGCGGATCCCGCAGGCCGACGCCGTGCCCGTTCTTGTGGCTTCCTACAGCTTCCTCACGACTCCCGAGCCCCCTGGGGCAGCCGGTGGTCGCCCGGAGTCCCGTACGGCAGCAGCTCCGGCCGCTTCGGCAGCCGGCCGTCCCCCGTGGAGCGGCCGGTGAGCCGCCGCATGATCCACGGCCCCAGGTACTGCCGGGCGAACCGTACGTCGCCCGAGCGCCGCGCCAGCCAGCGCACCGGTACGGCGGCGGGCAGCTCCGTACGCCAGTCGTCCTCCGCCGCCTGCCCCAGCGCCTGCCAGACCGCCTCGGCGACCCGGCGGTGGCCCTCGGCGGTCAGGTGCAGCCGGTCCACGTCCCACATCCGCTGGTCACCGAGCGCCGGGGCGCCGTACAGGTCCACGACCAGGGCGCCGTGCCGCTCCGCCAGCTCGTCGACGAAGCCGAACAGCTCCTCCATGCGCGGGCGGAACCGTTCCATCACCGGGCCGTTCCGGCCGGGGCTGCGCATCAGCACCAGCTGCTTGCAGGACGGGGTCAGCTTCTCCACCGCCTCTTCGAGCAGCCCGCGCACCCGGCCCATGTCGCACTTCGGCCGCAGGGTGTCGTTGAGACCGCCGACCAGGGTCACCACGTCGGCGGACATCGCGGCGGCGACCGCCACCTGCTCCTCGACGATCTGTCCGATGAGCTTGCCGCGCACGGCGAGATTCGCGTACCGGAAGCGGGGGTCACGCGCGGCGAAGCGGGCGGCGAGCAGATCCGCCCAGCCCCGGTAGGAACCGTCGGGCAGCAGGTCGGACATGCCCTCGGTGAAGGAGTCACCGACCGCGACAAGGCTGGTGTAGCTGGCATTCATCTCCATGGCGGAGCGATCGTACCGCGCGGTACGGCGGGCCCTTGCGGCGTCTCCCGTACGGCCCCCGCGAGCGCGGTGCCGCCCGCCCTACGCGTGCCGTCCCACCAGTTCGCGCAGCACGTCCTCCATGGTCACGAGCCCTTCCAGCTTGCCGTCCTCGTCCAGGACGGCCGCCAGGTGCGTACGGCTGCGACGCATCGCGTTCAGGACGTCGTCCATCGGCGTCGTGTCCGTCACTCGCGCGATCGCCCGCATCGCGGAGACCGCGAACGGGGTGTCGCGCGGGGCCGCGTCCAGCGCGTCCTTCACATGGAGGTAGCCGAGGATCCGCCGGGAGGCGTCGACCACCGGGAAGCGTGAGAAGCCCGACTCGGCCGCGAGCCCCTCCAGCGTCTCCGGCGTGACCCCGACCTCCGCCGTGACCACCCGTTCCAGCGGCATCACCACGTCCCGCACCGGCCGCCGCCCCAGCTCCAGCGCGTCCTGCAACCGCTCGGCCGACCGCTCGTCGAGCACCCCGGCATGACCGGCGTCCGTGACCAGACGGGACAGCTCGTCGTCCGAGTAGGTGGCCGCGACCTCGCTCTTGACCTCCACCTTGAGCAGCTTGAGGAGGCTGTTGGCGAAGGCGTTGACCGTGAAGATCACCGGTCGCAGCGCCCGGGCGATCGCGACCAGCGGCGGGCCGAGCGCGAGCGCCAGCCGGACGGGGCTCGCCAGGGCGATGTTCTTCGGCACCATCTCGCCCAGCAGCATGTGCAGATAGGTCGCCAGGATGAGGGAGATCGCGAACGAGAACGGGTGGATCAGTCCGTCCGGCAGGCCCACCGCGTGGAAGAGCGGCTCCAGCAGATGGGCGATGGCGGGCTCGGCGACGATGCCGAGCACCAGCGTGCACAGGGTGATGCCGAGCTGCGCCGCCGCCAGCAGGGCGGCCACGTGCTCCAGCCCCCAGATGACGCTGCGCGCGCGGCGGTTCCCCGCCTCGGCCTCGGGCTCGATCTGGCTGCGGCGTACGGAGATGAGGGAGAACTCGGCGCCGACGAAGAGGGCGTTGAGGGCGATCGTGAGCAGTCCGACGATCAGCTGGACGGCGGTCACCGGCCACCCCGCTCGTCCGTGCGGGCCGCCGGACCGTCTCCGTTGCCGCTTCCGCCGGTCATGCCCCCGCCGCCCCCGCTGCCCTTGCCACCTTCGCCGCCCTCGCCAGCTTCGCCGTCATCTGTCGGAATCGGCGACCGCAGCAGCAGCCGGGCCGCCCGGCGGCCCGTGTCGTCCACCACCTCCAGCTGCCACTCCGCCACGTCCAGCCGGTCGCCCCTGGCCGGGATCCGCCCCAGTGAGGCCGCCACCAGCCCGGCGAGTGTCTCGTACGGCCCTTCGGGCATCCGCAGCCCGATCGTCTCCAGCTGGTCGGACCGGGCCGCGCCGTCCGCCGACCAGAGCCGCCGGCCGCGCGCGTCCTCGCCGACGGATGCCAGGTCCGAGGTCTCGTGCGGATCGTGCTCGTCCCTGACCTCGCCGACGACCTCCTCGACGATGTCCTCCAGCGTCGCCACCCCCGCCGTACCCCCGTACTCGTCGATCACGACGGCCATCGTCATCCCCGCTGACAACCGGTCGAGGAGCTGGTCCACCGTCAGCGACCCGGGGACCAGCAGCGGCTCGCGCAGCAGCCCGGACACCGGCCGCCGGGGCCTCTCCTCCGCCGGGACGGCCAGTACGTCCTTGATGTGGGCGATGCCCACGACGGTGTCGAGGCTGTCGCGGTAGACGGGGAAGCGGGAGAGCCCGGTGGCGCGGGTGGCGTTGGCGACGTCCTCCGCCGTCGCCCGCACGTCGAGGGCGATCAGCTGCACGCGCGGCGTCATCACGTTCTCCGCCGTCAGCGACGACAGGCTCAGCGTCCGTACGAACAGCTCGGCCGTGTCCGCCTCCAGTGCGCCCTCCTTCGCGGAGTGCCGGGCCAGGGCGACCAGCTCCTGCGGGCTGCGGGCGGTCGCCAGCTCCTCGGTCGGCTCCATGCCGAGGGCGCGCACGATGCGGTTCGCGGTGTTGTTGAGGTGCGCGATGAAGGGCCGGAAGGCCAGGGTGAAGTACCGCTGCGGGGTGCCCACCGTCGTCGCGACGGCGAGCGGGGAGGAGATCGCCCAGTTCTTGGGGACGAGTTCGCCGACGACCATCAGGAAGACCGTCGACAGGGCGGTGCCGATCACCAGGGCCACCGAGGACGCGACGGAACGGGACAGCCCGGCGTCCTCGACGGGCCCGCGCAGCAGCTTGCCGAGCGAGGGTTCCGCGAGCATGCCGACGACCAGGTTGGTGACAGTGATGCCGAGTTGGGCGCCGGAGAGCTGGAAGGTGAGGCTCCGTACCGCCTCCAGGGCGCCGGAGGCCCCCCGCCGCCCCTCGTCCGCCGCCCGCTCCAGCTCACCGCGCTCGACGGTGGTGAGCGAGAACTCCGCCGCGACGAAGGCGCCGCAGGCGAACGACAGGACGACCGCCACGACGAGCAGGAGCGCTTCGGTCATCGGTCCACCTCCGTCCCATGATCGGCCGGCCGATCGGTCGCCGCCCGACCGGATCGCCACAGATCGCTACAGGGAGGGTGGCCCGTGGCGGGACGCTCACACGTCAGGACCCCGGGTTCACCCGCCCGGCGGCTCGACCGACCCCGTCCCGCCCCGTCGCGCGGGGCCGGCTCACAGCGGTTTCACCCAACGCCGCCAGTGATCCTCCCGGTGGTAGCCGCCCGCCGACCACGCGTGGCGCGCCCCGTCGTTGGCCTCCAGCACCATGGCGTCGACCCGGCGCCCCCCGAGGGCGGTGAACCGCCGCTCCGCCGCCTCCGTCAGGGCCGTGGCGATCCCCTGCCTGCGGTGGGCGGGGTGGACGGCCAGCCGGTACGCGTGACACCGCCAGCCGTCGAAACCGGCGATGACCGTGCCCACGAGAACCCCGTCGCGCTCCGCGAGGAGCAGGGCCTCCGGGTCCCTGGCGAGGAGCCGGGCCACTCCGTCGTGGTCGTCGCTGACGCTCACCCCCATGGCGGCCTCGCGCCAGAACAGCAGGACGGCGTCGATGTCGGCGGGCGAGGCGGGCCGGATGAGGAGATCGCTCATGGGACGAGCCAACCAGGGCGCCGACCGGTCGGGCGAACGGTTTTCGTACGGTACGGATTTTGTACGGTACGGATTTTGTACGGACCCTCCGCGCGCCGTGCCGCTCCCGGGCTCAGGCGAGCCAGTCGGTGTAGCGCGTGGGGGCGAGGTGCGCGTCCCCCCTGGCGATGAGGACGTCGCCCTCGACGGCGCCGAAGAGTCCCGCCGTCGGGTCGGTGACGACGCTGCGGCCGTCGGGGCGGGCGGCCAGGGTGATCCGGCCGAGTTCGTCGAGGGGGAAGACGTCGGGGCCCGCGATGTTGCGGATGCCCTGGAGGGGCGGGCCCGCCGCGACGCCGGCGACCGCGTCGGAGACGTCCTCGGCGGCGATCGGCTGGAGGGGGGTCGGGGGCAGGCGGACGACGTCGCCGCTGGTGGTCCAGGACAGGGTGGCGTCCATGAACTCCATGAACTGCGTGGCACGGACGATCGAGTACGGGATCGGCCCGGCCGTGAGGATGTCCTCCTGGAGGGCCTTCGCCCGGTAGTAGTCCAGCTGGGGCACCTGGTCCACGCCGACGATGGAGAGGATGAGGAAGTGGCCGGCCCCGTTCTTCCCGGCGGCGGCCAGGAGGTTGTCCATCGACGTCTGGAAGAAGGCCAGGGACGCCTCGTCGAAGGTGGGGGAGTTCGTCAGGTTGACGACGACGTCCGCCCCCGCCGTCGCGGCGTCCAGGCCCTCGCCCGAGAGCACGTCGACGCCGGTGGACTGGGAGTGCGGCACCGCCTCGTGACCGACGGCGTTCAGCTTCTTCACGACCTGCGATCCGATGAGCCCCGTACCGCCGATGACTGCGACCCTCATGACATGCCTTTCCGCTCGGGAGGTGTCCGACGGGTGACATACATGCCCGTGGACGGACCGTACGCACAAACCCGGACACGTGTTGTCCGCTTCTCTGCGGACGATACCCGGATGCATCGTGTCCGAGTCAAGGGCGGGGTGGATTAAAGTGGCCGGATGAAGATGTCCGGTGGGGTCGAGTGGGCGTTGCACTGCTGTGTGGTGCTCACCGCGGTGGAGGAACCCGTCCCCGCGGCGCGGCTGGCCCGGCTGCACGACGTGTCGGCCACGTATCTCGCCAAACAGATGCAGGCGTTGTCCCGGGCGGGGCTGGTGCGGGCGGTGCAGGGCAAGTCGGGCGGTTACGTCCTCACCCGGCACCCGGCCTCGATCACGGTGCTCGACGTCGTGGAGGCGGTCGACGGGGCAGGACCGGCGTTCGTCTGTACGGAGATCCGGCAGCGCGGACCGCTGGCGAGCCCGCCCGAGTCCTGCACGGCGCCCTGCGGCATCGCGCACGCGATGGCCGTGGCGGAGGCGGCGTGGCGGGACTCGCTCGCGGGCGTCTCGATCGCGGACCTGGCGGGGCGGGTGGATCCGCCGGGGAGCGGGGCGGGCGCGCTGGCGGGGATGGGGGCCTGGCTGACGGCGGCTCAGGAGGAGTGAGTCCCGGGCTTCGCGGCGACCTCGGCCCCGCTCAACTCCCCACGAAGCAGAACTCGTTGCCCTCGGGGTCCTGGAGGACCTGGAACCGGCCGTACGAGTCGTTCACCACGCCGCCCACCGGGACGGCGCCGAGCCGTACGGCTTCCGCCGTCGCCTCCTCGACGTCGCCCGCGTCCAGGTCGAGGTGGAGCCGGTTCTTGGCGACCTTGCCCTCCGGCACGAGCTGGAAGGCGATCCGGGCGAACCCGGGCGGGTCGACGTACGACCAGTCGGGGGTACGGTCCACCGGCTCACCGCCCAGCAGGGCGGCCCAGAACCGCGCCAGTCGGGCGGGCCCGGCACAGTCGAAGACGATCTCCTCGATACGCGCGCGCATGCGGCCCACCTTACGGCGGAGGGGACGCGGTTCCGCGCGGCGCGGCGCAGCGGGGGCGGGTGCCGTTGCCCGCCGTGCCGGACCGGCGTGTGGGGTGACCGAACGGGCCTCCCAGGCCCCGAGAGCATGTCTTACGAGCGGTTCGTATCGCCGTACGGGCGAATCGCGTGGCCGCGCGTGTCCTCCGTCCTGTCGGAGCGATACCGAGCCGGAGCCGAGGCCGGGGCCGGGGCCGGAGGCGCGTGCCGCGCGCCGAATTCCGCCGCGTCCCAGCCCCCGCCCAGCTCCGGGGCCAGCCAGTCGGGCGCCAGCGCTCCGAAGTCCGCCGGGGCCAGCGCGCCCGCTCCCGCCGGTACGGCGCCGAGCAGCGGCGCCCCCGCCGACTCCGGGAGGTCCGCGAGGTTGCAGCGTGCCGCGAGGTCGGGGTCGTCGGGCCAGCTGCCGATCACCACCCCGAGGGGCTCGACGCCCCTGGCGCGCAGCGCCTCGGTCGTCAGGGCGGTGACGTTCAGCGTGCCGAGACCCGCCGCGGCCACCACCAGCACCGGAGCGTCCAGCAACCGGGCCACGTCCGCGAGCGTCCCGCCGGCCTCGTCGAACCGCACCAGCAGCCCGCCCGCGCCCTCGACGATCACCAGGTCGTGCTCCACGGCGAGCTTCAGCGCCGCGTCGGCGATCTCGTCGGGCGACACAGCGGCCAGGCCCGCGCGACGCGCGGCCGTGGCAGGCGCCAACGGCTCGGGATACCGGGCGAGTTCCACCACGGTCAACGCCCCCACACCACCACGGCCCGCCCGGGGCCCGGCGACCTGCCCGACCACCCCTACCTGCGCGGCGGTACCGCCCACCTCCGCCTGCGGGGCGAGTGCGCCGAACCGGGTCTGCCGGGCCGCCCCGAGCGGGTCTGCCTGACCAGCAGGCTCCGCCTGGCTGCCTGTACCGCCCACCGCCTCCTGCCGGGTGGGTGCGCCGGGCCACGTCTGCCCGGCCGACCCGAGCGGGTCTGCCTGACCGGCAGGCTCCGCCTGGCCGTCCATGTCGGCCGCCTCCGCCTGCCGGGCGGGTGCGCCGGACCACGTCTGCCCGGCCAATCCGGGCCGATCCGCCCGACCGGTCACGTCGGCCGCCGCCCGTCGGGCGGATTCGGCGTACGCGGTCTGTCCGGGCGATCCCGGGCGGTCCGCCACCCCGGCCGACCCCGTCGGTCCGGCCACGCCGCCCCCGGGCGCCGCCTCACCGGCCACGCCGCCCCCGGCCGACCGAGCGGCCGCACCCGAGCGGCCGAGGGGCCGAGGGGCACCCGCCAGGCGGGCCGTCTCCGCCGCGTCCCCCCGTTCGTCCAGGGCGACGCCCGTCTGGGCCGGTTTCAGGACCGCTACCGTGTGGCCGTGCGCGAGGGCCGTGGACGCCACCGCCGCCGTGACGACCGTCTTGCCGACCTCCGTGCCCGTGCCCGTCACGATCAGTACCGGCATGTCAGCCCTCTTCCGCCGCCGCGACCACCGCGCGGCAGATTCTCGTGATGTCGTCGTCGCCGGTGACATACGGAGGCATCGTGTAGACGAGGTCGCGGAACGGCCGCAGCCACACGCCCTCGCGGACCGCCGCGCGCGTCGCCGCCGCCATGTCCACCTCGTGGTCCAGCTGGACGACCCCGATCGCGCCCAGCACCCGGACGTCCATGACGCCGGGCAGGCCCGACGCCTTGGCCAGGCCCTCGCGCAGTCCCGTACCGATGCGTTCGACCTCCGCCCGCCAGTCCTGGGCCAGGAGCAGTTCGATCGAGGCCAGCGCGACCGACGCCGCCAGCGGGTTGCCCATGAAGGTCGGGCCATGGGCCAGTACGGGTACGTCGCCCCGCGCGATGCCCTCGGCCACCCGCGCCGTGCACAGCGTCGCCGCCATCGTCAGATAGCCGCCGGTCAGCGCCTTGCCCACGCACATCACATCGGGCGAGATCCCGCCCTGCTCGGCCGCGAACAGCGTGCCCGTACGGCCGAATCCCGTCGCGATCTCGTCCAGGATCAGCAGCACGTCGTGCGCGTCGCACGCCTCCCGCAGCACCCGCAGATACGCGGGGGAGTGGAAGCGCATCCCGCCCGCGCCCTGCACCACCGGCTCCACGATCACCGCCGCCAGCTCCCCGGCGTGGCGCCCGATCAGCTCACGCAGACCGCGCGCGTACGTCTCGTCGTACGCGGCCGGCGGCGCGTCCGCGAAGATCTGGCGCGGCAGCACCCCCGACCACAGCTCGTGCATCCCGCCGTCGGGGTCGCACACCGACATGGGCTGCCAGGTGTCCCCGTGGTACCCGCCCCGCCAGGTCAGCAGCCGCTGTTTGGCCAGCCGGCCCACCGAACGCCAGTACTGGAGGCACATCTTCACCGCGACCTCGACCGACACCGAACCGGAGTCGGCGAGGAACACGTGCCGCAGCGGCTCCGGGGTGATCTCGACCAGCTTGGCCGCGAGCCGTACGGCGGGCTCGTGCGTGAGCCCGCCGAACATGACATGGCTCATCCGGTCCAGCTGGCCGCGCGCCGCGTCGTTGAGGACGGGGTGGTTGTAGCCGTGGATCGCCGACCACCAGGACGACATCCCGTCGACCAACTCGCGCTGCCCGTGGGCGGGCCGGGCCAGCCGGAGCCGTACCCCCGACGCGGACTCCACGACCAGCGGCTCCGCACGGCCCGGCATGGGGCCGTACGGATGCCAGACGTGGGCCCGGTCCAGCGCGAGCAGTTCCTCCGGGTCCGGCGCGAGCGATGCCTCCGGGTCCAACGCGGACGGAGACACGGACGGAGACACGGACGGCGGCGCGGTCTCAGGCATTCGGGGCGAGGTCCGTACCGGCACCCCGGCGCCGTACGGCCACCAGATCCGTCCGTACGGTGTCCGCCGGAGCCGCGTCGGCCCGCGCCGCCGGGACCGTACCCGAGCACCCGCCCGTACCCGTGCCCCCGTCCGCCCCGTCGCACGGCCCGCAGCCCCCGCCGCTCCGGTGCTCCGGCAGCGTCGTGGTGTCCGCGCCCTCCACCTCGAACCCGGCGTCGGCGATCATGTCCAGGTCCGCCTTGCCCTCCTGGCCCTCGCTCGTGAGGTAGTCGCCGAGGAAGATGGAGTTGACCAGGTGCAGCGCGAGCGGCTGCATCGTCCGCAGATGCACCTCGCGCCCGCCCGCCAGCCGCACCTCCACGTCCGGGCAGACGAAGCGCGTCATGGCGAGGATCCGCAGACACCGCTGCGGGGTGAGGTTCCACTCCTTCGCCAACGGCGTTCCCTCGAAGGGGATCAGGAAGTTCACCGGCACCGAGTCCGGGTCGAGCGCGCGCAGCGAGAACACGACGTCGACCAGGTCCTCGTCGCTCTCGCCCATGCCCGCGATCAGCCCGGAGCAGGCCGAAAGGCCCGCCGCGTGGGCCCTGTTCACGGTGTCCACGCGGTCCGCGTAGGTGTGCGTCGTGGTGATGTCCCCGTACGTCCCCTCGGACGTGTTCAGGTTGTGGTTGTACGCGTCGGCTCCCGCCGCCCGCAGCCGCTCGGCCTGGCCGTCCGAGAGGAGCCCGAGGCACGCGCAGACCTCGACGCCCTCGTTCTGTTCCTTGATCGCCCTGATGGTGCCCGAGACCCGCTCGACATCGCGGTCCGTCGGCCCCCGGCCGCTCGCCACCAGGCAGACCCGCTTCGCCCCGCCGGCCACGCCCGCGGCCGCCGCCTTCGACGCCTCGTCGGGCTTCAGCCAGGTGTACTTGAGGATCTCGGCCGTGGACCCGAGCCGCTGCGAGCAGTACGAGCAGTCCTCGGGGCAGAGACCCGACTTGAGGTTGACCAGGTAATTCAGCTTCACCCGCCGCCCGAACCACTGCCGGCGCACCTTCCCCGCCGCGGCCACCACGTCGAGCAGCTCGTCGTCGGAGGTCGCCAGTACGGCGAGGGCCTCTTCGCGGGTCGGCAGCTCACGCCGCAGACCCTTCTCCACCAGCGTCTTCAGCAGATCCATGGCGTTGATCCTCGCGCACGGCGAGGCTCCGGTGCCAGGGAGGAACCCGACAACACCACCCGATCGAAGTGTGTGTATGGCCACATCCTTGCCCGATCCGGTCCCGGTTAGGGTCTGTGCGCAGCCTACAAAAGGACCCTTCCCGTGCCGCTGGACCGCCAGGACCCGCAGGATCGCCCGGACCCTCGGGACCCCCAGGACCCTCAGGACCCGCGGGGCTCGCGCCCCCGGACCGGCGGCCCCGTGTCCGCCCCGGTCGACCCTGCCCGCCCCGCCGCCGGTCAAGCGTCCGTACCGCCCGCGGTTCCCGCGCCGGCGCCGCTCCCCGATCCGTTCGACTGGACGGACGCCGAGGCGCGCCGCCGCGCCCGCGCGGGACTGGTCCGCACCCTCCGCCCCCGCCCGGCCGACTCGCCGCTGGTCGACCTCGCCAGCAACGACTACCTGGGCCTCGCCCGCCACCCCTCGGTCACCGCCGCCGCGGCGGACGCGGCCCTGCGCTGGGGCGCCGGCGCCACCGGCTCCCGCCTGGTGACCGGCAGCACCGCGCTCCACGCCGAGCTGGAGAGCGAACTGGCCGCGTTCTGCGGCTTCGAGGCGGCCCTCGTCCTGTCGTCCGGTTACGCGGCCAACCTCGCCGCCCTCACCGCGCTCACGGCCCCCGGCTCGCTGATCGTCTCCGACGCCGGCAACCACGCCTCGATCATCGACGGTTGCCGCCTCTCCCGCGCCGAGACGGTGGTCGTCCCGCACGCCGACCCCCGGGCGGTACGGAAGACACTCGACGCGCACCCGGGGCGCCGCGCCCTCGTCGTCACCGACGGGGTCTTCTCGGTGGACGGCGACGCCGCGCCGCTGGGCGAGCTGGCCGAGGTCTGCCGTACCCGGGGCGCCGCCCTGGTCGTCGACGACGCGCACGGACTGGGGGTGCTCGGCGCGGGCGGGCGCGGCGCACCGGCCGCCGCCGGGATCGCGGGAGCCCCGGGCGTCGTGGCCACGGTCACGCTCTCCAAGTCCCTCGGCAGCCAGGGCGGCGCCGTCCTCGGCCCGGCCCGGGTCATCGACCACCTGGTCAACGCCGCGCGGACGTTCATCTTCGACACCGGCCTCGCACCGGCGGCGGTCGGCGGGGCGCGGGAGAGCCTGCGGCTGCTGCGCCGCGAGCCCGAGCGGGCGGCGCGGGCCCGGGAGGTGGCGCTGACCCTGTACGGGCGGCTCACCGAGGCCGGGCTGAGCGCCGTGCGCCCGGACGCCGCGGTGGTGTCGGTCCGCGCGGCCTCGGCGGAAGCCGCGGTCCGCTGGGCGGCGGACTGCCGCGCGGCCGGCCTGGCCGTGGGATGCTTCCGGCCGCCGTCGGTCACCGACGGCGTCTCGCGGATCAGGCTCACGGCCCGGGCCGACATGACGTACCGTCAGCTCGACGCGGCGGTGGAGACGATCATCGCGACCGCGGCCCCGGTGGGCTGAGACCGTCCGGACCGCACCGGGGCGCCGGTCACGGCCCTCCGGACAAGAGCCCTCAAATACGTTCTCACGTAGCAGAGTTCACCGCTTCGAGCGACAGGATTCCCCATATCTCGGTGGATCAGCGCCCCGAACGGCACGATAAGTGGCACTCTGGCGCGGAGCACAGTCCGAGGCCGCCGGCGCAGCATCAGTTCTGAGCCCCAGTCCGGCCCGGCGGGAAAGGGACAGCGTCGCCATGGCAGACCATCAGGAAGCATCCGTCACCCTGCCGAGTGATGCGGCCTCCGTCCCCGAGGCCCGGAGATTTGTCGCGGCCCTCCTCAGGGACTGGGGGCTGCCGGGCGAGGCGGATCTGGCGGACACGGTCCGGCTGATCGTCTCGGAGCTGGCCACCAACGCCGTCCAGCACACCTTCGGCACGTCGCCGACGTTCACCGTGGAGGTACGGCTGGAGCGCGACGAGCGGCTGCGGGTCGGCGTCACCGACAGCCACCCGCGGTGGCCGCGGCGGCTGCCCGCCGCCGTGCAGCAGGACAACGGCCGCGGCATGGTCATCATCCGCTCACTGACCGCCGAGTGCGGCGGACGGGTGAGCGTCACCCCCACGGAGGAAGGCGGGAAGACGGTCTGGATCGCCCTGCCCTGGACGGCGCCGGCGCAGCGCTGACTCCGGCCCCGCGGCTCCGAGGGCCCTGTCCCCGCCCCCGTACCGCTCGAGTCGGCCCGCCGTCTCCTGCCCCGGCCCCGTCAGCGGACCCGCCCGTACCAGACGCTTCTGGACCAGATGCGCTCCAGGCGCACCACGGAGCCCCGCTTCGGCGAATGCCAGATCTTGCCCCTGCCCGCGTAGATCCCGACGTGGTAGACGCTGCTGCCGTAGTGGAAGAACACCAGATCCCCCTTCTTCCTGCTCGACGCCGAGATGTGGCGCGTCTTGTTGTACTGCTGCTGGGCCGTACGGGGGAGTTTTTTGCCCGCTTTTTTGTACGAATAGACCGTCAGCCCCGAGCAGTCGAAGCGGCGTGGCCCCGTGGCTCCGTACTTGTATGGTGAACCCTTTTTGGAGGCGGCCACCTTGAGAGCCGTCGCCGCGTGGGGCACGGCCTGGGCCTCGGACGCGGCGCCCGGTACCAGCAGCGAGCCGCCGACTGCGGCGAGCGTGAGGGCCGAGACGGCCCCCGCCCGCGAGAACAAGGACGGGACATGCGTCTGCGCAGTCATGCGCAACCCTTCGTCAGCCGCCTGTGAAGGATGACCTGTCGGGTTCGGGCTGGCGAAGTCGCCCGGCCGCGTGAGCGGCTTCACCCCGAGGGACGGCCCCTGTGCGGGCCGGCCCGTACTGCTCGGGTCCTCCACTCCTGCCGATCCACTCGTGTCGACCAGGCATCCGGAGCGGCGGCAGGACTCGGCGTCCGCCCGGACCGCCCCGCCGTGGGTGGCGGGGGCTTGTCGTCCCAGGGATCTTGACGCGGATCCGAGGGATTTCCGAGGCGAAACGACGATATGTGAATCTCATCACGTCTGACCCATACGGGTGGACGCGGGAGTTTTCGCCCGGACGGCGCGAGCCCGACGAGGGCCGCACCTGCGACGGAGCGTCACCCCTCGTTGCGCGCATGGTCACTTCGCGCAACTCGTGTCCCCGCGGTTGTCCAGTTCGCTCCTACGCCGAACGGGGGAGGCTTTCCCGTACGGACGCGCCCGTACGGGAACACTCCCTCAAGTCGCCCGTCCCGGGGGCCTTCCGCCGTCACCGCCCGCCGGCCGGGCCCGCGAGGCCGAGGGTGGCCCTGCGGGTCCGCACCACGTGATCGACCAGGCCGTACGCCCGGGCCCCGGCGGCGTCGAAGATCGTGTCCCGCTCCAGGTCGTCCCGTACCCGCTCCTCGCTCTGCCCGGTGTGGCGCGTCAGCAGCGACGCGAGCAGGTCGCGCGTCCGCAGCAGCTCGTCGGCCCGGATCATCAGGTCGGACGGCTGGCCCCGGACGGGCTCGTCGACGCCGGGCTGCTGGAGCACGACCCGCGCGCCGGGCAGCGCCATCCGCTTGCCGGGTGTGCCGGCCGCGAGCAGGGCGGCGGCGGTGGACGCCGCCTGGCCGAGGCAGGTCGTCTGCACGTCGCACCCGATCGTCCGCATCGTGTCGTAGAGGGCGGTCATGGCGCCGATCGTGCCGCCGGGGGAGTTGATGTAGAGGCAGATGTCCCGGTCGGGCGCGGCGTACTCCAGGTGGAGGAACTGCGCGATGACGTCGTTGACCGCCGTGTCGTCGATCGGGGTGCCGAGGAAGATGATCCGCTCCTCGAAGAGCTTGGAGTACGGGTCGAGCGTGCGGGTGCCGTTGCTCGTCCTCTCGCTGAACTCCGGCAGGACGTAACGCGCGGAAGGGCCGGGAACGGAAAAGCCGGGCATCGCGGGGCTCGCTTTCTGTCAAAAATGTACAGGACGTACGTCCCGTACCCTGGGGAGCATGGCCTACGAGATTCCGGTGACGCAAGCCAGGGCCGAGCTGGCGGACCTGATCAACCGCGTCGTGTACGGCGGCGAGCGGGTGGTCGTGACGCGCCACGGCAAGCCGCTGGTGGCGCTGGTCTCCGCCGCTGACCTGGAGCGACTGGAGAAGGAGCAGGAGGCGGCCGAGGAGCGGGTGATCACGTCGGTCACGTCGGTCGGGACCCTGTCGTCCGCTCCGGGCGAACGCGCGCGCTTCGGTATCGCGGCCGAGCTGCGCGGGCAGCACGACGAGCCGCCCCAGGGGCACTGACGGGCCGTTGACGGCGGAGCGGGCGGGGGCGGGAGCCCGCGCCGCCGTTGTACGCCGCCGTTGTATACGGCACTCACTCCCACGGCCCCGTCGAGGGCTCCAGTTAACGCGCCCGAAAAACTTCGGCCTTAACGTGCCAGGGACTCTTGAGCCGTCACCGGGCCGACACTGTGAGGTGGAAGCGTGCAACTGACCCCGCACGAGCAGGAACGCCTGCTCATCCATGTGGCCGCGGACGTGGCGGCCAGGCGCAGGGACCGCGGACTGCGGCTGAACCATCCCGAAGCGGTCGCGCTGATCACCTCGCACCTCCTCGAAGGCGCCAGGGACGGCCGTACCGTCGCCGAACTCATGGAGTCGGGGCGCACGGTGCTCGGGCGCGAGGACGTCATGGAGGGCGTCCCCGAGATGATCCACGACGTGCAGGTGGAGGCCACCTTCCCGGACGGCACCAAGCTCGTCACCGTCCACGACCCGATCGTCTGAGGGGCGGGACGCCGATGATCCCCGGAGAGATCCTGTACGGAGACGGGCCGGTCGCCCTCAACGAGGGCCGCGAGGTCACCCGTCTGACCGTCCTCAACACCGCCGACCGGCCCGTCCAGGTCGGCTCGCACTACCACTTCGCCGAGGCCAACCCCGGGCTGGAGTTCGACCGCGCCGCCGCGCGCGGCAAGCGCCTGCACATCGCCGCGGGCACCGCCGTGCGCTTCGAGCCCGGCATCCCCGTCGCCGTCGCACTCGTCCCCCTCGCCGGCCTGCGGGTCGTCCCCGGCCTGCGCGGCGAGACCGGAGGTCCCCTCGATGACTGACATCTCCCGCGCCGCGTACGCCGATCTCTTCGGCCCCACCACCGGCGACCGGATCCGCCTCGCCGACACCGACCTCTTCGTGGAGGTGGAGGAGGACCGCTGCGGCGGCCCCGGACGCGCGGGTGACGAGGCGGTGTTCGGCGGCGGCAAGGTGATCCGCGAGTCGATGGGCCAGTCCCGGACGACCCGGGCCGAAGGGGCGCCCGACACGGTGATCACCGGCGCGCTGGTCATCGACCACTGGGGCGTCGTGAAGGCCGACCTCGGCATCCGGGACGGCCGGATCACCGGGATCGGCAAGGCCGGCAACCCCGACACCATGGACGGCGTCCACCCCGACCTCGTCATCGGGCCCGAGACCGAGGTGATCGCGGGCAACGGGAAGATCCTCACGGCGGGCGCGATCGACGCCCACGTCCACTTCATCTCGCCGACCATCGTCGACCAGGCGCTCACGAGCGGTGTCACCACCCTCGTCGGCGGCGGTACGGGACCGGCCGAGGGCACGAAGGCCACCACCGTCACCCCGGGCGCCTGGCATCTCGCCCGGATGTTCGAGGCGCTGGAGACCTTCCCCGTCAACATCGGGCTGCTGGGCAAGGGCAACACCATGTCGAGCGACGCCATGCACGCCCAACTCCGGGGCGGGGCGCTCGGGTTCAAGATCCATGAGGACTGGGGCGCCACCCCCGCCGTCATCGACGCGTGCCTGCGGGTCTGCGAGGAGAGCGGCGCCCAGCTCGCCATCCACACCGACACCCTGAACGAGGCCGGGTTCGTCGGCGACACCCTCGCCGCCATCGCGGGCCGCACGATCCACGCGTACCACACCGAGGGCGCGGGGGGCGGGCACGCCCCGGACATCATCACGGTCGTCTCCGAGCCGCACGTGCTGCCCAGCTCCACCAATCCGACCCGGCCGCACACCGTCAACACCATCGACGAACATCTCGACATGCTGATGGTGTGCCACCACCTCAACCCGGCCGTGCCCGGCGACCTGGCCTTCGCGGAGTCCCGGATCCGGCCCTCCACCATCGCGGCCGAGGACATCCTGCACGACCTCGGAGCCATCTCGATCATCTCGTCCGACGCGCAGGCCATGGGGCGGGTCGGGGAGGTGGTCATGCGGACGTGGCAGACCGCCCACGTGATGAAGAAGCGCCGGGGCGCGCTGCCCGGCGACGGGCGCGCGGACAACCACCGGGTACGGCGGTACGTCGCCAAGTACACGATCAACCCCGCCGTCGCGCAGGGCCTCGACGGTGAGATCGGCTCGGTGGAGACCGGCAAGCTCGCCGATCTGGTGCTCTGGGACCCGGCGTTCTTCGGCGTCAAGCCCCAACTGGTCATCAAGGGCGGGCAGATCGCGTACGCGCAGATGGGCGACGCCAACGCGTCCATCCCCACCCCGCAACCGGTGCTGCCCCGGCCGATGTTCGGCGCGCTGGGCCGGGCCGCGGCGGCGGGATCGTTCAACTTCGTGGCGGAGGCGGCGATCGAGGACGGGCTGCCCGAACGGCTCGCCCTGGCCAAGAGGTTCGTGCCGATCCGCAACACGCGAGGGCTCAGCAAGTCCGACATGCGGGAGAACGACGCCCGGCCGCGCGTGGAGGTCGAACCGGACACGTTCACCGTGACGATCGACGGCGAACCGGTCGAGCCCGCCCCGGCCACTGAACTGCCGCTGGCGCAGCGGTACTTCCTGTTCTGACGTGACTGCCCGTCCTGACATCCGTGTCCGCGGCCCCGAACCCGACCGAAAGGAGCACCGGATGAGTGCCGCGGCCCTGCTCGTCCTCGCCGACGGACGGTTCCCCGCCGGCGGCCACGCCCACTCCGGCGGGGCGGAGGCCGCCGTCAAGGCGGGGCGGATCCGGGACGCCCGGGATCTGGCCGCCTTCTGCCGGGGGCGGCTGCACACCGCCGGGCTCACCTCGGCGGCGCTGGCCGCGGCCGCCGCCGGGGGCCTCGACCCGCTCGGCCTGGACGAGGCGGCGGACGCCCGTACCCCCTCACCCGCCCTGCGCGCCACCGCCCGCAGGCTCGGCCGCCAGCTGATGCGCGCGGCCCGCGCGACGTGGCCGGGCCGGGAACTCGACGCGCTCGCCGCCGCCCGGCCGCGCGGCGCCCACCAGCCGGTCGTCCTGGGCCTGACCGCACGCTCCGCCGGGCTCACGCCCGGGGACGCCGCGCACTGTGTCGTGTACGAGACCGTCAGCGGCCCCGCCACGGCCGCCGTACGCCTCCTCAGCCTCAACCCCTTCGAGGCGACCGCCGTCCTGGCCCGCCTCGCCCCCGAACTGGACGAGGTCGCGGCGCGGGCCACCACGTACGCGGCACGCGCGGCGGACGAGGGCCTCGACGCACTGCCGGCCGCCTCCGGCCCCCTGGCGGACATCGCGGCGGAGGCCCACGCGGCCTGGCCGGTCAGACTGTTCGCCTCCTGAGCGGCGAACACCCCCGGAGACACAAGCCCTCAGGGACGCAGGCCCTCACGGGCCAGAAGCCAAGGAGTCGCCCCATGCATCTCGACCACAGCCTTCCCGGGCCGGCCGCCGTCAGTGCTGACGCCGTCCGGTCCGACGGGACGCGGCGCGCGCTGCGTATCGGGCTCGGCGGGCCCGTCGGGTCCGGCAAGACCGCGACCGTCGCCGCGCTCTGCCGCGCGCTGCGCGACCGGTTCTCCCTCGCCGTCGTCACCAACGACATCTACACGCGCGAGGACGCCGAGTTCCTGCTCCGGCACGCCGTGCTGCCCCCGGAGCGCATCCAGGCCGTCGAGACCGGCGCCTGCCCGCACACCGCGATCCGCGACGACATCTCCGCCAACCTGGAGGCCGTGGAGGACCTGGAGGACGCGGTGGGGCCGCTCGACCTGATCCTCGTCGAGTCCGGCGGCGACAACCTCACCGCCACCTTCTCCAAGGGGCTCGTCGACGCCCAGGTGTTCGTCATCGACGTGGCCGGCGGCGACGACATCCCCCGCAAGGGCGGCCCCGGCGTCACCACCGCCGACCTGCTCGTGATCAACAAGACGGACCTCGCGCCGTACGTCGGCTCCGACCTCGGCCGGATGGCCCGCGACGCGAAGGAGCAGCGCGGCGAACTCCCCGTCGTCCTCACCTCGTTGAGGGCCGGCGAGGAAGGCGTCGAGCCGGTCGCCGCGTGGGTGCGGGCGCGGCTCGCCGCCTGGACCGCATGAGCGTCCGCGCCACCGCCCGGATCGTCGCGACCCGCGCGGGGCTGCCCGTCCTCGTGAGCGACGGGCCGCTGGCGGTACGCCGTACCCGCGCGACCGGCACCGTCACCGGCACAAGCACCGGACCCGCCACCGGCACCCGCCACCGCGTCACCGTCGTCGGCGCCATGAGCGCGCCCCTGGGCGGCGACCGGCTCGCGATCGAGGTGCGCGTACGGGACGGCGCCCGGCTGACCGTGGACGCGTCGGCGGCGACACTCGCGCTGCCCGGCCGGATCCCACCGGGCGCGGACACCGCCGAACCGGCCCACTACGACGTGCGCCTCACCGTGGACGACGGTGCCGAACTCCACTGGCTGCCCGAACAGCTCGTCTCCGCCCGGGGCAGCGACCTGCGGACGCGCATGACCGTCGAACTCGCCGCCACCGCCCGCCTCGTGCTCCGCGAGGAACAGGTCCTCGGCCGCCACGGCGAAGAGCCCGGCACCCTCCGCACCCGCCTCACCGTCCGCCGCGCCGGCCGCCCCCTCCTCGACCAGGAGCTGCGCCACGGGCCCGGCGCGCCTGGCGGCTGGGACGGCGGAGCGGTCCTCGGCGGACACCGGGCCGTCGGTCAACTCCTCGTCGTGGGACCGGAGTTCGAGGAGAAACCCGCGCAGCCGATCCTGCTCGGCGACACCGCCGTCCTCACCCCGCTCGCCGGACCCGGCGTCCTCGTCACCGCCGTCGCGGCGGACGCCCTGGAACTGCGGCGCGTGCTCGACGAGGCGCTGCGCCTCACCGCGTACCGCTGAGCGGGCCACCGACACCGGTTATGGGTTAGGTAAAGAATGGGCCATGAGGCCTGTTCTCAGCTGGCTCACAGGAGCGAGGATCCCGGAGTCCGATCGAACGCGTTGTCGCAGGCAGACAGCGCATCACACAGGGGGAGGTTCCACTTGAGACGTACAGCAGTGCTCGGCTCGGCCGGCACTCTGCTCGCCGGCGCGCTCATAGCCGGCGCGGTCGCCGCACCGGCGGCCACCGCCGACGCCCGGCAGACGGGGCACTCCACGTCGTACGGCGCGTCCCACAGCGCGTCCTACGGCGCGAAGGTCGCCGCCGACAGGGCCGCCAAGAAGGGCATCGCCTGGGCGGACTGTCCGGCGGACTGGTCGCTGGAGAAGCCCATCCAGTGCGGTTACGTGAGCGTCCCGCTGGACTACACGAAGCCGAACGGCAAGCAGATCACGCTCGCCGTCGACCGCATCGGCAACACCGGCACCAAGGGCGAGCGCCAGGGTTCGCTCCTCTACAACCCGGGCGGTCCCGGCGGTTCCGGCATGGCGTTCCCGCGCCGTGTCGTCACCAAGAACGCCATCTGGGCCGACGCGGCCAAGGCGTACGACTTCGTCGGGTTCGACCCGCGCGGGGTGGGCCGTTCGACGCCCATCTCCTGTGTCGACCCGCAGGAGTTCGTCAAGGCGCCCAAGCTCGACCCCGTCCCGCACAGCGAGGCGGAGAAGAGGGCGCAGCGCAAGCTGGCGGCCGCGTACGCGGACGGCTGCGTGAAGCGCAGCGGCTGGATGCTCCCGCAGATGACGACGGCGAACACCGCGCGCGACCTGGACGTCATCCGCGCCGCGCTCGGTGACAAGAAGCTGAACTACGTGGGCGTCTCGTACGGCACGTACCTCGGCGCCGTCTACGGCACGCTCTTCCCGACGCACGTGCGGCGCATGGTCGTCGACAGTGTCGTCAACCCGTCGAAGGACAAGATCTGGTACGAGGCCAACCTCGACCAGGACGTCGCCTTCGAGGGCCGCTTCCTTGACTGGAAGAAGTGGGTGGCGCAGAACGACGCGACCTTCCACATCGGCTCCACCGCCACCAAGGTCCAGCAGGCGTACGACCAGCTCCGCGCCGCCGCCAAGAAGGCGCCCTTCGGGGGCCTCGTCGGCCCGGCCGAGCTGGACAGCCTGTTCCAGAGCGCCGCGTACTACGACTCCAGCTGGGTGCCCGTCGCCTCGACCTGGAGCGCGTACCTCGCCGGTGACACGCAGGCGCTCGTCGACGCGGCGGCGCCCGACCTGTCCGACGTCAAGGGCAACATCGCCTCGGAGAACGGCAACGCGGTCTACACGGCCGTCGAGTGCACCGACGCGAAGTGGCCCACCAGCTGGCAGAAGTGGGACCGGGACAACACCCGCCTCAACAAGGACTACCCCTTCCTCACCTGGGGGAACGCCTGGTTGAACCTGCCGTGCGCCACCTGGGGCGTCAAGCAGCAGACCCCGGTCGAGGTCAAGACCGGCAAGGGCCTGCCGCCCGTGCTGATCGCGCAGTCCACGCGCGACGCGGCCACGCCGTACTCCGGCGCGGTCGAACTGCACAAGCGCTTCAAGGGCTCGCGTCTGGTCACCGAGAAGGACGCCGGTTCGCACGGCATCACCAACCTGGTGAACCCGTGTGTCAACGACCTGGTCAAGGCGTACCTGCTCTCCGGGGCGGTGGGCGGCAAGGACGTCACCTGCGGCCCGCACGCCACGCCCAAGCCGTAAGGCGGCGGGCGGGGTTGAGCTGACCGACTGATCAGCTCGAAGGGGCGGCCGGATCCACCGGCCGCCCCTTCTCCGCTTCCGGGCTCAGACCGCCGGCTGTGAGATCGGCGCGGTCCTCGGCCCGGCGACGGTCTGGTAGTCGGCGGTCCGCAACGCCAACGACCGGTCCAGGCGGGCCGCGTTGAAGAAGATCTCCTCTTCCGCCAGGAGCACCGGATCCACCACCAACTCCAGCTCCGGGTCGAAGGAGAACGGCAGGATCGTCCCGCTGACACTGCCCGCGAGCCGCTCCGCCACCTCGGGCGTCGCGAACCCCGCGTACGTCCCGCCCCACAGGGCCTTGAGCGCGCCCAGGTCCACCCGCCGGTCGCCCGGCACGACGGCCAGCGCGTAACGCTTGGTCTTCTTCCCGGTCTTGACCATCACCACGATGCATTTGGCGGCCTGCCGCAGGGTGTTGCCCCGCAGCGCGCTGACCTCCTCGGTCGCGCCCTGCGCGGCGTGCTCGATGACCCGGTACACGGCCCCGTGTTCGTCCAGCAGCCCGATCAGCTTGTCGTAGGTGTCATTCCCGTAGGTCTCGCTCACTGCGCTCCCTCTTCGTACGCTTCCGGTTCGCGAAACGTATCCTGCCGTCCCGCTCCCGCTCAGCGGCGCAGCCGGGGGAACTTCTTCGCGCCCCTCGCCTCGGCCTTCGCGGCCTCCGCCTTGACGTCCGCCGCGTACCGGTCGACGTACTCCTGGCCGGACAGTTCGAGGATCGCGTACATGATCTCGTCGGTGACGGCCCTGATCGCGGCCTTCTGGTCCTCCAGGCCCTCGTACCGCGAGAAGTCCATCGGCTCGCCGAAGCGGATGGTGACCCGCTTGATGCGGGGGACCTTCTGGCCGGGAGGCTGGATCTCGAACGTACCGACCATCGCGCACGGCACCACGGGGGCCTTCCCCCGGATCGCCATCACCGCGACGCCGACCTTGCCCTTGTAGAGGCGTCCGTCGTGCGAGCGGGTGCCCTCGGGATAGATCCCCAGCAGCTCGTCCTCGGCGAGCACCCCGAGCCCTTCCCGGATCGCCGCCTGCCCGGCCTCCTTGCCCGACCGGTCCACGGGGATCTGCCCGGCGCTGCGGAAGAAGAAGGCGGTCAGCCGCCCCTTGACCCCGGGCCCGGTGAAGTACTCGGCCTTCGCGAGGAAGGTGATGCGCCGTTTGAGGATGGCGGGCATCAGGAAGTGGTCGGAGAACGACAGATGGTTGCCCGCGACGATCGCGGGCCCGTCGGCGGGGATGTGCTCAAGACCCTCGATCCGGGGGCGGAAGAGCAGCCGCAGCAGGGGCCCGAGGAGCACGTATTTGAGCACGTAATAGAACATGGGATGCGCCCCTCACTGCTCCGACCGGCCCCGGGGCGACATTGCCCCAGGTCAGCGGGTGCCCCGGCGGGGGTCAGTGTATGCGCACCCGCACCCGCGTGAAAGCGTCCGCGACGAGCCCGGCGAAAGGTGTCCGCGTCGCGCCGCCGTCGTGGCCGGGTCGGCGTAACGGGACGTGAAAGCTTCGATTGATCTGGTCTACGGTGAACCTCATGGACGAACAGGGCGAGCACTTCGATGTCGTCGTACTCGGGGCGGGTCCGGGCGGTTACGTGGCTGCCATCCGGGCCGCGCAGCTGGGTCGGAGCGTCGCGGTCGTGGAGAAGAAGTACTGGGGCGGTGTCTGTCTGAACGTGGGCTGCATCCCCACCAAGGCGCTGCTGCGCAACGCGGAGCTGGCGCACATCGTCACGCAGGAGGCGAAGACCTTCGGCATCCGGTTCGACGGCGAGGTGTCCTTCGACTACGGCGAGGCGTACCGCCGCAGCCGGCGGGTCGCGGACGGCCGCGTCAAGGGCGTGCACTACCTGATGAAGAAGAACGGGATCACCGAGGTCGATGGGCACGGCGCGTTCGCCGACCCGCACACCCTCCACGTGACCCAGCCGGACGGCAGCAGGCGCGTCATCGGATTCGACGATTGCATCATTGCCACGGGTGCCTCGACCCGGCTCCTTCCCGGGACCGCCGTCAGCGACCGGGTGGTGACGTACGAGGAACTCATCCTCAGCGACCAGCTCCCGGAGTCGATCGTCATCGCCGGGGCCGGAGCCATCGGCATCGAGTTCGCGTACGTGCTGCGCAACTACGGCGTCAAGGTCACGATGGTCGAGTTCCTCGACCGGTTGGCGCCGCTGGAGGACGAGGATGTCTCGGCGGAACTGGCCAGGCGCTACCGCAAGTTGGGCATCGAAGTTCTCACGTCGACCCGGGTCGACCGGATCGACGAGTCCGGGCCGCGCGTGCAGGTCACTGTCACCGCGAAGGACGGGTCGTCCCGGGTCCTGGAGACCGACAAGGTCCTCCAGGCCATCGGGTTCGTGCCGAACGTGGACGGCTACGGCCTGGAGACGACCGGAGTGGCGCTCACCGAGCGCGGCGCGATCGACGTGGACGGCTACTGCCGGACCTCCGTGCCGCACATCTACGCGATCGGCGACGTGACCGCCAAGCTGATGCTCGCGCACGCCGCCGAGGCCATGGGGGTCATCGCCGCCGAAACCCTCGCCGGCGCGGAGACCATGGAACTCGACTACGTCATGATTCCGCGCGCCACCTACTGCCAGCCCCAGATCGCCAGCTTCGGCTGGACGGAGGCGCAGGCGCGCGAGCGGGGATTCGACGTCAAGGTGGCGACGTTCCCGTTCACCGCGAACGGGAAGGCCCACGGCCTGGGGGACGCGAAGGGCTTCGTGAAGCTGCTCAGCGACGCGCGCCACGGCGAGATCATCGGCGCGCACCTGATCGGCCCCGACGTCACCGAACTGCTCCCCGAACTCACCCTGGCGCAGAAGTGGGACCTCACGGTGCACGAGGTCGCGCGCAACGTGCACGCCCATCCGACGCTCGGTGAGGCCATCCAGGAAGCGGTCCACGGGCTGTCCGGGCACATGATCAACCTGTAGGCCGCCGCCCCGGTGGTGGGCCGGCACACGCCACGTGTCAGCCCACCACGGACCGCGCCACCCGGAATCCCACGTCGTCGATCCGGAACGTCGGATGGCTGCGCCGGCGCACCGAGGCGCGGCAGCTCCAGTGCTCGTCGAACCAGCCGCCGCCCCGCAGCACTCGGTACGAGGCGTAGACCTCGGGGTCGTACAGGTCCCAGCACCACTCCCACACGTTGCCCACCATGTCGTACAGGCCCCAGGCGTTGGGCCGCTTGCCGCCCACCTCGTGCACGTGGTCCAGCGAGTTGCCCCGGTGCCACGCGATGTCGTCGAGCTGTCCGTACCGCGCGTCGGTGGTGCCCGCCCGGCAGGCGTGTTCCCACTCGGCCTCGGTCGGCAGCCGGTACCCGTCGGCGGACGTGTCCCACGTGACGGTCCCGGTGTCGTCGGGGAGAGCGGGGAGGTCAGGAAGGGAGGGGCGGGACGGCGGGGCCGGGAGGTCGTACGCGGGCGTCAACCCCTCCCGCTCCGAACGCGCGTTGCAGTAGCGGACCGCGTCCCCCCACGACACCCCCTCGACCGGCAGCCGCCCGCCCCGCGCGGTGATCGGAGCGAGGCCGGTGACCGCGGCGTACGACGCCTGGGTGACGGGGAAGACCCCGAGCAGGTACGGCGCCACCTCGACCGGCCAACTGCGCTGCGTCCGCCGGTCGGACAGCGTCACGCGCCCCGGGGGGACGGCTGTCATCGTCTCGTCTTCTGCGCTCGGTCCCATGAACGGATGATCTTAGCGGCTCCGGACTGCTGTCAGTCGAGGTGGAAGACCTCCTCCGCCGGCGCCCACCACTCGCCCTCCCCCGCGTCCTCCACGGGCTGCTGGCAGGGATCGGTGCGCTCCCACCACTCCCGTGTGACCGGATCCGCCGCGATCGAGGCCATGTCGGCCTCGTAGTCGTCCCCCGTGTACTCCAGGTAGCTGAAGAGCACCCCGGCGCGCAGGAAGATCGAGTAGTTGGCGATGTGCGCGCGCTTCAGCGCCGCCAGGACGCCGGGCCAGGCCGCCGCGTGCAGTGCGCGGTACTCGGCCTCCTTCTCCGGGCGCAGGCGGATGACCGAGGCGAATCGCCGAGTGGTGGGCTGGGGCACGGCCCGTCCTCCCTGGGTGGCAGTGGCAGTTGCATTGGTTGTGACAGCGGCTTGTGGGGGTCCGACTCGATGGATCTGGTTCATCGGACGGGATGGACCCTATGTATCAGCGGGCCAACAGGCAACGGTTGCGGCGTCCATGGGTGTTTTGTCTGGATTGCTCGATTGAATCAGCCACTCTCCGAACGGAGTTTGGCGCAAACCTTCCCTTCGCCCCACGCCGGTGTCATAGTGACCGCGCCGATAGATCTGATTCATCTGAACTTGAGGAGGTTGCGTGGTGTCAGGCCCTGCCGGTCCCGCGTCCGGCGGTACGGACGACGCGTCCGACCGCTACCGCCCGGGGTACGAACTCGTCGCGGAACAGCTGCTGAACCACATCGCCGAGCAGAACCTGCTCCCCGGCGACCGGCTGCCGACCGAGAAAGGACTGGCGGAGATCCTCGGGGCCACCCGCAACGTGACCCGCGAGGCCGTCAAGGTCCTCGCGGCGATCGGCCGGCTGAGCGTCCGCAGGGGAGCCGGCATCTTCGTGGCGTCCTCGCCGGGCGCGCTGGGCGACGACCGGCTCGCCCACTTCCAGCCGACGAGCATGGAACACGTCCTCATGCTCCTCGACTACCGCCGGCTCATCGAGTCCGAGACGGCGAGACGGGCGGCGACCCTGGCCACCCCGATCGAGGTCCGGGCGATCCGCGAGGCGGCCAGCACCTCCCTGGAGGCGGGGGAGGCGGACGACGTCGAGACGTTCGCCCGCGCCGACGCGCTGTTCCACGACTCGGTCGGCGTCGCGGCGCACAACGTCTTCCTGCGCTCCAGCGTGGCCAACGTCCGCAGCTTCGCGGCGCAGTCGGACGTCCTGCTCTTCCACGGCGACGTGCCGGGCTCCCTCCGGATCGCCGGGACGCAGCACCTTGCCATCGCCGAGGCCATCGGCTCGGGGGACGCGGAATCCGCGGTCCGGCTCATGGCCGAGCACATCTCCACCACCCAGACCCAGTTCGAACGCAAGATCCGCGACCGGCTCTTCAACCAGCCGGACCACACCACCGGCCCCGCGGCCACCCCGCCGGCGCCGGAGGAGCGACAGCAGACTTCGGCCTCGTAGCGGACGTCTCGCGAGAGACGCGCACAGGCCGGCGAAAACCCCGCAGGAACGACCCGGAGCACCCTTCCGGCCCCGTACGCCACCACCCCATTCGTCCCTGGCAGTCGATTGGAATTTTCAGTGTCGAAATTTCCCGGCACTCTCCGCACCGTGAAGCGGAGAATGACCCTCATGACCGGCCTCGCGCTGGTCGTCACCGTGGCGATGCCCGTCGGCCTGGCCTCGGCCGGCACGGCGAAGTCCTCGCCGGCCCCGCTCAAGATCTACGTCTCGCCCGGCAAGGGCCGCGACGCCGGATCCGGCACGGCCTCGCACCCGTACAGGACCCTGACGCACGCCAGGGACCGGGTGCGTGACCTCAACGACCGGATGAAGCGCGACATCGAGGTCGAGCTGCTGGACGGTACGTACCAGCTCACCGACACCTTCACCCTGACGAGCGCCGACTCCGGCACCAACGGCCACACCATCACGTACCAGGCCGCGCCCGGCGCCCACCCCGTGATCAGCGGCGGCACGTCCGTGACCGGCTGGACCGTCGCCGACGCCGCGAAGAACGTCTACAAGGCCCACGTCGGGAACATCGACACCCGGCAGCTGTACGTCAACGGTGAACTGGCCACCCGCGCCCGCGGCGCCAAGGACCCCGGCGGCTTCACCAAGACCGCGACCGGCTACAAGACCACCGACACGGGCCTCGCCGACTGGAAGAACCAGTCGGACCTCGAGGTCGCCAGCCGCTGGGGCTGGAAGCTCATGCGCTGCCCGGTCGACTCGATCGTCGGCACCACCGTGACGATGCAGCAGCCGTGCTGGAAGAACGCCAACCTCCAGCAGGGCCAGGAGATCACCAACCCGACCTGGCTGGAGAACGCCCGCGAGCTGCTGGACGCCCCGGGGGAGTGGTACCTCGACAAGAGCGCGGGCGACCTCTTCTACATACCGAAGACCGGCCAGAACCTCGCGACCGCGCAGGTGACCGTGCCGCGCGTCCAGGACCTGGTGGACCTGAACGGCACGCTCTCCAAGCCGGTCACGGACGTCACGTTCAAGGGCATCACGTTCTCCTACTCGACGTGGCTCGCGCCCAGTTCGGACGACGGGCTGATCGAGGGCCAGGCGGGCTTCCGCATGGTCGGCAAGGACAACCCGGACTTCGACTCCACCCGGCTGCACTGGCAGAAGACGCCCGGCGCGGTCAACGTGGGCTACGGCCACGACGTGTCGTTCCTGGACAACACCTTCACGCACCTCGGCGCGGTCGGGCTGAACCTGAACACCGGCACGCAGGGAACCACGATCACCGGCAACGTCTTCAAGGAGATCGCCGGGACGGGCGTCCAGATCGGTGGCACCGACGTCATCGACCACCACCCGAGCGACCCCCGGTCGATCGTCAAGAACACCACCGTCAGCAACAACGTGGTCACCAACGTGGCGGACCAGTACACCGGTTCGCTGGGCATCATGGCGAGCTACACGGACCACACCGTCATCACGCACAACAAGGTCTACGACCTCCCGTACAGCGGCATCTCCCTCGGCTGGGGCTGGGGGCTCACCGACAAGGGCGGTGACACCAACTACCCCGGCAACTCGGGCGTCCCGATCTACGACACACCGACGCCCGCCAGGAACAACGTCATCAGTGACAACGAGATCAGCGACATCATGAAGCTCCAGGCCGACGGGGGTGCCATCTACACCCTGAGCTCGAACCCCGGCAGTGTCGTCTCGGGCAACTACATCAAGGGCGTCCCCGAGCCCGCGTACGGCGCGATCTACCACGACGAGGGAAGCCAGTACTTCCACACCACGCAGAACGCGTTCTGCGACGTCTCGTACCAGTGGCTGCTGATGAACCACGGCCTGGACGTCACCGCCGACCGCAACTTCACCACCCAGCCCAACTACTCGACCCAGGCGAACACCATCGGCTCCGCTGTGGTCGACAACACCAAGGTCGACAGCTGCGCCCAGCTGCCCGCCTCGATCGTCGAGAACGCCGGGCTCCAGCCGCGCTACCGCCACCTGGACCCGGACCCCGCCACCACGGACCGTACGGCGCCCACCGCGCCGGGCACGCCCACCGCGGCGGCCGACTTCCCGACCGTCACCGACCTCAGCTGGTCCCCGTCGCAGGACAAGACCGGCGTCACCGGGTACGCGGTGTACCTCGACGGCAAGGTCGTCAGCGCCTCCGCCAAGCCCACCGCCCGGGTCACCGGCCTCACCGCGGGCAAGAAGTACACCTTCACGGTGACCGCCCGCGACGCCGCCGGCAACGAGTCCAGGGCGAGCAGGCCCGCCGTGGTCACCATGCCGTCCGGCGCCGACGTCGCCCAGGACAAGCCGGTCACGGCCTCCTCGTACTCCGAGGCCAACACCCCCGCGCGCGCCGTCGACGGTGACCTCTCCACCCGCTGGGCCCAGGGCCTCGGCCTCCCGGACCCCTCCTGGATCCAGGTCGACCTCGGCGCCCAGTACGACCTGACCGGCGCGATCACCACCTTCGAGAAGGCCAACGGCTACAAGTACCGCGTCGAGGTCTCCCCGGACGAGGTCCACTGGGTCACCCTGGAGGACCACACCGCCACCGCCACCACCGAGGCGACGAACTACTCCTCCGCCGACAAGCCGACCGCCGGACGGTACCTGCGCCTGACGGTCACCGGCTCCAACGGCAACGGTGGCAGCCTCTACGAACTCCAGGCGTACGGCTCCCTCAAGGCGCCGAACACCGACACCCAGGCCCCGGCCGCGCCCGCCGCGCCGAAGGTCTCCCCGCTGGTCCCCGGCACGGCCGACCTCACCTGGACGGCCCCGGCCGACAACGTCGGGGTGGCCACCTACGAGGTCTTCCAGGACGGCAAGCGGATCGCCGTCACCGACCGGACGAGCCTGCGGCTCACCGATCTGACCTCCGGGCAGAAGTACCGCTTCACGGTCGTCGCGGTGGACGGCGCGCTCAACGCCTCCGCCCCGAGCCCGGCCGCCGACGTGACCCTGCCCGCCTACGTCAACCTGGCCCTCAACAAGCCGGTCACCGTGTCCTCGTACTCCGAGCCCAACACCCCCGGGCTCGCCGTCGACGGTGACCTCTCCACCCGCTGGGCCCAGGGCCTCGGCCTCCCGGACCCGTCCTGGATCCAGGTCGACCTGGGCAGGACCGCCTCCGTGTCGGGAGTGGTCACCACGTTCGAGCTCCAGAGCGGCTACAAGTACCGGATCGAGTACTCCACCGACGCCACCACCTGGTCGACGCTGGAGGACCACACCGCCACGGCCACCTCGGGACGGACGAACATCTCCCTCCCCGGCGCGCCGGTCTCCGCCCGCTACCTGCGGCTCACGGTCACCGGGTCGAACTGGAACGGCGGCAGCCTGTACGAGCTCCAGGCGTACGGCGACTTCTGATCCCGCGATTCCGAGGGGGAGGCGGGCACCCCGCCCGTCTCCCCCTCCCACCGAAACGAAAGCCAGTATGAAGATCACGCATGTGGAAGCCCATCCGATCCGGGTCCCGGCCGCGGACCCGCCGTTCAGCTGGCGGCAGGGCCTGGCCGGCAGCCCCGCCGTCGGCGACGGCGCGGTCCTGCGGATCGGCACCGACGAGGGCGCCGAGGGCGTGGCGGTGTTCGCGAGACCCGGCGCGGCCGTCCTCCTCGCCGACCTCGTGGACCGGGTGTTCCGGGACGAACTCGTCGGACAGGACCCGTTCCGGCGGGAATGGCTCTGGCACCGCGTCTGGGAACTGGACCGCATCCACGAACTGCCGCTGCCCGCGTTCGGCCTGATCGACATCGCCCTGTGGGACCTCGCGGGACGCGTGAGCGACCAGCCCGTCTGGCAGCTCCTCGGCGGATTCCGCGACGCGATACCCGCGTACGCCTCCACCTCCACCTTCGCGACCACCGAGGAATTCCTCGACGTCGCGGACCAGTGCCTGGAACTGGGCTACCAGGGCATCAAGCTGCACGCCTGGGGCGACGCCCGCAAGGACGCCGCGCTCTGCCTGGCGCTGCGCGAACACGTCGGGAGCGACGTCCCGCTGATGTACGACGGCTCCGCCGGGTTCGACCTGCCGGACGCCATCCACCTCGGCCGCGCCCTCTCCGAGGCCGACTACCTCTGGTACGAGGAGCCGATGCGCGAATTCAGCGTCGGCGCCTACCGGCGGCTCGGCCAGGCCGTCTCCGTACCGCTGCTCGTCGCCGAGACCTCGGACGGCGCCCACATGAACTCCGCCGACTTCATCGCCTCGGGGGCGGCGACCTTCGGCGTGCGCACAGGGACCACCCTGCGCGGGGGCATCACCGGAGCCATGCGCACGGCCCACCTCGCCGACGCGCACCTGCTCCGCGCCGAGGTGCACGGTTCGGACATCCCGAACCACCACCTCTGCATGGCGATCTCCAACACCACCTACTACGAATCCCTCGTCACCCGGACGACGGTGACCCGCGAACGCCACGTGGACGAGCGCGGACTCGTCCACGCACCCACCGGTCCGGGGATCGCCCTGCCGCTCGACTTCGAGTACGGCAGCGCCCTCCTCCCCTTTGTCGAGAAGCACTCGTGACACACGTGACACACGTAAGAAAGCAGAAAGGCAAGACAATGACGTCTTCAAGAGGTTCGGGAGCCGGCATCCGCCGCAACGTCACCCGGAAGGCGGTCGCGGCCCTGGCCCTGTCGGCCGTCACCCTGCTGGCCGGCTGCGCCGACGCCACGCAGTCCTCGTCGTCGGACACCACCAAGGCGTTCAAGCCGGTCAAGCAGGACGAGGCGTCGAAGATCACCGTCTGGACCGACTCGACCCGGCTGCCGCAGGTGGAGGCGTACCAGAAGCAGCACCCGGACGCGAAGCTGAACGTCGTCACGTACGACGGAGGCGCCGACGGGTCCACGTACCTCCAGACGAAGGTGCAGCTCTTCGACCGGACCGGCAAGGGCTGGCCCGACGTCGTGTTCGGCTCGCCGACCGACGTGACCTGGGCCGCCGAGCCCACCAAGCCCGGCGCCATCCCCTTCGCCGCGCCGCTCGACCAGGACCTGGTCCCGCAGAAGACCCTGGACAACTTCGCCAAGGGCTCGCTCGCGCCGTGCCAGGTCGGCGGCCACACCTACTGCATGCGCAACGACATAGCCCAGGTCGTCCTCTGGTACAACAAGAAGCTGATGGACCAGTTCGGCTACCAGGTGCCCACCACCTGGGAGCAGTACCAGGCCATCGGCGAGAAGCTCGCCAAGGACCACCCCGGCTACCTCGTCGGGTCGGTGGGTGACACCAACTCCCAGGAGTCGTACTTCTGGTCCAGCCAGTGCCCCGCCTTCAACCTGACGGCGCCCAACACCCTGCGGGTGGCCCTCGGGGACGAGAAGTGCACCCGGATGTCCAAGCTCCTGGACACCCTCATCGCGAAGAAGACCGTCAGCACCCAGGGCTTCTTCAGCCAGGGCTTCGCCAAGGACAGCGGCAGCAAGGTCCTGATGGCGTACGGCCCGTCCTGGTACGGCCAGTACCTGTTCAACGCGGCCTTCAAGACGCCGGCCGGACAGATCTCCGCCGCGGCCCCGCTGACCTGGCCCGGTGAGACGACCGCGTCGACGGGCAACGTCGGCGGCGGCCTGTGGATGGTCTCCTCGCACAGCGCCAACCTCAAGGCCTCCACCGACCTGGTCAGCTGGCTGACCACGTCCGACGAGAACCAGGCCAAGGCGCCGACCTACCCGGCGTACGCCCCCGCGGCCGACGCCTGGCTCGCCAACCCCGACAACAAGAAGTACTTCGCCGGCGACATCAGCGACGTCTTCCGCACGGCCGCCGGCCAGGTGTGGACGGGCTGGTCCAACACCAAGTTCAGTGACGCGACCGCCTGGTCGAGCGTGGTCCTTCCCGCGCTGACCTCCGGCAAGACCCTGTCGGAGACCCTGCCCGCGTGGCAGACGGCCATCGCGAACGAGGCCAAGGCCGTCGGATACAAGGTGACCACGAAATGACCGTGCTGGACACTCAGCACGTCACGAACCCTCCCCGCCGCCGCGACGCGTCGCGGCGGCGGGGAGGGGTGGCCGGCTACCTCTTCGTCGCCGGCTACGCGATCCTGCTGCTCGCTTTCGGGGTCTTCCCCACCGTCTACTCGTTCTACCTGTCCCTGACGAACGACAAGGGGCAGTTCACCGGCATCAACCAGTTCACCAAGGTCATGGGGGACTACCGGTTCGTCCCCGCCTTCACCAACATCCTGTTTTACCTGGTGATGTGGCTGGTCGTCCTGGTCGTCCTGACGGTCCTGGTGGCCGTCGTCCTGCGCGGCCGGATGAGGCCGGGACTGTCCGCCGTCTTCCGCTTCCTCTACTACATCCCGGGTGCGCTGGCCGGGGTCGCCAGTGTGCTCGTCTGGCTGTTCATGCTGGACCCGGCGGTCAGCCCCGCCTCCTGGGTGCTGGACGCGATGGGCAAGGACAGCTTCGCCGCCGTCCTCAGCCCCGGCGACCTTCCCGTGATCTTCGTCCTGATCGCCTTCTGGACCGGCGCCGGCGGCTGGATCGTCGTGATGTACGGGGCGCTCAACAACATCCCCGACGAGGTCATCGAAGCCGCCAGGATGGACGGCGCCGGCCCGTGGAAGACGGCCTGGCACATCCAGATCCCCATGATCAGGCAGTGGATCGCCTACATGACGATCCTCGCCTTCGCGGGCGGCACCCAGCTCTTCGTCGAGCCGCAACTCCTCCAGACGGCCAGCCTCGGCCGGGTCAGCCCCACCTGGTCACCCAACCAGCTCGCGTACGTCTTCGCCTTCCAGCAGGGCGACTTCAACGGCGCCGCGGCGATCTCCGTCTTCCTGCTGGCCCTGGGTGTCATCGTCGCCGGGCTGCTCGTGTGGCGCTCGGACATGTTCACGTTGGATGAGAAATGACCTACACCGCACCTGGCTCACCCACCCGCCCGCGACGCGGCAAGCCCTCCCGCGCCCTGTCGGTCCTCGTCGTCTGCGTGCTGCTGACCGCGCTGCTCGTCTTCTTCGTCCTGCCCGTCGTCTGGCTGCTGCTGGCGCCGACGAAGACGGCGTCGCAGATGACCCACGACGCGCCGCTCTCCTTCGGCTCCTTCGCCCAGATCGGCACGGCCTGGCACCACCTGGTGGACTTCCAGGACGGCGCGCTGCTCCTGTGGCTGCGCAACTCGGCGGTCTACTCGGGCGGTTCGCTGCTCCTCACCCTGCTGACCAGTGTGCCGGCGGGGTACGCGCTGGCGCTGACGCGGTTCCGGGGACGCAAGCTGCTGCTCACGATCACCCTGGTCACGATGATCATGCCGTCGGCCACCCTGGTGCTGCCGATCTTCCTGGAGCTCAACCGGTCCCATCTGATCGGCACGGCCTGGTCGGTGATCCTGCCCTTCTCCTTCTACCCGTTCGGCGTCTACCTCGTCTACATCTACTTCGCCACCAGCCTGCCGCGCGAGATCCTTTCGGCGGCGCGCATCGACGGCTGTTCGGAATGGCAGATCTTCCAGCTCATCGCGCTGCCGCTGGCCAAGCCCGTCATCGGGCTGGTCGCCTTCTTCAGCTTCGTCGGCAACTGGAACAACTTCTTCCTTCCGTATCTCGTGCTGCCGAACAGCGACCAGTTCCCCGTCCAGGTGGGACTGAACCAACTCCTGTCGTCCACCCCGTCGTTCAACCCCGTGGCGGGCGCCGGTCTCAACATCACGATCCCCGAACTCGCGCTGGCCATCATCATCGCGATCCTGCCGGTGCTGGTGCTGTTCCTCTTCTCGCAGCGGACGCTGGTCTCCGGGATGCTCGCCGGATCCACCAAGGAGTGAGGAACACCGCCGGTGCGGCCGGAATCCGTACGGTGGGAGGTCCGTGCGGTCAGCGGGCGGTGAGGTCCAGCGCGGCGACCAGCGCGGCGAGTCCCCGCTCCGTGGCGTCCGCCCGCCAGACCGCCCAGGTGTGGCGGACGAGGGGGTCGCCGGCCAGGGGATGCCACACCAGCCCGTCGGGCAGCGGGTCCACCCAGCGCGGGGACGCGAAGGCGAACGTCCGCGGGCCGTTCACCGCGGCGAACTTCACCTCCCGGGGCACCGGACGGCCCTCCTCGCTCGCGCTGTAGGTGTCGGTGACCCCGTGGCTGCGCAAGGTGGCGATCACCTGGTCGTGCCACGCCGGGGCGTCCACCCGGGCGAAGCTGACCCAGGACATGCCCCTCAGCCGGTGCAGCCGTACGCTCCCCGCGTCGGCCAGTTCCTCCGCGCGGGCGGCGGTGAGGACCACCCCCATCGCCTCCTCGACCGCGAGCACGCTGTCGAGGGACGGGTCCGTGGGGTGGTCCCGTACCAGCGCCACTTCCAGTTCACCGGCCCGCAGGGCGGTGAGCTGGGCCGTGCTCCTGGCGTGCTGGAGGACGACCGAGGTGTTCGGGTACGTGGCGTTCACCTCGGCGATCGCCGTCGGCAGCAGGTCCGGGGGAAGTTCCAGCGGTACGCCGACGCGCACCCGCTCGGGCGGCACGGCCGGCCGGTTGAGGGTGCTCATCAGCCGGTCGTGCCGCTCGATGAGGACGCGGGCCTCGTCGAGCAGGGTCGCGCCCAGCTCGGTGGGGTGGGTCCCGCCGGGGCCCCGGACGAGCAACTGGCCGCCGATCTGGCGTTCCAGTGACCGCATCGTCTGCGAGAGGGCCGACTGGCTGATGTGCATGACACGCGCGGCCGCCGAGAGGCCGCCCTCGTCGGCGACCGTCACGAACGCGCGCATCTCCCGGATCTCCATCGCCCCCGAGAGCCCCTTTCCTGTCGTACGTGATGCCTGACGGCACGTCATCCCGACAGTAACGCTCCCGGGGGCGGTGGGCCCGCCGGCGGGGACGGCTCAGACCGCGGTCGCTCCGCCGTCGGTCGCGAGGGTGGCACCGGTGACGAAGCTGGAGCGGGGCGAGGCCAGGAAGAGGATCGCCTCGGCGATCTCGGCGGGTCCGGCGGTCCGGCGCAGCGGCAGGGTCTTGCCCAGTTCCGCCACTCCGTCACCCCACTCGACCAGGACGCCGTCCGTGAGGGTCGGGCCGGGGGCGACGCTGTTGACCCGGATGCCGCCGGGGCCGAACTCGGCCGCCCAGGTGCGGGTGAGCGAGGCCAGCGCGGCCTTGGTGGCGCTGTAGCCCGAGGCACCCGGAACGCCCATCGACGCGGCCATGGTGCTGACGTTGACGATGCTGCCCGCGCCCTTGTCGAGCATGGCGGGGACCAGGCTCGCGGTGAGGAAATAGGCGCCGCGGACGTTGGTGTCGAACAGTCGCTCGAACACGCTGACGCTCTGCTCCACGGTCGGCGCGACGGGGAACGCGGAGGCGTTGTTGACGAGGATGTCGACCGGGCCGACCTCCTCCGCCAGGGCGCGGACCGAGTCGAGGTCCGCGAGGTCGGCCGCGACGAAGCGCACGGTGCCGGGGCCTTCCGGCAGGTCGGCGAGCGCCTTGGCGCCGCGCTCGGGGCTGCGGCCGGAGATGACGACGTGGGCTCCCTCGCGGAGGAACAGGCGGGCGGTCTCCAGGCCGATTCCCGCGGTGCCCCCGGTGATGAGGGCGACCTGGTCCGCCAACTCGCCCGACGACGTCTCCCGGCGGGTGGTCTGCTCTTCGTTCCTGACAGTCATGACGGGGCATCTCCTGAAGCGGTACGGAACGCCGTGCGCGGTGTCGCGCGGCTGTACCCGGTACAAGGAGCGGGCCGCCTCCGGCCTTCCGGCCGGCCCATCGGCGTTCCTGCTGGCGGCCATAAGCGGCACGCGGTGACCGGCACGCGGTGGGCGGCTTGTGGTGACCGGCTTGCGGTGACCTGTGCGTGGCGACACGGCGGCCCGGCGGCATGCGTGTGCCGCCGGGCCCGTGCGCCCGGGGCGCGTACACCCCGGGTCATGTGCGTTTCACATCCGTCAGGTGCGCGAACACCACGATGTTGGCCGCGTAGCCGGTCTTCTTCTCGAAGGTCCCGCCGCACGTCAGCAGGCGCAGTTCGGGGCGCCCGGTCCTGCCGTACACCTCCCGGTCGGGGAATTTGTCCTTGCGGTACGTCTTCACGGCATCGACGCTGAACACCGCCGTCCGCCGGTCCGCCCGGGCGATGTTGACGAGGTCGCCGGGGCGCAGGGCGTTGAGGTTGAGGAAGATGGCAGGGCCGGTCCTGGTGTCCCGGTGGCCCACGATCAGAGCGGTCCCCGCCTCGCCCGGCGTGGGACCGCCCCGGTACCAGCCGACCTCCCGGGGCCGCTCCAGCGGGGGAGTGCCCAGGTGGCCCAGCGGGTCGAGCCCCACCTGGATGACGGGGGCCTCGATCGTGAGGGCGGGGACGGCGAGCCGTACCGCCGGCGAGGGCGGCAGGGGCCGGGGCGGGCGGCGCGGGACCGCCGCCGCCCGCCCCGGCCGCCGTCCCGCGCCCTTCGCGCTCTCCGCGGCGGGCGCGGCGAGCACGACGGTCCCGGTGAACGGCGGATCGGCGGGGGCGTCGCCGCACGCCCACACCACACCGGTCACCAGCGAGGCGGTCACGCTCAGCGTGAGGGTGAGGCGGCAGGCGCGGCTCGGCCCTCTCCGGCGTCGATGTGGCGTGTTACGCGGCGCCATGGCCGCGGCGGCGGGCGCGGCGGACGAGGAGCAGGCCCGCGGCTCCGACCGCACCGGTGACGAGCCACGGGGTCAGCCCCGTGGACGAGTCGTCGCCGCCTTCGAGGCTCGCGACCCCGCCGCCGCCCGCCGCCACGGCGCCGACCGGCAGGGGGAGCTCACCGCTTCCCAGCGGGCACTCGACCTTGAAGAGCTTCTTCTTGGGCACCCCGCCGGGGAACGTCCAGTTGAGCTGGTACGTCCCGTTGGGGAGCGAGTAGTCCGAGGTGCTCCCCTTCCCGGCCGCGAGCGTGATGGCACCGGTCAGGGTGGGCAGGGCGGGGGTGGGCGGCTCGGCGGTGATGGTGAAGGTCACCAGCGGGACCGTCTCGAAGTTGAAGGCGCTCAGGTTGAACTTGCAGACCTTCAGGGCGTCCCCGGTGTTGCCGGCGGGGGTCCCGGCGTTGTGGATCCTCACGTCCCCGCTGTCGCCGGGAGCGGCGACGGCGGCCGACGCCCCGGCCAGGGACGCGCCGGCGAGAGCGAACGCGCCGAGGACGGCGGCGGAGCGGGAGCGGGCGGAGCGGAGGGAGGGCGACGTGGGCATGGGAGGCTCCTTCAAGCCGGGATGATTGTCGTACTGCATGCGATCATCTGACTAAATGTCACATATCCGACAAAACCCAGCGGCGAAACGCCGGGAAACCGTCACAATGCCCTGACTGGCGCAACGGACGGCCCCACCCGCACCGCCGTCCCTCCCCGCCGCGCCCTCAGGGCAGGGGAGTGAACGTGACGTCCGCCGCGCGCGGGGGGATCTCCACCCCCGCGCCCAGTGCCCATTCGGCGACCCGGGAGACCGTCGCCGCCGGGACCCGGTCGCCGAGCCCGGGCCTCGCCGGGATGTCCTGCGTCGCGTGGGCGTCGTGCGGCAGGACCACCCGGTACCCCCGCGCCAGGGCCGTACGCGCCGTCGCCAGGACGCACATCTCGGACATCACGCCGCAGACCGCGAGCGCCCGTACCCCCGCGTCGGCCAACAGGGTCCCCAGCGGGGTCCCGTCGAAGCCGTCGTCCTTGGCCTTGCGGATCACGACCTCCGCCGGGCCCGCCTGCACGGGGTGGTACAGCTCCCAGCCCGGCGTGCCGGCCTCGTCGTCCGCGCCGGGCGCTCCGTCGTTCTGTACGTGGACCACCAGCGCGCCGCTCCCGCGGGCCCGGTCGAGCAGGTCCGTCGTACGGTCCACCAGCCGGGCCGCGTCGGGCACCGCCCCGTCACCGGAGACGAAGGCGGACTGGACGTCCACCACGATCAAAGCCTCTGCGGGCGGCACGGGAGAGTTCATCCGGCCATGATGACCTTCGCCGCCGGGGCGCCTCCATTCAATTTCCCGCCCCCCACCAGGGAGGCGGTTGACGCGTCCCTGTCTGCTGCGCTCGCAGCAGGCGGGGCGCCTGCGGTGGCACGACGACGTACGGCCCGTACTGCGGAAGTGTGGGACGGGCGCGAGGAGGGCCCGGCGCGGAGCCCGCCCGGCGCCCGCCGCGTCCGCGCGCTCCCTTCACCGCTTTCCGCCCTGTCAGCCGCACGTTGTTCCTGGAGGACCGATGTCCGCCCTTGCCCGCTGGTGCTACCGGCACCGGCTACTGACCGCACTGATCTGGCTGGGGGTGCTGGTCGGACTCGGGGCCGTGTCGAACAGCGTGGGCAGCGCGTACAGTACGACGCTGTCCGCGCCGAGCACCGAGTCCAGCAAGGCCCTGGACCTGCTGAAGAAGAACAGTCCGGCCGCCTCGGGCGACCGGGACACCGTCGTGTGGCACACCAGCGGCGGCAAGGTGACCGACAGCGCGGTGCGCCAGGACCTCACGGGGGTGCTGGACCGGATATCCAGGGCGCCCGGGGTGGCGTCGGTCGCCAGTCCGTACGCCAAGGGCGGCGCGGGACAGATCAGCGAGGACGGGGCGACGGCGTACGCGGCGGTGACGCTGGACAAGGCCGCGAACGACGTGGACAAGGCGCAGGTCGAGCACGTCATCTCGCTCGTGAAGCAGGCCCGTACGGACACGGTCGACGTGCAGTACGGCGGGCAGGCCTTCAAGGCGGCCGAGAACGAGCTCAAGCCCACCAGCGAGATCGTCGGGGTGATCGCGGCGCTGCTGATCATGCTGCTGCTCTTCCGCTCGCTGTGGGCGGCGGCGCTGCCCATCCTCACCGCCGTCGCCGGGGTCGGCGCCGGCATCCTGGGCACCGGTGTGCTCAGCCACACCCTCTCCATCCCGGACGTGGCGACCACCGTCGCCGCCCTGGTCGGGCTCGGGGTGGGCATCGACTACGCGCTGTTCATCGTCAACCGGCATCGCAAGGGGCTGATGGCCGGCTCCTCCGTCGAGGACGCGGCGGCCCGGGCCCTGGACACCTCCGGGCGCGCGGTGATCTTCGCGGGCCTGACCGTGGTGGTCGCCCTGCTGGGGCAGTACGCCCTGGGCATCGGCTTCCTCAACGGCATGGCGGCCGCCTCCGCGCTCACCGTCGCCCTCACCGTCCTCGCCTCGATCACCCTCCTCCCGGCCCTCCTCGGGCTCATGGGACACCGGGTGCTGAGCCGCAAGCAACGGCGGACCCTGCGCGAACACGGCCCGGCCCACGACGAGCAGCGCGGGGTGTGGGGCCGCTGGGCCTCCGCCGTCCTGGCCAAGCCGCGCGGCAAGGCTCTGCTGGCCCTGCTCGTGATGGTCGCCGTCTCCCTGCCGGTGTTCTCCCTGCGGCTGGGCAGCGCCGACGCGGGCAACGACCCCTCGTCGAGCGCGAGCCGTCAGTCGTACGACCTGCTGGCGGACGGTTTCGGGCCCGGCTTCAACGGGCCGCTGCTGCTGGTGGCCCAGGCCCCGCACGCCCAGGACAAGACGGCGCTGGAGTCCCTGGCCGCCGACCTCTCGGACGTGAAGGGTGTCGCGCAAGTGGTGGCCCCGCCGCTGGCCCCCGGCCAGGACGTGGGCACGATCCAGGTCGTCCCGACCAGCTCGCCCCAGTCCGTGCAGACCACCGACCTCATCACCCACCTGCGGGACACCGTGGTGCCGAGGGCGGAGCAGAACACCGACCTCCAGGTCTACGTGGGCGGCAGCACGGCGAGCGGGGTCGACTTCTCCGACGTCATCGTCTCCAAGCTCCCGCTGTTCATCGTGATCATCGTCAGCCTCGGCTGCCTGCTGATGATGGTGGCGTTCCGCAGCGTGCTGGTCCCGCTGATCGGTGTGGTGATGAACCTGCTGACCATGGGCGTCGCCTTCGGCGCCGTGGTCGCGGCCTTCCAGTGGGGCTGGGTGTCCGAGGCGCTGGGCGCCGGAGCCGCCGGACCGGTGGAGGCGTTCGCGCCGGTGATGATGATCGCGATCCTGTTCGGCCTGTCCATGGACTACCAGGTGTTCCTGATCAGCCGGATGCACGAGGAGTGGACGCTGAGCCGGGACAACGCCCGGGCGGTACGGATCGGGCAGGCCGAGACCGGGCGGATCATCACGGCCGCCGCCGTCATCATGGCGTGTGTGTTCGCGGCCTTCATGTTCAGCGGCCAGCGGATCGTCGCGGAGTTCGGCCTGGGCCTGGCGCTCGCCGTTCTTCTGGACGTGCTGCTCGTGCGTATGGTTATTGTGCCCGCGTTGATGCATCTGTTCGGCGCGCGCAACTGGTGGCTGCCGCGCCGGCTGGACAAGCTGCTGCCGCACCTCTCCATCGAGGGGACCCCGGACGACGTGCCGGCCACGGCGGGGGACCGGCAGGACCGGGACGACAGGCAGGACGTGCCGGTCGGGCGCTGAGCCCGCGGCGGGGCCGGAAGGCGAAGGAGGACGAGTGATCCCCATGGTGTGGAGCCGGGTCAGGACGCGCCCGGCGCTGCACGACGCCGTGGTGGCCCTCGCGACCGCCGTCGTGCTCCTGTCGATCACCCTCAGCGTCGCGCTCCGGGCGTCGGACTCCGCCATCGCCGTCCCGGCGGGCCTGGTGGTGCTGACCTGTCTGCCGCTGCTCGCCGGGAGCCGCTGGCCGGTGCCGGTCGTCCTGGTGACCGCCGCCCTCGACGTCACCCGGCTGTTCCTCATCGAGCCGGACTTCCAGAAGACGTACCCCACCGCGACCGTGATCGCGCTGTACGTGATGGCCGCGCACACCGGCCGCCGTACCGCGTGGCGGGTCGCGGGGGCGGTCGTCCTCGCGCTGACCGCCGTCGCCCTGTTCGTCCGGCCCGGCGTGGACAACCTGCCGATGAACCTCGGCGTGCTCCCCTGGACCTGCCTGCCCGTCGCCATCAGCGACGGCGTCCGCAGCCGCCGGGAGGTCCTGGCGGCGGCGACGGAACGGGCCGAGCGCGCCGAGCGGACCCGCGAGGAGGTCGCGCTGCGCCGGGTGACGGAGGAGCGGGTACGGATCGCCCGCGAGCTGCACGACGTGGTGGCCCACCACATCACCCTGGTCAACGCCCAGGCCGGGGTCGCCCACCATCTGATGCGCACCGACCCGGAGCACGCGTACACCGCGCTCGAACGGATCCGGGACACCAGCCGGTCGGCCCTGGACGAACTGCGCGCCACCGTCGGCCTGTTGCGCCAGCCCGGCGAGACGCCCTCGACGCAGCCCGCGCCGGGGCTGGCCGATCTGGACGACCTGCTGGAGCGCTTCCGGCACTCCGGGCTGCCGGTGGAGCTGGTGTGCGCGGGGGAGCCGGGGACGCTGTCGGCGACGGCCGACCTCACGGCGTACCGGATCATCCAGGAGGCCCTGACCAACACCCACAAGCACGCCGGGCGGGCCCGCGCCCGGGTGCTGCTCGACTACACGGCGGCCTCGGTGCGGATCACCGTCGAGGACGACGGACGGGACGCCGGTACGGGGAACGGCATCGGGTACGGCCTCATCGGGATGCACGAACGGGCGCGGACGGCGGGCGGCACCGTGACGGCCGGCGCGCGGCCCGCCCCGGAGACGGGATTCCGGGTCACGGCCGAACTGCCGCTGAGCGTCGGAGCCGCCCCGCCTTCGACCGTCGCCTCCCCGGTCGTGAGGGTTCCCGGCGCCGCGGACGACGCCCCCGCGCCCGACGCCACCGAGCCCGGCCTCACCGGCACGATCCCGGCCCCCGCCGAACCCACCGCCCCCTGCCTCGTCACCGGCGTACGCCTCCTCGGCGGCGGCCGCGCATGACCATCAGGGTGCTGCTCGCCGACGACCAGGCGCTGCTGCGGGGTACGTTCCGGCTGCTCATCGACTCCGAGCCGGACATGGAGGTCGTCGCCGAGGCGTCCGACGGCCGGGAGGCGGTCGCGCTGGCCCTCAGCAGCCAGGCCGAGGTCGTCCTGATGGACATCCGCATGCCCGGCGTGAACGGCCTCGACGCGACCCGGCAGATCATGGCGGACGAAGACCTGGCCGGGGTCCGGGTGCTGATCCTGACCACCTTCGAGAACGACGAGTACGTGGCCGAGGCCCTGCGCGCCGGGGCCAGCGGCTTCCTCGGCAAGGGCATCAACCCCGACGAACTCCTCGACGCGATCCGGGTGATCGCCACCGGCGACATGCTCCTCTCGCCGTCCGCCACGAAGAGCGTCATCTCCCGCTTCCTCGCCCAGACCGAGCGGCCCAACCCGGACGCGGCGGAGCGGCTGGCCGGACTGACCCCGCGCGAACGGGAGGTGGTCACCTGGGTGGGGCGGGGCCTCTCCAACCAGGACATCGCCGCCCAGCTGTACGTCAGCCCCGTCACCGTGAAGACCCACGTCAACCGGGCGATGGCCAAGCTCGGCGCCCGGGACCGGGCGCAGGTGGTGATCCTGGCGTACGAGTCGGGCATCGTCCAGCCGGGCTCGGCCTGACGGGACACGGCCCTGGACGTTCTGGGCGATACGCGTACAGTTGGACGAGGTCAAAATCAGGACAATGGCTGACCAAAGGCCGGGTTCCGCGACCGGCCCGCTCCCGCTCCCCGCTTGAGGCACCCCTTTGAGAGAACGGACGACCCCCACCGCCACGCGTGCCCGCCCGGGCTCTCCGGCGCGCCGGTCCGGAGCCACGGCGGGGAAGACCCTCCTGCTCCGCCTGCTGTGGCAGGCGCCCACGGTCCTGCCGCTGGCGGTGCTGTGCGCGGTGACCGTCGTCGGATTCCTCGTCCCCGCCGACATCCACCTGGCGTCGCTGCTGGTCGCGGTGCCGGCGCTGACCGCCGGGCTGGTGGGACCCCGGTGGACGGCCCTCATCACCGCCCTGGCGTGTGTGGCCGCCGCCGCGCTCGACATCCGTGACGGCCTCATGGACTCACCGATCCTGCCGATCCACCTGATCGACCTGCTGGTGGTCTGCGGTCTCGTCGTGCTGTTCTGGCGCCTGCGGGACCTGGACTTCAAGGCGCTGGTCCAGGTGAGATCCGTCTCGGACGCCGCCCAGCGCGCGGTGCTGCGCCCCCTGCCACGCCGGATCGGCCGGCTGCGGATCGCGTCCGTCTACCGTTCGGCCGCCGCGCAGGCGCAGATCGGCGGTGACCTGTACGCCGCCGAGCGGATCCCGGGGGCGGTCCGCCTGATCATCGGGGACGTACGGGGCAAGGGCCTGCCGGCGGTGGACGACGCCGCGGCCGTGCTGGGGGCCTTCCGGGAGGCCGCCCACCGTGACGCCACCCTGCCGGAGCTGGTGGCGTCGCTGGAGGGCAGCGTGGGCCGGCACCTGCGGGAGGTCGGCAAGACCGACCGGGACAGCGGCGAGCGGTTCATCACCGCCCTGGTCCTGGAGATCCCGGACGACGCCCCGGTGGTACGGATGATCAGCTGCGGCCACCCGCCGCCCCTGCGCTCCCACCGCGGGGTCACGACGCTGCTGCGCTCGCCGCACCCCGCGCCGCCGCTCGGCCTGGCCGGCGACATCGACGACTACCAGTTGGACAGCTTCCCGCTGGAGTCGGGCGACACGCTTCTCCTGCACACCGACGGTCTGCTGGAGGCCCGGGACAGTACCGGCGCGTTCTATCCCGCGCACGAGCGCTTCGACACCCTGCTCTGGTGCGACCCCGACGAACTGCTCCAGCGCCTGGTGAAGGATCTGCTGGAGCACGTCGAAGGGCGGCTGGAGGACGACGTGGCGCTGGTCGCCCTGGAGCGGCTGCGGGACCAGCCGGAGCCGCCGGCGGCCTGAGCCGCGGTCCGTACGCCGCCCCGCCGCCCCGCCCGTCCGTTTTTAGACGGTGCCGCTCCTCACCGGGACGGACCCCCGGCTCCCGCGCTCCGCGAGCAGCGCCGCGTGGATCTCGCCGGCCCGCACCGCCGTGTTCGACAGCAGTGTCGAGGTGATCCCGTGGGTGTGCTCCGTACCGCCCTGGAGGTAGATCCCGGCGCTCACGTTCGCGGCCGTCACCACCCGGTGGTCACGCCCCACGAGCAGCGCGTCCTCGTCGTCGCGCAGGCACAACTTGCCGACACCGCCCAGGCGCTCGCCGAGGTCCTGCGGCCGGTACCCCGTCCCGTGGACGAGGACGTCCGCGGTGAGCACCTCCCGCTCCCCGGTCGGCAAGTACTCGACAGTGATGTCCAGTTGGTCCCCGCGCGCCTCGACCTCACGGATGCGGGAGACGTTCAGCATGCGCAGCCGCTCCCGGCCCTGGACCTTCTCCTGGTACATGGTCCGGGAGAGGGCCTCGATCAGATCCATGTCCACCACCGAGTAGTTGGTGCCCCGGTGGTAGTCGAAGAGCGACTGCTTCACGCCGCGCGGGGCGTGGTAGTAGATGTCGACGGCCTCCGGGTCGAAGATCCGGTTGGCGAAGGGGCTGTCGTCGGCGGGGGTGTAGCCGTACTTGGAGAACACCGAGCAGACCTCGGCCTCCGGGAAGCTGCGGTGCAGGTAGTCGACCGCCTCCGCGGCGCTCTGCCCGGCGCCCAGCACCACGGCCCGGCGCACCTGCTTGCCGCTGTCCGCCAACTCGGCGACGCGCGGGATGAGTTGGCTGTTGTGCCAGACCTGGTCCGACAGGACGGTCCCGGGCGGCAGGTGCGGCTCCAGGCCCGTGGCGACCACCAGGTTGCGCGCCCGGCGCACGATCCGCCGCTCCGGGTCCCCGGGGTCGCGGCTGGTCACGTCGAACCAGCGCACCTCGCCCTCCACCGTCACGGGGTCGACGGAGACGACCTCGGAGCCGTACTCCACCATGTCGTCCACGCGGGCGGCGGCCCACTCGAAGTAGTCGTGGAACTCGATGCGGAGGGGGAACAGCGTCTTCTGGTTCAGGAAGTCCACCAGCCTGCCCTGTTCGCGCAGGTACGACAGGAAGCTGAAGTCGCTCGTCGGATCCCGCATCGTGACCAGGTCCTTGAGGAACGAGACCTGCATCGTGGCGTCGTCGATGAGCATGCCCCGGTGCCAGCCGAAACGCGGTTGCTTCTCCAGAAAACCGGCCCGTATCCGTTCGTCGTCGGGGACTCGTGCGTTGTGTTCCTGGATCGCAATCGCGAGCGCCAGGTTCGACGGCCCGAATCCGATGCCCAGTACGTCATGGATGTCATGGATGTCCTGGACCGAGCCCGGCTCACTGTGCAGTGGGTTCACCGCGTCATCGCCTCCCTAAGCAGGCACATGTTAGATAAGGTTAGCCTTACCTTGCAACGTCTGAGGAGGATTCACCATGCGGGTCGTCATGTTCGGCTACCAGACCTGGGGTCATCGCACGCTCCAAGCGCTGCTCGACTCCACGCACGACGTGGTCCTGGTGGTGACCCACCCCAAGAGCGACCACGTCTACGAGAAGATCTGGGACGACTCGGTGGCCGAACTCGCCGAGAAGCACGGCGTCCCGGTGCTGCTGCGCAACCGCCCCGACGACGAGGAGCTGCTGACGGCGCTGCGCGAGGCGGAGCCGGACATCATCGTCGCCAACAACTGGCGCACGTGGCTGCCGCCGGAGATCTTCGACCTGCCGCCGCACGGCACGCTCAACGTCCATGACTCGCTGCTGCCTTCGTACGCGGGATTCTCGCCGCTGATCTGGGCGCTGATCAACGGCGAGCGGGAGGTGGGGGTCACCGCGCACCGGATGGACGCCGAACTGGACGCCGGGGACGTCGTGTTCCAGCGTTCCGTCCCGGTCGGCCCGACCGACACGGCCACCGACCTCTTCCACCGTACGGTCGACCTCATCGGCCCGATCGTGCGCGACTCGCTCGACCGCATCGAGTCGGGCACCGCGGAGTGGGTCCCGCAGGACCGGAGCCGGGCCAGCTTCTTCCACAAGCGGTCCGTCGAGGACAGCCGGATCGACTGGACGTGGCCCGCCGAGGACCTGGAGCGGCTGGTACGCGCCCAGTCCGACCCGTACCCCAACGCCTTCACGTACCACCGGGGCGAGCGGATACGGATCGTCTCGGCGGCGCTCTCGCAGGCCGACTACGGAGGCACGCCCGGCCGGATCTTCATCCGCGAGGGCGACGGCGTGGTCATCGTGGCGGGCACGGAGGCGCGCTTCGGCCGGAGCAAGGGCCTGGTGGTCAGGCGGGTGCGGACCGAGGACGGTGTCGAGCACGCCGCCACGGACTACTTCCGGACCATGGGCGGCTACCTGACCGCCCGTCCGTGAACGGGGTCCTCGCGCCGGCCGGCGCCGGTACGGACGCGCTGGAGCGGCTGCGCGGCCGGATCGTCGTCGTCAAGTTCGGCGGGAACGCGATGGTGGACGACGCGCTCAAGCGCGCGTTCGCCCACGACGTCGTCGCCCTGCGCCTGGCCGGGGTGAAACCCGTCGTCGTGCACGGCGGCGGCCCGCAGATCAGCGCCCAACTGGCCCGGCACGGGCTGGAGTCCCGCTTCGAGGCGGGGCTGCGGGTGACCACGCCGGAGGCGATGGACGTCGTACGGATGGTGCTCTCCGGCAAGGTACAGCGCGAACTGGTCGGCCTGCTCAACGAGCACGGCCCGTACGCGGTCGGGCTCACCGGCGAGGACGCGCACACCCTGACGGCGGAGAAGCACTACGCCCGGGTGGCGGGCGAACCCGTCGACCTCGGCATGGTGGGGAACATCACCAAGGTCGACACGGCGGCCGTACAGGTCCTGCTGGACCACGGCCACATCCCGGTCGTCTCGCCGGTCGCGCGCGGTGAGGAAGGCGAGGTCTACAACGTCAACGCCGACACGGCGGCGGGCGCGATCGCGGCGGCGCTGGAGGCGGAGACGCTGGTCGTCCTGACGGACGTGCCGGGTCTGTACGCGCACTGGCCGGACAGCGACCGGATCGTGGAGCGCCTGACGGCTGGCGACCTGGACCTGCTGCTGCCGGGCCTGGACGGGGGGATGCTCCCGAAGATGGAGGCGTGCCGCACGGCGGTACGGGCCGGAGTGGCCACGGCCCGCGTCCTGGACGGGCGGGTGCACCACGCGCTGTGGACGGGCCTGCTGGAGCCGGGAGTTGCGGGCACCACAGTTGTGCCGGACGCGAGGGCTTAGAGCGGGCCCGATCGCTGGACGGGCCTCGACGGGCCCGTCCAGCGCGTTCTCACGGCAGCGCGTTCTCACAGCGGTGCGTTCTCACGGCAGCGCGGGCTCGTGGTGGCGGCTCATCGGGATGATCATCGGGGTGCCGCTGACGGGGTCCTCGGTGACCTGGCAGCGCAGGCCGAAGACCTCCTCCACCGTCTTCGCCGTGATGACCTCGGCCGGCGGGCCCTCGGCGACGATCGCGCCGGACTTCATGGCGATGACGTGATCCGCGTACCGGCAGGCCTGGTTGAGGTCGTGCAGCACCATCACGATCGTGCGGTTCTCGTGCCGGTTGAGGTCCGTGATCAGGTCCAGGACGTCGATCTGGTGGGCCAGGTCGAGATACGTCGTCGGCTCGTCCAGCAGCAGGACCGGCGTGCCCTGGGCCACCGCCATGGCGATCCAGGCGCGCTGTCGCTGGCCGCCGGAGAGTTCATCGACCGGGCGGTCCGCGAGATCCGTCATCGCGGTCGCGCGCAGCGCGTCGTGCACGGCCCGCTCGTCGCCCTGGGACCACTGCCGCCACCACGTCTGGTGCGGTGAACGGCCGCGCCCCACCAGGTCGATGACCGTCAGGCCCTCCGGGGCCACCGGGCCCTGGGGCAGGATGCCGAGCCGCTGGGCCAACTCCCGCGTGGGGATGGCGTGGAGGGAGCGGCCGTCCAGCTGGACCGTACCCTCGCGCGGGGACAGCAGCCGGGCCAGCGCCCGCAACAGGGTCGACTTGCCGCACGCGTTGGCCCCGACGATCGCCGTGACCCGGCCGGGCGGGATCGCCACGTCCAGGTGATCGACCACGACCCGGTTGTCGTACGCGAGCCGTACCCCTTCGGCCCGCAGGTCGGGGCCGGGCCCGGTACCGGCGACAGCGGCGTCGGCGGTTGTCGTTGTCGCTTTGGGTGCGGCCGGGTCGGTGGCGGGCGCGGATTTTGATGACATGGGTTCAGCCTCCTGAGCCGACGCGGTTGGCGCGGACGAGCAGCCAGAGCAGCACCGGCGCGCCGAGCACCCCGGTGACCACGCCGACGGGAAGTTCCGTATCGGGGATCAGCTCCCGCGCGGCGAGGTCCGCGGCCAGCACCATCAGCGCGCCGGTCAGGCCGGCGGCCACCGGCGGGGGCCAGGCGGTACGGGCCAGCCGCTGCGCGACCTGCGGCGCGGCCAGCGCGACGAACGCGACCGGTCCCGCCGCCGCCGTACCGAACGCCACCAGCCCGACGCCGGTGAGCAGCGTGGCCAGCCGCACCGGCTGCACGGCGGTGCCGAGGCCCTTCGCCACGTCGTCGCCCAGTTGCAGCGTGCGCAGCCGGCGGCCGAGCAGCAGCGAGGCCGGGACGAGTACGGCCATCGCGACGGCGAGCGGCCCGACCTCGTTCCAGCCGCGGCCGTTGAGGTTCCCCACCAGCCAGCCGAGCGAGGCCTGCGCCTGGAACTGCCCGCCGCGGGCCATCAGATAGTCCGTGACGCTGGTGCAGATCCAGGAGATGCCGATCCCGACGAGCACGATCCGGTAGCCGGTGGTCCCGCGCTTCCACGCCAGGACGTACACGAGCAGCGCGGCGCCCAACGCGCCCGCCAGGCCCAGGGATTGGGTGCTCAGCCCCGCGTCCCAGCCGAGGACGAGACCCGCGACGACCGCCGCGCCCGCGCCCTGGGTGATGCCGATCATGTCGGGGCTGGCCAGCGGATTGAGCGTCATGGTCTGGAAGAGCGCGCCGGAGATCCCGAAGGCGATGCCGACGAGCAGCCCGGTGGTCGCCCGGGGGAGCCGGAGTTCCTGGACGATCAGCTGGGTGCCGGGATCGCCCGTGCCCAGCACGGCCCGCACCACGTCGGGCAGGCCGAGAGAGATCTCTCCCACGGACATGCCCCAGCAGAAGACCAGGAAGGTGGCGACGGCGAGGCCGGCGCAGACCGCGACCAGCCGGGGCCGTACCACTCCGGAGACGGGGGGAAGGGCCAGCCGGAACGGGACACGGCCGGCGGTACGGCGCGGAACCGGCGCGGGGTCGGTGACGGCGGCCGGGGTACGGGTGGGCGGCGGACCGGTCATGTTCACAGCTCCGCGAGTCGTCGGCGGCGGACCATCGCGATGAAGAACGGGCCGCCGATGAAGGCGACCAGGATGCCGGCCTGGATCTCCACCGGGCGCGCGATCAGACGTCCGGCGATGTCGGCGAGGAGCAGCAGACAGGGCGCGAGCACCGCCGACAGCGGCAGCAGCCACCGGTGGTCGGGGCCGATGCCCGCCGCCTGGGTGAGGATGCGCGCGACGTGGGGGACGACCAGTCCGACGAAGACCACCGGGCCGATGACGGCCACCGCCCCGCCCGTGAGCAGGGTCACGGCGAGGACGCCCTGGACCCGTATCAGTCCCAGCCGCAGCCCCAGGGAGGCCGCCACGTCGTCGCCCAGGGCCAGGCTGTTGAGCGCGGGCGCGGAGGCGAGGGCCAGGACGGCGCCGACCGCGAGGAACGGCAGCACCTGGACGAGCGTGTCGCCGTTCTGGTTGGCGAGGGAGCCCGCCTCCCAGAAGCGGAAGCGGTTCAGGGCGTCCGCGTCGGTGAGCACGATGGCGCTGGTCAGCGAGGAGAGCAGCGAGGTGATCGCGACCCCGGCGAGGGCGAGTTTGACCGGTGTCGTACCCGATCGCCCGAGCCCGCCCAGCAGATACACCAGCACACTCGCGAACAGCGCCCCGGCGAAGGCGAACCAGATGTAGCCGTAGACCGATCCGAGGCCGAACACCCCGACGGAGACCGCGATGGCGAACGCCGCGCCCGCGCTGACCCCGAGCACCCCGGGGTCGGCCAGCGGATTACGGGTCAGGGCCTGCATCAGGCAGCCCGACAGCCCGAGGGCGGCTCCGGCCGCCACGCCGAGTGCGGTACGGGGGATCCGTACCGACCAGATGACACTGTCGATCCGCGCGCTGGGCGCGTGGCCGAACAGGGTCTCCACAACCTGGCCGAGCGGAACGCTCAGCGCGCCGAACGCGATCGACAGCAGGCACAGAGTGAGAAGGGCGGCGCCGGGCAGTGCCACGAGCAGCACCGCGCGAGGGGCTTTCGCCCGGGTCACCGAACGCTCTCCACGTCAACATCCTTAGGTTAGGCAGACCTTAACTGTAGTGCAGGAGCCTCGGGGCACCTCGGTCCGGGTGGGTGCTTTTGATTAGGTAACCCTTACCTTAGTATGGCGTCCGACCCGGGCTCCACCGAACCGGGGACCGACCTGTCTGGGGAGGCGCGGCCACCGTGTCCGCTATCGAAGAAGCAGTGGGTTACTGGCGGAACGCGCTCGCACCGCTCTCACCCGAGACGGCGCTGCCGGCCGACCGCCCCTACCCCGTGTCCCCCTCCGGGGGCCGGTCGGTACGGACCCGGCGCACGGACACCCCGGCCGCGGCGGAGACCCTGCTCGCCGCCTACTTCGCCCTGCTGCACCGGTACAGCGGCGCCGCCGACCTCACCGTGGGGTTCGAGAACCTGCCCGTACGGGTCGACCTCGGCGGCAACCCCACCTTCGGCGCGCTGGTACGGCGCGTGGAGGACGCCCTCGCGGCGGCCCGGGAGCACCGGGTGCCGCTGCGGACGCTGGTCGGGGCGCTGCGCCCGGCGCCGACGCGCGGCGGCGGACTGTTCTTCAACACCGCGTTCGACGCGGACCCCGGGACGGGAGTCCCGTGGCGCGCGGCGGGCGCGAACAGCGCCGACGAGGACATACCCGGCACGCTCGACCTGGCGCTGGACGTCGTCCCGGGCGAGGTGCAGGCGACGTACCGCACCGACCTGTTCGACGACGCGACCGTCGACCGGCTCCTCGGCCACTACGAGACCCTGCTGGCGGACGGTGTCGCCCGGCCGGAGGCGGCGGTCGGCGAACTGGCCCTGACCACCCCGGAAGAGCACCACCGGCTGCTGGTCGAATGGAACGCCACCGAGCACTCCGTCCCGGCCGCCACCTGGCCCGCGATGTTCGCCGAGCAGGTCCGCCTGCGCCCGGACGCGACCGCGCTCGTCTTCGAGGAAGAGCGCCTGACCTACGCCGAGTTGGACGAACGGGCCAACCGCCTCGCGCACGCCCTGATCGCCCGGGGCGCCGGCCCCGAGCGGGTCGTGGCCCTCGCCCTGCCGCGCTCGGCCGACCTGATCGTCGCCGAGGTCGCCGTCCTCAAGTCGGGCGCCGCCTACCTGCCCGTCGACCGCGACTACCCGGCCGACCGGATCGCGTACATGCTCGCGGACGCCCGGCCGGTCTGCCTGGTCACGACGGCCGACGCCGAACTTCTCCCTCAGGACGCGCAGGACCCGGCGGACGGGATCGCCACGCTCCTCCTCGACCTGCCGGAGACCGCCGAAGAACTGGCCGGGCGCCCCGCCCACGACCCGACCGACACGGACCGCGGCGGTGAACTCACCGTCCTGAACGCCGCGTACGTCATCTACACCTCGGGATCCACCGGCCGCCCCAAGGGAGTGGTCCTCTCCCACACCGGCGTCGCCAAGCTCGTCGCCACCCAGAGCGAGCGCTTCGGCATCGGACCGCACAGCCGGGTCCTCCAATTCGCCTCGCCCAGCTTCGACGTGGCGTTCTGGGACCTCTGCCTCGGCCTGCTCTCCGGCGGCCGCCTCGTGGTCGTACCGAGTGAACTGCGGGTGCCGGCAGCCCCTCTCGCCGACTACGCCAACACCCACGGCATCACCTTCATGATCCTGCCGCCCGCCCTGCTCGCGGCCCTGCCCGACGACGTCCGGCTGCCGCCCGCCGCCACCCTGCTGGCCGGCACCGAGCGCGTCTCGCCGGAACTCGTCGGGCGCTACGCGCGCGGCCGCATGATGTTCAACGCGTACGGTCCCACCGAAGCCACCACCAACTCGACCCTCGGCCTCTGCGACCCCGACACCCCGGCCGGCACGATCGTCCCCATCGGCGTCCCCGACCCCGGCACCCGGGCCTACGTCCTCGACGCGCGCCTGCGACCCGTCCCGGCCGGTGTGCCCGGCGAGTTGTACCTGGGCGGCGCGGGCCTCGCGCGCGGCTACCTCGGCCGGCCCGCCCTCACCGCCGAGCGTTTTGTCGCCGACCCGTTCGGCGCGCCCGGCGAACGGCTCTACCGCACCGGTGACCTCGTACGGTGGAAGGCCGACGGGCGCCTGGAGTTCCTCGGCCGCGCCGACACCCAGATCAAGATCCGCGGCTTCCGCATCGAACCGGGCGAGATCGAGTCCGTGCTCCGCGGCCACCCGGCGGTCGACCAGGTCGCCGTGGTCGCCCGCGAGGACCGCCCCGGCGAGCGCAGGCTCGCCGCGTACATCGTCCCCTCGCTCGACACCGAACCGGGCCACGACGAGACCGCCCAGGTCGAGGAGTGGAAGGACCTGCACGAACTGCTCTACAGCGCCGCCGGGTCCGAGGGCCAGGGCTTCCGCGAGAACTTCGCGGGCTGGAACAGCATGTACGACGGCACCCCCCTGCCCGTCGACGAGATGCGCGAGTGGCGGGACGCCACCGTCGACCGCATCCGCGCGCTCGGCCCCGGCCGCCGGGTGCTGGAGATCGGCGTCGGCAGCGGCCTGATCCTCTCCAGGATCGCCCCGGACAGCGAGGCGTACTGGGGCACCGACGTCTCCCACGAGGCGGTACGGGCGCTGCGCGCGCAGGTCGGGGCCGTGCCGGAACTGGCCGCGCGCGTCGAGCTGTCGGCCCGGCCCGCCCATGACACCGAGGGCCTGCCGGAGGGCTTCTTCGACACCGTCGTCATCAACTCCGTCGCCCAGTACTTCCCGAGCGCCGACTACCTCGCCGAGGTGCTGCGCAAGGTGACGGCCCTGCTCGCGCCCGGCGGCGCCGTCTTCGTCGGCGACGTACGGAACGCGCGGCTGCTGCGGACCCTGCGCGCCGCCGTCGAGAGCCGGGGAACGGCCGGGCAGGACGAGAACGACAAGACCGCGCTGCGCGCGGCGGTCGAGCGCTCCGTCCGCTGGGAGGGCGAACTGCTCCTCGATCCCGACTACTTCACGGCCCTGCCCGGCTACGAGGCGGACGTCCTCGTCAAACGGGCCGTCCACCAGAACGAGTTGAGCCGCTACCGGTACGACGTCGTCCTGCGCCCGTCCGCCGCGGCGACCGGGCTGCCCCCGACCGTTCCCGACCCGCAGGACTCGCGGGAGATCCGCTGGTCCGCGCTCGGCGGACTCGACGCGCTCACCGCCCTCCTCGGCGAACACCCCTGCCGGATCCGCGTCACCGGTGTGCCCAACGGGCGCCTGGACGAGGACAGTTCGGCGCTGCGCGCCCTGGAGGACAGCAGCGGCCCCGCCCCCGCCGGGATCGACCCCGAGGCGTTCCACACCCTCGCCGCCCGGCACGGCTACCGCTGCGCCGTCACCTGGAACGGCCACGCCGACGACGGGAGCCTCGACGTCGTCCTCGCGGCGGGCGACGCGCCGCTCGGCACGGTCTACCGGCCCGGCGGGAGCTTCCCGCACGCCAACCGGCCCGTGCCCTTCCGTGACATCACCACGCTGATGAAGACCCTGCGCGCGCACACCACCGACCGGCTGCCGGAGTACATGGTGCCGTCGGCGTTCGTCCCGCTGGACCGGCTCCCCGTCACCCCCAGCGGCAAGCTGGACGAAAAGGCCCTGCCCACCCCGGACTACGGCGCCCTCAGCTCGGGCCGCGCCCCCCGGGACGCCCGGGAGACGCTGCTCTGCGGCCTGTACGCCGAGGTGCTCGGCCTGCGCTCCGTCACCGTCGACGACGACTTCCTCGCCCTCGGCGGCGACAGCATCACCGCGATCCAACTCCTGATCAGGGCCCGCAAGGAGGGGATCCGGCTCACCACCCGCGACGTCTTCCGGCACCGCACGGTCGCCGCGCTCGCGACCGTCGCCGTCGACCGTACGGGCACCGGTTCCACCGACCACGAGGAACCGCTCGTCGCGGTCACCGCCGCCGGACTCGCCGAGATCCAGGGCGCGGACCCGCTGGCCGTACGGGACCTGCTGCCGCTCACCCCGCTCCAGGAGGGCTTCTACTTCCACTCCCTCGTCGGTGGCTCCGACCGCGACGCGTACGTCGTCCAGCAGGTCATCGAGCTGGCGGGACCCCTCGACGGCGAAGCCCTGCGCACCGCCGCGCAGAGCCTCCTCGACCGGCACGCCCCCCTGCGCGCCGCCTTCCGGCCGGGCCCGGACGGCGCACCCGTGCAGATCATCGCCGGCGGCCTGACCCTGCCCTGGCGCGAGATCGACCTGACCGCCCAGGACGTGTCCGTACGGGACTCCCTCGCCGAGGCCGTCGCCGCCGACGAACGCGCCCGCCGCTTCGACCTGGCCAGGCCCCCGCTGCTGCGCTGCGCGCTCGTGCGCCTCGGCCCCGAGCGCGCCGCCCTGATTCTGACGTTCCATCACATCGTGGCGGACGGCTGGTCGTTGCCGGTGCTGCATCGCGAGCTGATGGCGTCGTACGGCTCCGGGCCCGGCACCGCCCCGCTGCCCGACGTCGCTCCGTACCGCACGTATCTGCGCAGGCTCGCCGGCCTGGACCGCGAGGCCGCCCGCGCCACCTGGCGCACCGCCCTCGCCGGGCTCGACGAGCCGACCCGGCTGGTCACCACCCCCGCCGACGGCACGCCGATGCGGCCGGAACAGGTCCGCGTCGAGCTGTCCGAGCGGACCACGGGACGGCTCGCCGCCCGTGCCCGCGAACACGGCGTCACCCTGGGCACGGTCGTCCAGGGCGCCTGGGGCCTGCTGCTCGGACGGCTCACCGGCCGCCAGGACGTGGTGTTCGGCACCACCGTCTCCGGCCGTGACGGCGCGGTCGACGGCATCGAGTCGATGGTCGGGCTGTTCATCAACACCCTGCCGACCCGCTTCACCTGGGACCCCGCCGATACCCTCGCGGCCCTCCTCGGCCGGCTCCAGGACGAGCAGGCCCAGCTCCTGGACCACCAGCACCTCGGGCTCGCGGAGATCCAGCGCCTCACTGGTCTCGCGGGCGGCGGTGAACTCTTCGACACCCTGCTGGTGTTCGAGAACTACCCGGCCGACACCGACCTGCGCGACCCCTCGGGGACGGTCCGGATCACCGGCCGCGCGTTCCACGACGCGGTCCACTATCCGCTCGCCCTCATCGTGAAGCCGGGCCGGCGGCTCGACCTGCGTCTCAAGCACCACGCCGAGCGGCTGGACGGCGACACCGTCCGGGCGCTCGCCGGCCGGCTCGCGCTGATCCTGGAGGCGCTGGCCGACGACCCGGCGCAGCCCGCCGCGCGGATCGACCTGCTCTCCCCGGCCGAGCGGTCCGGGGCCCAACTGGCCGGCGCCGAGCGCGAGATACCGGCGACCACTCTCTCCGCCGCCTTCGAGGCCCGGGTCGCCAGGACGCCGGACGCCACGGCGGTCGTCTTCGGCGACGAACACCTGACCTACGCGGAGCTGGACGCCCGCGCCGAGCGGCTGGCCCGGCGCCTGCGGGCCCGGGGAGCGGGACCCGACCAGGTGGTCGGGGTCGCCGTCCCCCGCTCGACCGAGCTGATGGTCGCCCTCCTCGGCGTCCTCAAGTCCGGCGCCGCCTACCTCCCGCTCGACCTGGACTACCCGGCCGACCGGGTGGCGCACATGCTCACCGACTCGGGGGCGGCCACGGTGGTCACCACCGCCGCGTCGGCCGCCCGGCTGCCCGGCGCGGAGGGCGTGACCGCGCTGGTGCTCGACGCGCCGGACGACGACGCCCCGGACGATGACCCACCGGACGGCGACGCGCCGGACGACGACGCGTCCGCCGGGACCGCCACCCCGGCCGGCCGGGCGACCCCGCGTGCCGCCGGACCCGACGATCCCGCCTACCTCATCTACACCTCCGGATCCACCGGCCGGCCCAAGGGCGTGGTCGTCACCCACCGCGCCATCGTCAATCGACTCGCCTGGATGCAGGGCGCGTTCGGCCTGCGCGCCGACGACCGCGTGCTCCAGAAGACCCCGTCCAGCTTCGACGTGTCCGTGTGGGAGTTCTTCTGGCCGCTGACCGAGGGCGCCGCCGTCGTCCTCGCCAAGCCCGACGGCCACCGCGACCCCGCCTACCTCGCCGCGCTCGTCCGCGACGAGCGCGTCACCACGATGCACTTCGTGCCGTCGATGCTGGACGCGTTCCTGGCGGCCGACGAGGTCACCGGCGACCCCGGGTGGGCCCGTACTCTCCGCCGCGTCCTCAGCAGCGGCGAGGCCCTGACCGTCTCCGCCGCGAGCCGCTGGCACGCGCTCACCGGCGTGCCCCTGCACAACCTGTACGGCCCCACCGAGGCGGCCGTGGACGTCACCCACCACGCGTACACGGACGACACCGGGGGCGGTACCACCACCGTGCCCATCGGCCGCCCCGTCTGGAACACCGGACTGCGCGTGCTCGACGCCTGCCTGCGCCCCGTCCCGGCGGGCGTCCCCGGCGAGCTGTACCTCACCGGCGTCCAGCTGGCCCGCGGCTACCACGGCCGCGCCGCGCTCACCGCCGAACGCTTCACGGCCGACCCGTACGGCCCGCCCGGCACCCGCATGTACCGCACCGGCGACCTGGTCCTGCGCCGCCCCGACGGCACGGTCGAGTACCTGGGCCGTACCGACCGGCAGGTCAAACTGCGCGGCAACCGCGTCGAACTCGGCGAGATCGAGGCCGCCCTCCTCGGCGCACCCGGCGTCGCGCAGACCGCCGTGACCGTCCGCGAGAACACACTCGTGGCGTACGCGGTCCCCGCCTCGGGCCACGCCCTGGACGCCCCCGCGCTCCAGGCCTTCCTCACCGGCGCGCTGCCCGCCCCGATGGTGCCCACCGCCTACGTGGTCCTCGACGCCCTGCCCCTCACCCCCAGCGGCAAGCTCGACCGGGCCGCCCTGCCCGCCCCGACCACCGTCCGCGCCGCCGCCCGCGCCCCGAAGGACGCCCGGGAGCAGGCGCTCACCGACATCTTCGCGGGCGTCCTCAAGCTGGCGGACGTCTCGGCCGACGACGACTTCTTCCTCCTCGGCGGCGACAGCATCAGCTCCATCGGGGTCTCCAGCCGCGCCCGCCGCGCGGGCCTCGGCCTGAGCCCCCGCGACATCTTCGAGCACCGCACCCCGGCCGCCCTCGCGGTGGCCGCCGCGACCCTCGCCACCGAGGCGACAACCACCGAGCGGGCCGAGCGGAACCGTACCGACTCCTTCTCGCTCACCCCCGAGGAGACGGCCCGCGTCGAGCGGATCGCCCCCGGCGCCGTCGAGGACATCTGGCCCCTCGCGCCGCTCCAGGAAGGCCTGTTCTTCCACTCCACGTACGACAACGGCGCCCTGGACGTCTACACCGTCCACGAGTCCTTCGACCTCGCCGCCCGCGTCGACACCGCCCGTCTGCGCGCCGCCACCAAGGTGCTGCTGGCCCGCAACCCCAGCCTGCGGGCCGGCTTCACCAGCGAAGGGCTGCGCCGGCCCGTCCAGTTCATCGTGAAGGACCCGGAGGTCCCCCTCGAAGAGGTCGACCTCACCGGCCTCCCCGCCGCCGAACAGGACGACCGGCTGCGGGAGTTGATGGACGAGGAACGCGGCCGCCGCTTCGACCTCACCCGCCCGCTGCTCTTCCGGCTGCTGCTCATCCGCCTCGGCGGGGAGCGCGGCGACCGGCTGGTCATCGGCCGCCACCTCATCCTCTGGGACGGCTGGTCCGCCTGGCTGTTCCTGGACGAGCTGTTCGCCCTGTACGAGAACGGCGGCGACGCCCGCGACCTGCCGCGCCCCGGCTCCTACCGCGACTACCTCACCTGGCTGGACCAGCAGGACGAGGACGACGCCACCGGCGCCTGGCGCGCCGCGCTCGCCGGACTGGACGAGCCCACCCTGCTCGTCCCCGCCGCGGCCGACCGGGGGCTCGAACCCGTCATCCCGCGCAGCCTCGACACCGACCTGACCGCAGAGGCCAGTGACCGGCTGCGCGACACCGCGCGCCGGCACGGCCTGACCCTCAACACCGTCCTCAACGCCGCCTGGGGGCTGGCCCTCGCCAGTGCCACCGGCCGCACCGACGTCGTGTTCGGTACGACGGTCGCGGGACGCCCGAGCGAGGTGCCGGACGTCGAGAACGTCATCGGCATGTTCCTCAACACCGTGCCTGCCCGCATCGCCTTCGACCCGGCCGAACAGGTCCTCGACCTGCTTCGCCGCATCCAGGGCGAACGGCTCGCCCTCATGCCGCACGAATACCTGGGCCTCGGTGTCCTCCAGGCCGAGACCGGCCACCGCAGGCTCTTCGACACCCTGTTCGTGCTGCGCAACGCCGACACCGAGGAGCGCCTCGCCGCACTGCGCGACCTGCACGGCGCCACCGCCGTCGCCAACGTCGACGCCACGCACTACCCGGTGAACCTCGTCGTCACGCCGGGACAGCGCGTGCGGATCACCCTCTCCTACCGCCCCGACTTCATCGAACACCCCTACGCCGGGACCCTGTTGGCCCGGTTCACCCTCCTCCTGGAGGGGCTGACCGCCGACCCCTCGGCGCCCGTCGGCCGGCTCGACGCGCTGCTGCCCGCCGAACGGGCCGCGCTGGTACGGGAGAACGCCGCGAGCCGCGAGCCCGTCCCCGACGAGACCGTCGCCGACCTCCTCGCCGCCCAGGCCGCCCGTACCCCCGACGCGACCGCCCTGGTCTTCGGCAGCCGCACGCTCACCTACGCCGAACTCGACGCCCGCTGCGACCGCTTGGCCCGGCTGCTGATCGCCCGGGGCGCCGCCCCGGAGCGAGTGGTGGCGCTCGGACTGCCGCGCTCCCTCGACATGGTCGTCGCGCTCTTCGCCGTCCTGCGCACCGGCGCCGCCTACCTCCCCCTGGAGCTCGATCACCCCGCCGACCGTCTCGCGCTGATGCTCGAAGACGCGCGGCCGCTGCTCCTCCTCTCCACCGCCGCCGTGTCCGAGACACTGGAGGGCGACGTCCCGCGCGTCCTGCTGGACGACGCCGCCGTCGTCGCCGAACTGGCCGCGCTGCCCGAGGGGCCGGTGCACGTCGACTTCGCCCTGGACCACCCGGCGTACGTCATCTACACCTCGGGATCCACCGGCCGCCCCAAGGGCGTGGTCACCCCCTACCGGGGCCTGACCAACATGCAGCTCAACCACCAGAAGGAGATCTTCGAACCCGCCATCGCGTCGGCCGGCGGCCGGCGGCTGCGGATCGCGCACACCGTGTCCTTCGCCTTCGACATGTCCTGGGAGGAACTGCTCTGGCTGGTCGAGGGCCACGAAGTGCACATCTGCGACGAGGAGTTGCGCCGCGACGCCGAGGCGCTCGTCGCGTACTGCGAGGAACGGCGGATCGACGTCGTCAACGTCACCCCGACCTACGCCCATCTCCTCATCGAAGAAGGGCTGTTGGACGGCCACCGGCCCCCGCTGGTCCTGCTCGGCGGCGAGGCCGTCACCGAGACCGTCTGGAACCGGCTGCGCGACACCGAGGGCACGTACGGCTACAACCTGTACGGCCCCACCGAATACACCATCAACACCCTCGGCGGCGGTACGGACGACAGCGCCACCCCGACCGTCGGCCGCCCGATCCGCGCCACCCGCGCCCACCTCCTGGACGCCTGGCTGCGGCCCGTCCAGGACGGTGTCCCCGGCGAGCTGTACATCGCCGGAGTCGGCCTCGCCCGCGGCTACCTCGACCGGCCGGGCCTGACCGCCGAACGCTTCGTCGCCGACCCGTTCGGCGAACCGGGCGAGCGGATGTACCGCACCGGCGACCTCGTACGCCGACGCCCCGACGGCAACCTGGACTTCCTCGGCCGCACCGACGACCAGGTCAAGGTACGCGGCTACCGCGTCGAACTCGGTGAGATCGAGGCCGCGCTCGACCGGCACCCCCAGGTCGCCCAGGCCGCCGTCATCGCCCGCGACGACCCGTCCGCACCCGGCACCCAGCGCCTCATCGGCTACGTCGTCCCGGCCGAACTCACCGGCGCCGCCAAGGAAGAGGCGGAACGCGAGCAGATCGGCGAATGGCAGGAGATCTACTCCGCCGAGTACACCGAGATCGACACCGCCGTCTTCACCGAGGACTTCGCGGGCTGGGACAGCTCGTACGACGGCGCTCCCATTCCGCTGGAGGACATGCGCGAGTGGCGGGCCGCCACGGTCGAGCGCATCCGCTCGCTGCGGCCCCGCCGCATCCTGGAGATCGGCGTCGGTTCCGGGCTGCTCCTCTCGCAGCTCGCGCCGGACGCGGAGGCGTACTGGGCCACGGACTTCGCGGCGCCCGTCATCCGCAAGATCGGCGAGGACCTGCGGCAGGACCCCGGACTGGCCGCCAAGGTCGAACTGCGCGCCCAGGCCGCCCACATCACCGACGGGCTGCCCACCGGCTTCTTCGACACCGTCGTCATCAACTCCGTCATCCAGTACTTCCCGAGCGTCGACCACCTCACCGAGGTCATCACCGGCGCGATGGATCTCCTCGTCCCCGGCGGCGCCCTGTTCGTCGGTGACGTACGCAACCCGCGCCTCGCCCGCGCCTTCCAGGCCGCCATCCAGCTCACCCGCGTCGACGAGGGCACGGACGCCGCGACCGTACGGCGGGCCGTGGACCGGGGCATCGCGCTGGAGAAGGAACTCCTCGTCGACCCCGACTACTTCAGCACCCTCGGTTTCGGCGTCGACCTGCGCACCAAGGCGGGCCGCCACCAGAACGAACTGACCCGCCACCGCTACGACGCCGTCCTCTACCGGGAATGGCCGGACGCGGACCGGGAGTCGGCTGGCGCGGACGACGTACTCCGGCTCACCGACGCGCCCGTGACGAGCTGGACCGACGAGACCACGCTCGTACGGCACCTGCGCGACCGGCGCCCCGGACAGCTGCGCGTCACCGGCATCCCCGACGCCCGTACCGCCGGTGAACTGGCCGCCCTGCGCGCCCTGGACACCGGCCGTCCGCACGCCGTACCGGACGGGGGAGTGGAACCCGAAGAGCTGCGCGACCTGGCAACCGGCCTCGGGTACCGCACCCTCACCACCTGGTCCGCCGAAATCGGCCGCTACGAAGCGGTGTTCGTACGGGACGACGGTACGGCCCCGCGCCTGACGGCCGGTCTCCACCGCCCCCAGGGCGGCACCCCGCCGTACGCCAACACCCCGACCACCACCCGCGGTTCCGGCGGTCTCGTACGGCGGTTGCGCGACGACCTCAAGGAGTCGCTGCCCGACTACATGGTGCCCGCCGCCCTCGCCGTCCTGCCGCGCCTCCCGATGACCGGCAACGGCAAGCTCGACGTCCGGGCGCTGCCCGATCCCGAGCCCGCCGCCGCCCGGGGCGAGGGCCGCGGCCCTCGCACGCCCCGCGAAGAGATCCTGTGCCGGCTCTTCGCCGACGTGCTCGGCCTGCCCGCCGTGGGCGCCGAGGACAACTTCTTCGACCTCGGCGGGCACTCCCTGCTCGCCACCCGGCTCATCAGCCGCGCCCGCACCGAACTGGGCGCCGAACTCGCCATCCGCGACCTCTTCGAGGCCCCGACCCCGGAACTCCTCGCCGGCCGCACCGACGGCGGACAGCCCGCCCGCCCCGTCCTGGAACCCGCCGCGCGCCGTCCCGACCGCGTTCCGCTGTCCGCCGCCCAGCGGCGGCTCTGGCTGGTCGAAAAGATCACCGGTGACGGGGTCGCCTACAACTTCCCGCTCGTCTTCCGGCTGCGCGGGACCCTCGACCTGGACGCGCTGCGGCTCGCCCTCCACGATGTGACGGGACGTCACGAAGCGCTCCGTACCCGCTTCGAGGAGCACGAGGGAGAGCCGTACCAGCGGATCGTCCCCGCCGACGAGGCCCGTCCCGCGCTGACCGTCTCCGACTGCGCCGAGGCCGACCTGGCCGCGCGCGTCGAGGAGGCACAGCGCCGCCCCTTCGACCTCAGCACCGAGCTCCCCCTTCGGGCCGAGGTGTTGCGCCTCGGTCCCGCCGACCAGGTGGTGGCCGTCGTGCTCCACCACATCACCACGGACGAGTGGTCCGACCGGCCGTTCCTCGCCGACCTCAACACCGCCTACGCGGCACGGACCGAGGGGCACGCGCCGACGTGGGCGCCCCTGCCGGTGCAGTACGCCGACTACACCCTCTGGCAGGACCGCCTGCTCGCGGAGGTGGGGGAACGGCAACTCGCCTACTGGACCGAGACGTTGCGCGACCTGCCCGACGACCTCGTCCTGCCGCTCGACCGCACCCGCCCCGCACAGGCCACCGGCCACGCCGGAGTCGTACGGGTCGAACTGCCGGCGGACACCGGCAGCGCCCTACGGGAGCTGGCCGGAGCCCAGGGCGTCAGCATGTTCATGCTGTTCCAGGCCGCCACCGCCACCCTCCTGCACCGCCTCGGCGCCGGGGACGACATCCCGCTCGGCGCGCCCATCGCGGGCCGCACGGACGCGGCCGTGGACGACCTCGTCGGCTTCTTCGTCAACACCCTCGTGCTCCGCACGGACCTGACCGGAGACCCCACCTTCGCCGAACTGCTCGCGCGGGTACGGGAGTCCGCGCTCGCGGCCTTCGAGCACCAGGATCTCCCCTTCGACCGGGTGGTCGAGGCGGTCAACCCGGCGCGCGTCGCGGACCGCAACCCGCTCTTCCAGGTCATGCTCGGCTACCACTACCGTCCCGACGGCGATCCGGACCTGCTGGGCCTGGAGACCGAGTGGTACGACATGGACACCGGCATGGCCAAGTTCGACCTCGACTTCACCTTCGTGGACCACGGCGGTGACCGGTCGCTCGTGCTGCTCCTGGAGTACGCCACCGACCTGGTCGACCCCGGCACGGCGGCCGGCCTCGCCGCACGCCTGGTGGGCCTGCTGGCGCAGGTCGCCGAGGCGCCGGAACGGGCCGTCGGAGCCCTGCGGGTGCTCACCGACGACGAGGCCACCGCCGCCCTGACCACCTGGAACGACACGGACCGGCCCATCGAGACCCGCGGTGTCCCCGAGCTGTTCGACGCGGCGGTACGGGACCGGCCGGACGCCACCGCCCTCGTCACCGCGAACGGGCGGCTGACCTTCACCGAGCTGTCCGCGAAGGCCGATGCCGTCACCCGCGCCCTGCTGCGGCGCGGCGCCGCCCCCGAGACGGTCGTCGGCCTCGCCCTGCCCCGGGCCGAGATGGTCCCGGCGATCCTCGGCGTCCTCGCCTCGGGCGCCGCCTACCTGCCGCTCGACCCCGAATATCCGGCCGACCGGCTGGAATTCATGCTCACGGACGCGGCGCCGCTGTGCGTCCTCACCACCGAGGACCTGACGGCGAAGCTGCCGGAGACCGGTCACCCGTACGTCCTGCTGGACACGCTCCTCGCCGAGGAGGCGGAGGAGGCGGCGGACCCCGGACCTCTCACGAAGCCCGCCATCCACCCCGCGAGCGCCGCCTACCTCATCTTCACCTCCGGCTCCACCGGCCGTCCCAAGGGCGTCCTCGGCACCCACCGCGGCCTCAGCAACCTCTTCGCCTCCCACCACGAGGACCTGATCCTGCCCGCCGAGCGCGCCGCCGGACGGACCGTCCTGCGCGCCCTGCACGCGGCCTCGTTCAGCTTCGACGGCTCCTGGGAGCCGCTGCTCTGGCTCCTCGCCGGACACGAACTGCACGTCGTGGACGAGACCACGATGACCGACCCGGCCGCCCTCCTCGCCCAACTCGCCGACCAGCACATCGACTTCCTCGACGTCACCCCCACCTACCTGAAGGAACTGACCCACCACGGCTTCCTGGCCCCCGGCAGCCAGGTGCCCGCCGTCCTCGCCGTCGGCGGCGAGGCCACCCCCGCCCCCCTGTGGGACCAGCTCCGCGCCCTGCCTGGCACGGTCGTCCACGACCTGTACGGACCCACCGAGTCCGCCGTCGACGCGTACGGCTGGCACAGCGGTGCCAGGGGCACCATGGACAACGCCGGCGACAGCCGCACATGGGCCGCCCCGCTCGCCAACATCCGCGCCCACGTCCTCGACGCCGTCCTCCGGCCGGTCCCGGTCGGCGTGGCGGGAGAGCTGTACCTCGCCGGGGAGGGGCTCGCCCGCGGCTACCTGCACCGGCCCGCCCTCACCGCGGAACGCTTCACCGCCGACCCGTTCGGCGCCCCCGGCAGCCGGATGTACCGCACCGGCGACCGGGCCAGGCGCCGCGCCGACGGCACCCTGGAATTCCTGGGCCGCGCCGACGACCAGGTGAAACTGCGTGGATTCCGGATCGAGTTGGGCGAGATCGAGGCCCAGGTCGCCGCACACCCCGACGTGGCCGCCGCCGCCGTGATCGTCCGCGAGGACACCCCCGGCGTACAACGGCTGGTCGCCTACCTCGTCCCGGCGGACGCGGCCCACGTCCCCGGCCCGGCGGACCTGCGCGCCCACGTCGCCGCCGCGCTCCCCGCCCCCATGGTGCCCGCCGCCTTCGTCCCGCTGACGGCGCTGCCCCGGAGCGTCAGCGGCAAGCTGGACCGCGCCGCCCTGCCCGCCCCCGACGTCACCGCCGTGCCCGAGGGCCGGCGCCCGCGCACCCCGCGCGAGGAGATCCTCTGCGAGCAGTTCGCCGACGTCCTCGGCGTCGAACGGGTCGGCATCGACGACGACTTCTTCGCCCTCGGCGGCCACTCCCTGCTCGCCATGCGGCTCGTCGCCAGGATCCGCACCGCACTCGGTACGCAGATCTCGCTGCGTACGGTCTTCGACGCGCCCACCGTCGCCGAACTGGCCCAGCGGTCGGCCGCGACCGACGGCGCGAGCGGCGCGCCCCGGCCCCCGCTCGTCCCCAGGACCCGTCCCGACCGGCTCCCCCTCTCGTCGGCGCAGCAGCGGCTCTGGGTGCTCCACCAGGTGGAGGGGCCCAGCTCCACGTACAACATCCCCTCCGCCTGGCGGCTGACCGGCGCCCTGGACACCACCGCCCTGCGCGCCGCCGTCGCCGACCTGGCGGAGCGGCACGAGACGCTGCGCACGGTCTTCCCCGACGAGGGCGGCACCGCCTACCAGCGGATCCTCGCCCCCGGTTCGTACGACCTCGCCGTCGACGTCGTCCCCGCCGACGAGGAGAGCCTGGCGAGCCTGCTCGCCGCCGCCGCGTCGCACGGCTTCGCCCTGGACCGTGAACCCCCGCTGCGCGTCACGGTGTTCGAGCTGGGCGAGGACGAGTACGTCCTCCTCGTCCTGGTCCACCACATCGCCGGTGACGAATGGTCCGAGCTGCCGCTGACCCGCGACCTCGCCACCGCCTACACGGCGCGGGCCGCCGGGCTCGCCCCGCGGCGGGCGCCCCTGCCGGTGCAGTACGCCGACTACACCCTCTGGCAGCGGGACGTCCTCGGCGACGAGCGCGATCCCGCCAGCCCGGCCGCCCGCCAACTCGCCCACTGGAAGCGGGCCCTGGAGGGACTGCCCGAGGAACTCGACCTGCCCACCGACCGGCCGCGCCCGCAGGAGGCCGGCTACCGGGGCGGGTCCGTGGACCTCACCCTCGACCCCGAACTCGCGCGCTCCCTCCGGGAACTGGCGCGCGACGGCGAGGTCAGTATGTTCATGCTGATCCAGGCCGCCGTAGCCGCGCTGCTCACCCGGCTCGGCGCCGGCACCGACATCCCCCTCGGCAGCCCCATCGCCGGGCGCACGGACGAGGCGCTGGAGGACATGGTCGGCTTCTTCCTCAACACCCTGGTCCTGCGCACCGACACCTCGGGGGACCCCGGCTTCCGCGAGCTGCTGGCCCGCGTCCGGGACACCGACCTCGCCGCGTACGACCACCAGGACATCCCCTTCGAGCGGCTGGTGGAAGTCCTCAACCCACCGCGCTCGCTCGCCAGGCACCCCCTGTTCCAGGTCATGGTCGTCTACCTGGCGGCCGGCTCCGGCGGCCCCGCCCTGCCCGGGCTCACCGCCCGCGAGGAGAACATCGGCCAGGACACCGCCAAGTTCGACCTCTCCTTCGACTTCGTGGAGGAGCCCGACGGCGGCGGGGTGCACGGCGTCCTCGAATACAGCACCGACCTGTACGACCGGTCGACGGCGCAGGCCCTCGCCGACCGGCTGCACCGCCTGCTGCGCGCCGTCGCCGCCGACCCCGACCGGCCCCTGAGCGGGATCGACATCCTCGGCGTCGGCGAGCGCCACCGGATCCTGCACGAGTGGAACGCCCGCGCCCTGCCGGCCCCGCCGACCACCGTGCCCGCCCTCTTCGAGCGGCAGGTACGGCTGTCTCCCGGCGCGCCCGCCGTCGCGTCCGACGGCGTCGAGCTGACCTACGCCGAACTCAACGCGTACGTCAATCAGTTGGCGCGGCTGCTGGTCGAACAGGGCGCCGGACCCGAGCGGTTCGTCGCGCTCGCCCTGCCCCGTACCGCCCACACCCTCGCGGCCATCCTGGCCGTGCAGAAGGCGGGCGCCGCCTACCTGCCCGTCGACACCGACGCCCCCGCCGCCCGCACGGCCGACGTGCTCGCCGACGCCCGGCCCGTCCTGACCCTGACCACCCGCGAACTCGCCCCGCTGCTCCCGGAGTCGGAGGTGCCGGTCCTGGTGCTCGACGCCCCCGGGACCGTCACCCGCCTCGCGAAGGCGGACGTACGGGACCTCACCGACGCGGACCGTACGGCCCCGCTCACCCCGGCCCACCCGGCGTACCTGATCTACACCTCGGGCTCCACCGGCCGCCCCAAGGGCGTGGTCATCACCCACGAGACCGTCGGCAACCTCTTCCACAGCCACCGCGAGACCCTCTACGCCCCGGCCGTCGCGGCGACCGGCCGGCGTCATCTGCGGGCCGGGCACGCCTGGTCGTTCTCGTTCGACGCCTCCTGGCAGCCGCAGCTGTGGCTGCTGGACGGCCACTGCGTGCACGTCGTGTCCGAGGAGACCCGCCGCGACCCCGAACTGCTCGCGGCGGCCGTCGTCACGCACGGCTTCGACTTCCTGGAGGTCACCCCGTCGTTCTTCGCCCAGATGGCCGACACCGGCCTGGTCTCCGGCGACACCTGCCCCCTCGCGGTGGTCGGCGTCGGCGGGGAGGCCGTAGCGCAGGCGCTGTGGGACAGGCTGCGGGGGCTGCGCGGCACGGAGGTCTTCAACCTCTACGGGCCCACCGAGTCGACCGTCGACGCCCTGGTGGCACGGGTCCGCGACAGCGACCGGCCCCTGGTCGGCCGCCCCGTCGCGGGCACCCGGGCCTACGTGCTGGACGACCGGCTCCGGCCCGTACCCCCCGGTGTCACCGGCGAGCTGTACCTCGCCGGCGGCGGACTGGCGCGCGGCTACCTCGACCGCCCCGCGCTGACCGCCGAACGGTTCGTCGCCGACCCGTTCGGCGCCCCGGGATCCCGCCTCTACCGCACCGGTGACCTCGCGCGCTGGACGTCCGACGGGATGCTCGACTACCTCGGCCGCGCCGACGACCAGGTCAAGATCCGTGGCTTCCGCGTCGAACTCGCCGAGATCGAGTCCGTCCTGGACCGCCATCCCGACACCGCACAGGCGGTGGTGACGGCCCGTCAGGACGGACCGCGCAAGCAACTCGTCGCCTACGTCGTCCCGGTGGCCGGACGCACCCCCGACGCGGCCCGGCTGCGCGGCCACGCCGCCCAGCACCTGCCCGACTACATGGTGCCCGCGGCCGTCGTCCTGCTGGACCGGCTGCCGCAGCTCGCCAACGGCAAGCTCAACCGCGCGGCCCTGCCCGCGCCCGACTTCACCGCCCTCTCCACGGGCCGCCCGCCCGCCACCCCCCGGGAGAAGACCCTCGCCGCCGTCTTCGCCGACGTCCTCGGCCTCGAAGAAGTCGGCGCCGACGACGACTTCTTCACCCTCGGCGGCGACAGCATCGTCGCCATGCAACTGGTCAGCCGGGCCCGGGCGGCCGGGCTGCGCATCACACCGCGCCTGGTCTTCCGGCACCGTACGGTCGCGGGCCTCTGCGCCGTCGCCACCGAACAGGCCGCGGCCCCGGTGGTCCGCACCCCGGACGACGGCACGGGCAGCGTCCCGCCGACCCCCGTCATGCACTGGCTGCGCGAACTGGGCGGCCCCTTCCAGGGCTACCACCAGGCGGCCCTGGTCCAGACCCCCGCCGCACTCGACCGCCCGAAGCTGGCGGCCGTCCTGCGGGCGCTGGCGGTCCGGCACGACATGCTGCGGGCGAGGCTGATCCGTACGGACACGACCGCGACAACCGGCACAGCCCACACCCCGCACTGGTCCCTGGACGTCCCCCCGGCCGACGGATTCGACTCCGACCGCTGGATCGAACGCGTGGACGCGACCGGCCTCGACCCGAACGACCCGGACGCCCTGAGCACCCTCGTCGCCGACCGGGCCCACGCCGCCCGGGCCGCGCTCGACCCCGAGACGGGCGACGCCGTCAAGGCCGTCTGGTTCGACACGGGCGACCGCCCCGGCCGACTGCTCCTGATGGCCCACCACCTGCTGGTCGACGGCGTCTCCTGGCGCATCCTGCTGCCCGACCTGGCGGCGGCCTGGCAGGACGTCGCCGAGGACAGGCCGGCCGAACTCGCCCCCGTGGAGACGTCGTTCCGCCAGTGGTCGCACCAACTCACCGAGCTGGCGCAGGACCCCGCCCGCGAGGCCGAACTGCCGGTCTGGACCGGCATCCTGGACGGCGCGCAACCCCTCCCGCTGCTCCGCCCGCTGGACCCGGAGCGCGACACCACCGGCACCGTACGGGAGATGGCGCTGCGCCTTCCGCCGGAACACACCGACCCCCTGCTGTCCACGGCCCCCGCCGCCCTCGGCGCGACGGTCAACGACGTCCTGCTCACCGGCCTCGCCCTCGCGCTGACGGACTGGCTCCGCCGCCGGGGCACGGCGGGCGGGGTGCTGGTCGACCTCGAAGGCCACGGCCGCGAGGAGGAGTTGACCGGCGACGCGGACCTGTCCCGTACCGTCGGCTGGTTCACCAGCGTCTTCCCCGTCCGCCTCGACCCGGGCCCCGTCGACCTGGCCGACGCCTTCGCGGGCGGCCCGGCGGTGGACGAGGCGCTGGAGCGGGTCAGGCGCCACCTGGGCGGACTGCCGGCCAACGGCGTCGGTTACGGCATGCTCCGCCACCTCAACCCCCGTACGGCCCCGGTGCTCGCCGCGCTGGAACCGCCGCGGATCGAGTTCAACTACCTGGGACGCTTCAGCATCCCCGAGGCGACCGACTGGTCGTACGCGCCCGAGGAGGACGCGGCCGACATCGGCGCCGACCCGTCGATGCGCGAGGGCCACGCCCTCGGCATCAACGTCGTCACGGAAGACCGCCCCGAGGGCCCGGTCCTCGCGGCACACTGGTCCTGGCCGGCGGGAGTGCTGGACGAGGAAGATGTCAGGGACCTCGCGGAGACGTGGTTCCGGGCCCTGGAAGCGCTGGTGGCACGCGCCGGCGCACGTTTGTGACAAGAGCAGCCTGAGGAGAATCCGACATGAGCAGCAGCAACCCGTTCGAGAACCCCGAGGGTGTCTACTCGGTCCTGGTCAACGACGAGGGACAGCACAGCCTGTGGCCGGACTTCGCGGAGATCCCGGCGGGCTGGACGAGGACCCACGGCCCGACGACCCGCGAGTCGTGCCTGAGCCACATCGAGGACAACTGGACGGACCTCCGCCCGAAGAGCCTGACCCTCTGACGTTCCTCCTTCGACCGGACGGGCTCCCATGAGCCCGTCCGGCGATTGAGGACCTGGGTCGGGGCGGAGCCCCGGCGTGGGCGCTCCGCGCCGAGGCGTCACCGCAGGTGCTTGATGACCTCCGCGAACGCGGCCCGGTGCGGCTCCAGCACGCTGATGTAGCTGACGCCGTACTCCTCGTGATACCGCCGCAGCCGATCCGCGATCTCCCCCGGCGAACCGATCAGCACACCCGGCAGCTGGTTGAGCGAGGCGTCGTCCAGACCGCTGGCCTGCCGGATGATCGCGAGATCCAGCTGCTCGGCGCTCGCGCCGACCGCCGCGACGAACAGGTTCAGCTCGATCCGGTCGGCCCGCTCGCCCGCGGCCTCGCGCAGGACGCGGACGCGGCGCGCGAACGCTTCCTCGGGGGGTACGCCCTCCGTCACCCCGGCCATGATCGAGAAGCTGAAGATGTCGGCCTCCCGCGCGCCGAATCGCAGCATGCGCTCACCGGAGCCCGCCAGCATGATCGGCGGCACGGGCCGGTCCGCCTCCGCCGCCAGCAGCTCACGCGTGGCGGCCAGGGTGGCCTCCAGCCTCCCCAGGCGTTCCCCTCCGGTACCGAAGGGCAGGCCCACGGCCTCGAACTCGTTCGGCATGTATCCCGCGCCGAGCCCCAGCTCCAGGCGCCCGTCGGTGAGGCGCTGGGTGTCCGCGACGTCCCGCGCCAGGTAGGCGGGACTGGCGATGCCCGCGTTGAGCACGTACGTACCCAGGCGCATGGCTGTCACGTCGGCGGCCGCCACCAGAGCCGGGAACGGCGACTGCATGCCCAGATGATCAGGCATCTGGAGCACGTCGTACCCCAGGTCCTCCACCTCGCGCACACGGTCACGCCAGGCGGAGCGGGAACCGACGTTGATCAGACTCACGCCGAAACGGAACGGGTGGTTACTCATGGGCAGCCCTTCGTGCGGATCCAGCGGGTACGGGTACGGATGGAAAAGCCGTCTGAGTGGTGGATGCACTCATCGACCCGTATCTACCGGAATAACACACGAGGACCGCATGCGAGTGGTTCACCCCCCCCTCCGCCGGAGCGGAGCGGGGGGTGAACCAAGAGTGGGCTCAGCGCGCGCCAGGGCTCAGCGCGCGCCAGGGCGACGGCGCCGGAGGAACACCGCCGCCCCGCCCGCGAGGGCGAGGGCCGTGCCGGACCCGCCGGCGACGAGCAGGGCGGAGGACGAGGAGGGCGAGGAACCGGTCTCCGCGCGCTGGAGCTCGTAGCCGCTGGAGAAGCCCTTGGAGTCGTACTCCGAGCCGGGCTGCTTGTCGGCGTAGCGGGCCTTGACCAGGTTCTGGTAGTCGCGGAGCGACACCGACGCCTTGCCGCCCAGTCCTTCCCGGGCCTGGTCGTTGAGCGGCTCGACGGTGGTGAGCCTGAGCCGGTACCAGCCGCGGATCTGCGGCTCGGTGAAGGTCAGCGTGCCCACGCCGGCCCGGCCGGCGTATCCGGCGTCGGTGTTGCCGTCGCGCACGGCCGCCAGGTGCCAGCCGCCGCCCTGGGTGGGCGCGAGCAGGACGGTGGCGTCGCGGCCGTTGACGGTGGTGCTCAGCGAGGAGACCAGGCCGGTCAGGCTGATCGCCTCGGTGGCCAGCGGCTGGGCGGTTCCCGCCGCGAACCCGGGGGTGATCTCGTTCCGCGCGACCGGGTCCTTGATCGTGAAGGCCGGGAGGCCCTGGCAGGGCTCGGCCGTGTCGGGGATCGTCTGCACCCGGGTGCTCGCCTCGCCGGTGGGCACCGGGGTGCGCAGGAACCGGCAGACGGTGTTGAGGACGTCGGTGGACTTCACCGCGTCGAGGGCGGCCCGGTAGTCGGGGATGTCGGCCGGGAGCGGGTCCTTGGCCGGGGCCGCGTACGCCGGTCCGGCCATGGACAGCAGCGCGGACGCGCCGACCGCGAGGAGGACGGAGAGCCGGGAGGAGCGGGCGGCCCGCCCGCCGGACGTTCTGGTGCCGCTGGTGTCGCGCATGTCGCCTGCCTTAGCGGGAGATACCGATGCGGGAATGGGTCCACTTGGACGAGCTGTTGCTCACGTAGTCGCTGTACTTCCACCACGTGTACGTGGTGGTGTCCGGCCACGGGTCGGCCACCGCGATCGTCGTGTTCGACGTGTCGAAGCCGTAGATCACGTTCATGTGGCCGCCGCCGGCCGCCCACCCGATGCGGGCACCGATCGGCCGGGCCGCCTTGACGTCCGTGTGGACCTGGTCGAACGTGGCCGCGCTGTTCAGGCCCGTGCCGGTGCGGGTCATGCCGAGGCTGCTCCACCCCTTGGCCATGTCGTCGAGCGTGGCGGGCTGGTTGTTGCAGCCGTAGTAGGGCTTGGCCCGGTCGCAGAAGTCCGCCTGGGTGGAGCCGACGCCCTGGAACTTGGCGATGGTCAGCCCGGAGGCGACCCAGCACCACTGGTTCTTCTCCTGCTTCAGCATGGTGATGCTGTCCTGGCCCGCCTCCGCGTGGGCCGTGCCTCCCGCGGTGACGAGCGCTCCCAAGGCGGCCAGCGCGACGAGCGGCGCAGTGGTTCCGTACCTGAATCTGCTCATGTCCCTGCCTTCCCCTGATCCGTTCACACGCGATGAACGGGGTGATGTGGCAGGAATATGACACCGCATTATGTTTGCGGTATATAGGTGACTTGCGAGACATGAACCCTTACTGATTATTCGTCAGGCAATCATGCAAATGACCGCACCCCGGCCAGGACCCGCCTGGCCGGGGTGCGGTCACCGTGCAGGCCGCGCGCACGCGCGGCCGCGTCACGACGCGGGCTGCGCCACCACCGTCGCCGGGTCCCCGTCCACCGCCGCCGCCAGCTGCGGCGTCAGCCGGTCCAGTGCGTACGGCAGGCTCAGCACCGTCCCCATGGACAGCGCGTTCCCGTAGTCGCTCGTCTCCTTGATGAAGACCTCACGCCCCTGCTTCACCACCGGCAGATCCCCGTACGTCGGGTCCTTGTGCAGCTTCTCCGCGTCCTTGACCGGGTCGCCGACGAACCACACCGCCACCTTCTGGTTCAGCAGATCCGTCCGCTCCTTGCTGATGTTCGCGCCGAACTGGTCCCCGATCGCCTTGTCGAGCCCCGCCGGCAGCGTGAAGCCGTACGACGTCAGCAGCCGCGAGCGCGGGTCCTGGCTGCCGAAGACGAACATGCCCTCGTACGGAGTCGCCATCACGCCCGTCGCGCCGGTGAACGCCGGATTCGCCTCGCGCGCGGCGGCGAACTTCGCCTCCACCCCGGATACGAGCTTCTTCGCCTCCGCCTCCTTGCCGAGCGCCTTCCCTATCGTCTCGGTCTGGAGCTCCCACGGGATGCCGTAGTCGTTGTACTGCTTCGGCTGCGCCAGAACGGGCGCGAACTTCGAGAGCGTCTCGTACTGCTCCTTGGTGAGCCCCGAGTACAGCGCGATGATCAGATCGGGCTTCAGCGCCGCGATCCGCTCGGTCTGCGGCCCGGTGCCGGGGTCCTTGAGGAGCGTTGGTACGGCCCCGCCGTCCAGCTTCGCCGTCGCCCAGGGACCGAGCGCGCCCTTGTACGCGCCCAGCCACTCCGTCGTGCCGACGGGGACCTCGCCCAGTGCGAGCACGGCGTCCTGGTCGGTCAGGCCGACCGTGACGATCCGCTGCGGCTCGGACTTCACGACCGTACTGCCGAACTTGTGGGGGATCGTGACGGGGTACGCCCCGGGCGCCGCCGCGTCCTTGCCCCCGGCGGCCGAACCGGGCTCGGAGCCCGAGTCCGAGCCGCAGGCGGCGACGGTGGCGAAGAGCAGCAGGACGGAGGCGAACGCGGCGGCGAGCCGGTCGGCACGGAGGGTGCGGGCCAGTGTGCGGGCCATCAAAGGGGTCCTTCGTGATCGGTGGTGCTTCTCTGGTGGGTTGATGCGGGGGGTTGGGTGGTGCGTTCGGGAAGCCGGGGAGTACGGTCACGGCCCTCGCCGGTGAGCCCCGGTCACGGCCCCGCCGCCTCGCGGCTGTCCGACCACGCCTCCCACAGCGCGGCATAGCGCCCGCCCGCCGCGCGCAGCGTGTCGTGCGTCCCCGACTCGACGATCCGGCCGGCGTCCATCACGACCACCCGGTCCGCGGTCGCGGCCTGCGTCAGCCGGTGCGCCACGATCAGTGCGGTACGGCCGTCCACGGCGCGCGCGGCGGCCTTCTCCAGGGCGCGCGCCCCGGCACTGCCCGCCTCCGCCGTGGCCTCGTCGAGGACGGCGACCGGCGGGTCGGCCAGCACCAGCCGGGCGAGGGCGAGCTGTTGGGCCTGGGCGCTGGTGAGCCGGTGGCCCCCCTCGCCGACGACCGTGGTGAGTCCGTCCGGCAGCAGGTCGGCCCAGGTGAGCGCGTCCACCCGGTCCAGCGCTTCGCGCAGCTCCGCGTCCGTCGCGCCGGGGCGCGCCAGCCGCAGGTCGTCCGCGAGGGGCCCGGCGAAGACGTGCACCTCCTGGGTGATCAGCGCGACGGCCCGGCGGACGGCTTCGGGACCGAGCGCGTCCAGGTCCGCGCCGCCGATCAGCACCGTGCCCTCCTGCGGCCGGTGGATGCCCGCGACGATCTTGGCCAGGGTGGTCTTGCCCGCGCCGCTCGCCCCGACCAGCGCGACCCGCTCCCCGGGGGCCAGCGTGAGGTCCACCCCGTGCAGAACGGGATGGTTGGTGCGGTACGCGTGCGTGAGGCCGCGGACGGTGACGGACGCGTCCTTCGGTACGGCCGGCCGCTCCGGCTGTACGGGCGGTGCCAGATCGGCCACGCCGATCAGCCGGGCCAGCCCCGCCGTCGCCGACTGGGCGTCGTCGATCAGGATCAGCGCCGAGTTCACCGGGGTGAAGAGGCTGTGGAAGTAGAGCGCGGCCGCGGTCGCCGTACCGATGGACACGGCGTCGGCCCGTACCAGCAGGAAGCCGGCCACCAGCACGGCGGCCAGACCGGTGAACTCCGCCAGGTGCAGCCGGCTGTAGAAGCGCAGGATCAGCCGCACCCCGCGCATCGTCAGCTCGACCACCGACCACGACCGGGCGGTGACCTGTCCGGTGTGCTCCTTCTCCAGCCGGAAGGCGCGCACGGTCGGCCCGCCACCGATGGTGTCCAGCAACTGCTGCTGCTGGGCCCCGTGGGCGACGCGCTGCTCGGCGTAGAGCGGTGCCGCGTGGCGCAGGTACCAGCGTGCCGTGTGCGCCTGTACGGGAAAGGCGAGCAGCGCGGCCAGGAAGAACCGCCAGTCGAGCAGGGCCAGCGCACCGAGCGTGAGGACGATCGCGAGGACCGAACGGGCCAGCTCGGGCAGGGCGTTGCGCACCGCGTCGGCGATCAGCGACACGTCTCCGGTGACCCGCGCCGTGAGGTCGCCCGAGCCCGCGCCCTCCACCCGTTCCAGGGGCAGGTGCAGCGCGCGGTCCACGAACCGCTCGCGCAGCAGGGCCAGTACGGTTTCGCCGAGCCGGGAGACGAGGGAGAGCCCGAGCCCGGTCGCCGCGCCCTGGACGAGCGCGACCACGACGAGCAGGACCACCGGAGCGGTCAGCGCGCCGGCCGGCCGGCCCTCGGTGACCGTGTCGACGATGTGGCCGAGCGTCGGCTGGATCAGCAGCCCGACGGCGGTGGCGGCGACCATCGTGGCCAGTCCGGCGAGGGCCAACCCCCGGTGCGGGCGCACCAGTTCCCGTACCGCCGCGCGGGTGCGCCGGACGGACGCGGTGGGCAGCAGGGCCCGGCCGTCCGCCCCGGCGGACGGCGTCGTACCGGAATCGGCAGACGTGGTGGTGAGGTGGTCCGTCACGCGAAGACCGCCGTCCGGTAGGACTCGTGCCGCTGTACGAGGTCGGCGTGCGCGGCCGTGTCCGTCACGCGCCCCCGGTCCACCAGCACCACCCGGTCGGTGACGGCCAGCAGGGCGGGGCTCGCGGTGACCAGGATCGTCGTACGGCCGCGCCGGAACTCCCGTACCGCGCCTGCCACCCGGGCCTCCGTGACCGCGTCGACCGCCGTCGTCGGATCGTGCAGGACCAGCACCGGCGCCTCGGCGGCCAGCGCCCGGGCCAGGGCCACGCGCTGGCGCTGCCCGCCGGACAGGGAGCGTCCACGCTCGGTGACCGTCGTGTCCGCGCCGTACGGCAGCGTGCCGGCGACCTCGTCCGCGCCCGCCGCCGCCATCGCCCGCCGGAGATGGGCGGTGTCGGCGGGGTCGGGGGCGGCGGCCGACACGTTGCTCAGGACGGTCCCCTCGAACAGATCGGCGTCGTGGCCCGCGACCAGCACCACGTCCCGTACCAGCGCCGGATCGAGCGACGCGAGGGCCGTGCCGTCCAGCTCCACGGATCCCGCGTCCGGGTCGGCCACCCGTCCCAGGCAGTGCAGCAGCGCCAGGGCGTCGGCCGGATCCGTCGTGACCACCCCGAGCAACTCGCCCGGCGCGGCGTCCAGTTCGAGGCCGCGCAGCCCGCCGTACGACACCGCGCGCAGACGGACCTCTCCCCGTACGGGCCGGGTCGGCGCGCCCGGCCCCGGCACCACGGCCGGGGGAGCGGACAGCACCTCCGCGATCCGCGCGGCGGACGCCCGGCCCTGGGCCAGCTCCGCGTTCACCCAGCCGGCCACTTGCAGCGGCCCGAGCAGGAACAGCGCGAGACCCACCGCCGAGACCAGCCCGCCCAGGCTGATGTCCCCCTGGGCGGCCAGCCGGCCGCCGACCAGCGCGACCAGGGCGAGGAACACCCCGGTCAGGGCGAGCGTCATGCCGTTCTGCCACGCCTGGGCCCGGGTGGCCCGCAGCGTGGCGCCCAGCGAGGCGCGGCTCGTGGACCGGTAGCGGGCGAGCGCCGCGGACTCGGCGCCGATGCCCTTGAGCACCCGCAGCCCGGCCACCAGATCGGCGGCCACCCCCGAGGCGTGCGCGGCGCGCTCCTGCTCGGCCTCGCTGCGCCGCTCCAGCGGCTTGCTCAGCAGATGCCCCAGCCAGAGCAGCAGCGGGGTGCCCAGCAGGACGACCAGTCCGAGGGGGACGGAGATCCAGAGCAGCGCCACGGCGCTGACGGTGAGCGCGGCGAGCGCGGCGGCGGCCTCCATCACCGCGACGGTGACGGCGCCGACCCGCTTGGCGTCCTCCGTGGCGAGGTTCGTGAGCGCGCCGGGCAGCCGGCCGGCCTCCGCCCCGCCCCCCGGCTCCAGCACCCGCGCCACCACGGCGGTCCGCAGTTCGTGCGCGGCGACCACGGCCGCCCGCTCGGAGAGGCGGGCGCCGTGCCGGAAGCTGAACGAGAGCCCGACATAGACGACGGCCAGCACACCGATCCACAGACCCAGGGCCCCTCCGTCGTCCTCGGCGACGGCCCGGTCGATCACCACGCCGACCAGGACGGGGACGAGGGCCTCGCCGCCCTGGTGCCCGGCCGCGAGCAGCGAGGCGAGGAGCACATCGCGCCGCTGTCCGGTGACCACTCGCCTCAGGACGTCCCGTCCTGCTGGGACTTCAGCCCCCACCGCACTCCACCGCGCCCCTCCGGAATCCCTGCCCGCGCCCACGGACCGGGCACAAAACTTAGGTAAGGCTAGACTAACTTCCTTCCCGGGGACACCCCGGGGTGGGCCCCGGGAACATCGCCCGCGGTGAGCCTTTCCCGGCGCTTCGCGGAGTACTGTGAGAGGTATCGAGGACCTGTCGTCACCGGCCGTTCTGCCGGTGGCGTCCTCGACGAGGAACGACGTCGGAGGCACGGTCCTCCGGAAGGCGTGGTCGCTCATGATCGCGGCTGACACACCGGCTGTGCGGAAGCGCGGAGCGGCGCCCGGCGCCCGGGAGCCCCGCGCCAGGGAAACGGGTGGGGCGACGACGTATGTCCGTGGCAGATGACTCCGCGCAGAGCCCGGTCGGCGCGATCGGCCGGGTCACCGTTCCGATCCCCGCCGAGGGCCCGGGCGAAGTACTGGTCGCCGTACGGGGCGGATCCGAGGCCTACGCCGCTTGGTCGGACCGGCCGATCGGCAGGAACCTCCGCGTGATCGTCGTCGAGTCGATCTCGGCCCGCTCGGTGATCGTGGAGCCCTTTCCCTCCTGAGCCCCCTCTTCCTCCCGGGCCCCTTTTCCCCGTGATCCCTCATTCCTCCTGAGCAATCCCACACACGCACCACGCGGTACGACAGGAGTCCCACCATGCTGTTCTGGCATGTTCCCGCGCCCAACGAGGCGATGCTCATCTCCGGCTCCAAACGCCAGGCGCAGGACACGCAGTTCCGTATCGTCACCGGGCACGGCAGCTTCGTCATGCCCATCAAGCAGAAGGCCCGCATGCTGTCCCTCGCGTTGCGGGAGGCCGAGATAGTCGAGGACTGCGTCACGCAGCAGGGCATCCGGCTGAACGTGCGCGCGGTGACCGTCTTCAAGGTCGGCGACGACGCGGTGTCGATCGCCAACGCGGCCCGGCGTTTCCTCGCCGAGCAGGACCGGATGGAGGAGCTGGTCGGCCGGATCTTCGCCGGTCACCTCCGCTCCATCATCGGCGGACTGACCGTCGAACAGATCATCCGCGAGCGTGACCGGGTCGCCCAGGAGGTGAAGCAGGGCAGCCACAGCGAGATGGAGAAGCTCGGGATCGTGGTCGACGCCCTCCAGATCCAGGAGATCGAGGACGCCACCGGCTACATCCAGAACCTCGCCGCCCCGCACGCGGCGGCCGTCGCCAGCCAGGCCCGTATCGCCCAGGCGAAGTCCGACCAGGAAGCGGCCGAACGCGAGCAGCAGGCCGCCGCGTTGAAGGCCGAGTACGAACGGGACACCGCGATCAAGCGCGCGGGCTTCCTCGCCGAGACGGAGCAGGTCAACGCCCGCGCCGCGCAGGCGGGGCCGCTGGCCGAGGCCCGGGCCTCCCAGGAAGTCATCGAGGAGCAGACCTCGCTGGCGACGCGCCAGGCGCTCCTCGCCGCACAGCGCCTCGAGGCCGAGGTCAGGCGCCCGGCGGACGCCGAGGCCTACCGGCAGCGCACGCTGGCCGAAGCCTCCCGCGACCGGGCGAAGTTCGAGGCGGACGGTTCGGCGTACGCGGAACGTACGCTCGCGCAGGCCCAGGCCGACGCGAACAGCGCCCGCGCCGAGTCCCTCAAGAACGGCAACCAGGAACTCATCGCCGCCAACCGGACGGTGGAGAACCTTCCCGCCCTCGCCGACGCGGCCGCGCGGGGCATGGCGGGCGCCAACCTGACCGTCCTCAACGGCACCGACGGCCTCAACGAGATGGTGGCGGGCCTGGTGAGCCAGGGCCTGGCGATCCTGAACTCGCTCCAGCGCCCCGGCACGCAGGGCGCGACCGGCAACGGCGGCGCCCCGGCGTCCCCGAACCTGAACGGCAAGGCCCCGGCCCGCACCCCCGAGACCAAGTAGCACCGGTCCCGGTCACCGCCGGGGGCGTACACGACCAAGGCACCGCCGCGTGTGCGGCGGTGCCCTGGTCGTACGCGCACTTCCTCGCGGGCTTCAGGAGCGCGAGGCGGCCATCCCGATCGTGAGCAGGCCCAGTACCACCCACCCGAACCAGAGCCACCCGTTGCTGCCCAGCGCCGCCGTGTAGGCGGTCACCAGGACCAGCGCACCGACGGTGATGCCACCCATCGTTTTTGTGGAACCGGACATGAACGTCCTCCTCCCGGCCGGGGCCGTGAGGGCTATCGTCGCCCCCGACGGGTGGTTCGCGCTACTGCCCCCGGGTCTGGAGCGAGGCGAGATAGGCGTTGTACGCCACCAGCTCCTTGTCCCCGTCCCGGTCGGCGGCCCGGTCCGAGCGGGTCGCGACCCGCTGCTCCGAGCGGTACCACTGGAAGACCAGGGCCACCAGCACCAGCACGGACGGGATCTCGCTGAACGCCCAGGCGATACCGCCCGCCGCCGTCTGGTCGCTCAGGGCGTCGATCCCGAGCGAGGCCGGAGGCGTACGGTACGCGCCGATCATCGGCTCGCTCGCCATCATCAGCGCGATCCCGAAGAACGCGTGGAACGGCATCCCGGCGAACAGCTCCAGCATCCGCATCACATAGCCCGGCCGGTGCGGCCCCGGGTCGATGCCCATGATCGGCCAGAAGAAGACCAGGCCCACGGTGAGGAAGTGCACCATCATCGCGACGTGTCCGGTCTTCGACCCCATCAGGAAGTCGAAGAGCGGCGTGAAGTACAGCCCGTAGAGGCTCGCGATGAAGAGCGGGATGGTGAAGGCCGGATGTGTGATCACCCGTACGAACCCGCTGTGCAGGACCGCGAGCAGCAGCTCACGCGCGCCCTTGCGGCCCCGGCGGCGTGCCACCGGCAGCGCCCGCAGGGCCAGTGTCACCGGCGCGCCCAGCAGGATCAGGATGGGGGAGACCATGCTGATCACCATGTGCTGGACCATGTGGACGCTGAACATGACCATGCCGTAGTCGTTCAGCTTCGTGCACATCACCAGGGCCACGGTCAGCACGCCGAGCGTGAAGCCGACGGCGCGGCCCACCGGCCAGCCGTCGCCGCGCCGGCGCAGCCGCACCACACCCCAGCCGTACAGCACGAGCGCGAGCAGGCAGCCCGTCAGGAAGAAGTAGTCGGGGGAGTACTCCAGCGCCCGTCCCAGCGTGAACGGCGGCAGATCCATGGTCATGCCGTGCCCGCTGTGATCCATCCGTGCGCTCCCGAGTGACGAGTGGTGCCGCGGCGATTCGTGCCGGTTGTCCGCACCAGACTAGAACCGCCCCCGGCCGCGGCCGCGACCGGGGGCGGTGTCCGCCGTACAGCGGCTCAGAGCACGCACTCCGCCTCGGCGTACCGCTCGGCGGGCACCGTCTTGAGCGTCGCCGTGGCCTCGGACAGCGGCACCATCACGATGTCCGTGCCGCGCAGCGCGGTCAGCATGCCGAACTCGCCCCGGTGGGTCGCCTCGACCGCGTGCCAGCCGAACCGGGTCGCGAGGACCCTGTCGTACGCGGTCGGCGTGCCGCCGCGCTGGACGTGGCCCAGTATCACCGGACGGGCCTCCTTGCCGAGCCGCTGCTCCAGCTCCACGGAGAGCTGCCCGGCCACCCCGGCGAAGCGCTCGTGCCCGTAGACGTCCGTGCCGCCCTCGTCGAACTTCATCGAGCCCTCGCGCGGCTTGGCGCCCTCGGCGACCACCACGATCGCGAACCGCTTGCCCGCCGAGAACCGCTTGCCGACCAGCGCCGCCAGCTCACCGATGTCGAAGGGGCGCTCGGGGACGACGATGGCGTGGGCCCCGGCGGCCATGCCGGAGTGCAGCGCGATCCAGCCGGTGTGGCGGCCCATGACCTCGACGATCAGGACCCGCTGGTGGGACTCGGCGGTGGTCTTGAGCCGGTCGAGCGCGTCGGTGGCGACCCCCACGGCCGTGTCGAAGCCGAACGTCACGTCGGTCGAGGGGATGTCGTTGTCGATGGTCTTCGGCACCCCGACGATCGGTAGCCCGGCCTCGGACAGCAGATGGGCCGCCTTGAGCGTGCCCTCGCCGCCGATCGGGATGATCGCGTCCAGGCCGAGGTCCGCGACATGGCCCCTGGCCCGCTCCACCCCGTCGCGCAGGTGCGCCGGCTGGACCCGCGAGGAGCCGAGGATCGTCCCGCCCCGGGCCAGGATCCCGGCCACCGCGTCCAGGTCGAGCTTGCGGTAGTCGCACTCCAGGAGACCCCGCCAGCCGTCGTGGAAGCCGATCACCTCGTCGCCGTGGTCGACGACGGCGCGGTGTACGACGGACCGGATGACGGCGTTGAGGCCGGGGCAGTCCCCGCCTGAGGTGAGCACACCAATTCGCATGGCCCGGAATACCTTTGCAACGTGGGCTGGAGGCCGCACCACTCTGTCCGGCCTGATCTCGGCCAGCCTACCGGCGGGGAGTGTCAGGACCGAACCTGCCGTCCGACTGCTGGACAGCCGCCCGGCGCCGCGCGACGCACCCACCAGGGGTACGCACGGGCCGCCGGGCGGGCCGTGAGCAAGGCCTCAGGCGGGCTGGACCGCCGCGGAGATGCGCTCGGCGCGCAGCGCGTCGTACCAGCGGTCGTCCGTCGGCGGCAGCGCGTTGACGTCCAGCGCCAGCTTCAGCAGCAGGTCCGCGATGTGCGGGTTGCGTGCCATGACCGGGCCGTGCATGTACGTACCGAAGACGGTGTCGTTGTACGCGCCCTCCGTACCGTCCCCCGTGCCGTTGCCCTTGCCCAGCCTGACCTGCGCGAACGGGCGGGCCGTCGGGCCGAGGTGGGTGACGCCCTGGTGGTTCTCGAAGCCCGTCAGCTGCGGCAGGCCGAGCCGCGGGTCGATGTCGCCGAGGACGTCACCGACACACCGCTCGCCCTCGCCGCGGGTGGAGACCACGTCGAGCAGCCCGAGGCCGGCCTCGCGCTCGCCCAGGTCGTTGATGAACTCGTGGCCGAGGATCTGGTAGCCGGCGCAGACCGAGAAGACGATCGCGCCGTTGGACACGGCACGGCTGAGCCCGCCGTCCCGGCGCAGCCGCTCGGCGGCCAGCCGCTGCGGCCGGTCCTCACCGCCGCCGATCAGATAGATGTCGCCGGAGGTCGGGATCGGCTGGTCACTGCGGACGTCCACGCGCGTGACACCCAGGCGGCGCTGTCTGGCACGGCGCTCCACGACCAGCGCGTTGCCCTGGTCGCCGTACGTGCTCAGCAGGTCTGGATAGATCCACACCAGCCGCAGGCTGCTCTCGCTCATGTTCGCTCGCCTTTCCGAAGCTCTCTGGGTCCGGGGGTCCATCGGTCAGTTACCGACCCTTCGGCGCAGGTCCTGGAACGCGGTGTAGTTGGCGATCGCCTCGATACGGCCCGGGGGCGCCTGCTGGACGGCCTCGTCCAGCGTCTCGCACACCCGGAAGTCGAGATTGGCCACTTCGAGACGGACGGCCAGGTCGAGCTTGCGGTCCCCGAGGACGAAGATCGGATGCCCGGCGAGCCGGGTGTAGTCCACGTCCCACAGCCAGGAGGTGTCGGTGCCGTCGGCGCCCCGCGCGTTGACGGCCAGCACGACGGGCGTCGGCGGCGGGTCGATCAGGGAGAACGTCTCCAGCCAGCCCGCCGGGTTCTTCGCCAGCAGCAGCCGGATGTCGCGGTTCTGGAAGGACACCACGTCGTACCGTCCCGCGACGGCCTGGACCTGGTACATCCGCTCCAGCGCCACCTGCGGGGGGACCCCGAAGGTCGCCACGACGGCGGCGGAGGTGGCCGCGTTCGACTTGTTCGCGCGGCCCGGCAGCTGGAGGTGGATCGGCCACGCCGACCCGTGCGGGTCCAGGACGTGGTCGCCGTGCAGCGCCCAGCTCGGCGACGGCCTGCGGAAACCGCACTCGCCGCAGAACCAGTCGTCCCCGGGGCGCTGCATCACACCACCGCAGGACGGGCACGACCAGGCGTCGTCCTTCCACTCCTGGCCCGCCGCCACCCACACCACGTTCGGCGAGGAGGAGGCGGCCCAGACGATCAGCGGGTCGTCCGCGTTGGCGATGACGACGGCCTTCGTGCCGGCCAGCCCCTCCCGCCACTTCTCGGCGAGCATCCGGGTCTCGGCGGCGCGGTCGAGCTGGTCGCGCGAGAGGTTCAGCAGCGCGATCGCCTTCGGTGTGGTGTCCCGCGCCACACCCGCGAGGTACTTCTCGTCCACCTCGATCACGCCGTACTTCGCGTCGGAACCGCCCGCCAGGGCGGAGGTGATCCCCGCCGGCATGTTGGCGCCGAGCGCGTTCGACACGACGGGTCCCGCGGCGCCCAGCGCCTCCGCGATCAGCCGTGTGGTGGTGGTCTTGCCGTTCGTCGCCGACACGAGGATGACGTCCAGGTGCTGCGCCAGCCGTCCCAGCAGATCGGGGTCGAGCTTCAGCGCCACCTTCCCGCCGATCACCGATCCGCTGCCGCGGCCAGCCGCGCGCGACACCGCCGCCGCGGCCTTGCCCGCCGTCACGGCCAACTTGGCCCGCGGCGACAGCGGCTCCGTGTTGCCTGCCATCGTCCTTGATCCTCCTTGCGTCGGTCCGTGGGTCAGCCTATCGAGATCCGGCCAGGGCCCCGAACCGCGGCACCGGGCAGAAGGCGGGGGTCACGCTGGACCGTACCCTGAGCGTCATGCGAAACCGTCCGATCCCCGGCAGTTCCGGGCGAGTACGAGCCATGAGATTGCTGGGCGATCCGGTGCTGCACGCCCCCTGCGACCCCGTCACCGACTTCGGTCCCGCGCTCGCGGAGCTGGTCGAGGACCTTTTCGCGACGATGTACGAGGCCCGGGGTGTCGGCCTGGCGGCCAGTCAGATCGGGGTGGCCCAGCGGGTGTTCGTGTACGACTGCCCGGACGACGAGGACGTCCGTCACCTCGGACACCTGGTCAATCCCCGGCTGGCGGAGGCGGACGGCATTGTCCTCCGCGGGCCCGAGGGCTGTCTCTCGCTGCCCGGCGTGGAGGCCGGAACCGAGCGGTACGACCGGGCCGTCGTGGAGGGGTTCACCCTGGACGGCGAGCCGGTACGGGTCGAGGGCACCGGCTTCTTCGCCCGCTGCCTCCAGCACGAGTGCGACCACCTGGAGGGGACGGTGTACACCGACCGGCTCACGGGGTGGCGCAGGTCCCGGGCGCTGCGGGCGGGGCGCCGGGTGCCGGGAGTCCGTACGGTCTGAGGTCCGGTACGCGGGACCCGTACGGCACCGGCCCGTACCGCCCTCGTCCTCGTCGGGGGCACGTCAGAACGCCGGTCCGCCCGTGCGGTCGCCCGCGACCGCCAGCCGGCCCCACAGCAGGTCCGCCAGGCTGTGGACCAACTGCTCGCGCGGGCACGGCCGTTCGCCGAGCCACCAGTCGCCCGCGCCGTGCATCATGCCGACGATGCCGTGGCCCCAGACCCGCGCCAGCTGCTCGCTGCCGGGACCGAGGTCGACGCGCTCCTCGATGACCTTGGCCAATTCCTCACCCAGGCGCCGCAGCAGCGGGACCGAGTGCCGGCCCACGTCGAAGCCCTGCTCGGACGGCTGGCTGTCCTCGGCCGGGTGCATCAGGAAGCGGTAGACCTGCGGCCTCGCCTCGATCGCCGCGAGGTACGTGTCGAGCGTCGCCTCCACCCGCTGGCGGCGCTCGGCGGGCGCGTCGAGCGCGGCCCGCAGGGCGTCCAGCAGCGCGTCCGTGTGGCGTTTGGCCAGGGCCCGGTACAGCCCGCCCTTGTCACCGAAGTGCCGGTACAGGATCGGCTTGGTGATGCCCGCCTCGGCGGCGATGGCGTTCATGGAGGCCTGGGGGCCGTCCCGGAGCACCACCCGGTCCGCGGCTTCCAGCAGTTGCCGCCGGCGTTGCCGCGCCGATCGCTGCTGCTCGGCCTGCTGTGTGGTCTCCATCGTGTCTCTCCCCGCCCTGCGCTGTATCCGTGACGCCCGGGCAACGTAACACCCCGCCCCCCGGCAATGCCGCCCGCTCCTTGGCCGGTTGACATCGGCTACTTGCGGGTAACAGACTGCGGTTACCGCCAGTAACGAACCCAGGCGACACAGTACCGGAGGGGCACGATGGCCGCGTTCACGCTCGAACTCGACGACGACCAGAAGCAGGTCCGCGACTGGCTCCACGGCTTCGCCGCGGACGTCATCCGCCCGGCCGCCGCCGAGTGGGACGAGCGTGAGGAGACGCCCTGGCCGATCATCCAGGAAGCCGCCAAGATCGGAATTTATTCCCTCGACTTCTACGCCCAGCAGTACTTCGACCCCACGGGCCTCGGGATCCCCCTCACGATGGAGGAGCTGTTCTGGGGCGACGCGGGCATCGCCCTGTCCATCGTCGGTACGGGCCTGGCGGCCGTCGGAGTCCTCGCCAACGGCACGGACGAGCAGATCGGCACGTGGGTGCCGCAGATGTACGGCGACGCCGACGACGTGAAACTGGCTGCCTTCTGCTCCTCGGAACCCGACGCCGGCTCCGACGTGGCCGCCATGCGGACCCGCGCCGTCTACGACGAGGCCAAGGACGAATGGGTCCTCGACGGCACCAAGACCTGGGCGACCAACGGGGGCATCGCCCACGTGCACGTCGTGGTCGCCGTCGTGGACCCGGCCCTCGGCACCCGGGGCCACGCCTCCTTCGTCGTACCGCCCGGGACCCCGGGACTCTCCCAGGGCCAGAAGTTCAGGAAACACGGCATCCGCGCCTCCCACACCGCCGAGGTGGTCCTGGAGAACGTGAGGATCCCCGGCCACTGCCTCCTCGGGGGCAAGGAGAAGCTGGACGAGCGGCTGGCCCGGGCCCGCGAGCGCGCGGCGGCGCCCGGCGGCGAGCGGGTGCGGAACGCGGCCATGGCCACGTTCGAGGCGTCCCGCCCGGCGGTCGGCGCGATGGCCGTCGGCACCGCCAGGGCCGCGTACGAGGTCGCGCTCGACTACGCCAGGACCCGCACCCAGTTCGGCCGGCCGATCATCGACAACCAGGGCATCGCCTTCCAGCTCGCCGACATGCGCACCCGCGTCGACGCCGCGCGCCTGCTGGTGTGGCGGGCGTCCTGGATGGCGGCGGCGGGGCGGCCCTTCGAGGCGGCCGAGGGCTCGATGTCGAAGCTGTACGCCAGTGAGACCGCCAAGGAGGTCACGGCGCAGGCCGTCCAGATACTCGGCGGCAACGGCTACACGCGGGAGTACCCGGTGGAGCGCATGCACCGCGACAGCGCGATCTACACGATCTTCGAGGGGACCAGCGAGATCCAGCGCCTGGTCATCGCCCGCGCGCTGTCGGGCATGCCGATCCGGTAGCGGGATCCCGGGGCGTACGAGTGCCCCCGCCGGAATCGCCCGGCGGGGGCAGCCGTAGCCGTACGACGGTCGGCGGTCAGGCGGCCAGCTGTGCCTCGACGGCTGCGACCAACTCGGGGGCGCCGGGCTCCGTGGTGGGCCGGAAGCGGGCCACGACCTCGCCCTTCGGGGAGAGCAGGAACTTCTCGAAGTTCCAGCTCACGTCGCCCGCGCCGCCCTCGGCGTCGGCCGTCTTCGTCAGCTCCGCGTACAGGGGGTGACGATCGTCACCGTTCACGTCGGTCTTCTCCAGCAGCGGGAAGGTGACCCCGTACGTCGCCGAGCAGAACGTCTGGATGTCCTCGGCGCTGCCCGGCTCCTGGCCGGCGAACTGGTTGCAGGGCACCCCGAGCACGGTGAACCCCCGGTCGCCGTACTCCTTCTGGAGCCGCTCCAGGCCGGTGTACTGCGGGGTGAGGCCGCACTTGGACGCCACGTTCACCACCAGGACGGCCTTGCCCTCGTACGCCGCGAGCGAGGTCGGCTCACCGGCGAGGGTGCGCAGCGGAATGTCGTACAGAGTCATCCTGGGTCTCCTTGGTGCAGGCGGTGGTCCGCTCCCATTGTGGACCCGCCGGAGAGGCGGCGATCAGGGGGCCGGGCGGTCGCGGACCGGGCCGGCCGTACCGGCGCGGCGGCCGGGGTGGTAGAGGTGGGGCATGCCCGATTCCCCGCAGCCGGAGCTGTTCCCGCCGGACCGAACCGCGGCCGGTCCGCCCCTGCCGGGTGCCGTGCCGGACGCCGGGCCCGACGCAGGGCCGGAGCCCGCCCGCCGCCTGGTCCGCTGCCGCATGTGCGGGCGCCCGCTGAGGGGTACGGCGTCCCGGCGCAGCGGTCTGGGGCCGGACTGCGACGCCAAGCTGCACCCGCCCGCGCGGGACATCAGGACCCGGCGGCGCGAGGCCGACCAGGACCCGATCCCCGGCTTCTGACCCCGCGCCGTGACTCATCCCGCCGCGGCGTGGCGCCGGAAGAGACCTTCCTGCACCACCGACACCAGGAGCGTGCCCGCCCGGTCGTAGATCCGGCCGCGCGCCAGGCCCCGGCCGCCCGTCGCGATCGGCGACTCCTGGTCGTACAGGAACCACTCGTCGGCGCGGAACGGGTGGTGAAACCACATGGCGTGATCCAGGCTCGCCATGTCGAACCCGCGCGGGCCCCACAGGGGCTCGACCGGGATGCGTACGGCGTCGAGCAAGGTCATGTCACTCGCGTACGTCAGCGCGCAGGTGTGCACCAGCGGGTCGTCGCCCAGCGGCCCCACCGCGCGCATCCACACCGCGCTGCGCGGATCCGCGTCCTTGATCTCCTCCCGCGTCCAGCGCAGCCGGTCCACGTACCGGATGTCGAACGGCTGGCGCCTGGCCATCCGCTCCAGCGACTGCGGCAGCGCGCCCAGATGCTCCCGTACCTCCTCCGCGACCGTCGGCAGCGACTCGGGGTCGGGGAAGTCCAGGCGCGGCGGCAGCTGGTGCTCGATCCCGCCCTCCTCGGGGCGGTGGAAGGAAGCCGTCAGATTGAAGATCGTCCGGCCCTCCTGCACGGCCGTCACCCGGCGGGTGGTGAACGACCGGCCGTCCCTGACCCGTTCCACCTGGTAGACGATCGGCACGCCGGGCCGGCCGGGGCGCAGGAAGTACGCGTGCAGCGAGTGGACCGGCCGGTCGCCGTCGGTGGTACGGCCGGCCGCGACCAGCGCCTGGCCCGCGACCTGGCCGCCGAAGACCCGTTGCAGGGACTCCTCGGGACTGCGGCCGCGGAAGATGTCGACCTCGATCCGCTCCAGGTCGAGGAGGTCGACAAGCCGCTCGGCGGGGTTGGTCATGGTGTGCTCCTTCTGCCTTGTTCCCGGCCCGGTCTCAGCGCACCGCGGAGAGCTGGCCCACCGACGTGACGCGCAGGACCGCCCGGCCCTCCTCGTCGGAGGCCGCGAGATCCACCTCCGCGCCGATGCCCCAGTCATGATCCCCGTTCGGGTCGGCGAACGTCTGCCTGACCCGCCACAGGCCGTGCTCGGCGTCCTCCTCGATGGCCAGCAGCTTGGGCCCGCGAGCGTCGGGGCCCGTACCCAGGTCCTCGTACTCCTCCCAGTACGCGTCCATCGCCTCGCCCCACCGGTCCGCGTCCCAGCCCGACTCGCCGTCCAGCTCGCCCAGGTCGTTGACGCGGTCCAGCGCGGCCAGCTCCACCCGGCGGAACATCGCGTTGCGCACCAGGACCCGGAAGGCCCGCGCGTTGGCCGTGACCGGCCGTACCTGGTCCGCCTTCTCCTGCGCCTGCTCGGCCGTCTCCACCTCGGGGTTGGCCAGCTGCTCCCACTCGTCCAGCAGACTGGAGTCCACCTGACGGACCATCTCACCGAGCCAGGCCGTCAGATCCTCCAGGTCCTCCGACTTGAGATCGTCCGGAATGGTGTGTTCCAGCGCCTTGTACGCGCCCGCGAGATAGCGCAGGACGATACCCTCGGTCCGCGCCAGCTCGTAGTGGGACGTGAACTCCGTGAAGGACAGCGCCCGTTCGTACATGTCCCGGATCACGGACTTGGGCGAGACGGGGTGGTCGCCGACCCACGGGTGGCTGGTGCGGTACACGTTGTACGCGTGGACGAGCAGCTCCTCCAGCGGCTTCGGGTACGTGATCTCCTGGAGCCGCTCCATCCGCTCCTCGTACTCGATCCCGTCGGCCTTCATCGCGCCGACCGCCTCGCCGCGCGCCTTGTTCTGCTGGGCCGCCAGGATCTGCCGCGGATCGTCCAGCGTGGACTCGACCACCGACACCATGTCCAGGGCGTACGACGGCGATTCGGGGTCCAGCAGCTCGAACGAGGCCAGCGCGAAGGTGGACAGCGGCTGGTTGAGCGCGAAGTCCTGCTGGAGATCGACGGTGAGGCGGACGATCCGGCCCTCCGCGTCCGGGGTCTCCAGGCGCTCCACCACCCCGCCGTCCAGCAGCGAGCGGTAGATGGCGAGGGCCCGGCGGATGTGGCGGAGCTGCTGCCTGCGCGGCTCGTGGTTGTCCTCCAGCAGGTGGCGCATCGCCTCGAAGGCGTTGCCCGGCCGGGCGATGACCGACAGCAGCATGGTGTGCGTGACCCGGAAACGCGAGGTCAGCGGCTCGGGATCGGAGCCGATCAGCTTGTCGAAGGTGGTTTCCGACCAGGCGACGAAGCCTTCGGGCGCCTTCTTCCTGACCACCTTGCGGCGCTTCTTCGGGTCGTCGCCGGCCTTGGCGAGCGCCTTCTCGTTCTCCACGACGTGCTCGGGCGCCTGCGCGACGACCAGTCCGGCCGTGTCGAAGCCGGCCCGGCCCGCCCGCCCGGCGATCTGATGGAACTCCCGGGCGCGCAACGTCCGTACCCGCGTGCCGTCGTACTTGGTCAGGGCGGTGAACAACACCGTGCGGATGGGCACGTTGACGCCCACGCCGAGCGTGTCCGTACCGCAGATGACCTTCAACAGCCCGGCCTGGGCCAGCTTTTCGACCAACCGCCGGTACTTGGGCAGCATGCCCGCGTGGTGCACGCCGATCCCGTGCCGTACGTACCGCGAGAGGTTCTGGCCGAACTTGGTGGTGAAGCGGAAACTGCCGATCAGGTCGGCGATCCTGTCCTTCTCCTCGCGGCTGCACATGTTGATGCTCATCAGCGACTGCGCCCGCTCGACGGCGGCGGCCTGCGTGAAGTGCACGATGTAGACCGGCGCCTGTTTGGTCTCCAGCAGCTCCGTCAGGGTCTCGGTGATGGGCGTGAGCTTGTACTCGTAGTACAGCGGCACCGGCCGGGTCGCCGAGCGGACGACCGTCGTCGGCCGGCCCGTACGGCGAGTCAGGTCCTCCTCGAACCGCGACATGTCACCGAGCGTCGCGGACATCAGGATGAACTGTGCCTGCGGCAGCTCCAGGATCGGGATCTGCCAGGCCCAGCCGCGGTCCGGCTCCGCGTAGAAGTGGAACTCGTCCATCACGACCTGGCCGACGTCCGCCTGCCTGCCGTCCCGCAGCGCGATGGAGGCGAGCACCTCCGCCGTGCAGCAGATGACCGGGGCGTCGGCGTTGACCGACGCGTCGCCGGTCAGCATCCCGACGTTCTCGGTGCCGAAGAGCTTGCACAGGTCGAAGAACTTCTCCGAGACCAGCGCCTTGATCGGCGCGGTGTAGAACGTGACCTTGTCCTGCGCCAGCGCGGCGAAGTGCGCACCCGCCGCGATCAGGCTCTTCCCGGAGCCCGTGGGGGTGGAGACGATCACATTGGCCCCCGACACCACCTCGATCAGCGCCTCTTCCTGAGCCGGGTAGAGCGTGATGCCCTCGCCCTCGGCCCAGGTGGTGAAGGCCTCGAAAAGGGCGTCGGGGTCGGCGGTCGGCGGCAGCTGATCAGTGAGGGTCACCACCCCATCTTGCCTGCCTCACGCCCTACGGCGGGAACCGGCCGCTCGGCCGAAGATCATGAGCGGTACTCTGCCCTGTCAACTGAGCTTCTCCACAACTGCAATGGGGCGGATACGCGCATGATGGGACCGGCACACTCACTGTCAGGGGCTGCGGCCTGGCTGGGGGTGGGCGCCGCGGCGGCGGCCACCGGCCACAGCATGCCGTGGCCGGTACTGGTGGTCGGCGCGCTGATCACCGCGGGGGCCGCGCTCGCCCCCGACCTGGACCACAAGGCCGCGACGATATCGAGGGCGTTCGGCCCGGTCTCGAAGCGGATGTGCGAGATCGTCGACAAGCTGTCGTACGCCGTCTACAAGGCGACGAAGAAGCCCGGCGACGCCCGCAGGAGCGGGGGGCACCGCACCCTCACGCACACCTGGCTCTGGGCCGTCACGATCGGCGCGGGCGCGTCCGGGCTGGCGCTCGTGGGCGGGCGCTGGGCGGTGCTCTTCATCCTCTTCGTGCACCTGGTCCTCGCGGTGGAGGGGCTGCTGTGGCGGGCCGCGAGGATGTCGAGCGACATCCTGGTGTGGCTGCTGGGGGCGACGTCCGCGTGGAATCTCGCGGGCATCCTGGACCAGCCGGGCAACGGCTCGGACTGGCTGTTCACCGCGCCCGGCCAGGAGTACCTGTGGCTGGGCCTGCCGATCGTGCTGGGCGCGCTGGTGCACGACATCGGCGACGCGCTGACGGTGTCGGGCTGCCCGATCCTGTGGCCGATCCCGCTGGGGCGGAAGCGGTGGTACGCGCTGGGTCCGCCGAAGCCGATGCGCTTTCGCGCGGGTAGCTGGGTGGAGCTGAAGGTTCTGACGCCGGTGTTCATGATCCTGGGAGCGGTGGGGGCGGCGTCGGCGCTGGGGGTCTTTTAGCGGTCGCGCTTCTTGTTTTGTCCTCGCGCCGGACGGGCGTCTGCGCGGCGGTGGTGGGCGCGGCGTCTTGCGTGTCCTTGCGCTGGACGGGCGTGTGCGGCCCGGTGGTGGGCGCGCCTTACTACTTGTCCTCAATCGCCGGACGGGCTGGGTGTGTCGTGGTGACGGGGGGCGGGGCCTGCGGAGGTACGTATGTCCGGACTGCATGTTTTACGGCGCGTGCGAGGTCTTGTTTTGTTGACGGTAGCCATGCGCCACAAAACACGCTTTACGTCCGGACACACGCACCTCCTCCGACCCCGCCCCCCTCACGCCGGGGGTGAACTGAACGACCCCGCCCGCCCCGGGGACCCTGCGGTCCGTTGCGCGGGCGCGGCTCACTGATGTCCTCAAACGCCGGACGGGCTGGGGTGTGCCCCCGCGCGGCGCGCCGGTGCGGGTCAGGGTCGTCCTCAAGCGCCGGACGGGCTGGGGGGGGCGTCCGGGCGGGCCTGGGTTGCCGACAGCGCGGCTTACTGATGTCCTCAAGCGCCGGACGGGCTTGAAGTGCCCCGGTGCGGGTCCGGGCTGCCTGCCGCCCCGCCCCGGAGCGGGTCGGGTAGTGACGCGGGCCTGGAAGGGGGACGGGCAGGGGTCGTGTCCGGAACGTAAAGCGTGTTTTGTGTCGCATGGCGATCGTCAATCAATACGACTGGTCGCACGCGACGTAAAACATGCAGTGCAGGACACGACCCCTGACCGGCCCCCGGCGACAACCCGCGCCAGAAAACGCGGCCCGCAGCGGGCAAAATCAAGCCCGTCCGGCGATTGAGGACATCAGTAAGCCGCGCCCACCACCGGGGCGCACACGCCCGTCCGGCGCGAGGACAAGCAGGGAAGCCGCGCCGCCCACCGGGGCGTAGGCGCCCGTCCGGCGTGAGGACAACCCTGACCGCGGCGCGGTCATCGCGGCGGGGGCCCCACCACCACCCGCAACTCCAAAAGCGCCTCGCGCAAGAACGACGACAACGCTCCCCCCTCAGCCCGTAGCCACCGCTCAAACCCCACCTTGAACACCGCCACCCCCACCTCCGCCACCAAGCTCGCCGCCGCCTCACCCACCCCCCGCCCCCGCAACGTCGTCGACAGCGCCGCGGTCAGCGTCGCCAGTTTGATCAGCTCGCGCTCCTGAAGCTCCACGTTCGCCGCGATGACCGCCTGGCGCCGCCGCGCGAACTCGTGCCGGTCCGCGAAGAAGTCCGAGAGCGCCTCCAGCGTCGACGCCATCGCGTCCATCGGTCCGACCGCCGCCGGAACAGCCGCCAGGGTCTCCACGAAGGCCCCCTCCAGCAGCTGGGCGCCCCCGAACAGCACCTCGCGCTTGTCGGCGTAGTGGCGGAAGAACGTCCGCTCGGAAAGACCCGCGCGTTCCGCGATCTGCGCGGCCGTCGTCTGCTCGAAACCCCGCTCGCTGTACAGCTCCAGCGCGGCCCGCTCCAGCCTCCCGCGTGCGTCGGGCTCCCATCGGCTCATGCCTCGATCCTACGCGATGGCAGTCACTGACATCGAGTGTTACGTTGGTGGTGATGGCAGTGACTGACATCGACGGTCACGGCATCGACATCGACCCTGGAGGTCTCCCATGCGTGTGTTCCTCACCGGCGCGTCCGGCTGGATCGGCTCCGCCGTCGTCCCCGAACTCCTCGGCTCCGGCCACAAGGTCCTCGGCCTCGCCCGCTCCGACGCCTCGGCAGACGCCCTCACCCGGGCCGGCGCCGACGTACTGCGCGGCACGCTCGACGATCTCGACATCCTGCGCGACGCGGCCAAGGCGTCCGACGGCGTGATCCACCTCGCCTTCAAGCACGACATCGCGTTCAGCGGTGGCTTCGAGGACGCCGCCGACGCGGACCGCAGGGCCGTCGACATGTTCGGCGACGTACTCGCCGGGACCGGCCGCCCGCTCCTCATCGCCTCCGGCACGCTCGGCCTCGCGCCGGGGCGGTTCGCCACCGAGCGCGACGGCCAGGAGTCCGTCACCGAGGGCGCCCACGCTCCCGGCCCCGCGAGGCGGCTCGCGACCGCGCAGGCCACGACCGCTCTCGCGGACCGGGGCGTGCGCTCGTCGGTCGTACGGCTGGCTCCGACCGTCCACGGCGACGGGGACCAGGGCTTCCTCGCCACGCTGGTCGCCATCGCCCGCGAGAAGGGCGTCTCCGGCTACGTCGGTGACGGCGCCCAGCGCTGGCCCGCCGTGCACCGCGCCGATGCCGCCCACCTCTTCCACCTGGCGCTGGAGAACGCCCCGGCGGGCTCCACCCTGCACGCCGTCGCGGACGAAGGCGTGCCGATCAAGGCGGTCGCCGAGGTGATCGGGCGCCACCTGGGCCTGCCCGTGGTCTCGGTCCCCCCGGACGAGGCGGCCGGGCACTTCGCCTGGATGGCCTCGTTCCTCGCCCTGGACAGCCCCACCTCCGCCGCCCACACCCGGGACCTGCTGAACTGGCACCCGACCCATGCCGGCCTCCTCGAAGACCTGGACGAGGGCCACTACTTCACCACCACAACCACCTGACACCTCCCCCCGGGCCCCGGGGCCCGTCCGCGAAGCGCCCCCCACTCCACGGACCCGCCCCGCACCCGAGGCGGGCAAATCCAGCCCGTCCGGCGTTTGAGGACAACACCCCGGCCGCCAAGCCAAGCGCGCCCCCCACGGGCACCCGCGCCGGGCGAATTCAAGCCCGTCCGGCGTTTGAGGACAACACTCCGGCCGTCAGGCCGGGCCCGCCCCGCACGGGCACCCGCAGCGGGCGAAATCAAGCCCGTCCGGCGCTTGAGGACAAAAGCCGGCCGCCGCCAAGCCGGGCGCCCCGCGCCCCACCGCACCGTCAGCCATGCCAAGACCGCCACAACGCCGCATACGCCCCCTCCGCCGCCACCAGCTCGTCATGGCTCCCCAGCTCGCTGATCCGGCCCTCCTCCACCACCGCGATGACGTCCGCGTCATGCGCGGTGTGCAGGCGGTGGGCGATCGCCACCACCGTACGGCCGTCCAGCACCCGCGCCAGCGACCGCTCCAGATGCCGCGCCGCCCGCGGGTCCAGCAGGGAGGTCGCCTCGTCCAGGACCAGCGTGTGCGGGTCCGCCAGGACGAGGCGGGCCAGGGCGACCTGCTGGGCCTGCGCCGGGGTCAGCGTCGTACTGCCCGACCCGACCTCCGTGTCCAGGCCCCCGCCGAGCCCCCGCGCCCAGCCCTCCGCGTCGACCGCGCCCAGCGCCCCCCACAGCTCGGCGTCCGACGCGTCCGTGCGGGCCAGCAGCAGGTTGTCGCGCAACGACCCGACGAACACGTGGTGTTCCTGGTTGACCAGCGCCACATGCCGCCGCACCCGCTCGGCCGGCATCCGGGACAGCTCCGCCCCGCCGAGCGTGACACTGCCGGTCCTGGGCCCGTAGATGCCCGCGAGCAGCCGCCCCAGCGTGGACTTGCCGGCCCCCGACGGGCCGACCAGCGCGAGCCGGGTGCCCGGCGGGACGTCCAGCGTCACCCGGTGCAGGACGTCCACCCCCGCCCGGTACCCGAAGCGCACGTCGTCCGCGCTGACGGTCCTGCCGTCCGGGACGACCGACTCGTCGCCCCCGGCCGGCTCGATGTCCCGCACGCCGACGAGCCGCGCGATCGACACCTGGGCGACCTGGAGTTCGTCGTACCACCGCAGGATCAGCCCGACCGGCTCGACCAGCATCTGGGAGAGCAGCGCCCCCGTCGTCAGCTGTCCGACGGTGATCCAGTCCTGGAGGACGAACACCCCGCCGATCATCAGGACGGACAGGAAGATCGTCGTATGGGTGAGGTTGATGACGGGGAAGAGCACCGACCGCAGCCAGAGCGTGTACCGCTCCCACGCCGTCCACTCCTTGACCCGCTGCTCCGACAGGGCGACGCGGCGCGCGCCGAGGCGGTGCGCCTCGATCGTCCGGCCCGCGTCGACGGTTTCCGCGAGCATCGCGGCGACCGCGGCGTACCCGGCGGCCTCCGAACGGTACGCGGACGGCGCCCGTTTGAAGTACCAGCGGCAGCCCGCCACCACCAGCGGCACCGCGACCAGCACGGCGAGCGCCAGCGGCGGAGCGGTGACCGTCAGGGCGCCGAGCAGCAGCGCCGCCCACACCACACCGATCGCCAGCTGCGGCACGGCCTCCCGCATCGCGTTCGCCAGCCGGTCGATGTCGGTGGTGATCCGGGACAGCAGATCGCCGGTCCCGGCCCGCTCCAGCACGCCCGGCGGCAGCCCGACCGCCCTGACGAGGAAGTCCTCCCGCAGATCGGCGAGCATCTCCTCGCCCAGCATCGCCCCGCGCAGCCGTACCAGCCGGGTGAAGACCGTCTGGACGGCCAGCGCCACCGCGAACACCACGGCGACGCGCTCCAGGTGCAGGTCGCGCGCCCCCTCGGAGAGATCCTCGACCAGCGAGCCGAGCAGGTACGGACCGACCATCGACCCGACGACCGCGACCGCGTTGACCGTGACGAGCAGGACGAACGCCCGGCGGTGGCGGCGCAGCAGCTCCCGCACATAGGCCCGTACGGTCGCGGGCGTCCCGACGGGCAGGGTGGCCGCCGATTCCGGGGCCGCCGGGTCGAACGCCGGGGGAGACAGGCCGATCATGCCGATTCCTCGATCTCTTCCCGGGCCCGCGCGGACGCCGGTGTCAACTCGTCTTGTACGGAGAGCTCTTCGCTCTCCGGCTCCGTCTCGCGCGTCACGACCGCGCGGTACCGCGCGTCGGTCCGTACCAGCTCACGGTGGCCGCCCACCGCGGCGACCGCCCCCTCGTGGACGAACACCACGCGGTCCGCGCTGTCCAGCAGCAGCGGCGAGGACGCGAACACGATCGTCGTACGACCGGCCCGCAACTCCTTGACGCCCTGCGCGATCCGGGCCTCCGTGTGCGAGTCCACGGCGGACGTCGGCTCGTCCAGGACGAGCACCTCCGGGTCCGTGACCAGCGAACGGGCCAGCGCGAGCCGCTGGCGCTGGCCACCGGACAGCGAGCGCCCGCGCTCGGTGATGCGCGACGACATCGGGTCGCCGCTGCCGTCCACGGACGCCTGCGCGAGCGCGTCCAGCACGTCCGCGCACTGCGCGGCCTCCAGCGCCTTCCCGGCGTCGACCGCGCCGGAGGCAGGCACGTCCAGCAGCTCGGTGAGCGTGCCCGACAGCAGCACCGGATCCTTGTCCTGTACGAGCACACTGGCCCGCGCCGCGTCGAGCGGAAGGTCGTCCAGCGCCACCCCGCCGAGCAGCACCGACGGGCTCTTCTCCTCCTCGGCCGCGTGCCCGCCCAGGCGTTCGGCGAGCAGCCCCGCCGCGTCCGGGTCGCCGCACACCACGGCGGTCAGCAGTCCCGCCGGGGCGAGCAGCCCGGTCGCCGGGTCGTAGAGGTCCCCGGTCGGCCGCGCGTCGTCGAGGCCGCCGCGCTCGTCGTCGTACGACGTCCGCTCCAGCGACAGCACCCGCGCCGCGCGCTTCGCGGAGGGCCGCGAGAAGGAGTACGCCATGGCGATCTCCTCGAACTGGCCCAGCGGGAAGAGCAGCAGCGTCACCGCGCTGTAGACGGTCACCAGCCCGCCGACGCCGATCCGCCCGTCGAGCGCGAGGTGCGCGCCGTACCAGACCACCGAGATCAGCAGGATGCCCGGCAGCAGGACCTGGACGGCCGAGATCAGCGACCACATCCGCGCGCTGCGGACGGCGGCCCTCCTGACCTCCTGGGACGCGGCGCGGTAGCGCCCGAGGAACAGCTCCTCGCCGCCGATGCCGCGCAGGACCCGCAGTCCGGCGACGGTGTCCGAGGCCAGTTCGGTGGCCTTGCCCCCCTTCTCGCGCTGGATGTCGGCGCGCTGGGTGGCCACGGGGAGCAGCGGCAGGACGGCCAGCGCGAGCACCGGCACCCCGGCGGCGACGATCCAGCCCAGCTCGGGCAGGTACAGCGGCAGCCCCACGCAGATCAGGATGATGGCGAGGGCGGCGGCCAGGAAGCGCGACAGCGCCTCCACGAACCAGCCGATCTTCTCGACGTCCCCCGTGGAGACCGCCACGACCTCCCCGGCGGCGACCCGGCGGGTCAGCGCCGAGCCCAGGTCGGCCGTCCTGCGGGCGAGCAGCTGCTGGACGCGGGCGGCGGCGGTGATCCAGTTGGTGACGGCGGTGCGGTGCAGCATCGTGTCGCCGAGGGCGATGGCGGCGCCGCACAGCGCGATGAGGCCACCGGCCCACGCGAGGCGCCCGCCGGAGCGGTCCACCACGGCCTGGACGGCGAGCCCGGCACCGACCGGGAGACCGGCGATGCCCAGGTGGTGCAGCAGTCCCCAGGCCACGGCCTTGAGCTGCCCGCCGAGCTGGTTGCGTCCGAGCCACAGCAGGAACCGGGGGCCCGACCGCGCGTCGGGAACCCCTGGATCGGGATACGGAAGATCGCGAATCTGCATGACGTCCCATGACTGGTGGAGTGGCGCAAACCGTGCCAGGTTCGCCCTCGCGCCCGGCCCGGAGCAATCGATTTTCTCCGGGACGAGCGGAATCGAGCCATCCGCTCTGTCGGGGAACGGGGTCAGCAGCGGGAGCCGGCCGTCCCGTCGACCAGGGTCGCCAGCAGCCCGCCCAGCGTCTCGCGCTGTTCGCCGGTCAGCGGGGCCAGGATCTCCGTGGCGGCCGAACGCCGGGCCAGCCGCAGCGACTTGAGCGTGGCCGTGCCCGTGTCGGTCAGCTCGATCCGTACCACTCTGCGGTTGGTCGGATCCGGGGCGCGGCGGACCCAGCCGCTCGCCTCCAGACCGTCGACCAGGGTGGTGACCGCGCGGGGGACCACTTCCAGGCGCGCGGCCAGATCGGCCATGCGGGGCGGGGTGTCGTACATCGCGACCGTGCGCAGCAGTCTCGCCTGCGCGGGCGTGATACCGATCGGTTCCAGCTGCCGTTTCTGGAGGCGGTGGAGCCGCCGGGTCAGACGCAACAGCTGCTCGGCCAGCACGCCGTCGGGATCGGGGGTGTCCATGGCGGAATAATATCAGGACCACGCTCATTGTGAACACAGGTAACTATCGGCTATGCTCAAGGATGTCACGACACCCCTCTCGAAGGAGCCCATGAACCCGCACGCCCCCACCTGGACACCCTCGCCGGCCCCCGAGGCCGGCCGGCCCGCCCCCGGCGGTCCCGGCGCCGAGGCGCCGGGCCGGGAACCCCCCGCCGAGCTGCGGCGCATCTTCCGTCTCTTCCGCCCCTACCGCGGCCGTCTCGCCGTCGTGGGGCTGCTCGTCGGCGCCTCGTCGCTGGTCTCCGTCGCCTCGCCGTTCCTGCTGCGCGAGATCCTCGACACCGCCATCCCCGAGGGACGTACGGGCCTGCTGAGCCTGCTCGCCCTCGGCATGATCCTCACCGCCGTCGTCAACAGCGTCTTCGGCGTGCTCCAGACCCTCATCTCCACGACCGTCGGCCAGCGCGTCATGCACGACCTGCGCACCGGCGTGTACGCCCAGCTCCAGCGCATGCCGCTCGCCTTCTTCACCAGGACACGGACCGGCGAGGTCCAGTCGCGCATCGCCAACGACATCGGCGGCATGCAGGCGACCGTGACCTCCACCGCGACCTCCCTGGTCTCCAACCTCACGGCCGTCATCGCCACGGTCGTCGCGATGCTCGCCCTGGACTGGCGGCTCACGCTCGTCTCGCTGCTCCTCCTGCCGGTCTTCGTCTGGATCAGCCGACGTGTCGGCCGCGAGCGCAAGAAGATCACCACCCACTGCCAGCGCCAGATGGCCACGATGGCGGCCAACATCACCGAATCGCTCTCCGTCAGCGGCATCCTCCTGGGACGCACGATGGGCCGGGCCGACTCGCTCACGAAGGCGTTCGCCGACGAGTCCGAGCAGCTCGTCGACCTGGAAGTGCGGTCGAACATGGCCGGACGCTGGCGCATGTCGACCATCGGGATCGTGATGGCCGCCATGCCGGCGGTCATCTACTGGGTCGCGGGCCTCGCGCTGCACGAGAGCGGCACGGCCGTCTCCATCGGCACACTCGTCGCCTTCGTCTCGCTCCAGCAGGGCCTCTTCCGCCCGGCGGTGAGCCTGCTCTCCACCGGTGTGCAGATGCAGACGTCCCTCGCGCTCTTCCAGCGCATCTTCGAATACCTCGACCTGAAGGTCGACATCACCGAGCCCGACGAGCCGGTCCGCCTCGCCAAGATCGGCGGTGAGGTCCGCTTCGAGGGCGTCGACTTCAGCTACGAGGGCAAGGGCGGCCGGACGCTGAGCTCCATCGACCTGACGGTCCCGGCCGGCGGCAGCCTCGCCGTGGTCGGGCCCACGGGATCCGGCAAGTCCACCCTCAGCTATCTGGTGCCCCGGCTGTACGACGTGACCGGCGGCCGGGTCCTCCTGGACGGGGTGGACGTACGGGACCTGGACTTCGACACCCTCGCCCGCGCGGTCGGCGTCGTGTCCCAGGAGACGTACCTCTTCCACGCCTCCGTCGCCGAGAACCTGCGCTTCGCCAAGCCGGACGCCACGGACGAGGAGCTGGAGACGGCCGCCAGGGCCGCCCAGATCCACGACCACATCGCCTCGCTGCCCGACGGGTACGACACCCTCGTCGGCGAGCGCGGGTACCGCTTCTCCGGCGGCGAGAAGCAGCGCCTGGCCATCGCCCGGACGATCCTGCGGGACCCGCCCGTCCTGATCCTGGACGAGGCCACCAGCGCGCTGGACACCCGTACGGAACAGGCGGTGCAGCAGGCCATCGACGCGCTCTCCGAAGGACGTACCACCCTCACCATCGCCCACCGGCTCTCCACGATCAGGGACGCGGACCAGATCGTGGTCCTGGACGCGGGGCGCGTCGTGGAGCGGGGCACCCATGAGGAGCTGCTGCGGGAGGACGGCCGGTACGCGGCGCTGGTCCGCAGGGACACGCGGCCCGCGGGGGCCGGGGAGACCCTGCCCCCGGCGGAGGACCTGGCGTCGCTCGCGCCCTAGGCCCTCTGTCCTGCCTCTACCGTGTCGCCGCTCCCCACGTGCCGTGATCGGTGATCACCGCGGGTTAGCGTGCCCGTATGACGTACGACCCTTCGAGGCGCCGGCCGGGGCGCCGTCCCCGGCTGACGCGCCGGGGCCGGCTGGTCCTCATGATGGGCGCCGTCCTGGTCATCGCCGTCGCGGTGCTGGTGCCCGTCCTGGTCGAGCGGGGATCCGACGGCCCGGGACCGGCCACGCTGGTCGTCCCCGAGGGACGGCGGGCCGCGCAGGTGTACGCCTCCGTCGACCGCGTCCTCGGCATGCCGGCCGGCACCACGCGCGAGAAGGCCGCGTCCGTACCGCTCGACCTCCCGGAGACGGCGGGGGACAACCCGGAGGGCTACCTCTTCCCGGCGACGTATCCGGTGGACTCGGAGAGCACCCCCGCCAGCCTGCTGAGCTTCATGGTCAACACAGCGAACCAGCGGCTGGGCGACCACCGCGTCAGTACCGGCGCCCAGCTCCACCACGTGACCGTCTACCAGGCCGTCACCATCGCCAGCATCGTGCAGGCCGAGGCCGCGACGGCCACCGACATGGGCAAGGTCGCCCGCGTCATCCACAACCGGCTGGCCCGGGGGATGGCGCTCCAGATGGACTCGACCATCAACTACGCGCTCAACCGGAGCAGCCTGGACACCACGTACCAGGACACCGGGGTCGACAGCCCGTACAACACGTACGAACGCAAGGGACTGCCCCCGACCCCGATCGGGAACCCGGGGGACGAGGCGCTGGACGCGGCGGTGCATCCGACGCGGGGGAACTGGCTCTACTTCGTCACCGTGGCGCCGGGGGACACCCGCTTCACGGACAGCTTCGCCGAGCAGCAGCGGAACGTGGCGGAGTTCAACGCGAACCGCCGGGCGGCCAGTCGTAGCAGCTAAGGAGCTGTCCCCGGGGTACCGGCCGAGGGGCTGTCCCCAGGGCTCACACCGACTCGGGCACCCGCGCCAGGAGCCGCCTGATGTCCCGTACGGCCGCCCGGCCCGCCCGGTTCGCGCCGATGGTCGAGGCCGAAGGCCCGTACCCGACCAGATGGACCCGCTCGTCCCGTACGGCCCTGGTCTCCTCGACACGGATGCCGCCGCCCGGCTCCCGCAGCCGCAGGGGCGCCAGATGGTCCACGGCCGCCCGGAAACCGGTCGCCCAGAGGATCACGTCGGCCTCCACCGCCCGGCCGTCGTCCCAGGCCACGCCGGTCGGGGTGATCCGGTCGAACATCGGCAGCCGGTCCAGCACCCCCTCCTCGCGCGCCTTCGTGATCGCCTCGTTCACCGGCAGCCCGGTCACGGACACCACGCTCTGCGGGGGAAGGCCCTGGCGGACCCGTTCCTCCACGAGGGCGACGGCCGCCCGGCCCTGCTCCTCGCCGAACGGGCCCTCGCGGTAGACGGGCGGCCGCCGGGTCACCCACGTCGTGTCCGCCGCCACCTTCGCGATCTCGATCAGATGCTGGGTCCCGGAGGCACCGCCGCCCACCACGACCACCCGCAGGCCGGCGAACTCGCCGGGGCCCGGGTAGTCCGCCGTGTGCAACTGCCGTCCCAGGAAGGTCTCCTGGCCGGGATAGCGCGGCCAGAAGGGCCGGTCCCAGGTGCCGGTGGCATTGATCAGGGCCCGCGCCGACCAGATCCCCTCGGACGTCTCGACCCGCAGCCGCCCCGCCCCGCCGTCGGATGGCGTGGAACCTTCCCGTACGGCGGAGGCGTCGCGTACCGCCGAGACGTCCACCGGCCGGTGCACCCGCAGACCGAAGCAGCTCTCGTACGCGGCGAAGTAGGCGGCGATCACCTCGGAGGAGGGCCGGTTGTCGTCGGCCGCCGCCGTGGTCAGCTCCATGCCGGGCAGCGAGTGCATGCCGTGCACCCGGCCGTACGTGAGCGACGGCCACCGGAACTGCCACGCCCCGCCCGGGCGCGGGGCATGGTCGAGCACCACGAAGTCCCGGTCGGGCTCCAGACCCGACCGGCGCAGATGGTAGGCGCCGGACAGACCCGCCTGCCCGGCGCCTATGACCACCACATCGATGTCCCGTACGCCGAAGTCGCTCACGTCCACAGCAACAGCCGGGCGACGAGGGATCTTCCCGCCTCAGCGGCCCCCGGACACCAGCAGCGGCGCCCCGCCGCCCGCCCCGCCGCCCGCCGCGCCGGGCAGGGGCGCCAGCTCGGCGAGCAGCCCCCGCCGCGCCAGCTCCGGGGTCACGCCCTCCCCGAACCAGTACGCCTCCTCCAGATGCGGGTAGCCGGACAGCACGAAGTGCTCGATCCCCAGCGCGTGGTACTCCTCGATCCGGTCGGCGACATCGCCGTGGCTGCCCACCAGCGCCGTCCCGGCACCACCCCGTACCAGCCCGACCCCCGCCCACAGGTTCGGCGCGATCTCCAGCTGGTCACGGGTGCCGCCGTGCAGCGCGAGCATCCGCTGCTGCCCGACCGACTCGCTCCTGCCGAGCGCCTTCTGCGCGGCGGCGACCGTCTCCGGGTCGAGGTCGTCCAGCAGCCGGTCCGCCGTCGCCCAGGCGTCCCTCGCGGAGTCCCGCGAGATGGTGTGCATCCGGATGCCGAAGCGGACGGTACGGCCCTGCTCCTCGGCCAGCCCCCGGATCCAGTCGATCTTCTCCTTCACCTGCGCCGGGGGCTCGCCCCAGGTCAGGTAGACGTCCGTGTGCGCGGCGGCGACCGGGCCCGCGGCCGCCGACGAACCGCCGAAGAAGACGGGCGGCAGCGGGTCGGGCGGCAGCGCCGTCAGCCCGCCCTCGACCTGGTAGTGCTCGCCGTCGAAGTCGAACGGGCGCCCGCCCCACACACCCCGTACGACCTGGAGGAACTCCGCCGTCCTGGCGTAACGCCGGTCGTGGTCGAGAGGGTCGCCGAAGCGCCGCTGCTCGGTGGAGTCACCGCCGGTCACCACGTTGAGCATCAGCCGGCCGCGGGTGATGCGCTGGTACGTGGACGCCATCTGCGCCGCCAGCACGGGGGAGATCACCCCGGGCCGGAACGCCACCAGGAACTTCAGCCGGTCGGTGTGCTGGGACAGCGCGACCGTCGTCAGCCAGGCGTCCTCGCACCAGGTGCCCGTGGGGGTCAGCACGCCCTCGAAACCGAGGCGTTCGGCCGCCTTGGCGATCTGCGCCAGATAGTCGACGTCGGGTGCGCGGATCCCGGTCACGGCGGTGTTCCCGGTACGGGTGATGCCACCGTCGGTGTACGCGTGCCGGTCCACGAGGGTCCGCCCGTCCCCGCCCGTCGGCAGGAACCAGTGCAGATGGATGCTCATCAGGAGGGGGCCTTTCCGTAACTGCGCGCCGGGGAGGTCGACGGCGGCAGGGAGTCGTTGAAGCGGTCGTCCACGAAGTCCGCGAAGTCGAAGCGGCCCGGGATGAGTTCGAGATCGGCGAAGCTGTCGGCGATCTCCTGCTCGGAGGCGATCGCGGCCTCGTCGAGGGCGACCGGCACGCGGGTGCCGTAACTCCGCCTCACCGCGTCGAGGGCCACGTCGTACGGCAGTCCGGTGTCCTTCGCCCAGACCTTCGCCCACTCCTCGGGGTGCTCGAAGACCCAGTCCTGCGCCCGGCGCAGCCGCGTGACGAAGTCGTCGATCGCCTGCTCCTTCTCCCTGTCCCGGAGCGCGGCGGGGGCGGCGACCTGGAAGTTGAGGCCGTTCACCACGCCGCGTCCGGTGGTGAGCACCCGCCCCTTGCCGCCGCGCAGGACCTGTGAGGTGTACGGGTCCCAGACCGCCCACGCGTCGATCTTGCCGCTGGTGAAGGCGGCGAGCGCGTCGGCCGGCTGCAACAGCGTGACCTTGATGTCGTCCGGCGTCAGACCGGCCTGCCTGAGCGAGGCGATCAACTGGTAGTGCGCCGAGCTGCCTTGGGCGACCGCGACCGTCCTCCCCCTGAGGTCGCTCGTCTTCTTCAGCGGCGAGTTCTCGGGGACGAGGATGGCCTCGCCGGCTGAGTCGCCGTGGGTGGCGGCCACGACGGTGATCTTCGACTTGGCGCCCGCGGCGAAGACGGGCGGGGTGTTGCCGACGCTCCCGATGTCCACGGCACCGGCGTTGACGGCTTCGAGCAGCGGCGGTCCTGAGGTGAAGGTGGACCACTTCACGCGGTAGGGCAGGTCGTCCAGTTCACCGGCGGCGCGCAGGACGGCTTCCGAACCCCCCTTCTGGTCACCGACGTTGAGAGTCACGGACCCCTTGCCGTCGGTGTTGCCGCCGCCACCGAGGCCACCGTCCGAGGTGTCGCCGGCGGCGGAGGAGCAGGCGGAGAGGAGGAGGGTGAGGGCGACGGGGAGGAGGGCGAAGGCCAGCCCTCGCGGCCTACGCGGCATTGCTCGTCCCGGTGGTGGCGGTGCTCGTCCCGGCGGCCGCCGGTTCGTCGACGCCCAACTCCGTGAGCAGCCGCGTACGCAACGCGGCGAAGGCGGGATCACCGACGGAGCGCGGCCGGTCCAGGGCGACCTCCGTCTCGTACGCGATCACACCGTCCCGCATCACCAGCGCACGGTCGGCGAGCAACAGGGCCTCCTCCACGTCATGGGTCACGAGCAGCACCGCGCAGCCGCGCCGCTGCCACAACTCGGCCACCAACCGCTGGGCCTTGATACGGGTCAGCGCGTCGAGCGCGCCGAACGGTTCGTCGAGCAGCAGCAGATCGGGCTCCCGTACGAGCGCCCTGGCCAGCGAGGCGCGCTGGGCCTCGCCGCCGGACAGCGTCTTGGGCCAGGCGCCCGACCGGTGCCCGAGTCCGACCTCCTCCAACGCGCCCTCGGCGACGGCCCGTCCGGGACTGCCGTCGAGGCCGAGCAGCACATTGCGCCAGACCCGTTTCCACGGCATCAGCCGGGGCGACTGGAACGCGACCGCACGCCGCTTCGGTACGAGCACGGTCCCCTCGATGTCGCGGTCGAGGCCGGCCAGGATCCGCAGGAGGGTCGACTTGCCGCAGCCGCTGCGGCCGAGGAGCGCGGTGAACTCGCCCGCGCGCAGGGTGAGATCGAGCCGGTCGATCACCGGACGGCTGTCGAAGGCCCGGGTGAGCCCCGTGACCCGGACGGCGGTGTCGCCGCTCACGTCGTTCGCGCCATTCAAGCCGTTCACGCGGTTCACGTGGTTCACCGGCCCTTGAAGGTGGGTCGCCATTGCAGCAACAGCCTTTCGAGAGTGCGGACGACGGCATCGGCGAGCAGGCCGAGGAAGGCGTAGACGACCAGGCAGACGACGATCACGTCGGTACGGAAGAACTCCCTGGCCTGGTTCATCAGGAAGCCGATGCCGGCGTCGGCGTTGATGGACTCGCCGAAGACCAGGGCCAGCCAGGCGGTGGCGAGCGAGTACCGCAGCCCGGTCATCGCGCCGGGCAGGGCGCCCGGCAGGATGACGTGCCGGACGAGCCCCCACCGTCCCAGCCCCAACGACTGCCCGGCCTCGATGAGTTGCTCGTCGACACCCCGGATCCCGGCGTACACGTTGAGGTAGAGGTGAAAGGCGACGCCGAGCGCGATGAGCGCGATCTTCGGCGCCTCGCCGATGCCCAGCCAGATGATGAGGAGCGGGATCAGCCCGATGAACGGCACGGTCCGCAGCATCTGTACGGTCGCGTCGATCAGGTCCTCGCCGAGCCGCGAGAGCCCGGACGCGAGGGCGAGGGCGGTCCCGGCGACCCCGCCGATCAGCAGTCCGACGGCGACCCGCTGGAGCGAGACGCCCATCGCGGTCGGCAGGGTGCCGTCCGCGATGAGATCCCCGGCCGACCGGGCGACGGACCCGGGCGAGGCGAGGGTGTCGGGGTGCAGGACGCCGGTCGAGCTGAGCACCTGCCAGAGGACGAGGAGCAGCAGCGGTCCGACGGTCCTGCGCAGCCAGCGCGGGACGGAGCGCGGGGAGGAACGTTTCCCCGGGCCGGCGGCGGGGACAACCGCCTCCAGCTCGGGTGGTTTTGCCCCGGCCGGGGCGACGGGAAGGTCCGGTGGGGCATGATCGACGGTCATGACGGCTCCACGGGCAGGTGGGGGAGAGGGCCGTACGGGAAAACGCCTCGACGCCCCCTGACCACGCACGACGGCGTCACACGGTCAACGGGACTGCGGGCGGAACAGAACGCCGCGCCGAGCGTCGGCGGCGATACGGAAGAAGAAGGTCAGCGGCCGCGACAACACGCGGCGGAAGCCACCCGCAGCAGGTCGATGTGACCGCGCGTGGTGAGCAGAGCTGAACGCAACATGGCGCAGAACGTAGCGAGCCCCTCCGGCCACGGTCAATGGCGTCTCGTCACGCGGACGCGCGATCCCGGGGCGCGAGCGGGCAGGATGGACCCATGCCAGACGCCTTCACCACCAGGGTCCTGAACATCGCCACCGGCCGGGAGGAGACCGTGTCCGACCTGACGGCCGCCTGCGAACGGTTCCTCCACGACACCGCGGCCGGCCGCGACGGCCTCCTCAACATCTTCGTCCCGCACGCCACCGCGGGCGTCGCGATCCTCGAAACGGGAGCAGGCAGCGACGACGACCTGCTGGCGGCCCTGCACACACTCCTTCCGGCGGACAACCGCTGGCAGCACCGCCACGGCACCCCGGGCCACGGCAGGGACCACGTACTCCCGGCCCTGGTCCCCCCGCACGCCACCCTCCCGGTGCTCGCCGGCCGCCTGGAACTGGGCACCTGGCAGTCGGTCTGCCTGGTCGACACGAACAGGGACAACCCGGACCGACAGGTCCGGCTGAGCTTCCTGGGCTGAGCGGGATCGCCCAGGGGGCGGCCCAGCCCTCGCGCCGTCGTCAGGAGCGGGCGAGCCGGGCCGCGAGATACGGCGCGGTGGCGCTGCGGCGGGCCTTCGCCACGTCGGCCGGCGTGCCCGCCGCGACCACCCGGCCGCCCGCGTCGCCGCCGCCCGGCCCGAGGTCGATGACCCAGTCGGCGGTGGCGATCGTGTCGAGGTCGTGCTCGACGAGGACGACCGTGTTGCCGGCGTCGACGAGCCGGTGCAGCTGTCGCAGGAGCAGCGCGATGTCCGAGGGGTGCAGCCCCGCCGTCGGCTCGTCGAGCAGGTAGAGCGCGTGCCCGCGGCGGGCTCGCTGCAACTCGGTGGCCAGTTTGATGCGTTGCGCCTCACCACCGCTGAGTTCCGTCGCGGGCTGCCCCAGCCGCAGATACCCCAGTCCCACCTCGCGCAACGTCTCCAGACTGCGGGAGGCGGCCGGGACGGCGGACAGGAACGTGGCGGCGGCGTCGACGGACATCCCCAGCACCTGCGCGATGTTCTTGCCGCGGTAGGTGACTTCCAGCGTTTCGGCGTTGTACCGGGCCCCCTGGCAGGTCGGGCACGGCGCGTAGGTGCCGGGCAGGAACAGCAGTTCCACCGCGACGAATCCTTCGCCCTGGCAGGTCCCGCACCGCCCTTCGGGCACGTTGAAGGAGAACCGCCCGGCCGCGTAGCCGCGCGCCCTGGCCTCGTCCGTCCCCGCGTACAGTTTGCGCACCGCGTCGAACATCCCCGTGTACGTGGCCAGGTTGGACCGGGGAGTCCGGCCGATGGGCCGTTGGTCGACCCGGACCAGCCGGTCGAACGACTCGACCCCCGACGCGTCCCGGACGTCGACCTCCAGCCGCGCCTCGTCGGGCTCCTCGGGTACGAGTCCGAGGTGGCCGCGGACGACCTCGGCGAGCACCTGCGTCACCAGCGTCGACTTTCCGGAACCGGACACGCCCGTCACCGCCGTCAGTACGCGGAGCGGTACGTCGACGGACACGTTGCGCAGGTTGTGGCGGGAGACGCCGCTCAGGCGCAGCCGGCCGTGCGGTGTGCGCGGGCGGTGATCGGGCGGCCGGGCGCGCCCGAACAGGTAGTGGCTCGTGGCCGACTCCCCGACCTGCTCAAGACCGGCGACCGGGCCGCTGTACAGCACGCGTCCGCCGCCCTCGCCCGCGCCGGGGCCGATGTCGACCACCCAGTCCGCCCGCCGTACGACGTCCATGTCGTGCTCGACGACGAACAGCGTGTTGCCCGCCGCTTTGAGGCGGTCCAGCACGTCCAGCAGCGGTTCCGCGTCGGCCGGGTGCAGGCCCGCGGACGGTTCGTCGAGGACGTAGACGACGCCGAACAGCCCCGAGCGCAGCTGGGTGGCGATCCGCAGGCGCTGCGCCTCGCCGGGCGACAGGGTCGTGGAGCGGCGCCCGAGGCTGAGGTATCCGAGGCCCAGTTCGAGCAGGACGTCGATCCGCTCGACCAGGTCGCCGCAGATGCGTACCGCGACCTCGGTCGTCTCCCCGGATCGGGCGGTCGACGTGGTGGCGTCGGCCTCGGACCGCCCCGCGACGGGCCGCAGCAGCGCCACGGCCTCGGTGAGCGGCATCGTGTTGATCTCGGCGACGGAACGTCCGGCGAAGGTCACGGCGAGCGCCTCGGGCCGCAGTCCGCTGCCGTGACACTCGGGGCAGGGCACACTCCTGACGAACCGGAGCGCCCGTTCGCGCATCCGGTCGCTCTTGGAGTCGGCGAGGACGTGCATGACGTGCTTGCGCGCGCTCCAGAACGTGCCCTGGTAGCCGTAGTCGACACGCTCCTCCTCCGGCTCGACGTACACGGAGGGCTGCTCGTCCGTGTACAGCAGCCAGTCCCGGTCCTTCTTCCTGAGCCTTCGCCACGGTCGGTCGATGTCGATCCCCAGGCCGTTCACGACACTGCGCAGGTTGGCGCCCTGCCAGGCGCCCGGCCAGGCGGCGATCGCCCCCTCGCGGATGCTCAGCGAGGGGTCCGGGACCAGCAGGTCCTCGGCGACGTCGTGCACGACGCCCAGCCCGTGGCACTCCGGGCAGGCGCCGGCCGCGGTGTTGGGTGAGAACGACTCGGCCTCCAGTCGTGCGGCCCCGGGCGGGTAGGTGCCGGCGCGGGAGTACAGCATGCGGAGCAGATTGGACAGGGTGGTGAGGGTGCCGACCGTCGAGCGCGAGCTGGGCGACCCGCGCCGCTGTTGTAGTGCCACGGCCGGTGGCAGCCCGGTGATTTCCCGCACGTGCGGTGCGCCGACCTGTTGCAACAGCCTCCGGGCGTACGGTGCCACGGACTCGAAGTAGCGCCGCTGGGCCTCCGCGTAGAGCGTGCCGAACGCGAGCGAGGACTTGCCCGAACCGGAGACGCCGGTGAAGGCGACCATCGCGTCCCGCGGAACGTCGAGATCGATGTTCCGCAGGTTGTTCTCGCTGGCCCCCCTGACACGTACGAAGGGGTCGGTCGCGTCCTTGTCCACCCCTCCTGACTACCTCATGACCCTGGAAACCGCGCGACAGGCGCCGCCACCGGGCCTCGCTGTCCGGGCAGTTGCGAGACGCCTCCGGTCCGCCTGGCGATTGCAGAATCCTTGCATTTTTCTGATCATTTCTTGCGCTCTCGATGTACGGTTCGCGTATGAAGAAAAAGCTGAGCGATGTCGCGGAGTTCGCAGGCGTCAGCGAGGGGACGGTCCGCAGGGCGCTGAACGGCAGCCCGGCGGTGGCCCCCGCGACGCGGGAGCGGGTGCTGAGGGCTCTGGACGTGCTGGGTCTGCCGCGGCCCGCCGCGACCGAGGTCGAGCGGAGCCCGCTGGTGGGTGTGGTGGTGCCGGATCTGCGCAATCCGGTCTTCCCCGCGTTCGCGGAGGCGATCGCCGGCCGCCTCAACAAGCGGGGGCTCATTCCCGTGCTGTGCACTCGCACATCGGACGGGGTTTCCGAGGCGAACTACATCAAGATGCTGCTGAAACAGAACATCGGCGGAATCGTCTTCATCGGGTCCAGCTACGCCGACGCCGGACCGGAGCAGGGCAAGGCGCTGAGGGACCGCAAGGTGCCGATGGTGCTGGTGAACCCGGCCGACGAGAACGAGGGGTCGGTGCGGATCAGCGCGGATGACGCGGATGCCGTCGTCCAGTCCCTCACCCATCTGACCTGGGTGGGGCATCGGCGCGTGGGGCTGCTGATCGGCCCGGCGGGGCACGTGCCGTCCGCCCGCAAGCTGGCGGCCTTCGCGGCCTTCTGGAAGGCCCGCGAGGTCCCCTCGCAGGACTGGATGCCGCTGGTCGGGCACGCTCTGTTCTCGCTGGAAGGGGGCGCCGCGGCCGCGGTGAGGCTCGTACGGGACGGGGCGACCGCGATTGTTTGCGGAAGTGACGAACTGGCGCTGGGGGCGATTCGTGGAGTTCGCCGCCTGGGCCTGGACGTGCCCCGTGACGTCTCGGTGACGGGGTTCGACGACTCGGTGTTCATGGTGGCCGTCGACCCGCCGCTGACCACGTGCCAGCAGCCCGTCGCGCGGATGGCGGACGCGGCCGTGGAGGCGCTCGCGCAACAGATGCAAGGACAGCAGATCGCTCCGGGCGTGACCCTTTTCCAGACTCAGCTGCTCCTTCGCGGCTCCACGGGCAGGCCGCCCGCCGGAGCAGCGCAGTAGAACTTTTGCGCACAGTCATTGACTTCTTACATGACAGGCTTCTACGTTCTGCGTGTCCGCTGGAGCTGTGGGCGACGGGGCCCACGGACGCGGGTGTATCGCAGGAAGGCTGACCTCTCATGGCTGGAATCCAGAGCCGCCGCCGGCTCATCGCCGCAGGCATCGCCTGTGCCCTCTCCGCGGGTCTCGTCGCATGCAGCGGCGAGACCACGGGAGTCGGCAAGGACGGCGTCGTCACCATCACGGTGAACGGCATGCCGCCCAAGACGCAGCCTGTGGACCACAAGTACTTCGTGGAGGACATCAAGGCTTTCGAGAAGGCGCACCCCAAGATCAGGATCGACGCCCGCGAGGGCCAGATGGACCCCAAGACCTTCTCCGCGAAACTGGCCGGCGGCCAGCTGGAGGACGTCTACTACGTGTACTTCACCGACCCCTCGGGGCTGATACAGCGCGGCCAGGGCGCCGACATCAGCGAGTACGTGAAGGACATGCCGTACTACGACCAGATCAAGAAGGACTACCTGAAGGTGTTCACCGGCCCCGACGGCGGCCTGTACGGGCTGCCGAACGGCCAGTACTCCCTCGGCCTGGTGTACAACCGCGCCCTGTTCAAGAAGGCCGGCCTCGACCCGGACCGGCCGCCGACCACGTGGGACGAGGTCCGGGCGGCCGCGAAGAAGATCTCGGCGCTGGGCGACGGGACCGTCGGCTACGCCGACTACAGCAAGAACAACCAGGGCGGCTGGCACTACACCGCCTGGGTCTACTCGATGGGCGGCGACATCGCCGTCAAGGAGCAGGGCCGCTGGAAGGCCGCGTTCGACAGCGACGCCGGCCGCGAGGCGCTCCAGATGCTGCACGACATGCGCTGGACCGACAACACCATGGGCACGCGTCAGCTCCTGCAGATCGAGGATGTGCAGAAGATGATGGGCGCCGGCAAGCTCGGCATGTACATGGCCGGGCCGGACAACATCCCCACCATCGTCAAGCAGTTCGAGCGCGAGTACGAGGACTACGGCGTCGCCGGCATGCCGAACGACAACGCCACCCTCGGCGGCGGCAGCGGCTTCATGTTCAATCCGAAGGCGTCGCCGGAGAAGATCAAGGCCGGCATCGAGTGGCTCCAGTGGAAGTACCTCAACCCCGACCGCACCGCGTTCGAGGACAAGCGGGCCTCCGGCAACGACGTCCCGATCGGCCTCCCGCTGGACAGGCTCCTCACCGGTGGCGCCGCGGCCAAGCAGGACGCCGCGCACCGCACGTACGCCAACGTCCCGCAGGGCAACTACAAGCCCTTCATCGAGCGCAACGCCCAGCTGGAGCAGAAGGTCGAGCCGCCGAACGCCCAGCAGATCTACACCGTCCTGGACGGGCTGATGCAGGCCGTACTGACCAAGAAGGACGCGAACATCGACCAGCTGCTCGCGGATGCCGCCAAGAAGGTCGACGGCATCCTCGCGACGGTCAAGTGACATGGCGGCTCCGACCCTGACCAGGGCACCCAAGCGCACAGCCAAGCCGCAGAAGCACTCGGTGGACAGCCCCAGCAGGCTCCGGCGCCGCATCCGCGAGAACCTCACCGCCTACGCGTTCCTCGGCGCGGGGCTGATCTGCTTCGTCCTGTTCTCCTGGTACCCGATCGTGCGGGGCATCCTGCTGGGATTCCAGCAGGTCACCTTCGCCCGGCCGTCGACCTGGGTGGGCTGGGAGAACTACCAGCGCCTCTTCGACGACCCGCTGTTCGCGACCGCGTGGAAGAACACCGGCTACTTCACGCTCCTCGCCCTCGTCTTCGGCTTCGTCGCCCCGTTCGCCACCGCGGTCGTCCTCAACGAGTTCCGGCACGCCCGGTCCTACCTGCGGATGACCGTCTACCTCCCGGTGATGCTGCCACCGATCGTGACCATGCTGCTGTGGCGCTGGTTCTACGACCCGGGCCCCGGCCTGTTCAACAACGTCCTGGAGATGTTGCACCTGCCGGCCCAGCAGTGGCTGGAGTCGGAGAACCTCGCCATGGTCTCCCTGGTCCTGGTCTCCACCTGGGCGAACATGGGCACCACCACCCTGATCTACCTCGCCGCCCTCGGCTCCGTCCCGGGCGAACTGTACGAGGCGGCCGAACTCGACGGCGCCTCCGTCCGGCGGCGGCTGTGGCACGTGACCATCCCGCAGACGCGGTTCATCCTCATGATCACCCTGCTGTTGCAGATCATCGGCACCATGCAGGTGTTCATCGAGCCCTACGTGCTCACCGGCGGCGGCCCCAACGACGCCACCGTCACCGTCCTGCTGCTGCTGTACCGGTACGCGTTCGTCTACAACGACTTCGGCATGGCCAGCGCGATGAGCACTGTGCTCTTCGTCGTCCTGGGCCTGTTCGCCGCCGTCTACCTGCGGCTGACCCGCGGCAAGGGCTGAAAGGAACCACCATGTCCGCCCCTGCGGAACGCACCCTCATCGCCCCCACCGAGATGAACCGCCGTACGGGCCGGCTCCTCTACCGGTTCGTCCTCGTCCTGACCGTCACCGGCTTCACCCTCGCGTTCGTCTTCCCGCTGTACTGGATGGCCAGCGGGGCCCTCAAGTCCTCCGCGGAACTCGCCGACCCGAACCCGACGCCGCTGCCGCAGAGCTGGCACCCGGAGTCCTACAGCGAGGTGTGGACCAACGTCGGCCTGGGCCAGTACTTCCTCAACACCCTGCTCCTCGCCGTCGGCGCCTGGCTCACCCAGGTCGTCGTCGACGTCGCCGCCGCCTACGCCCTGTCCCGGCTGCGGCCGGTACTGGGCAACGTCGTCCTGGGCATGATGCTGGCCACGCTCATGCTGCCGGTCTCGGCGCTCCTGGTCCCGACCTACCTCACGGTCACGGACGTTCCCCTCATCCACGCCAACCTGATCAACACCCCCTGGGCGATCTGGCTGCCGGCCTGCGCCAACGCCTTCAACATCTTCATCCTGAAGAGGTTCTTCGACCAGATCCCGGGCGAGCTGCTGGAATCCGCCCGCCTGGATGGCGCCGGCCCCGTGCGGATCCTGTGGTCGCTCATCCTGCCGCTGTCCCGGCCGGTCCTGGCCGTCGTGTCGATCTTCGCGGTCGTCGGGGTCTGGAAGGACTTCCTGTGGCCCCTGCTGGTCCTGCCCGACCCGGCACGCCAGCCCATCACCGTGGCCCTCAACCGTCTCGCCGAGTTCATGCCCGCCAACCAGCTCCTCGCCGGCATGGTCATGGCCTCCGTACCCCTGCTGGTCATCTTCCTGATCTTCCAGCGGCACATCATCGCCGGTCTGACCGCGGGCAGCCTGAAGGGCTGAACCCGCCCGCCCGGCCCGGCGAGAAGCACACCCCCTCCGACCGACCGGCGCCTCCCCGCACGAATCCCGCGCACCGGTCGCCCGGCCGCCGGCCGGCCTCCGCCTGCCCGGCGGCACCCACCACCGGCCCCCGCCGGTACACCCCCAGGGCTGAGCCGCCCCTGCCCCGAAAGGACACAACGCCGTGTCGATCCACCGCGCCCACCCGCGCCCCAGAAACTCCGCCGTGACAGCGGCCCTCCTCCTCGCGCTCACCGGCGCCGCCTCCTACGGCATCGCCGCCCCCCTCCCGGCGCACGCCGCCACCGCCCTCCTCCAGGCCGAGACCGCGACCCTCACGGGCGGTGCCCGGGTCGAGACGGAGCACTCGGGATACACCGGCACCGGTTACGTCGGCGGCTACACCGACGCCAACCGGGGCGCCACCGCGGCCTACACCGTGCAGTCCACGCATACGGGCAACGGGTCGGTGAAGATCCGCTACGCCAACGGCAACGGCGCGGCCAAGACGCTGACCCTGGTCCGCGGCACCGCCTCCCAGCAGGTCACCCTGCCCGCGACGAGCGGCTGGACGACCTGGGCGACCATCGACGTGCCGGTCGCCTTCACCCAGGGCGCCAACCCCCTCGCCCTGAAGTTCGGCGCCGCCGACAGCGGCAACGTCAACGTCGACAGCCTCACGGCCGTCACACCCGACACCACGACGCAGCCGGGCTCCTCCGAGGCCGAGAGCGCCGTCCTCGCGGGCGGCGCCGTCGTCGAGAACGAGCACGCCGGCTACACCGGCACCGGCTACGTCGGCGGACTGACCGACGCCAACAGGGGCCGCGCGTCCCTCACCACCACCGTGCAGTCGGCCTACGCCGGCGCCGGAACCGTCACCGTCCGCTACGCCAACGGCAACGGCGCGGCCAAGACGCTGACCCTCACGGCGGGCGGAACCGCCTCGGGGGTCAACCTCCCCGCGACGAGCGGCTGGACGAGCTGGGCGACCGTCGACGTACCCGTCACCTTCACCCAGGGCGCCAACACCCTCACGCTGGCCTTCACCAACAACGACAGCGGCAACGTCAACATCGACAGCGTCAAGGCGAACACCCCCACCACGCCCACCGACCCCGGCCCCCCGGCCCCCAGCGGCGTGGGCGCCACCCTGCCCTTCACCACCTACGAGGCCGAGTCCGGCACCTTCAAGGGCTCGTCCATCGGCCCCGACCGCACCTACCTCACCGTCGCCTCGGAAGCCTCCGGCCGCAAGGCCGTCAAGCTGACCCAGACCGGCGACTACGTCGAGGTCAAGCTCACCAAGCCCGCCAACGCCGTCAACCTGCGCTACTCCCTGCCCGACAGCGGCGACGGCAGGGGCATCGACGCCACGCTGAGCGCCTACGCGGACGGCGCGGCCCTGCCCGACCTCCAGCTGACCTCCCGTTACGCCTGGGTCTACGGCGCGTACCCGTACACGAACAACCCCGGAGAGGGCCAGGCCCACCGCTTCTTCGACGAGAGCCGCGCCACCTTCGGCCGTACCCTGCCGGCGGGCACAGTCCTGCGGCTCCAGAAGGACAGCGGAGACACCGCCGCGTCCTACACGATCGACCTGATCGAGGCGGAGGAGACCGGCGCGGCCGGCACACTGCCCAGCGGTTACGTCTCCGCAGGCACCCTGGGTGTCACGCCCAACGACAACCAGGACGACACCGCCGCCCTGAACACCGCCCTGAACACGGCCAAGAGCCAGGGCAGGGGGCTGTTCCTCCCCGCCGGCACCTACAACATCTCCGACCACGTCAACCTCAGCGGCGTGAAGCTGCGCGGCGCGGGTGTCTGGTACACCGTCCTGCGCGGCACCGGCCTCAAGGGCGGGCTGTTCGGCCGGGGCGGCACCAGCACCGTCGAGAACCTGATGATCGACGGGCAGAACAACGTCCGCGACGACGCGGCCGGCCAGGCCGCCGTCGAGGGCGACTTCGGCACCGGCTCGGTGATCAAGAACGTCTGGATCCAGCACACCAAGGTCGGCCTCTGGATCTCCGCGCCGACCGACGGCCTGAAGGCCGGCGACCTGCGCATCCGCAACACCTTCGCCGACGGGGTCAACCTGCACGGCGCGGTGAGGAACACCGTCATCTCCAACAGCAGCCTCCGCGGTACCGGGGACGACGCCCTGGCCATGTGGTCGGACGGAGCGGCTGTCACCAACAGCGCCTTCCGCAACAACACCGTCCAGCTCCCCACCCTGGCCAACGGCGCCGCCGTCTACGGCGGCAGCGGCAACAGCGTCGAGAACAACCTCATCTCCGACACCGTCGTGGCCGCCGCGGGCATCACCGTCTCCACACGCTTCGGCGACCCCTTCAGCGGCACCACCACCGTCTCCGGCAACCTCCTGCGCCGCACCGGCAGCATGGAGGTCAACTGGAACAGCAAGCTCGGCGCCCTCTGGGTCTACGCCGACCGCTACGACATCACCCAGCCCGTCGTCCTGACGAACAACACGATCGAGGACTCCACCTACAGCGGCCTCCTCATCAGCTGGCAGCGGGTGGTCTCCGACCTGCGCGTGAACGGCCTGACCATCAACCAGACCGGTCTCCACGGCATCGAGGGCAACGCCGCGGGCAGCGGAAGCTTCTCCAACACCAAGATCACCTCCACCGCCGGCGCGCCCCTGAACATGACCGGCGGATTCGCCATCCAGCGCGGAACCGGCAACTCCGGCTGGTAGCCACGGCCGACCGCGGGCCCGGTCGCCCCTGACCGCCCGGGCCCGCGGTCGACCGTACCCGCAGACCCGCGGGCCCGGCCCCACCTCGCTGCCGGGCCCGCGCGCCCGTTCCACCACACTCACGAAGGCAGGTCCCATGACCCCGCGCACCACCGACTGGTGGCGTCACGCAGCCATTTACCAGGTCTACCCGCGCAGCTTCGCGGACGGCAACGGCGACGGTATCGGCGACCTGACCGGCGTCCGGAACCGCCTGGACTACCTCAAACGGCTCGGCATCGAAGCCATCTGGTTCTCGCCCTGGTACCTGACCCCCATGGCCGACGCCGGCTACGACGTCACCGACTTCCGGCAGATCGACCCCCGCTTCGGCACCCTCGCCGACGCCGACGCCCTCATCGGCGAGGCGCACGAGCGCGGCATCCGCATCATCGTCGACGTCATCCCCAACCACGTCTCCCACGAGCACGAGTGGTTCCTCAAGGCCCTCGCCGCCACCCCCGGCTCACCCGAGCGCGACCTCTTCTGGTTCCGCGACGGCCGCGGCGAGAACGGCGAGCTGCCCCCCAACGAGTGGCAGTCCATCTTCGGCGGCCCGGCCTGGACCCGGTTGCCCGACGGCCAGTGGTACCTCCACCTCTTCGCTCCCGAGCAGCCCGACCTCAACTGGCGCAACCCTCTCGTCCACAGCGAGTACGAGGACATCCTGCGCTTCTGGTTCGACCGCGGTGTCGACGGCATCCGCGTCGACTCCGCCGCCATGTGCGGCAAGGACCCCGAGCTGCCCGACTTCGACCACTCCGGCCTGCCCGACCCCCACCCCTACGTCGACCTCGACATCAACCACGACATCTACCGGCGCTGGCGGGCCGTCGCCGACTCCTACCCCGACCCCCGGGCCCTGATCGGCGAGGTCTGGCTGGCCGACTCCGCACGCTTCGCGCGCTACCTCCGCGCCGACGAGCTGCACGCCGCCTTCAACTTCGACTTCCTCGGCTGCGCTTGGGACGCCTCCGCGCTGCGCACCGTCATCGACCAGACGCTCAGCGTCCACGCGACGGTCGCGGCCCCCAGTACCTGGGTCCTGTCCAACCACGACGTCACCCGCCACGTCACGCGCTACGGCCGCCCCGACACCAGCACCGCCGCCGGCATCCGCCAGTACAACCCGGTCGTCGACGAGGATCTCGGCCGGCGCCGTGCCCGCGCCGCGGCCCTGCTCACGCTCTCCCTGCCCGGGGCGGTCTACATCTACCAGGGCGAGGAACTCGGACTCCCCGAGGTCGAGGACATTCCCGCCGACCGCCGCGACGACCCCATCTACCACCGCACCGGCGGAAAGGACCCGGGCCGCGACGGCTGCCGCGTCCCCCTGCCCTGGTCCGGCACCACAGCCCCCTACGGCTTCAGCGACGACGACGACGCCGCCCGCCCGTGGCTGCCCCAGCCCGCCGCCTGGGCCGGGCTCAGCGTCGCGGCACAGGAGCCCGACCCCGCCTCCATGCTCAACCTCTACCGCGCCGCGCTCGCCCTGCGAGCAGAGCGCCACGACCTCGGCGACGGCCCCCTCCAGTGGCTGCCCGCCCCCGAGGGCGTCCTCGCCTACCGCCGCGGCACGGACTTCACCTGCCTCGTCAACCTGTCCGGCACACCGGTCGAGCTGCCCGGCGACCACGCCGTACTGCTGGCCTCCCACCCCCTGAACGGCAGTCAGCTGCCCAGCGACACGAGCGTCTGGCTCCGTACGGTCTGACACCCGGCCCGCGCGGAGACCACACCTCACCCGCGCGGGCCCCCACTCCCGCTGCCGCTCCTCGGTCGCGGCTCTCAGGCGGGTGTCACGCGCGCTTCGACCGCGGCGGGCAGAGAGTGTACGAGTTCGTCCCCCAGGCCTTCGAACACACGGCGCATGAAGGGGTCGGCGAGCTTGGCCAGACCGTTGAACTTGACGGTGGCCTCGTAGACCACGAGGGTTGCCGCGCCGTGGTCCTTGAAGGTGAGGTCGTCGGTGGAGGTCGCTGTGTCGTTGCTGCCCACGAACGTCAGCCGGTCCGGGTCCATCCGGGTGAGCCGGTAGGTCAGGGCGGTGCGCCGGCCGCGCAGCTCGGAGACGTTGTGCCAGAGAGAGCCCACCTGGAGCGGACCGTGGTCCTGGCGCGTGCACTCACGCGTGCCCGGGTCCCATTCCAGGGCGTTGGAGAAGTCGGCGAGGTAGGCGACCACGGGGCCGAGCGGCCTGTTGACGGTCATCGAGCGGACAACGTGAACCATGGTGGGCACCTGTCTGTAGGGGGACCGGCTCTCGCGGCGGCCATCGCACGTCAACGGATACCCGCTCAATGCCCCCCGCATCACCGGCAGGGCGCGCTTCCTCGTCCACCAGGTCGAAAGCCACGAGGCACACCATCACGCGCTGGACTGGTCGCAAGCCTCAAGAGAGAGACCGGCCGGAGAACAACACTCCCGCAGGCGGAGGCGCAGGCGGAGGCGGTACCGGACCGGGGCCGGGCGGCGGCTGCCCGGGTCCGAGCGGGGTATCGGAGGGGAGGACGACTTGCTCGTTGGCTCAGGGCGTGGTGGGGCTCTGCGGGGAGCGGAGCACCAGCAGGGTGATCTCGCTCGGGGCGAAGACGCGGAACGGAGGGCCCCAGAAGCCGGTGCCTCGGCTGGTGTACAGGAGGGTGCGTGCGCCGTGGTGGCTGAGGCCCGCGAGGGCCGGCTGGTCGAGGCGTACCAGGTAGTGGAAGGGCCAGATCTGGCCGCCGTGGGTGTGGCCGGAGAGCTGGAGGTCGACGCCGTGGGCCGCCGCGCGGTCGACGAACGTGGGCTGGTGGGCGAGGAGGAGGACGGGGAGGCCGGGGTCGGCGCCCTGGAGGGCGCCGGCGAGGTGGGCGCGGTGGCCCGGCAGCCCTGAGGACTCGGCGGTGACGTCGTCGACGCCCGCGACCACGAGGGTGTCGCCGCCGCGTTCGAGCAGCACATGCCGGTTGCGCAGCGGCTCCCAGCCCAGTTCGTCCATCAGGTCGACCCAGCCCTGGGCCTCGCTGTAGTACTCGTGGTTGCCGGTGACGTAGACACGGCCGTGCGTCGCCCGCACCGTGCCCAGCGGGGCGGCCTGGGCGCGACGGCGTGCGGCGGTTCCGTCCGCGATGTCGCCGGTGTGGCACACCAGGTCGGCGTCCAGGGTGTTCACCGTCTCGCACACCCGCGCCGACCAGCGGGCGCGGTCCAGCGGACCGTAGTGCGTGTCGGTGATCAGCACGACCCGGGTGCCGTCCAGTCCCGCCCCCAGCCGGGGGAGTGGTACGTCGAGTTGGCGCACGCGTGGCACGCGCCGCGCCTCGGCGTACCCCCAGGCCAGCAGCGCGGCGGTCACGCCGAGGACGGCCCAGGTGACGGTACGCGCCCGGTCCTGCCCGTCACCGGCACCGGCCGCGGTCAGGGCGAGCCGCAGGAGGACACCGAGCAGCACGGACCAGGTGAACAGGACCCAGACGGCGCCCAGCAGCGTGTCCCCGACGATCGCCGCCCGGTCCTGCTGGCGCCTGCCGTGACCGCGAGCCATGGCGAGCGGCATACCGGTCAGGCCGAGGGCGAACAGCACGGTGCCGGTCACGGTGACGGGGAACGGCCAGTGCTGACCGCCGTACAGGAGAACCCAGCACGGTACGGCCCAGAGCAGGACGGGGGCGACCAGGGGAAGGTAGCGCATCAGGAGCCGCAGGCCGCCCCGCGGCGCCTCCCGCGCCTCACCGGTGGCGGATCGGGTGTCGCCGGTCTCGGTCACGCTTCTCCTTCTCTGTTCCAGTTCGGGCCCGTGGTCACGCGTCGTGGATGGTCGTGAGATCGGCGAGACCGGAGATGGTCAGTACGGGTCTCAGGAGCGGCGTGGCGATGAGCTCGATCCGGTCGGCGTGCGGGAACAGCACGCTGAGGCCCGCGCTGTCGAGGTACTCGACGCCGGTCAGGTCGAGGACGAGGAGGCCGCTCGTACCGTCGAGGGCGGAGGCGAGGACCTCGGTGTTGCTCAGGTCGATCTCGCCGACCGCGGTCAACAGCGCCGTGCCGTCGGGCCGTCGGCCGGAGGTGAGGGTGAGAGGCGTGGTCATCAGGCGATCCTCGTGTGCATGTCGACGGTGGTGCCGGTCGGGCCGGAGGTGATGGTGACGTGGTGCATCAGGGCATGCATGAGGCCCATGCCTCGACCGCGGTGGGCGTTGAGCTCGGGCTGGGGGGTCTTCCAGCGGCCCGTGTCGGTGATGGTCAGATGCAGGTTGTCGACAAACGCCTCCGCCCGGAAGTGGACAGGCGCGCCAGGGGCGTCGCGATGGCCGTGCTCGATGGCGTTCGCGCACGCCTCGCCGGCCGCCACCAGGACGTTCTGAACGGTGTTGGGGGGCAGATCGCACTGGTCGAGCCAGCCGCGCAGGGTCTTTCTGACGGGGGCGAGCTGGGCCGATTCGGCGGGAAAGGACATCTCCAGCGGGGCGGGGTGGCGGTACAGCAGCAGGGCGACGTCGTCGTCGTAGCCGTCGGCCGGGGCCAGCGAGGCCATCACGTCGGTGGCCAGGTCGTCGATCGCGGTGTTGCGGCCGTCCCGGAGGGCCTGGCCCGCCTGGTCGATGCCCGTGGTGAGCGGGCGGCGCCGGCGTTCGACGAGCCCGTCGGTGTACAGCAGGAGGGTCGAGCGGGCCCGGATGGTGCACGTCCCCTCCGGGCGCGGCGTGCCGGGGCGTACGGCGAGGGGCAGGGAACGCCCCTCCTCCAACAGGCGGGTCGTTCCGTCGGGTTGGACGAGAATGCCCGGCGGGTGTCCCGCGCTGGAGTACGTCAGCTGCCCGCTCTCGGGATGGAGGACCCCGCAGAAGACGGTGGTGCAGACCGCGCCGGGGACACCGGCGGCGAACCGGTCCAGGGCCATCAGCGCCTGGGCGGGGCGCGCGTCCTGCAACAGCAGGGCGCGACAGGCACTGCGCAACTGCCCCATCACGGTGGCCGCTTGCAGGCCGCGGCCGACGCAGTCGCCGACGACGATGCCGATACGCCCGTCGGGGAGCGGAACGGTGTCGTACCAGTCGCCCCCCACCTCCAGGGGCCGGGTGGCGGGCTCGTAGCGGACGGCGAAACCGTCGGGCAGGTGCGAGGGGCCCAGGATGGCGCGCTGGAGGGCGATGGCGGTCTCACGCTGCTGGTCGATCTGGTGGGCACGCGCCAGGCCCTGCGCGAGATGACCGGCCAGCAGCGACAGCAGCAGCTGGTCCTCCCCGCTGAAGGGCCGCTGTTCTCCCAGGTCGATCCAGAGGACGAGCGGCCCGTCGGGATGCTCCAGCAGGACGCCGGCCCCCGACGCGTCGGTCACCGGGGCGAGCACCGGCTGCCGGCGCAGCCCCGCGAGCGCCTGCCGCCGGTCCGCGGGCAGGTCCTCCCAGGTGAGGCCCTGGGTGGTGGCCGTCAGGGTGGGTTCGTCGCCGTGGGCGAAGACCGCGGCCGTGACGCCCTGGGCCCGCCACCGCTTCCTCAGCTCGTCCAGCGCGCCGGCCAGCGCCTCGGACTGGCTGGTGGCCCGGGACAGGCAGGTGCCCAGGGCCGCCAGGGCGCTCTCGCGCTGGATGGCGTAGTGCTCGGCCGTGACGTCGCGGAAGGTGCCGACGATCACGGTGCGGCCGGTGTCGGGATCCTGCACCTGGTTGAAGGTGGCGCTGACCCAGATCCGGTGTCCCTCACGGTGGGTGAGGGGGACGGTGTAGCTGCCCTTCGGGTTGCCGACCAGCAGGTCGAAGGCGCTCCGTACCTTCTCGTAGGCCTCGGGATCGCTGTCCGCGTTCGGCCACCACGGCTGTACGGGCGCGTAGGGCAGCCCCTCGGGGCCGTAACCGAGGATGTCGGTGAACGCCGCGTTGATCTCGATGACGGCGCCCTCCTCGTCGCAGACGAAGAAGGCCTCCTGGAGCGACTCGATCAACGCCGTGCGCCAGCGGGCGTGGTGGCCGCGCAGCCGCGCCAACCGGATGGCCGCCCGGGCCCGGGCGAGGAGTTCGGCGGCGGCGAACGGCTTGACCAGATAGTCGTCGGCGCCGGCCTGCAAGCCCTCGATGGACGCCTCCTGCCCGGCCCGGGCGGACAGCAGCAGGACCGGTACGGAGGCGGTCCGCGAGTCGCCCCGCAGCGCCTCGACCAGGGCCAGGCCGTCCAGGCGGGGCATCATGACGTCGCTGACCACCAGGTCGGGGGTCTCGGCGCGGATGGCCTCCAGGGCGTGCCGGCCGTCGTTCGCCGTGCTGACGCTGTAACCCGCGCCGCGCAGCAGGCGGGTGAGGTATTCGCGCATGTCCGCGTTGTCGTCGGCGACGAGCACCCTGGCCGGTCCCCCCGGGCCGGATTCCGATTCGGTCGCGGGCGCGGGGACCGACGGCGCCTCGTCGCCGGGAAGCCACCTCAGGGCTTCTTGTACGAACGGGTCGGAGGCGACGGGGACCGTGTCCGCGCCGCTCTCCCGCAGGAGGGCGTCGGCGGGCAGGTGCGCCGATCCGAACGGCAGCCGGATGGTGAAGCGGGTGCCCAGGCCCTCGGTGGACGCGGCGGTGATCGTACCGCCGTGCAGGCCCACCAGTTCCTTGACCAGGGCCAGGCCGATGCCGCTGCCCTCGTTCGAGCGGGAGCGGGCCTTCTCGATGCGGTGGAAGCGCTCGAACAGCCGGGCCATCTCCTCGGCCGCGACACCGATCCCGGTGTCCACGACGACCACCTCCGCCGCGGTGTCCGCGGCGCGCACACTGACCCGGATCGAGCCGTCGAAGGTGAACTTCAGCGCGTTGCTGAGCAGGTTCAGGATCACCTTCTCCCACATGCTCCGGTCTATGTAGACCGGCTCGGGCAACGGCGCGCAGTCGACCTGGAAGTCCAGGCCCGCCCGGTCGATGGCGGAACGGAAGACGCTCGTCAACTCGCCGGTCACGGCGGCCAGATCGACCGGTTCGTAGCTCGCCCGCATCCGTCCCGCCTCCAGGCGGGAGAAGTCCAGCAGCGTGTTTACCAGCTTGCTCAGGCGCAGCCCGTTGCGATGGATCAGCTCCAGCTCCTCGCGCACCTCCGCGTCCGCGCCGGACAGCCGGTTCCGCAGTTCCTGGACCGGGCCCGTGATCAGCGTGAGGGGCGTGCGGAACTCGTGGCTGATGTTGGAGAAGAACGTCGTCTTCGCCCGGTCCAGCTCCGCCAGTTCCTCCGCCCTGCGCTGCTGCGCCTGGTAGCTGCGGGCGCTGGCCACACCGGCGGCGACATGGCCGGCGACCAGGTCCACGAAGCCGCGGTAGTCGTCGTCCCAGGCCCGGTAGCGGTTCAGGCCGGCCACCATGAACCCGTACGGCGCGCCGCCCTGGCGCAGCAGCGGCACCACCACGGCCTGGACGGGCGGCTCCTGCCACGCCCCGGTCGGCAGGTCCGGGAACGCGTCGCTGTCGAGCGGCACCACCACGGACTGCCCGCCCGTGGCGGAACCCGCCGGCCAGACGCCGTCGCCGGCGGAGAGGAGGAGTTCGGGGGCGGCGGGATGGCCCGGCGCGATGCCGGTGGCCGCCGTCAGGCGGGCCGCGCCGTCGTCGTCGAAGAGGTAGGTCAGCGTGAAGGGCAGGTCGTGCCGGTTCCGCTCCAGCTGCCGGCTGGTGAAGTCGAGCATCTCCTGCTCGGTGCGCACCACGCTCGGGTCGGAGCCGAGATCGCGCAGCGTGCCCATGCGGCGTTCGCCGATGACCCGTTCCGTCTCCTCGATGACCACGCACAGCATGCCGACGACGTTCCCCGCGTCGTCGCGCAGCGGACTGTACGAGAACGTGTGATAGCTCTCCTCCGTATAGCCGGAGCGCTCCAGGAACAGCAGCAGCGCCTCGTCCCACGTCGCCCTGCCGGTGTTCAGGACGGTGTGGATGCGGGGGCCGATGTCGTCCCAGATCTCCTCCCACACCTCACTGGCCGGACGCCCCAGCGCCCAGGGGTACTTGCGGCCCAGGGTGTCGCGGCGGTACGCGGCGTTGCAGAAGAACGTCAGATCCTCGCCCCACGCCATCCACATGGAAAAACGCGACGACAGCAGGATGCTCACCGCTGTCTGGAGGCTCTGCGGCCAGCCGGCCGGATCCCCGAGCGGTACGGCCGCCCAGTCCACGCGGGCCAGATCGCGGCCGATCTCCTCGTCGGCCGTGAACACGGCGGCGCCTGCCGCGGGAGGCACGTCGAGCCCCGCGTCCTCGGAACCTGTCACTGTTCCATCCTTCCGTTCACGTCAGTCCCTTCCGTGCCGGCCGCTTCCGGCGTGCCGGTGAGCGGTACGCCACAGACCGCGCGCTCGCCGTAGGACTGCTTCGAGCCACCCCGGGGTAGCTCATGGGACGCGATCCGTAGAATAGGGCAGCCGCCTTCGGGCCGGCAGGTCCGGTTGCCGGCAGCGGGGGAGACACGATGACGGCGACCCAGGACGCCTTCCAACCGGACGCGGGGCCTTCGCCGGACGAGCGGGCGCGCCTCGCCGCCGTACACCGCTACCGGATCCTCGACAGCGCGCCCGACGGCGCCCTCGCCAGGATCGCCTCCCTGGCGGCACGCATCTTCGACGCCCCCATGGCCACGGTGACGATCGTGGACAGCGACCGGGTGTGGTTCAAGGCCGCCCACGGCCTCAAGGACATGAGCGAGACCAGCCGCGCCCCGGGCCTGTGCGCCTCGGCGATCCAGCACAGCGGTCCTTACGTCATCAGCGACACGCGGGCCGACCCCCGGGCCACCGTCCACCCTCTCGTACGGAGCCGTCCGGCCGTCCGCTTCTACGCGGCGGCGCCGATCACCACCGCCGACGGCCACCGGCTCGGCACGGTCAACGTCCTGGACACCCGGCCCCGGCATCCCACCCCCGGTCAGCTCGAAGCACTGGAGGACCTTGCCGCGCTCGTCATGGACGAACTGGAAGTGCGCCTGTCCACGCTGCGTACCGTCGCCGCCGAGCGCGAGCGGCGGACCGACGCCGAACGGCTGGCCCGTACCCTCCAGCGCACTCTCCTGCCTCCCGCCTTACCTCTGGTACCGGGCCTCGACGCGGCCGCCGCCTATCACCCCGCCTCGGTCGACGAGGTCGGCGGCGACTTCTACGACCTGTTCCCCCTGGACGACGGGCGCTGGGCGTTCTTCCTGGGCGACGTGTGCGGCAAGGGGGCGGATGCCGCCGCCCTGACGTCGCTGACCCGCTACACCCTGCGCGCCGCGGCGATCTACAACCCGGACCCGTGCACCGCGCTGGCGAATCTCGACACCGTTCTGAAAGGGGAGTACCAAGGCAGCACCCCGCGGTTCTGCACGGCGGTGTTCGGCGTGCTCGACGCCCTGGCCGACGGGTCGTTCGCCGTCACGCTGGCCGGCGGCGGCCACCCCCCGGCCCTGGCGCTCCGTGCGGACGGCACCGTCGAGGCGATCTCCACCACGGGCGGTCAGTTGATCGGACTGCTGCCCGATCCCCACTTCGTGGGGACCACGACCCGTCTCGCCCCCGGGGACGCGCTGCTGCTGTACACCGACGGACTCAGCGAGGCCCGCACCGCGGGCGGTGCCATGCTCGGCGAGGACGGGCTGGCCCGCCACCTGTCCGAGCACCCGGCCCAGGGGGCCGACGCCCTGCTCGCGATGCTGCACGCCCTCTTCACCGACCTGGGCACGGGAGTCAGCGACGACACCGCGCTGCTCGCCCTTTCCGTGCCCCTGGTCCCCGTGGGTACCACCGACCGACCCGTACAGGAGAACAGGTGACCGACCGAACTCTGACCGCGACCCGACGACCCCACCCCGCGGGCGCCACGGTGCTGGCCGTCACGGGCGAACTCGACCACCACACCGCCCGGGAGCTCAGCCACGTCGTGGACGAGGCGCCCTTCACCTCCGACGCTCCCGTCATCATCGACCTGACGGATCTCACCTACTGCGACTCCACCGGCCTCACCGTTCTCGTCGCCGCCTACAACCGCGCCCAGCAGGCCGGTACCCCGCTGGTCCTGGTCGGGCTGAACGCCGACCTGACGCGTGTCTTCCGTATCGTCGGCCTGGACCAGCTCTTCAGCTTCCAGCCGACGCTCGACGACGCTGTCGCCGCGCTGCGCGCCTAGGGGGTGGCCCGGCGCGTGGCCCGCGCCTAGGGCGTGTTCGCGGGCGCCTGCTCCGGCTCCGTCGCGATCTGGATCAGGTTGCCGCAGGTGTCGTCGAAGACGGCGGTGGTGACGGGGCCCATCTCCAGGGGTTCCTGGGTGAAGACGACGCCGAGGCCGCGCAGCCGCTCGTACTCCGCCCGTACGTCCGCGACGGCGAACTGGTGGATGGGGATGCCGTCCGCGACGAGCGCGTCGCGGTAGGGCTTGACGGCCGGGTGGCCGGACGGCTCCAGGAGGAGTTCGGTGCCGCCCGGTTCGGCGGGCGAGACGACGGTCAGCCACCGGTCCTGGCCGCCGAGCGGGACGTCGTACTTCTTCACGAAACCGAGGATCTCGGTGTAGAAGCGGAGGGCCTTGGCCTGGTCGTCGACGAAGACGCTGGTCAGATGGATCTTCACGGGGTGCTCTCTTCCGGTCCTGGGGTGTCGGGCAGGGGCCATCGCTCGGTGATCCGCCGCAGCGGGGCGGTGTTGAGGTCGTGGAACTTGTACCGGCCCTCCCGCCTGGTCTCGACCAGCCCGGCGGCCTCCAGCAGGGCGAGATGCTGGGAGACCGCCTGACGCGAGAGGCCGAGGTGATGCTTCATGGTCAGTCGCGAGCAGATCTCGAACAATGTCTGTCCGGATTTCTCCGCGAGTTCGTCGAGGATGGTACGGCGGGTGGGGTCGGCCAGGGCTCTGAAGAGGTCGTCGGCCACGACCACAGGATAGGCAAGTCACCACTTGCCTATCAAGGCGGGGTCCGTTCCGTATCGGCCGGCGGTGCGGGGACATTGACATCGGCGGTGCTCGGCGGGCACCCTCGACGCGCAGCGTGTTAACGATAACATTCACGACGATCAAGGACCCGCCCGCGGGATCCCCCGTTCGACCTCTCCAGAAGGAGACCGCATGTACCGGCTCGACCCGCGCTACACCCCCGCACCCCAGGCCGTCCTCGCCACCGGATGGCGGGCGGTGTCCGCGCGCCTCCCGGACGGCCCGGTGGTGGTGGCCGTCGACGGCCCCCCGTCCGTCGACTGGGAGCGGCTCCGCGACGGCCTGGAAGGCGAGTTGACGGCGCGAGGCGTCCCGCTCACCCTGCTCGACGTCCGCACCCACTACGCCTCGCCCGCCCAGGTCGGGCGGCGCACCGAACGACCGGAGGACGCGGACGACCCGTACTTCCGCAAGCTCGCCGAGAACCCCCTCGACGACCTCTTCGACACCCTCCCGCGACCGGCTCCCCCGACGGAGGGGGTCCTGCTCGTCCACGGGCCGGGCGCCGCTCTCGTGCAGCACGACCTGCTGTGGTACGCCGACGTGCCCAAGCGGTACGCGGAGGCCGCCGTGGCCGCGGGACAGCGGGGCGCGAACCTCGGACTGCCCGACGGGAAGCCCGACTTCAGGCGGCTGTTCTACGTCGACTGGCCGATGCTCGACCGCCACCGCGACGCCTTGGCGCACCGCTTCGACGCCTGGCTCGACACGCAGGAACCCGACCGGCCCGCGCTGATCGACGGCGAGGGCCTGCGCGCCACCTACGCGACGCTGGCGCGCCGGCCGGTCCGTACCCGTCCGTACTTCAACTCCACCCCCTGGGGCGGCCATTGGGCCCAGCGTGAGCTCGGCTTCAACCCCGACGCGGACAACACCGCGCTCGGCTACGAACTGATCGCGCCCGAGGCCGGCATTCTCGTCGGCACCGGGCCGGGGGACCAGGTCGAGGTGCCCTTCCAGCTGATGTGCGTGCTGGAACCCGAGAGCGTGATGGGGGCCGAGGCGCACGCCCGCTTCGGGACCTCCTTCCCGATCCGCTTCGACTACCTCGACACCGTCGGCGGCGGCAACCTCTCGGTGCACTGCCACCCGAAGGAGCCGTACATGCGGGAGCGTTTCGGCTGGCCGTACACCCAGCACGAGACGTACTACCTGACCCTCGGCGGCCCCGGTGCCAAGGTCTTCCTCGGCCTGCGCGAGGACGCCGACGTGGATCTCTTCCGCAAGGAGGTACGGGAGTCCGTCGCCGGGGGAGTGCCCATGGACCCCGAGGACCACGTCCTCGCCTTCCCCGCCCAGCAGGGGCAGTTGTTCATGATCCCCGCGGGTACCCCGCACGCCAGCGGGGCGGGCAATCTGGTGCTGGAGATCAGCGCCACCCCGTACCTGTACAGCCTGAGGTTCTACGACTGGCTGCGGGCCGCCGCCGACGGCACCCCGCGCCCCCTGCCGTACGACCACGGATTCGCGAACCTGGAGAGCGGACGGCGCGGCGGGAGCGTCGCGCGGGACCTGATGCAGGAGCCGCGCACCCTGCGCGAGGGCGACGGCTGGCGGGAAGAGGTGATCGGCGCGCTGGACGAGATGTTCTACGAGGTCAGGAGGTACGTGATCGACGCCGGCGCCGAGGCCGACGACCACACCCGCGACCGCTTCCACCTCCTGAACGTGGTGGAGGGCGAGGGCGTCACCGTGCACACGGCGGCCGGGGACCGGCACGAACTGTCCTACGCGGAGACGCTGACCGTGCCGGCCGCGGTCGGCGGCTACACCCTGCGGGCGGTCGGCGGCCGTACGGTACGGGTCGTGAAGGCGCTCGTCCGGTGATCCCCGTCCTGGAGATCGGCGGCACCCATGTCACCGCCGCGCTTGTCGACCTGCCCGGGCGCCGGGTCGTCCACCGCACCAGGAGCCCGCTCGACCCGCACGGCGCCGCCGGGGACATCCTGGAGGGGATACGGCGCTGCGCGGCCGGGCTGCCGGCGCCTCCCGGCGCACGGTGGGGGGTGGCCGTGCCCGGGCCGTTCGACTACGTAAAGGGAATCGCGCTGTTCGCGGGTGTCGGCAAGTTCGAGGCCCTGTACGGAGTGGACGTGCGGGCGGCACTCCTCGGCGGGGTGTGGCGGCGCCCCGGTGACGTCGTGTTCCTCAACGACGCGCACGCCTTCCTGGCGGGTGAGTGGTGCGGGGGCGCGGCCCGCGGACACCGCCGTGCTGTCGGCATCACGCTCGGTACGGGCGTCGGCTCGGCGTTTCTCGCCGACGGCCTGATCCGCGAGGACGGATCCGGCGTGCCGCCCGGCGGGCGCATGGACCTGACCGAGGTGGGCGGCAGGCCGTTGGAGGACAGCGTCTCCCGGCGGGCGATCCTCGTCCGGTACGGCGATCCGGCCGCCGACGTGCGCGACATCGCGGACCGCGCCAGGGCGGGGGAGGAACGGGCCCGCCGGGTGCTGGCCGACGCCCTGACCGTGCTGGGTGCCGCTCTCGGCCCGCGCCTGGCTGCCTTCGGCGCGACCGCCCTGATCGTCGGGGGCTCCATGGCCCGCTCCTGGGACCTCGTCTCCCCGGCCCTGCGCGGCGGACTTGCCTCGGGCGGCTGGGTCCCGGACGACGGGGAGTTGGGCGACGGGGAGTTGGGCGACGGCCCGGACGGCACCCAGCCGCGTGGCGCCCCGGCCGGAGCCGCACGGCATACTCGTGCGGTGGTGCCCGCCGGCTCCGCCGACGACGCCGCGCTGATCGGCGCGGCGCGCGCGGCGGCCACCGGGTGAGGACGGACGAAGGGAACACGGCCGGGATGCCGGAGACACACGGGTCGAAGGACGCCCAGCCGACGGTGCGTGACGTCGCCGAGAGGGCGAAGGTCAGCGCCATGACCGTCTCCCGCGTCCTGCGTGACGATCCGAAGGTGCTGCCGGCGACCGCCGCCCGCGTGCGCGCGGCGGTCGCCGAACTCGGCTATCGCCGCAACGAGATGGCCCGCAGCCTGCGTCTCGGAAGCGGTACGGGCCTCGTGGGCCTGGTGGTCACCAACCTGGCCAACCCGTTCTACTCACGGCTGGCCCTGGGCGTCGACTCCGTCGTCGTACGGCACGGCCTCAAGGCCGTCATCGGCAACACCGGCCAGGACCTCGACACCGAGCGCGGTCTCGTGGCGGACCTGGTCGGGCGGCGGGTCGACGGCATCATCGCCGTGCCGGCCGGCGCCGACCAGCGGCATCTGGCCGCCGCGGCGGCCGAGGGCGTGCCCGTCGTGGTCGCCAGCCGTCCGCCCGAGGGGTTCGGCGCGGACTGTGTACTGGTCGACGACTACGGCGGTGCCCGCGCCGCCACCGAGAGCCTGCTCGGCGCCGGACACCGCAGGATCGGATTCCTCGGCCCGCCGCCCGCCGTCCACACGAGCACCGAGCGCCTGCGCGGCTTCTCCGACGCCCTCGCCGCCGCGGGCCTGCCCACCGACCCCGCCTACGTCCGCCAGGGACAGCAGCAGACCGGCGAGGCCGCGGGCGCCGCCGCGGAACTGCTCAGCCTGCCGACACCCCCCACCGCGCTCTTCTGTTCCAACAACCGCAACACCATCGGGGCCTTCCGCGCCGTCCGCCGCGCGGGAACCGCCACGGTGCTGGCGGGCTTCGACGATTTCGAACTCGCGGACACACTCGGCCTCCCGCTGACGGTGGTCGCCTACGACAGCGACGAACTGGGCCGCGAGGCGGGCCGGTTGCTGGTCGCGCGCATGGCCGGAGGACCCGCGAGCGCCGAACCCGCCACTCCGTACCGGCGCACCGTCGTACCGACCACACTCGTGCACTACGGCCCCCCGGACCCGACCCCGCGCTGACCCGACCCCGCGCTGACCGCGCAAGCGGCCGTCCTCCGCGGAGTCACCAGGTCCGGGCCGCCGTGACCGTCAGTACGCGTCCCCCGTCGTGGACGACGTGATGATGCCGTCGTGGGCGAAGTCGCCCGGGGGGATGCCGGGGTGGTGGCCCTGGGGGCGGGGGTGGGGGGTCGACGTGCCGAGGGCCAGGCGGGAGACGATGCGGTAGCGGTCGCCCCGGTAGAGGGAATGGACGTACTCGACGGGGCGGCCCGAGGTGTCCAGGGTCAGCCGCTCGATGAGCAGGGCGGGGGAGAGGACCGGAACGTCCAGGACGGACGCCTCCGCCTCGTTCACGACGGTGGGTTCGATGGACTGGGTGGCCTCGTGCACGTACACCTGGTGGTGTTCCCGCAGGTGGTCGTAGAGCTCGCCCGACTCCAGCTCCTGCGGTGTCAGTCCCGGGGCCAGCTCGGCCGGGATGTGCAGGTGCTCGATCGCCATGGGGGCGCCGTTCACCAGGCGCAGGCGGGCGATGTAGATCAGCTCGGCCGCCGGGGAGACGCGCAGCTTGCGGCCGATCCTGGCGCCGGCCTGGGAGGTGCTGCGTTCCAGGACGCGGCTCGACCAGGCGCCGGAGGCCCGGGGGACGACAAACGCGGTGTCGTCGGCGCTGAGTTCCTGGGTGATCTTCGCCGGGGCGACGAACATGCCGCGGCCGTGCTCCCGCACCAGCAGTCCCGTGGCGACGAGTTCGTCCACGGCCGAGCGCAACGTCGGCCGGGAGACGCCCAGTTCGGCGCAGAGGGTGCGTTCGGAGGGGATCGCGTCGCCCGCGTGGCGCGTCTCGATCAGGCCGAGCAGGTGGTCCCTGACCCGCTCGCGCTTGAGTACCCCGCCCGACGAACCGCTCCCCATGGAGGTGACCTCTTTCGCTCGCGTCGACCCTGAATCGATCCCGAGTCGATCCTACTGGTCAATGGCTGCCTCGATGGCTGGTCAACTGGTAAGGGCTATTCTGCACCATTCCAGCCGTCGGCGTGAGCCCCGGGCGCAAGTGAATCCTTTGTTTCCGGGCTTGACGGCTCCATTGGTCCATGCCACCTTCTGGTCACCGCGTCTTGCCAGTTGACCAATTGGTAAATCTCTCATCGAGGTGGTCCGTGAAGATCCGCTTCATCGCCGGTATCGCAGCTCTCGCCACGACCCTGGCGCTCAGCGCCTGTAGCTCCTCCTCCGACACCGCCGCCGGGCCCGAGAAGCTCACTGTCTGGATCATGAAGGACAGCGTCACCTCCGACTTCCTCGGCCGCTTCACCCGGGACTTCGAACGGCGGCACGAGGATCTCACCCTGGACATCCAGATCCAGGAGTGGGACGGCATAGGCGAGCGGGTCACGGCCGCCCTCGCCAGCAAGGACGCCCCCGACGTGATCGAGGTGGGCAACACCCAGGTCGCGCAGTACGCCGCCAGCGGCGGGGTCAAGGACCTCACCGACCGGACCGGCGACCTGTCCGGCGGCGACTGGCTGCCCGGTCTCGCCGAGCCGGGCAGGATCGACGGCAAGCAGTACGGCATCCCCTGGTACGCGGCCAACCGGGTCGTGCTCTACAACAAGGACCTCTTCGCCGAGGCCGGGATCACCGCGCCGCCCGCCACCCAGGACGCCTGGCTCGCCGCCACGCGGAAGCTCAACAAGGGCGCCACCCAGGGCATCTACCTCCCCGGGCAGAACTGGTACACCCTCGCCGGATTCATCTGGGACCAGGGCGGGGACCTCGCCACCCGCTCCGGCGACACCTGGAAGGGAGCCCTGGAGACTCCCCAGGCCCTGGCGGGGATGGACTTCTACCGTCGCCTCCAGGCGCTCGGCAAGGGGCCCAAGGACTCCGACGAGGCCAAGCCGCCCCAGGCCGAGGTCTTCGCCGAGGGAGGCGTCGCGCAGATCATCTCCGTCCCCGGCGGGGCGAAGATCGTCGAGGAGGCCAATCCCGCGCTGAAGGGGAAGATCGGCTTCTTCCCGGTGCCGGGCAGGACCGCCGGCGTCCCCGGATCCGTCTTCACCGGCGGCTCCGACCTCGTCGTCCCCGAGGCCTCCGGCCACCAGGACGGCGCCTATCAGGTGATCAAGGCCCTCACCGGCGACACCTGGCAGAAGGACATGGCGAAGACCATGAGCTACGTACCCAACAGGACGTCCCTCGCGTCGGCCGTCCAGGGCGACGAGGGTACGGCGGCGATGGCGGCCGGCGCGGCGCGGGGGCGGGCGACCCCCAACTCCCCGCAGTGGGCCGCCGTCGAGGCCACCAACCCCATCAAGCAGTACATGACCGCCGTCCTGACCGGCGCCGACCCCGCGCGGGCGGCCGGGGACGCGTCCGACAGCATCACCAAGACGCTCGGCTCATGAACCGGGCCCTCCCCACGGCGCTCCCCAGGACTCTCCCCAGGGCCTTCTGGCCGTATCTGCTCATCGCTCCCACGGTCCTCGGAGCGGCCGCCCTGCTGCTCTACCCGCTCGTCCGCAACCTCGTCATCTCCTTCCAGCGGTACGGAATGGGCGAACTCGTGCGCGGCGGCGCCTCGTTCGCCGGTCTCGCCAACTACCGGGACATCCTCGGGGACGACGAGTTCTGGGAGGTCGTACGCCGCACCCTCTGGTGGACGGCCGTCAACGTCTTCCTGATCATGGTCCTGGCCACACTGGTCGCCCTCCTCCTCCAGCAACTCGGCCGCCGGGCCCGCCTCTTGGTGCTGAGCGGGCTGGTGCTCGCCTGGGCCAGCCCCGTCATCGCCACCACCACCGTCTTCCAGTGGCTGTTCTCGTCCCGGCTCGGAGTGGTCAACTGGCTGCTCGTCCGGCTCGGCTTCACGTCGTACGAGAACTACTCCTGGTTCGCCGACGGCCGCGCCACCTTCACCATCCTGGTGATCGTCGTCGTCTGGCAGTCCGTCCCGTTCGCCGCCATCACCCTGCACGCGGCCCTGCTCACCGTCCCCGCGGAGCTGTACGAATCGGCGCGGCTCGACGGCGCCGGCGCGGCGCGGATCTTCCGCTCCGTGACGCTGCCGATCCTCCGCCCGATCTTCGGACTCGTGCTCTGCCTCGAAGTCATCTGGGTCTTCCGCTGCTTCGCCCAGATCTGGGCCATCAGCAAGGGCGGCCCCGGCGACGCCACCACCACCCTGCCCGTCTACGCCTACCGCGTCGCCCAGTCCCTGCACCGGTACGACCTCGGCGCGGCGGTCTCCACCGTCACCGTCCTCCTGCTCCTGGCCGCGCTCGTCCTCTACTTCCGGCAGATGTTCCGGCAGGAGGCTGAGCTGTGAGCCGCTCCCGCTCCCGGGCCCGGCGCGTCCCGCTGCACGCCGCCGCCCTGCTGGTGTTCGTCCTGTCCGCCTTCCCCGTCTACTGGATGGTGCTGACCGCCTTCAAGCCCACGGCGGACATCCAGTCCGAGACCCCGGTCTTCCTGCCCACCTCGGTGACCCTCGACCACTTCACCAAGGCCTTCGAGGCCGACGGCTTCTGGCTCTTCTGGCGCAACAGTCTGATCGTCACGGTCGGTTGTGTCGTCCTCGCCCTGATCGTGGCCCTCGGTGCGGCGTTCGCCGTGGCGCGGCTGCGCTGGAAGGGGCGCCGGGGCTTCATCCTCATGGTGTTCATCGCGCAAGTGGCGCCCTGGGAAGCGCTGTTGATCCCGATGTACATCATCGCCAGGGACACGGACATGCTCGACCGGCTGGCCACCCTGACGCTGATCTACTTCATGATCACCCTGCCCTTCACCATCGTCACCCTGCGGGGTTTCCTCACCGCCATCCCGGTCGAACTGGAAGAGGCCGCGCAGGTCGACGGATGCACCCGGGCGGTCGCCTTCCGCCGGGTCACCCTGCCGCTCCTCGCACCCGGCCTCCTCGCCACCTCGCTCTTCGGATTCATCACCGCCTGGAACGAGTTCGCCTTCGCCAACATGCTGATCATCAAGAACCAGGACGACCGGACCCTCCCCGTCTGGCTGTCCTCCTTCTCGAACGTCTTCGGCACGGACTGGGGCGCCACCATGGCCGCCTCCACTCTCTTCGCCCTGCCCGTGCTGCTGCTCTTCCTGGTCCTCCAGGGCCGGGTCGCCGCCGGGATGACCAGCGGCGCCGTCAAGGGATAGGGACACACACCGGATGACCGCACCCGCACACCCCGCAGCCGACCCCGCCACCCGGCGCGGCGGACCACCCCTGATCCCCCGCCCGTCCCAACTGACCACCCTGCCCGGGAGGTTCACACTCGACGCGCACACCGCGATACGGGCCGAGGCCGCCGCCACCCCCGCCGCCGACCTGCTCCGTACCCTCCTCGCCCCCGCCACCGGACTGCCCCTGCCCCCGGCGGCGGACGGGAGCGTCGTCCTGGTGGTCGACCCCGCCCTCACCGGGCTCGGCCGCGAGGGCTACGGCCTCACGGTCGGCGCCGACGCCGTGCTGCTGCGCGCCGCGCACCCGGACGGCCTCCTCAACGCCGTCCAGACGATCCGCCAACTCCTGCCGCCCGAGGCCCTGTCGGCGGAGCCCGTACGCGGGACGGAGTGGACGCTGCCGTGCGTCCAGATCACCGACGTCCCGCGCTTCGCCTGGCGCGGTGTCATGCTCGACGTGGCCCGGCGCTTCCGGCCCGTCTCCTTCCTCCGCCGGTTCGTCGACCTGCTCGCCCTGCACAAACTCAACGTGCTGCACCTGCACCTCACCGACGACCAGGGCTGGCGCATGCCCGTCGCCGCCTATCCGCGGCTCACCACCGTGGGCGGCGAGCCGCACGGCGGGGCCTACACCCGGGGCGAGCTGGAGGACCTGGTCGCCTACGCCGCCGCGCGCGGGATCACCGTCGTCCCCGAGATCGAGATGCCCGGCCATGTACGGGCCGCGCTCGCCGCCTATCCCGAACTGGGCAACGACCCCTCCCGCCGGCTGGAGGTGTGGAACCGCTGGGGGGTCTGCGACACGATCCTCGGCGTGCACGACGAGGTCCTGGACTTCTGCCGCGCCGTACTGGACGAGGTCGCCGACGTCTTCCCCTCGCCGTACGTGCACGTCGGGGGCGAGGAGTGCCCGATCGTCGAGTGGGAGCGGTCCGACGACGCCCGGCGCAGGGCGGCGCGGGAAGGCCTGAACGGCCCCGGTGAGCTGCACCGCTGGTTCATGGACCGGATCGGCGGCTTCCTCGCCGAGCGGGGCCGTACCCCTCTCGGCTGGACCGAGAGCGGCCGCGACCTGCCCCTCGCCTTCACCGCGCTGCCGTGGCGGGACGCGGCGCACGGCCTGGTGGCGGCGGGGCGGGGCCAGGACATCATCATGGCGCCCCACCGCTCCACGTACCTCGACTACCCGCAGAGCGGACGGCCCGAGGAACCGCCCGGCCAGCCGGGCGGCCCGGTGACCCTGCGGGACGTGTACGACCTCGACCCGGCGCCCGCCGGCTGGGAGGCGGCCACCGCCGCCCGCGTCCTCGGCACCCAGGCGCAGCTGTGGAGCGAGTACGTGCCCACCGCCGCGCACGCCGAATACCTGGCCTTCCCCCGCCTCTGCGCCCTCGCGGAGACGGCCTGGTCCGCCCACCGCGACTGGCCGGGCTTCCAGCGCCGTCTCGCCCACCACAGAACCCGGCTCGACACGCTCGGCGTGCCGGACCGACCCCCGCACCACCCGCACGATCAGCAGAACCCGCGGGACCCGCACCACCCGCACGATCAGCACGGCCCGCACCACTCCCCGCACATCCCCCCGCCAGGAGAGGAATCAGGTCGATGACCGGACACCCGATGAACGGGCACGAAAGCAGCAGGACCGAAGGAACAGGGACCACCGGAAAGCGGTCCGCCCGGCGACTCCGTACCGCCGTCGCCCTGGGCGTGGCGGCCGGGCTCGGCTGCGCGGCACTGACCGCGGTGCCCGCCGGAGCGGCCGACCCGACCGTGAAGGTGCAGTACCGCCAGAGTTCGACGGGATCCGACCAGGCGGAGCCCTGGTTCAAGGTCGTCAACACCTCCGGCTCGTCCGTCGCGCTCACCGGCGTCAAGGTGCGCTACTACTTCCGGGCCGAGGCCGGCGCCTCGTACACCTTCGCCTGCTCCTGGGCGGTGAAGGGCTGCGCGAACATCACCGGCACCTTCGGCACCCTCGCCCACCCGACCGCGACCGCCGACCGCTATCTGGAGATCGGCTTCACGGCGGGGGCGGGCAGCCTCGCCGCCGGGGCGGACACCGGAGACCTGCAACTGCGCTTCCACCGCTCCAACTGGGCGGCGCTCAACCAGAGCGACGACTACTCCTTCGGCCCCGCGCAGACCACGTACGGGGACTGGACCAAGGCGACCGCGACGGTCGGCGGCACCACGGTCTGGGGTACGGCCCCGGCGGGCAACGACCCGGGCGGCCCGACCAACCCGCCCACCGACCCCCCGACGGACCCGCCCACCGGTGGCGCGGCCCTCTTCGACGACTTCAACTACACCTCGTACACGGATCCGGCGATCGGCACCCACGGCTGGAACGTACGGTCCAACGCGGGCGGCCCCGGCGTGCCGGGCGCGGCCTGGGCGGCCGACAACGTCACCTTCGCCAAGGAGGGGACCAACTCGGTCATGAACCTGGAGACGTCGACGGCCGGTACCGCCGCCACGACGGAACAGACCGAAGTGCTCACCAAGGCGACCAAGTTCCGGAACGGCACGTACGCGGCGCGGGTGAGGTTCACGGACACACCGAGGTCGGGACCCGACGGCGACCGTCTGGTGCAGACGTTCTTCACCATCAACGACCTGAAGGCGCCGATGGCGGACGACTACGCCGAGTACGACTTCGAGTACCTGCCCAACGGCGGCTGGGGGGAGCCGTCCAACATCCTGTACACCACCTCCTGGGAGACCTACCGCCCCGATCCCTGGGAGGCGGTCAACCAGCACTCCGAGTCCCGTACCAGCTACGCGGGCTGGCACGATCTGGTGGTCACCATCGACAACACGGCGATCACGTACTACGTGGACGGGCAGCCGTTCGGCACCCATGACGCCCGTTATCTGCCCGAGCGGCCCATGTCGATCAACTTCAACCAGTGGCTGATCGACCTCGCGGGGCAGACGAGCACGACGCCGCGGTCGTACGACCAGAAGGTCGACTACGTGCTGCACGTCAAGGACCAGGTGCTGACACCGGCACAGGTCAACGCCAAGGTCGCCGCGTACCGCGCGGCGGGCAGGACCTTCGAGGACACGGTGCCCGCGAGTCAGTGACCGCCGGACCGGGACGGCAACGGGGGCAGGGGGGGCAAGGGGCGGACGCCGGACGGGCGTTCGCCCTTCGCCCCCCTCGCGCCGTCACATCCCCTCGCACACCGCCCCGAGGCCGTGATCGTGGATGTGGCGGGCGAGTTCGACGCGGGAGCGGATGCCGAGCTTCCCGTAGATGCGCCGCAGGTAGTAGTTGACCGTGTGCGGCGACAGGTGGACGTGCTGGGCGACCTGACGGTTCGTCAGTCCCTCGACGACGAGGCCGGCGATGGTGCGCTCGATGTCGTTCAGCGTGTCGGCGGCCGGCTCCGGGGCGGGCCGCCGGTAGTCCGCGGCCTCGACGACGGTCATCCGGCCCACGTGGTTCCGCGCCATCCACGGACCGTGCCGGGGTGAGGACGGCTCGGGCAAAGCCGCCTGGGCCACCCGCCGTTCGTCCAGCAGCGCCCTCAGATCCTCCGCCGCGCAGATCCGCGCCCACGCGTCCTGATGCTCCGCCGCCACCCGCGCGATCCCGTCCGGGGCGCATTCGTACAGGCTCCGCGCGTGGAGGGCGGCCAGCTGGACGGCGGGAACGTCCGGGTTGTCGGCCGCCAGCCATTCCACGGCCTTGAGGGCCGTGTCGGCGAGCGTACGGTCGGCGACACGGCGGGAGAAGCGGACGAACCAGGCGGCCGCGCCCGGCTCGGCCAGCAACAGCGGGCGCAGGGACGGCAGATGCCCCGCGGAGGTGGTGAGCAGGCCGGCCGCCTCACGGACGTCGTTCCGTGCGGCGTGCAGCAGCACGTCGAGCCACTGGCGGTACGGGACGAGGTGCGGGACCGCCTCCGCCGCGTCCCCGTACTCCCGGCAGCGGGCCAGGTGCCGGGCCGCCGCTTCCGTGTCGCCCGCGAACAGTTCGGTACGGCACAGCGTGGCCGACGCCCAGGCCGCCAGGCCGGGCAGCCGGCCGGCCGACGCGACGTTGAGGGCGTCCCGGGCCCGCTGCCGGGCGGCGTCCGGCTCCCCGGCCCGCAGATGCGCCGCCGCCTGGACCAGGTCGGCGGAGAGGAGGTACACCGCGCGGTCCTCGTCGGCCGACTGCTCCCCCCGCACCTGGCGGAGGAGGCCCTCCGCCTCCTGGACGCCGCCCAGCGGGACGAGCTTGGCCGCCAGGGACAGCCGGTGGTACGCGTGGCGGGCGGGCGCGCTGGGAGTCGCGAGGTGGTCGACGGCCCGGCGCCCCCAGTGGACGGCCTGCGCGGTACGGCCCTCCGCCCACTCCAGGCCGGACAGCGCGGCCGCCGCGACCCGCGCGGCCTCGGGGCCGGCGGCCGCCAGCCGGTCGATCGCGAGGTCGGCGCACGTTTCGGTGAGCCCGCCCGTACGGGCCTGCGCGCGGGGCGCGCCGGCCGCGAACACGGCTCCCGCGTGTCCGCTGCTCAACAGGACGTCGGTCATGAGGAGTTTGAGGACCATCTCCTCGTGCGCCGGGAGCCGCCGGTCGAGGACACCGCGGACGAGCAGGACGGCCGCTTCGACGTGGCCCGTCCGCAGGAGGGTACGGACCGCTCCCACCGTCCTCGCGCCGCCCGGCGCCCCCGTGCCGTACCGCTCCGGTGTCCCTTCCTCCGGTAAGGGTTCGGCGAAGTCCTCGACGGGAGCGGCGGGCCGGGCGGTGAGCTGCCGCGCCTCGTGGTGCAGGGTCGCCCGCACACCTTCCGGGATGGACTCGTACACGGCGCGCCGGACCAGTGGATGCTGGAAGCTCACCCCGTCGTCGGCGAGGGTCAGCAGCCCGGCGGCCGCGGTCTCCTCCAGGGCGGAGAGCAGCCCGGCCGTACCGGTCCCCAGCATGACCGCGGCCCCCGACAGCGGGAAGGTGCGGCCCAGGATCGTGCCGACGCGCAGGAGTTGCACCGACTCCCGGGACAGCTGGCGCAGTTGGTCCTGGATCAGGCCCTGGACGCGGATGGGGAGCCGGCCCGGCGTGAGGCGCAGAAGCTCGCCCTCGGGGCCGATGCGCCCCTCCTCGGTAAGGCCCTCGACCAGCTCCACGATCAGCCGGGGATTGCCGTTGGCGCAGTTCACCACATCCAGCAGCCCCGCTTGGGGCGGGACGCCGATGAGGTCACGGACCAGGCCGCGCACCGCCCCGCCGGCCAGCGGGTCCAGCTCCAGCCGGTCCACGGGGGCACCGCCGGCCGCCTGGAGGGGCTGTTCGAACGACGCGCGCTGGGTCTTCGCGTCCCGGGCGAGCAGGAGGGCCGGGGCCACGGGGAGGTCCCGCCGGGTGAAACGCACCAGGGCGTTCAACTCCGCGGCGGTGAGCGTCTCCACATCGTCCACGACGATCAGCGTGCGGTGGGCGGGGGCGCCCGGCCGGTGTGCCATGCCGGTGGACACGAGGGCCCTGAGGTCGGCCATGGAATGGTGACGGACGGCGAGGCCCTGTTGCCGGGCCCGGTGCGCCGCTTCGTGCAGCAGCCGGCTCTTGCCGATGCCGGGCTGGCCGTCGACGATCAGGACAGGGGGTGAGTCGCTTCCGGCCCGGGTGAGGAAGCCTCCCAGGCGCCGTTGTTCGTCCTCGCGTCCGTGCAACCTGACGGCTTCGGACATGTGCTCTCCCGTTGACGACACCGAGATACGCGAGCCCGCCGGCTGGGGACCGCCCGGACCGAAGGACCGGTTCGCAACGATGCCCCACCCGGCGGCCGGGCGCGGTGATGTCCATCACTGCCACACCAGATTGTCTTGTTCCGTTACGGTGGCCGGTACCCGGTTCGCGGCGTGTCACACCTGCCGTACGGTCACGCCACGCGGGCGCGCAGCACCTCCGTCAGGAACCCGCCGAAGATACGCAGGCCGTCCTCGGTGAGGACGGACTCGGGATGGAATTGCAGGGAGGCGAAGCCCTCCCCGAGCATCGCGTGGATCTCTCCGGTCTCCTTGTCCCGGCTGAACCGCACGCCGCCCAGCCCGGGATGGTCGAGGGTGTCGTCCTCGGCGCGGGCGGCGAAGGTGTTGTAGAAGCCGACCCGTTCCCGGCGCCCGAACAGGTCGATCTCCCGCTGGACTCCCTGGTTCGGTACGGTGCGACGGGCCGGCTCCAGGCCCAGGCGGGTGCTCAGGACCTGGTGGCTGAGGCAGACCGCGAGGAAGGGCCGCCGCTCCCGCAGCAGGGTGTCGACCGCCGACCGCAGACGGGCGATCTTGGGATGGCCGCCGTCGCGCGGGTCGCCGGGCCCGGGCCCCAGCACGACCAGGTCGTACGCGTCGAAGCGGTACGGCTCGTCGAAGCGCCGGACCGTCACCGCGAGCCCCATGGAACGGAGTTGATGGTCGATCATCGAGGTGAAGGTGTCCTCGGCGTCGATGACCAGCACCGTACGCCCGGCCAGCCCCGGCACGGTGTGCCCGGGCCCGCGGCCGTCGCCCAGCCAGAACCCGGCGATGGTGTCGTTGCGCCGCGCCAGCGCCTGGCGGACGTCCGGATGGTCGGCGAAGCGGTCGGGCATCAGGGGCTGGAGCGCGCTGAGCAGGCCCGCCGCCTTCGCCCGGGTCTCGGCGACCTCGGAGCGGGGGTCGGAGTGGCGCACGAGGGTGGCGCCCACCCCGGCCCGGAGCCGTCCGGCGGCGTCGATGTCGGCGGTACGGATGAGGATGGCCGAGTCGAGCGTACGGTCGCCGTGCTCGTCCCGGCCGATGACGGCCAGTACGCCGCTGTAGTAGCCGCGCCCCTCCGGTTCGTACCGGGCGATCACCTTGGCGGCGCTCTCCAGGGGGCTGCCGGTCACCGTCGGCGCGAACAGCGTCTCGCGCAGGATCTCCCGGACGTCACGGCCGGTGCGGCCCTCGATGAAGTACTCGGTGTGGGCCAGCCGGGCCATCTCCTTGAGGTACGGCCCGACGACCCGCAGGCCCGTGTCGCAGATCCGGGCCATCATCTTCAGCTCTTCGTCCACCACCATGTACAGCTCGTCCGACTCCTTGCGGTCGGCGAGGAAGTCCATGACCCCGGACAGGGCGGGCCCGGAGGTGGGATAGCGGTACGTGCCGCTGATCGGGTTCATCACGGCGGTGCCGTCCTGGACGCTGATGTGCCGCTCCGGACTGGCCCCGACGAAGGTACGGGTGCCGGTGTGGACCAGATAGGTCCAGTACGCCCCCGATTCCCGCTCCAGCAGCCGCCGGAAGAACGACAGGGCGCTGTGCGGGCCGTACCCGGTGATGTCGGCGACGAAGGAACGCCTGAGGACGAAGTTGGCCCCCTCGCCCCGGCCGATCTCCTCGTCGATGACCCGGCGCACCAGGCCCGCGTAGCGCTCGTCGTCCGGCTCGAAGTGCCCCCCGCCGAGGGTGACGGCGTCGTCGGGGAGCCGGCGCAGCGCCTCGCGCAGCGGCAGCCGCTCCTGGTCGGCGACCGCCATGGTGAGCAGGGGCGCGCCGTCGTCGGGGGCGGCGAATCCCCGTTCCGCGACCTGCCGGTAGGGGACGATCACCAGCGTGTCGTGCCGGTGTCCCGCCGCGGGAGGTACCGGGTCGGGGAGGGGGATCTCCGCGAGGGTGTCCGCCGTGGACATCGCGCCGAGCAGCACCTCCAGGGTGTCGCCCGCGCTCTCGGGGCGGTGGAGCAGCGCGTACGCGGGCGCCTGCCCCTGGAGCACCCGGGCCAGCAGGTCGTCGGTCATCCGGACGCACCTCCGCCGAGCCCGTCCAGCAGGGACTTGGTGGTCGTGACCAGGGCGCAGCGCTCGGCCGCGTACTCCAGCGCCAGCCGGTGGTAGGACTCGGAGAAGTCGGCGACGGCGTCGGCCACCAGGAAGGGCCGGACGTCGTGGGTGAAGGCGTCCACGGCCGTCATGAGCACCCCGACATGGGCGTACACACCGCAGATGATGAGCTGGTCACGGTCGTGGGCCCGCATCCGTTCCAGGAGATCCGTCCTGAAGAACGCGCTGTAGCGCCATTTGGTCAGCAGCCAGTCGCCGGCGGCGGGGGCCAGCTCCGGGACGACTTCCCGGTCCGCCGCGTCCGTGCGCATGCCGGGGCCCCAGAAGTCCAGGAGCAGACCGCGCTGTTGGGGTGTCATGCGGCCGGGCTGCGCGGTGTACGCGACCGGTATGCCCAGCGCGGCGCAGCGGTCGCGGATCGAGACCGTGTTGCGTACCAGGTCGTCACCGGGTGCCTGGCCCGCGGGGAAGGGCCGCAGGAAGAAGCGCTGCATGTCGTGGAGGAGCAGGACCGCCCGGCCGGGGTCGACGGTCCAGTCGGCGGTGTTCGCGGGCAGGTCGCCCTGCGCGGGCATCGGATACGGCGTGATGGGGGGAATGCTGGGCATCGGATGTCTCTCGTCCTTCTTGTCTCTCCGGCGCGCGCGGTCAGCCGCGCCAGGCCGAGGCGATCGCGACCGCCTGCCGCGGGTTCAGGCGCGGGTCGCACAGGGTGGTGTACTTGGTGCCAAGTTCCTGGAGGTCGTCCCGGGTGGCCACACACTCGGTCACCGGGTCCGGGGTGGTCTCCAGGTGCAGTCCGCCCGTGATCCCGCCCTCGCCCGTCACCGCGGCGTGGAACTCCCCGACCTCCTGGGCGACATGGGTGACCAGCCGGGTCTTCAGACCGCCGGGTCCTGTCACGGTGTTGCCGTGCATCGGGTCGCTCAGCCACACGACGGGGTGCCCCGCCGCGCTCACGGCCGACACCAGCGGCGGCAGCCGGTCGCCCACGGCCCCGGCGCCCATCCGCGCGATCAGGGTGAGCCGTCCCGGCTCGCGGCGGGGGTCGAGCCGCTCGCACAGCGCCAGCAGGTCGTCCGGGGTCATGCCGGGGCCGACCTTGCAGGCCACCGGGTTGGCCACGGCGGCGAGCAGGGCCACGTGGGCGCCGTCGAGCTGCCGGGTGCGCTCGCCGATCCACGGCCAGTGGGTGGAGGTGAGCAGGAGCCGGCCGTCCGGCTGCCGCCGTACCAGGGGCAGTTCGTAGTCCAGCAGCAGCGCCTCATGGCTGGTCCACACCGGCGCGCCGGACCGCGACCGGTGGGGTCCGTCCCGCCAGCCGAGCAGGTCCATGACACCCTTGGACGCCTGGTACCCGGTCAGCAGACGGGTGGGATCCGGGCGGCGCAGCTCGGCGTCCGGTTCGGGGGAGTTCACCATGTGGCCGCGGTAGACCGGCAGTTCCACCCCGCCCACGGTCTCGTACGGGCGGGAGCGCGGTTTGGCGAACTGGCCGGCCAGCCGGCCCACCCGCAGCACCGGGCGGCCCGCGGCCATGGCCATGGTGCCCGCCAGCACGTCCAGCAGGCCCGCCTTGCGGGCGAGGTCGCCGGGGGTGCACTCGGCCCAGTCCTCCGCGCAGTCGCCGGACTGGACGATCTGCAACTCGCCCGCCGCGGCCACCACGAGATGGTCCCGCAGGACCGCCACGTCCTCCGCGTGGACCAGCGGCGGGGCGGTCGAGAGTCTTTTCCGTACCCGCTCGACCCCTTCGGGGTCGCCCCAGTCGGGCTGTTGCAGGGCGGGCAGTGCAGCGATCACATCCTGTACCGAGGCCATGCCGTCGGGGCTCCGTCCGCGTGTGGGGTGTCAGTACGAGAGCGAGGTACCGGGCGACAGGCGGCACGCGTCGGGACGGTCCCGCTCCAACGCGCCGTCCTCGAGGGCCGCCCGCGCCACGGCGGAGGCGACCGCGGGCATCACCCTCGGGTCGAGCGAGTGCGGCACGATGCGGTCCGCGGCCAGATCGCCGGCGGCGACCTCCGCGATCGCGTCGGCGGCGGCGAGCTTCATGCCCTCCGTGATCCACCGGGCGCCCGCGTCCAGCGCACCCCGGTAGATCCCGGGTGAGGCAAGGGTGTTGATGATCTGGTTGGGATGGTCACTGCCGCCCGTCCCCACCACCGCCGCGTACCGCCCGGCCACCTCCGGACGGATCTCCGGCGTGGGATTGGAGAGCGCGAAGACGATCGCGCCGGGCGCCATCGACGCGATCAGTTCCTCCGGCACCGCGGAACTGGACACCCCCACGAACACGTCCGCGCCCCGCAGCGCCCCGGCGAGACCGCCGCGCAGCCCGCGCGGATTCGTGGCCCCGGCCAGCGCGGCCTTCGCCGGATTCATGTGGGCGCGCCCGGGGACGAGGATGCCGCGTGAGTCGAGCACGGTGACATCGGTGACCCCCGCCGCGAGCAGGATCCGCGCACACGCGACCCCCGCCGCCCCGGCGCCGGAGACGACGACGCGCTGCCGCGTCACGGCCCGGCCGACCACCGCGCACGCGTTGCGCAGGGCCGCCAGCACCGCGATGGCCGTACCGTGCTGGTCGTCGTGCATCACCGGGCAGTCCAGGGCCTGGACCAGCCGGTCCTCCAACTCGAAGCACCGGGGCGCCGCGACGTCCTCCAGGCTCACCGCCCCGTACGACGGCCGCAGCCGTACCAGCGTCTCGACGATCTCGTCCACATCGGTGGTGTCCAGCACCAGCGGTATCGCGTTCAGCCCGCCGAACTCCTTGAGCAGGGCGGCCTTTCCCTCCATGACGGGCAGGGCCGCGGCCGGCCCCACATCGCCCAGGCCGAGCACCGCGGTGCCGTCGGTGACCACGACGACCAGCCGGCCGGCCCACGTGTAGCGGTCCGCGAGACCCGGGTCCCTCGCGATCGCGGTACTGACCGTGGCCACGCCCGGGGTATAGGCGATGGACAGCGCACGGGAGTCGTGGAATGCGGTGGTGACACCCACGCTCAGTTTTCCACCTTCATGAGCGGCGAACACCTCGGCGTCCGTCACAGGGCTGTTGACCCCGATAGCGGTCATGGTGAAATCCCTCTCCTCGGCAAGGTCACCTGGACAGTAGCCGGGCGCCCGACGCGGCCGCACTACCCGACCCGGTAAGAGCGGCGGCCTGCGGTTCTACTCGCGTGAGTAGTGGTTCTCCCGGAGAAGCGGCAGCACAATGGCGAAATTCCAGAGCCGCACGGAAAGCGAGCACCGAAATGACCACACTGATCATCAGCAATCAGCGAACCGAGGAAATGGTCGGCGACCTCGAATTACTCGACCCGGAATACCGGCTGTACGTGGGGAACCAGGCGCAGCGGATGGCGTGGTGCCTCCAGGAGGGCGACGTGCTCGTCCTCCCCATGCCCGTGCACGAGGAATTCCTGCGGTACGTCACGGCCGCCCTGGGGATCCCCCGCGACTCGGTCCAGGTGCTCGTACCGCCGCCCGGCCGCTTCGGGGAGGGTGTGCTGTCCCAGGACCGGCTCACCGACGAGGGATTCCTCACCGCCCTCGGGGACGCCGTCCAGACGCACGGCGTCGACCGCGTCCTGCCCTTCCACTTCGACAGCTCCGTGGCCGAACTCACCCGGACGCTCGGCCTGGACAAGACGATCCCCGGCTTCGGCTTCCTCGACCAGAGCGGCGGCCGGCTGCTGAACAGCAAGGCCACCTTCCGCGCCCTGGCCGGCGGCGCCGGCGCGCCCGTGCCGCCCGGCGGTGTGTTCTCGACCCGGGAGGAGGCCGAGGACTACCTCTGGGAACGCCTGCTCTCCCAGGGCCACCCCGCCATCCTCAAGCAGGACTTCCACGTCGCGGGATTCGGCAACGAGATCGTCAGCCCCGTGCCCGGCGTCGACCCGCTCGGCGCCCAGCGCGCCGTGGTGACCGCGAGCCGCGACGACCTCGCCGCGTACCTGACGGAACGCTGGTCCTGGCTCACCGACGGCGGACGCAACCGGGTGGTGATCGAGAAGTACGTACCGGACTCCGCCCCCATCTACGCCGAGGTCCGGATCGAGGAGCACGGCACGGAGTTCACGGGGCACGGAGAGATGCGGATGAAGCCCGTGCTCAACGGGCTCATCGTGCCCGCCCCTTCGGCGGAACTGCCCGCCTTCCCCGGCTTCCTGGACGCCGTACGGCGCCTGTGCCACCCGATCCACGCGATGGGCTACCGCGGCATCGTCAGCATCGACGCGATCGTCACACCCGCCCGGAGCATCCTCATCAACGAGTTCAACTGCCGTACGGGCGGCTCCACCCACATCCACCGCATCGGCGAACGCGTCGTCGGCGACGACTACTTCGAGGAGCGGATCCTGGTCGAGCTGCGCCGCTGCACCTTCCCGCCCTTCACCACCACCGTCCAGGCCCTCGCCGACCAGGGATTGGCCTACGACCCCGCCTCGCGCACCGGTGTGCTGATCACCGTGGACGACGCGGGCGCGTCGGGCGGTTTCGGTGAGTACTGCGTCGTGGCGCGGGACGCCGGGCACGCCCGGGAACTGGAACAGGCCGTCGAGGACCTGCTCGCCCCCCTCGGCACGAAAGGCTGATCGAGTTGTCCGTCGCAAAACCCCGCTACCGGGACCTGATGACCCGTGAGCTCCTGCTGTGGGCCCTGGTCGCACTGGCCAGCAAGGCCCCGGTGGCCATGGCACCGCTCGCGGTGGTGTTCCTGAGCCGGGAGAGCCAGGGGGGCTACACCCTGGGCGCGATCCTGGCCTCCGCGTACGTCCTCGGAGAGGTCGTCGGCGCCCCCCTGCTCGGGACCCGCCTCGGCCGCGGCCGGATGAGGCCGCAGCTGTCGGCCGGGCTGATGGTGGGAGCCCTCGCCTTCTGCGCCCTGCCGCTCGCGGCCTCCGCCCCGTCCGCCGTCCTGATCGGCCTCGCCTTCCTGGCCGGCGCGGCCCCGGCCGCCTGCCCCGGCGGCGTCCGCGTCATGCTGACGCGGCTGGTGGCCGACGACGCCGTACCGCGCGCCCTGAGCGCCGAGGCGACCCTGACCCAGATCACCTGGGCCGCGGCGCCCGGCCTGGTGGTCCTGCTCTCCCTCCAGGTGCACCCGGGAGCCCCGCTGATCCTGGGCGCGGTGCTGGCGGCCGCCGGCTCGCTCCTCGTGCTGCGGCTCCCGGAACCCCGGGTCGCCGAACCCACCGGGCGGACCGCGGCGCCGATGACGCGGACCCTGCTGTCCGGCTGGCCCGTCTACCTCACCAGCGCGGCCGCCATGGCGATGCTGGCCACCGCGGAACTCGTCCTGCCGGCCCTCCTGGAGGACCGGGACGTCGCCGTCGGGTGGTCGGGGCCGCTGCTCGCCGGATTCGCGCTGGCCAGCGCCGCCGGGGCGTTCTGCTACGGCCTGCGGAACTGGCCCGGCACCGTACGGGTCCAGAGCCTCGTGTTCCTCGCGGTCACCGCCGGCTGCGTCTGTCTGGTCGCGTTCCTGCCGGGCCTGCCGGGCATCGCCGCCGGCCTTCTCCTGGCGGGCGTCTTCCAGTCCGGGGTCATGGTCACCCGCAACCTCAGCCTCCGCGAGCGCCTGCCCGAACACGCCCACGCCGCCGCGTACTCCGTCATGTACGCGGTCCAGGGGGTGGGCTACAGCCTCACCGCGTCCCTGTCCGCCGTGGCGCTGAATCTGGCGACCCCTTCGGTCGCGATCCTCGGGGGTGTCGCCCTGACCCTGCTCATCACGGCCGTCAGCGCCGTCGCCGAACGCCCCTCCGCGCCCCGGGCCCCCGCCGAGCCGCCCGCCTTCGCCGAGGCGGACCACGGCCCCTGACCCAGCGGCCACGCGCTGCCTTCGCCGGGACGGGTTTGAGGACCGTGTTCGCGGCCAGACTCTTCGTCGAACTCCGTCAGCCACCCCTTCCGACCGGCTCGCAGTCCCCTCGGCGGTCGCCGGAAGCGCGGAGGTGTGGCCCGTCCCGGCGAGGTGGCAGCGTATGACCAGCGAAGGCAGTGAACACGAATGACCAGCGAAGCCAGCGAACGCGAACCGGCCCCGGACGTCGCCGACCGGCCCGGATCCGTACCGGAGCGGAAGCAGCGCATGCGGCGCCGCCTGGAACGGCTGATCGGGATCGCCGCCACGGAGGGCAACACGCTGCTCCCGCTGCGCAACGGGGACGAGATCTTCGCGGCGATGCTGGAGAGCATCCGCGGCGCCGAGTACACCATCGACATGATGACGTTCGTGTACTGGCGCGGTGAGATAGCCCGCCAGTTCGCGACGGCCCTGGCGGACCGGGCACGCGAAGGGGTCCGCGTACGGCTGCTGCTCGACGGCTTCGGCAGCAGGCTGATCGAGAAGGATCTGCTCGATCTGATGGCGGCGGCGGGCGCGCAGGTGGAGTGGTTCCGCAAGCCGCTCTACCTCTCGCCGCTGAAGCAGAACCACCGGTGCCACCGCAAGGTCCTCGTCGTGGACGAACGCGTCGCCTACACCGGCGGGGTGGGAATCGCCGAGGAGTGGTGCGGCAACGCGAGCAACGCGAACGAATGGCGGGACACCCACGTCCAGGTCCGCGGCCCCGCCGTCGACGGCATCGCCGCGGCCTTCGCGCAGAACTGGGCCGAGTGCCACGACACCCTCTTCGACACGCACGACCGCTTCACCGGCCACGAGCCGCAGGGGGACGCCGTCGTCCAGGTGGTCCGCGGTTCGGCGAGCTTCGGCTGGCAGGACATGCAGACCCTCCTGCGCGTCATGATCGAGTCGGCGCAGGAGCGGTTCCGCCTGGCCACCGCGTACTTCGCGCCCGATCCCTACTTCATCGAGCTGCTGTGCGCGGCGGCCCGGCGCGGCGTCACCGTGGAGATCCTGCTGCCCGGCCCCCACACCGACAAGCGGGTCTGCCAGCTGGCGGGCCAGAACCACTACGACGAACTGCTCGCCTGCGGAGTGGAGATCTTCGAGTACCAGCCGACGATGATGCACGCCAAGGTCATCACCGTCGACGGCGTCGCCGTCCTGATCGGCTCGACCAACTTCAACCGCCGCTCCCTCGACCACGACGAAGAGGTCATGCTCGCCGTCCTGGACGAGGACTTCACCGCCACCCTGGACGGCCACTTCGACGAGGACCTGGCGGTCAGCGAGCGGATCGAGAAGGGGCGCTGGAAGCGCCGCCCGACCGCGCAACGGCTGCGGGAGGCCGCCGTCACCCCCATCCGCCGGTTCCTGTGAGGCTCCGGAGCGGGGGGACGGGGTGGTGCCCGCGTGACACCGGCCGGGGTCAGGCCATGCGGTTGACGAGGGCCTGGCCGGAGGGGAGGCCGGCCACGAAGGCGCGGAGGAAATCGGTGAGTTGCGCGGTGTCGTGCGTGTCGGCCAGGGCGTCGATGGACCGGTAGAGCGTTTCCTCGATCTCCGCGATCCTGCGCGCCAGTTGGGCGCCGGCCGGGGTGAGCGCGATCTCGATGTGACGGCGGTCGTGCGCGGCCGCCTCACGGGTGACCAGGCCGGCGGAGACCAGCCGGTCCACGAGGCGGCTGGGACTGCCGTTCTCGCAGACCAGCAGGTCGCCCAGACCGTTCAGGGTGAGCGGTTGGCGCTCTTCCAGGACGCGGATGACCTCCGCCTGGGAGGTGGTGACCCCCAGGGGCTTGAGGGCCTGGCCGAGCAGCCGGTTGCCTTCACGTTGGGCGGCCAGGATCAGGTAGCGGAGTTCCTCGGCGGGACGCATGGCGGGCATGGGGACATTCTCCCTGATCGGCGGGGGCGGTTTCGTTCATACGGCCGCGCCCGCGAGGGGCCCCGCGTGGGCCGCGCGTTCGGTGAGCCGGTCCAGGCGCAGCTCGGCCACGCCCCGGTACGCCTTGGCGAGGGCGCGGGCCAACGGCCCCCGGTGCGTGAACGCGTGGGTGACCAGGGTGCCGCCGAGGTGCGGCTGGAGGCGCCAGGTGCCCGTCTCCTGGAAGCCGGGGACCTGCCAGGCGCAGTCGATCTCCCGCTCCTCGATACGGGTGTACTGCCAGGTCCCGGTCAGCCCGCCGATCACGGTGAGGGCGTACGGCACTCCGGTGGTGGCGCGGGCGGGCCCGTCGACGTGCTTGAACGCCGGGTTCCAGTCGCGCAGGGCGAGCGGGTCCAGGAGGGCGCGGCGGACCTGGGCGGGGGAGGCGTCGAGGAAACGGGTGGCTTGCTGGGTGGTCATGGCGGGTCCTTGTCTTGTCGGGGGTGCCAGGGGTGCGGGGTGTTTCGTGAGGCGTACGTGTACGGGCCCGCGCCCGCTCAGGCGTGGGCCGCTTCGGCGAGCCGGGTCCCGCGGGTGGCGGCGGCGAGAGCGGACGCGGCGCCGGGGTCGTGGGCGGCCAGTACGGTCAGGCCGGGGTCGCGCCGGCGCATCTCGTTGATCAGCGCGGTGGTGTCGGTGAGGCGCTTCCTCTCGCCCACGCCCGGGACGTGTCCCGCTTCGAGCAGGGCGGAGTCGTACGTCACGTCTCCGACCATGAGCAGCGGCGGGTGGTGGGGCCCGCGCACGAGCATCGACAGGGAACCCGGGGTGTGGCCCGGCGTGGGCAGCAGCACCATGCTGCCGTCGCCGAACAGGTCGTGTCCGCTGGTGAAGGGGGCGAGGGCGGGATCGGTGAGCGGCCGGGGATCGACGTGCTTCCAGCGCAGGCCGGGGATCTGGATGTGGGAGCGCAGCAACCCCTTCTGCTCGGGGGCCCGTTCACCCAGGGTCTCCCACTCGCGGCGGCTGACGACGATCTCGGCGTGGGTCAGTTCGCGCAGGCCGCCGATGTGGTCCTGGTGCAGGTGGGAGATGACGGCGGTGGTGACGTCGCGGATGTCGTACCCGATGGCGGCGAGCCGGGCGGTGAGGGTCTGGTGGGAGGCGATCTCGAAGCGGGCGAGCCGCTTGTAGATCAGCCCGACGGGGCCGCCGGGGAAGTAGGCCGGGTCGGTCACCGAGGCGCGGTCCTGGCCGGTGTCGAACAGCACGAGTCCGTCGCGGTGTTCGACCACGTACACATTGATCGGCAGCGGCTCGGTCCAGCGCCGCGAGGTGGCCAGCCACCAGTACACCGGCGTGCGGGTCGCGGCCCGGTGCTCGGGGCGGATCATCACCTCACCGGTGCTGACCACGGAGACGCGCTGGACGGGGGCGGGGTTCGGGTAGGTCGTCATAGAAGAAAGATGACACGACATGTATGTCGTGTCAAGTAATCTCCGTTCCGGGCGGCGACCGCCTTGCCCGGTCCCGAGGCGCCTGCCTGGAAGAGCACCGGTGTGCGCCGCGGCGACGGCGCGGACACGCCCTAGGCCAGCGCCTTGCGCGTGATGCTGGCGGCGTAGTTCGGGGTCTCCCGGTGGTTGTGGGCGTCCGAGGCCTCCTGGCGTGCTGACGCGGCCTGTTCGAACGTGATGCCGTTCGCCTCGTAGAACTCCATGCCCTCCGTGGTCGGATGGGCGAGGATGCTGTTGCTCAGCCGGCAGGTGCCGTCACCGTTGTCCGTGACACTGAGTTCCCAGATGCCCTGCGAGGTGGTCCAGCCGTTCGGTGTCAGCGCGTCGGAGAGCGACACCAGGCGCAGGTGGTGCTTCTCGAAGACGTCGTGCACGGCGTGCTGGATCGTCAGGGTGGTGCCGATCATCTCGACGTTCAGTGTCTCGCGGCGGCCGTCGTCGGTGATGCCGTGGGCGCAGGCCTTGTGTTCGCCCGGCGCGCAGCGCTGGTACTCGTCGTCCGACAGATTCCCCAGCCAGTCGGCGAGGTCGACCTGGTCGAACGGAGCGTCGACGGTCGCGTGGACCGTCGAGTCGGAGAGGACGAGATCGGTCAGCACCTTGTTCTCGTTCGTGTGCTCGCTCATGTGAGGTTCTTCCTTACCCGTGCGGGGTGGAGCGGGTGGGTGAGTAGTCCCCCTCACCTGCGACGGTAGCGCCTTCTCAGGACTCCGGCCCATCACCGCTGATGCTGGCGTTCATCATCAAGGATCGTTGGACGTGATGGGTGGCGCGGGGCGACGGTGGAAGGGCCGGCTTGATCCATCTGTCATGACGAGGAGGCGGGGATGTCCCTCCCGCTGCGCACCGCGAAGCAGCCCCTGCTCGATCCGTACGATCTCGGCGACGGGCTGACCCTGCGCAACCGCGTGGTCATGGCCCCGATGACCCGGGCCCGGGCGGAGAATCCGGAACTGGCCCCGACGGAGCTGCACAGCGCGTACTACCGGCAGCGCGCCGGCGCCGGCCTGATCGTGTCGGAAGGCACCTGGATCAGCGCAGGAGCGATCGGGGCGGTGCACGTACCCGGCATGTACAGCGAGGAACAGACCCGTGCCTGGGGGGAGGTCACCTCGGCGGTGCACGCCGAGGGCGGGACCATCTTCGCGCAGCTCGCGCACACCGGCGCCGCCTCGCATCCGGACTTCCACCAGGGCCGCCTGCCGGTCGCGCCCTCCGCGGTCAACCCCGGCGGCACGGTGTTCACACCGAACGGACTCACCCGCGTCGTCACGCCCCGCGCGCTGAGCGTGTCGCAGATCGCGGAGATCGTGGAGCAGTACCGGTCGGCCGCCGTCAACGCGAAGCTGGCCGGCTTCGACGGCGTGGAGCTGCACGCCCAACGGGGCTATCTGATCGCCCAGTTCCTGAACCCCGCGCTCAACCTGCGTACGGACGCCTACGGCGGCACCGCCGAGGGCCGCGCACGGTTCCTGTTCGAGGTGATCGACGCGGTGGTCGGTGTGTGGGGGCCGCACCGGGTGGGCGTCAAGTTCGCCCCGCACCAGGTGCTGGGCGGGTCGGCGGAGGCGTCGCCCGAGGTGCTGGCGGTCCACGAGTACGTGGCGGCCCGCCTCGACGACCACCCGCTGGCCTACCTGCACCTGATGATGACCCGGCAGCCCAACGTCCGGGTGACGCCGGAGCAGCGACTCGAATCGCTGGGACGGTTCCGGCCGTTGTACGGGGGGACCCTCATCGCGAACGCCGGCCTCGACCAGGAGTCGGGCAACGCCGTCATCGGCGAAGGCCTCGCCGACCTGGTGTCGTTCGCGGCGCTGTTCATCAGCAACCCCGACCTGCCGAAGCGCTTCGCCCACCACCTCCCGCTCGCCGACGGCGACCGCGAGACGTTCTACCAGGGCGGCTCCCGCGGCTACACCGACTACCCGCCGGCCGCGGAAGCCGTCGCCGTCCCTTCACCGACCTCGTCCACCGGTGCGACGGAACCCCGGGGAGCATCGCTGTGATCGCACCACTCGAAGGCAGGATCGCCGTTGTCACCGGCGGCTCGTCCGGTATCGGGCGAGCCATCGCCGCCGAGTTCGTGGCGGAAGGAGCCCGCGTCTACCTCCCGGGCCGCAGGAAGGCCGAACCGGACGCCTCGGTCCCGGAGATCGGTCCCGGACCGTACGGCGTCCGCACCGACGCGTCCGACCCGCGCGCCGCTCGCGCGGGCGCTCCGGCGTCTGCTGCGCCCCTACCCGGCGGACGGGTCCGCCGACCTCTCGGACGTACGGGCCGGTACGCGACCAGGCCGCCGCCCTCCTGGACGTGGACGCGGCGCCGATGCCCGTACCGGAGCGAGTGGGCCGGCTCCGGCACACGTACTGGCGCGGCGGCCCGCAAACGCAGAGTGTTTCCGCCCGGAGCGCCGTCCGGGGGCCGGGGACGGCCTCGATCGACCGTCCGTCGGCGGTTCGTCGACACCACGTCGACAGGGCTCCTGTCGTATGGGCCCATGCCGAATTCATCGAAGCGCGACGTCCTGGCCGCCGGGCACCGGGTGATCGTCCCGGCCGACGGGGCCGTCCTCGTCGCCACCGGCCGGATGGCCCGGCTGAGCGTCGACCCGGAGGCCCGTACGGTACGGGTCGGGAGCGATCTGGCAGCAGGTGGTCGACGCGGCCGCCCCCCACGGGTCGCCCCGTCAACGGCTCCTCCCCGCTCGTCGGGGTCGTCCGCCACACCCTCGGCGGCGGCCTCAGCCCGGCGATGGGCCGCGCCCACGGCTGGGCGAGCGACCACGTCACCTCGATCGACGTCGTCACCGCCGACGGCACCCCGCACCACGTGGACGCCACCACGGGACCCGGCCCCTTCCGGGCCCCGCGCGGCGGCAAGAGCGACTTCGGCGTCGTCAGGGCCATGGAGTTCGCCCTGTTCCCCGTCACCCACCTGTGGGCGTGCGGCCTGTTCTTCGCCGGGGACGATACGGAAACGGCCCTGCGCGCCTACGCGGACCTCGTCCGGATCGGTCGATCCGGCGCCGTTCTCGGAGTACACCCCTCCACTGTCGGCGCTGACGCCCGGCGCCCTCGACGCGGTCCTGGCGGCGCCGGGAACGGGCGCGGACTGGCCGGTGCAGTTCGTCGAACCGCGCCACCTCGGCGGCGCGCCCGGCCGCCCGGCGGACCACGCCGTCGGCAACCGGAACGCGCGCCACGCCCTGGGGACCGTGGCCTTCGGGACACCCGGCGAACTCGCCGTACAGGGCGCCTACGCCGGCCAACCGCCGGCCCGGGTGCGTCCCTGGTCCACCGACGGCCGCCGTCTCAACTTCCTCGCCGCGCACCACAGTTCCGTACCGGACGTGTGGGACGTGCGTGCCTCGTACGACGCGGACGCCTACCGCCCCCTGCGCGAGGTCGAGCGCCGGTACGACCCCCGCAACCTGTTCCGCCTCAACCACACCATCCCGCCCTCGGAGGCCACGAAATGACCGACACCACGCTCCAGCTCCTCGCCGACCGCGCCGCCATCGCCGACACACTGCACCGCTACACGGCGGGGCTGGACTTCGGCGACGCCGACCTGCTCGCGTCCTCACTGACCGAGGACGCCACGGTCGACCTGACCCCCGCCACCGGCAAGATCGGCCTGGACTTCCCCGTGCTGGCGCCGCGCGAGACCGTCGTGGGGGTGCTGATCCCCGCGGTGGGCCCCCTGGACACCAGCCACGTGGTCAGCAACATCCGCACGACGGTCGACGGCGACACCGCCAACGCCCGGGCCTACGCGATGGCCCAGCACTTCCCGCCCGGCGACGGACCGAAGCCGGACCGCACGCGCCAGGCGCTGATGATGAACCGTTACGACGCCGATCTGGTGCGCGACGGCGAGATCTGGCGCATCAGGCGCCTCACCATCGACAGCGCGTGGTTCTCCGGCGACCCGACCGTCCTGCTGGGGGAGTGACCGTCCGCCGGACGTCATGCCACCGGGGTGGGCCCTCCCGTTCTCAGGGAGTGCCCACCCCGGGGCCGTACGGCTCAGTGTTTCCTCAGCGGTTCACGAACCGAGCACCGACACCGAGACCACCCGCGCGTCGTTCGCCCCCCGTCCCTCGACGGCGAACGCCACATAGCGCGCGCCCGCCGAGGTGACCAGCGAGCCGGTACGGCTCCTGACCCGCAGTCGTCCCGCCGGTGTGTACGTCAGCCCGTCCGTGCTGAACTCCACCTTGGCGGCCGGGATCCGGCCGCCCGTCCAGGCCACCCGCACCTCACCGACCGGGATCACGGCGCCCAGGTCCACCACCATCCGGCCGTGCGCACCCGGGTTCCAGGCGGTGTGCGGGTCACCGTCCACCGCGGCCGCCGGATCGGACATCCCGGACGGCAGCGGGGCCGTGGGGAACGTGATCCGCCCAAGGGCGAGGTCGTCGAGCGGATAGGCGGTGACGCCCGACACCGACACCCGCTCGGTGCGCCCCTTCCGTACGGTGACGTGGACGACCTTGCCGCTCGTGGTGGTCAGGACGAGCTGGCAGGACGGCCCCGAGAACACGACCGTCGCCGCGTCCACCACCTCGGCGCGCACCCCCACCGGGACGCGCGTGCCGCTGCCCGGCCGCAGGGTGAACCGGGCGGGCGCGATCACGGCCGACGCGGCGGCGAGCTGGGCGACATGGTCGGTGCCGGTCGCCGTGACGGTCTGGATCCCCGCGTACAGATGGACCGTACGGGTGTCCTGGACCACGGACACCGTGGTCTTCACCGCGGCGGCCGACAGGTTGAAGAGGCTCAGGTGGCCTCCGGCGATGCTCGCCTTCACCGCCGTACTGGCGGCGACCGGCGCCGGGCGGGCCGCGGCGGCCTTCACGTCGGCCGCGGACTTCCCCACGTACCCCTCGATCACCACGGGCCCGGCGGGCCCGTCGGACAGGACGAGGATGTCGTCGGAGACGGTGAGCGGGTTCTTCGCGCCGCGGACGACAAATCCGGCCCGGCCGTCGACATCGACCCAGCCGCCGTCGCTGGTGAGATTCGGACGCGGATACCGTACGAGATCCGTCCACGCCTTGCCGTCCGCCGAGCCCTGGACGACGTAACCCCGCCCGGCCGCCGCCTCCCAGCGCAGGGTGAGGCGGTCGAAGCTCTGCTCCGCGCCCAGGTCGACCGCGAGCCAGCTGTCCGCCTTGGGGCGGTCGGCGAGCGACACCGCCCAGCGGGTCGTGAGGTCGCCGTCGATGGCGAGGGGTGCGCCCTTGCCGGGGTCGGCGGAGGAGGCCGTGGCCGTGCCGCTCCGCGCGAGGTCGGTGCCGGCGGCGCCGTCGCGTATCTCGACCGCGAACAGCGAGTACCCGTACCGGGGATCGGGGCTGATGCCCTGGACCCGCACGTGACGGTACGACGCCCGGGTGAAGGTGAGGTCGTCGGTACGCCCCGTCGTGGACGGCGGCGCGGTGCCCGCGTCCTTGGCCGTGACGCTGACGCTGCCCTCGGCGGTGGTGTACGTACGGCTGCCGTCCAGACCGGCGACGCCCGGCATCGTCAGGTTCCACACCTCGATGTGTCCCTCGCCCGCCGCGACCCCGGTGGACGCGTAGACGACGTCACCGGTGGGCAGGGTGGTGAATCCGGCGAAGCCGGTGCCGAGGGTGAACACCGAGGCGCTGCCGTCGAATCCGTCCCTGACCTTGCGGTACGTGGAGACGTGGCGGGTGGTCGTACCGCCCGCGACCGACGGCAGGAACATGGGTGTGGTGCCGCTCAGCGAGAACAGCCAGTCGTCGTGGGCCGGCTGCCAGCAGAACTTGAGGAAGCCCTGCTTGCTGACGGCCGCCGCCCAGGCGGCCGGGGTCTGGTGCGCGACCAGCCCGGGGCCCGCGCCGAAGTCCTTCACCCCGCTCGCCCGCGCGAACAACTCCGCGTCGGTGAGGGGCCGGACGGCCGCGCCGTGCGCGTTCCGCCACTCGTGCAGCAGATAGCTGATGGCGACCTCGGCGCGGGCCTCCGGCTCGTACTTGGGCTCGCCGGAGAACTTGGTGAGCCGGTAGGCCGGCGCGTACGCCTGGTACGCGGCCAGCCGCTCCGCGAGCGCTGCCTCGGAGCGGGCCGCGGCCCGGTCCCCCAACACCTGGGCCAGGAAGGCGATCGGGATGACGTCACGCCCGTACAGGTGCTCGCGGTCGTTGACCATGGGCATCAGCGGTTCGCCCGCGTCGCTCATGACGGTGAGCAGGGTGTCCCAGAGCGGGCCCGCGTTGGGCTGCGCGGTGAGGACCTGGGGGAGGGGACGCCCGGCGGTGATGAAGTGGGCCGCGTTACGCCCGGAGGTGCGCCACAACTCCTCCTGGTAGTGCGGTCCGAAGGAGTTGTGGTTCTCGACGATGAACGTGTCGTACAGGTTCTGCGCCGTGTTGGCGCTGACCGCGACACCGTCCACGAGGGCGGGGTTGGCGAGGTCCGCGGCGGGCAGGCCGGCCTCGTTGCGGCTCCACCGGCCGAAGGCGTCGCTCCAGGCCTTGTACCGTTCGTCGTCAGAGGCCCAGGCGAGGCCCGGCGCGAGGGACTGGGCGTAGACGCCCATCTCCTCCAGCTTCGTGTCACCCACGTAACCGCCGGTCAGGCCGTTGGGCGTCCAGCCGCCCGAGGCGGGGTCGTTGGCCGGGCCGAGGGCGGTGGTGTACGCGGCCTGGGCGCGGACGATGGTGTCGATGTTGCCCCGGGTCGTGTCGTCCAGCTGGTCCCACAGGAGCCGGGCGGCGAGCACGAAGTACAGCTGGAACGTGGTGTCGAAGAACAGGGTACGACCCCATTCGGAGCCGCCCGTCAGGCGGTTCGACGCCGCGAAGTGCGTGATCGTGGCGAGGGTGCGCGAGCGCAGGGTCTCCTTGTCGACGCCCGCTTCCGCGGCGTCGTAGGTGCCCCGGGTGAGCAGGATTGCGTGTCCGAGGACCACCGCGAACCCGAAGTCCTTGGCGGTGTAGTAGCCCTTGGCCGCGTCCCACTGCGTCTCCGACCAGCGGGTGTGCGTGAGCAGCGCCTTGTGGTACGCGGCGGCCACCTCGTCCGGCGGCGCCGCGTGGGGCTTCTTCCCGTGGTGACCGGACGCCATGGCCGGTCCGGCCTCGGCGAGGGAAAGCGGCACCGCGGTCAATGCGGCGGTCAGCCCGGCGAGTTGGGCGAAACGGCGCCTGTTCAGTTCGGCCGGTTGATGTGTCACGCGCATGCACCTCCTGGGCACGAGGCTTCGACAACGTTGTCAAGCGCGCTCATTGTTAGACCGCCTTCGCCGGGACGTCAAGGAGTTCGACCGGTACGGACGCGCGCCGGTCCTGCCGGGCCGGTGGTACGGACTCGCGGCTTTCCTACCGGCCGGTGAGTTCGCGCGGTACCGGATTGCGCTCCCTGAGCAGGTCAAGGAACGCCTCCGTCGTCGCGCCGGGACGCCGGTTCGCGGCGGTGGCGACGGTGAGTTGCCAGCGCAGTTCGTGGTCGGCGACCTCCAGGACGTCCAGGCCCGTGTGGTCACCGACGAGGAAGCGGCTGAGGAATCCGATCCCGAGCCCCGCGCGGATGTAGTGCGCGGCGGTGCCGATGTCGGCGACCTCCAGGGTCACTTCGCGCTCGACCCCCGCGGCGGCGAACGCCCGGTCGACCAGGACGCGGTTGCCGAAACCCCGCGGGGAGTCGACGAAGGGGAACTCGCCCAGCTGCGCCAGCGACACCCGGCCCGTTCCGGCGAGGGGATGGGCGCGGGGCACGTACAGGAAGAGGGGCGCCGTGGCCAGCAGCCGGGTGTCCAGGCCGGCCGGGGCCGGGCCGGGCAGGGACAGGAAGGCGACGTCGAGCTGCCCGTCCCGCAACTGCCGCGCCAGCCCGGCCGATCCGGCCGACGCCGCCCTGAGCCGTACGGTGACCGCCGGGTGCCGGTCCCGGAAGGCGCTCAGCAGCTCCGGGAGATCGGTGACGTCGATCGAGGTCAGCGTGCCCACCGTCACCTCGCCCTGGAGGGTGCCCTGGGTCCGGTGCACGGCGTCCTTGGCCGCGCTCGCGGCGCTGAGTGTGTCCCGGGCCCGGGGCAGGAAGGCCCGTCCGGCGGCCGTCAGTGTGACGGCGTGGGGGCTTCGGTCGAACAGGGCGGAGCCCAGCTCCCGTTCCAGCGCCTTGACGGTCGCCGACACCCCCGACTGGACCACGTGCAGGGCCCGCGCGGCCCGGGTGAAGCTGCCGGTGTCGGCGACCGCGAGGAAGTATTCGAGGTGGCGTAGCTCCATGGCCCGATTATCACACGCGGTGCTGATCTCCATTACGAGAAATCGCTGGCCGCGATGGTGGGGGAGTGTGACCGTCGAGGAGGCGGCCCGCGCGGAGCGGGACGCCGAAGGAGCGGTTGTCGAATTCCGGACAGCACACCTCTTGACTTCCTGGCCGGATCTGGCTGACTGTTGCTCTCGTACGCAAACCGGTTTGCATCGAAGGAGCGCAGATGAAGGAGACGGGCGGTGCGCCTGCGGGGATCCCCGAGCAAACCGGTTTGGAGAGCGAGGGGTCGGGCGAGGGGCCGGGCGAGAGAGCGAAGGGGCCCGCGACCATCTCCGACGTCGCCGCCCGCGCCGGGGTGAGCAAGACGACCGTCTCGCACGTCCTGTCCGGCCGGCGCCCCGTCTCCGAGGCCACCCGCCGCAAGGTCACCCGGGCGGTCGAGGAGATGGGGTTCCAGCAGAACTTCTTCGCACTCGGCCTGTCGGGACGGCGCAGCCAGACCGTCGCCCTGGTCGTCCAGGACCTGACCAACCCGTTCTACCCCGCCCTCGCCCGGGGCCTCCAGCAGGCGGTCGGCGGGCGGGACTACGTCGTGCTGCTGGCCGACGTCGGCGCCGGCACACCACCGATCGAGGCGTTCCTCAACGAGGCCGTCCAGCGCCGGGTCGACGGAGTGGTCGTGGCCGCCGTCGACGTACCGGACCGGCTGCTCGAACCGCTGCTCGCCTCGGGCGCCCGGGTGGTGACCGTCGGCTCGCCCCGGCACGGCACGTCGACCGACGTGGTGTCCTCCGACGACGAGAGGATCGCCGCCGACGCGGTCGCCCACCTGTACGGCCGGGGACACCGGACCCTCGGCATCATCTCCGGTCCCGTCCGGGTCGCCCCCGGATCCGCGCGCCTCGACGGCTACCGGCAGGCCCTGCGCGACCACGGCCTGCGGCCGCTGCGGGCGGCCGAGGCGGTGGGGGACTGGACGCGCGAGTCCGGGGCCAGGGCGATGCACCGGCTGATGGACCTGGAACGGCGGCCGACCGCGGTGTTCTGCGCCAACGACCTCATGGCCATCGGCGCGCTCGACGCGGCCCGCGCGCTCGGCCTGTCGGTCCCCGCCGATGTCGCCGTCCTGGGCGTGGACGACATCGACGCGGCCAGCCTCGTCAGCCCCTCCCTGACCACCGTACGGGTGCCGGCCCAGGAGATCGGGCGGGTGGCGGGAGAGCTGCTGCTCGCCCGCATGGACGCCCCCTCCCAGACACCCCGCCGGGTCCTGGTCCAGCACCACCTCGTTCATCGCGAATCTGCCTGAGGAGCCCACCGCTCGTGCACGACGTACTCGACCCACGCGATCTCGTCCCCGACGAAGCCGAACAGCTTCTGTCCTCGGGGTACGCGGCCGGAGAGCTGCTGGACGCGGCCCGCCGGGCCGCCGCGGCCGACGACCTCGCGGAACTGGCCTCCATAGCGGACGCGCTCGCCGCCCTGCCGCGCTCCCCGGGCTGGGACTTCGACGAACCCTCCGACCCCGAGGAGATATGGGCGACCCTCGCCCCGCCGCCGTCGCCCGCCAGGACCGTCGTCGCGGCGGAGCTTCCCACCCGCCTGGCGGGTGCCTGGCTGGGACGGTGTGTGGCCAACACGATGGGCAAGCCCGTCGAGGGACTGACCCGCGACGAGGTCGGCGTCTACCTGCGGGCCGCCGGCCAGTGGCCGCAGACCGGCTTCGTACCGCTGCTGGACGAGCTGCCCGCCGGGGTCAGCCACCTGCACGAATCGGCCCCCTTCGCGGCGGCCGGCCGCTTCGACGCCGTCCCCCGGGACGACGACCTGGACTGGACGATCCTCGGCCTGCACCTCCTGGAGACGTACGGGCGCCGTCTCACCACGGAGGACATCGGCCACGAGTGGCTCGACCGCATCCCCTTCACCCAGACCTTCACCGCCGAGCGCGCGGCGTACCGCAACCTCGTCCACGGCCTGCGGACACCGGAGACGGCCACGCACGACAACCCGTACCGTGAATGGATCGGTGCGCTGATCCGTACCGACATCTACGGTTACGTCCGGCCGGGCGACCCACGCGCCGCGGCGAGGATGGCACTCACCGACGCGGTCCTGTCGCACACCGCCAACGGGATCTACGGCGCGATGTGGTCGGCCGCCCTGGTCGCCGAGGCTTTGGTCTCCACCGGGCCGGCAGACGCCCTGCGCGCCGCGCTCACCGTCGTCCCCCCGCGCTCCCGGCTCCACGCGAGCCAGGCCGGGGTGCTGCGCCTCTTCGAGCAGGGTGCCACCGCCCGGGCGGCGCAGGACTGGATCGACCGGGAGCTGGGCCACTACAACTGGGTGCACACCGTCAACAACGCCGCCATCATCGCTGCGGCACTGTTGTGGGGCGAGGGCGACTTCGTCCGTACGGTGGCCCTCGCCGTCGCCGCCGGCCGTGACACCGACTCCACCGCGGCCACCGTCGGCAGTGTGTTCGGCGCCCTGCACGGGCCCGGCGCCGTCCCCGCCCGGCTGGTGGAGCCGACCGGCGGAGTGGTCCGCAGCGCCGTCCAGGGCTTCGACCGGATCACCGTCACCGAACTCGCCGCACGGACCGAAGCCGTCCGTGCCGCCCTCGAACAGGAAGTGCCCGCATGACCGCCACCCGCAGGATCGTGATCGACACCGACCCCGGTCTGGGCGAACCCGGATCCGACATCGACGACGGCCTGGCCATCGCGCTGGCCCTGCGCTCGCCGGAACTGACCGTCGAGGCGCTGACCGTCGTCAACGGCAACGTCGACGTCGACACGGGGGTCGACGTCGCCAGGCGTCTCGTCGGGCGCCTCGGCCACCCGGACCTGCCGGTCCTGCGCGGCGCCGACCGTCCGCTGCTGCGCGACATGGCCCCCGTCCGGGCGCTGTTCGACGACGTGGCCGGGGACCATCCGGTCCGGACGGCGGCGGAGGACCGGATCGGACCGACGACGGACGTCACCGCCGCCGAGTACCTGGTGGAGCTGGCGGCCGCGTACCCCGGCGAGATCTCGGTCGTCGCCATCGGCCCCATGACCAACCTCGCGCTGGCGCTGCGCCTCGACCCGGAATTCGCCCGGAACGTGGCGGAGATCATCATGATGGCGGGCTCCGCCACCGGGTACGCCCAGAACATCACCGTCGTCGGTGACTTCAACGCCTACGTGGACCCCGAGGCCCTCGCGATCGTCCTGGCCAGTGGTGCCCCGCTCCGTATGGTGGGCATCGACCAGACCTCGCGCGTACGGCTCACCCGCGACGACGCGGCGGTCCTGTCCCGCGGGGACTCCTTCGGCCGCTGGGCCGGGGAGTGCGCGCTGGCCTGGATCGACTTCCTGGCCAGGGCCTTCCCGCTGCGCGAGGAGCACCGGGACGCGTGCTTCCTGCACGACCCCCTCGTGGTGGCGGCGTTCCTCGACCCGTCCCTGTGCGCGTGGGCCGACGCGCACGTCGTCACCGACACCACCAGCGAGCTGGCCCGGGGCCTGGTCGTCGCCGACCGCGGACTCGCCCTCGCCCCACCCCTCGGACCCCCCAACGCCTCGGTCGCCGTCGACACCGACGTGCCTGGCTTCGGCCGCCTCTTCCTCGATCGCCTCACCGGTACGCCCGCCGGCGATTGACCGCAATCCCATGACCGTCAGAGAGGACCGTCATGAAGTTCCCCCTCCTCACCCGCCCCGTCCGGGCGGCCGCACCACTCGTCGGCGGCGCGGTCGCCGTGGCCCTGCTGATCACCGGCTGCGGATCCGGCGGTGACTCCTCCGGCGGCGCCCAGCAGCCCGCGGGTCTCACCCCGGCCACCGGTCTCAAGGATCCGGCCACGCCGGTCACCATCACCTACGCCGGCGCCGCCTACGCGGCCGACGACATCAAGCCGGTCCTCGCGGCCTTCCACCAGGAACACCCGAACATCACCGTCGACTACCAGGCGGTCCCGTTCGACCAGTTCAACAGCGTCCTGAGCACCCGCCTGAGCCGCAAGGACGCGACCCTCGACGTGTACGACGTCGACATGCCCCGTACCGACGCGTACCAGGCACGCGGCTGGCTCACCGACCTGTCGAAGGCGTTCCCCGACCTCGCGGGACAGGTCGACAAGGCGTCCCTGGACGCCGCGACCAGTGACGGAAAGCTCGTCACGATGCCGTACCAGACGTCGAGCCAGCTCCTCTACTACAACAAGGCGCTGCTCAAGAAGGCCGGCGTCGCCTTCCCCTCGGCGAAGCCCGGTGACCGCCTGACCTGGGAGGCGGTCACCGCCGACGCCAAGAAGACCCAGCAGGCCGGCGCCACGTACGGACTGGTCTTCGACCAGGTCAACCGGTACTACCAATTGCAGCCCCTGGCCGAGAGCCTCGGCGGCGGCCCGGGCGCCGGCGGCGACAAGAACCTGACCCCCGCGCTCCAGACTGGGGGCTGGGAGAAGTCGATGGACTGGTACGGGTCGCTGTTCAAGGACAAGATCTCCCCGCGCGGCGTCCCGGTGGCACAGACCCCCGACCTCTTCGCCTCCGGCCAGGTCGCGTTCTTCCCGGGCGGCCCCTGGTGGGGGCCCAAGTTCGCCGCGAACGCGAAGCTGGACTTCGGCGTCACCGCCTACCCGTACTTCGAGGGCGGCAAGGCGGTCACCCCCACCGGCGGCTGGTCCCTCGGGCTGAACCCCGCGAGCAAGAAGGCGGTCGCCTCCGAGATCTTCATGAAGTTCATGGGCCTCGACAAGGGCGGCTTCGCCCAGTACATGCCGAGCCTGGCGGTCCCGCCGTCCAACACGGCCGGTACGGCGAGCTTCTACGACGAGAAGATCTTCAAGGACCCCCGCATGGCGGGCGCCGTGGACCTGACCAAGTACGAACTGGCCCACACCGCCACCCTGCGTGCCAGGACCACCGGCTACGTCGAGTTCGAGGACACGCTCTCCAAGACCTTCGACGACATCAGTAACGGCGCCTCCGCGAAGAGCGCGCTGTCGTCGGCCACCAGCACGATCAACCAGGCGTGGGCGAAGTACCGCTGACTCCTGCGAGCCGGCCGGCCGGGGCGAGCCGATGGAGCCCCGGCCGGCGAGAGGGACAACCCGCAATGACACTGACAACACACCACCCGGAGAGCACCGGGGCGAAACCGCCCCCACTCCCCAAGGGCACACTCCAGCGGCGCAGGTTCGTGGGCAACCTCGGCGCGGCGGCGGTCTTCCTGACCCCCGCGCTCGCGCTCATCGTCGTGCTCCGGCTGATCCCGGTCGTCCAGGCCGTGAACGACGCCACCCACACGAGCCTGCCCGGCAGCACCCTGCCGCCGCGCTACGTGGGGCTGGACAACTTCACCGCCCTGTTCTCGTCCCACGCCTTCTGGTCCTCGGTGCGGCAGACGCTGATCTTCAACGTCCTCGTGAACCCGCTCCAGATCGCGCTGGCGCTGGCCCTCGCGGTGCTCCTCACCCAGAACCTCCCCGCCACCGGCGTCTGGCGCACCCTGGTCTTCCTGCCCGCCGCGGTCCCGATGACCGGCTCCGCGGTGGTGTGGGGCATCGCCCTGCGCCCGGACGGCCCCGTCAACGCGGCCCTCACCTCCGTCGGCATCCACCAGCAGCCCTTCCTCACCGGGCAGGGACAGGTCCTCGGGAGCATCATCCTCATCGCCAGCTGGATCGGCGTCGGATACTGGATGATCTTCCTCATCGCCGGGCTCAACGACATCCCGGCCGTGTACTACGAAGCGGCGGCGATCGACGGAGCGGGGCCCCTGCGCCGCTTCTGGTCGGTGACGCTCCCCCTGCTCCGCCGGCCCCTGCTGTTCGTCCTGGTCGCCGACACCGTCTCGAACTTCGTCCTCTTCGCCCCCATGCAGATCCTGACCGACGGGGGACCGCAGGGAAAGTCGAACTTTCTGATGTACGACATCTTCCACAACAGCTTCGAGCTGTCCGACCCGCACACCGCGGCGGCCGAACTCCTCGTCCTGCTCGTCCTGATGATCGTCATCGTCGCGGTCCAGTTCCGGCTGCTGCGCAGCGCCGAGGAGAGCTGATCATGAACCGCACCCCGCTTCCGGATCCCGGCACCTCCTACGTGGCCCAAAAGCGCGGCCGCACCGGCCGTGTTGTGCTGACCGCCGTCGCCCTCGTCGTGGCCCTCGCCTTCCTCCTGCCGGTCCTCTGGCTCCTCGCCAGTACGTTCCGCAGCTCCACGGAGACCTTCGCCAACAGCTCGTCCGTGAACGGGCACATGCTGTGGCCCGCCCACTGGACCCTGGAGAACCTCCGCTCGGCGATCGACAACGGGTTCCTGCGCAACCTCGCCAACAGTGTGATCGTCGCGGCGGTGACCGTCCTTCTCGGCATCGTGATCTCGGCGATGGCCGCCTTCGCGCTGGCCGTGGTCGACTTCCCGGGCCGGAAGATCGTCTTCGGCATGGTCGTCCTGAGCTTCCTCGTTCCCTTCGAGGCCATCGCCATCCCGCTGGCGCACACGTTCAGCGACTGGGGCCTCACCGACAACCTGCCCGCCCTGATCCTGCCTGGGCTCGGCAACGGGCTGGCGATCTTCACACTCCGTCAGTTCTTCCTGGGCATCCCGTCGGAGCTGGCCGAGGCCGCCCGGGTGGACGGTGCCGGCTGGCCCCGTATCTTCCTCAGGATCTACCTCCCCCTGACGCGCCCGGCGCTCATCGGTACGGGTCTCATCCTGTTCCTCTTCCAGTGGCAGGCCTACCTGTGGCCCGTCCTCGTCACCACCAGCGACGGCAATGACGTGGCGCCCGTCGCCATCGCCAAGACCTTCGCCGCGTTCAGTTCGGACTACGGCCGTGTCTTCGCCGAGACGGCGGTGCTGGCGGTCATCCCCGCGGCGATCCTGCTCGGTCTCCAGCGCTACTTCGTCGCATCGGTCGCCACCACCGGGAGCAAGAATTGACCCACGACCACCGGGAGCGGGAATGGACCCGCGTAGCCGTCGTCGGATCCGCCAATCTCGACCTCGTCGCCCACACGCCCCGCCGCCCCGCCCCGGGCGAGACCGTCCTCGGCACGGGTTACTCCGAGCATCCCGGCGGAAAGGGCCTCAACCAGGCCGCCGCGGCGGCGACCGTGACCACGACGTCGTTCGTCGGCCGCCGCGGTTCCGACGAGGCGGGGCGGGTGCTGGAGGCCGAGCTGGTACGGCGCGGTGTCGACACGTCCCAGTTCCTCGCCGTGGCAGGGCCCAGCGGCCACGCCCTGATCACGGTGACGCCCGACGGCGAGAACAGCATCACCGTCCTGCCCGAGGCGAACCACCTGTTGCTGCCGGACGACGTCACCCGGGCCCTCGACGTCCTCGTACCCCGGGTCGTCCTCACCCAGCAGGAGATCCCGCTCGCGGCCACCGGGGCCGCGGCACGGTGGGCGCGTACCCACGGCGTACGGCTGATGCTCAACGCCAGCCCCAGCGCGGCCCTGCCCGAAGAGATCCTTGCCGCGGCGGACCCCCTCGTGGTCAATCTCACCGAAGCACACTTCCTGACGGCCACCGACACACCGTCGGACGCCGCGAGGATCCTCGCGAAGCGGTGTGTTTCGGTTGTCATCACCCTCGGCTCCGACGGTTCCCTCGTCGTGGAGAACGGGCGTACGACCCACCTCCCCGCACCGAGGCTCACCGCGGTCGACACCACGGGAGCGGGCGACATGTTCGCCGGTGTCACGGCGGCCCGACTCGCCCGCGGAACCGGCCTGGTCGAGGCGGCGCACCACGCAACCCAGGCAGCAGCTCAGGCCATTCAGACACCCAGGTCCAGCCGATAGGAGCATCGCGTGCACGTCAGAGCCGACGCACCACGCCGTATACGCCACCTGCGGAACGCCGCGACAGGTCTCGTCGTCGCCGTTCTCGCCACTCTCCCGGCGACAGTCCCGGTCCACGCCGACACCACCACCACTCCCCACAAGGCCGTCCCGGCCCCGTCCCTGATGGCGGCCGTGGCGCCCCCGACGACCGGCGCCCGGCTCCAGACGTCGGGCAACCCCACTCCGCTGGGCACCGGGAAGGTCTACTACCTCGACGCCCAGTCCGGAAACGACACCGCGGCGGGCACCACCACCGCGACCGCCTGGAAAACACTGGGCCGGATCACCACCGCCTCACTGGCGCCCGGTGACGTGGTCGCCCTGCGCCGGGGCCAGACGTTCACCGGCAGCGCGACCGTGAACGGCTCCGGCACCGCCGCCGCCCCCATCAGCGTCACCGCGTTCGGCAGCGGAGCCGCGCCGACCCTGTCGAACCCGACGGGCTGGAACATGCTCCAGCTGGCCGGCACGCACATCGACGTCAGCCAGCTGCGGTTCGCGAACGGCGTGGTGTTCGACAACGCGGACGGCCAGGGCATCACCGGCCCCAAGTACCGGCTCAGCGGCGCGATCGCGGTCACCGACCCGGCCACGGCGGCGCACGTCCACGACAACGAGTTCACCCAGGTCGGCCTCGGGGTCAAGACCTACGCCACCGGCACGCGGATCGACCACAACGCGTTCCACGACCTGAAGATCGCCTTCAGGGGCGTCGACTCCGGCACCGAGACGTCCTACGGAGCCGTCGGTGTCTCGATCAACAACAGTGACGCCCAGGTCAGTTACAACCAGTTCGTCAACTGCCGTTCCACCGACAGCCCGTACGGAGCGGACGGCGGCGCGGTCGAGATCGAGGGCTTCGACCACGACAAGAACGACATCACGATCGACCACAACTTCTCCTCGGGTTCGCAGGGCTTCCTGGAGGTGACGGAGACCCACAGCTCCGACGTCAGCCTGCTGTACAACATCAGCGACGACTACCAGCAGTTCGTGGCCTTCGACACCACCACCACGCCGTCCGGATACCGGGCCGACCACAACACGGTCGTACGGGCCCGGGGCGACAACCAGACGCAGTTCGCGATCTACTTCTACCGCGAGGAGGGCCCTCCGGCGGCCGACTCCTGGCTCTCGATCACCAACAACATCTTCTACCTGACGTCCGGTGTGGTCCTCTACGACTACAACTGGCCGCACCACCACAACCTCGTCCACGGCGCGCTCGGCTACTCCCCGGGCGTCGGTGACATAGCGGCCGACCCCCAGTTCACCAACACCGCTGGCGGCGACTACCGGCCCGGTCCGACGAGCCCGGCCAAGGACAACGGCACCGCGGCGACGGCCACCACCGACATCTACGGCAACAACAGCACTGTGGGCCTCGGCACCGACATCGGCGCCGTCGAGGCGCAGAGCGCACCGGCCGCGGGGGCGAACGCCGTGACCGACGGCGGCTTCGAGCAGCAGACGGCCCTCACGGCCACCAGCACGCCCTGGGCGGGCGACGGCAGCCTGCCGTACGGCGTGGACGTCGCCCAGGGCAAGGCGCACACCGGTCAGGACAACGCCTGGATCTCCTCCAGCGGTACGACGGACTGGGGCGGCGTCAAGCAGACGGTCAGCGTCACCGCCGGCGCCACGTACCGGCTCACGGTCTGGGTGAGGAACTCCGGGAACATCGACCACGCGTGGCTCGGCGCCAAGACGACCACGGGCACCGTGGTCAACGAGATCAGCCACGGAACCAGCCCCGGCTGGAACCGCTACGTCCTCACGGTGAAGCCCGGCACGGCGACCCAACTGTCCCTGTACGCCGGGTACTACGGCCCGTCCGGCGCGAGCACGTGGCAGACGGTCGACGACGTCACACTCCAGAAGATCAGCTGACAGGAGATCAGCCGACCGGAACCCACCCGGGGGTGGGTTCCGTTTGGTTTGAGATGGGAATCGATCATGTCCGGAAACGCCTCCAGGACCGCTGTCACCACCGTCCCGTCGGCGGCGGGGCCGGAACGCGTTCCGGGCCGCCCGGTGCGCGGCGGTCAGTCCCGGTACGCCTTCAGCAGGTACAGCCAGATCTCGCTGACGGTCGGGAAACAGGACACGGCGTGCCACAGGCGCGGGACGGGCACCTCGCCGGCGACGGCGATCGTGGCCGAGTGGAGCAGTTCGCTGACGCCGGGGCCGACGAAGGTCGCGCCGAGCAGGGTCTCCCGGTCGAGGTCCACGACGAGGCGGGCCCGGCCGCGGTAGCCGTCGGCGTGGAGCAGGGCGCCGGGGACGGTCGCGAAGTCGACGTCCACGGCCCGGACCCGGTGGCCGGCGCGGGTCGCCTCCTCGGTGGACAGGCCCACCGCGGCCGCCTCGGGGTCGGTGAAGAAGATCTGCGGGACGGCGTGCCGGTCGGCGGTGGTGGCGTGGGCGCCCCAGGGCGCGGTGTCCAGCGGTTCCCCGGCCGCGCGGGCGCCGATCGCGTCGCCGACGATCCGGGCCTGGTACTTGCCCTGGTGGGTGAGCAGCGCGTGGTGGTTGATGTCGCCGACCGCGTACAGCCACGCCCCGTCGACGTCACGGACCGCACAGGTCTCGTCCACGTCCAGCCAGGTCCCGGGGGTCAGCCCCACCGTCTCCAGGCCGACGTCCTTGGTGCGGGGCGAGCGCCCGGTGGCGAAGAGGATCTCGTCGGCCTCCAGGCGGGTGCCGTCGTCCAGGACGACGCCGACGGGACCGTCCGGGTCGGGCCGGTGCAGCGCGGTGACGGACACGCCGATCCGTACGTCCACCCCGCCGTCCTTGAGCCCGTCGGCGACCATCCCGCCGACGAAGGGTTCCATCCGGGGCAGCAGCGGACTCCGGGCCAGCAGCGTGACCTGCGAGCCGAGCCCCTGCCAGGCGGTGGCCATCTCGACGCCGACCCCGCCCCCGCCGACCACGACGAGCCGGCCGGGAACGGTACGGGAGTCGGTGGCCTCGCGGTTGGTCCAGGGGCGCGCCTCGGCGAGCCCGGGCAGGTCGGGGACGACCGCGTCGCTGCCGGTGCACAGGGCGACGGCGTGCCGGGCGGTGAGGACCGTCTCCCCTCCGTCGGGGGTACGGACCACCACGCGGCGTTCGCCGTCCAACCGCGCGTCGCCGCGCACGAGATCGGCGCCGATGCCCCGTACCCAGTCGGCCTGGCCCGTGTCGTCCCAGTCGGTGACGTAACGGTCGCGCCGCCCGAAGACGCCGTCCGTGGAGATCGTGCCGCTGACCGCCTCGCGCGCCCCGTCCACCTTGCGCGCGTCGGCGACGGCGAGCACCGGACGCAGCAGCGCCTTGCTGGGCACACACGCCCAGTACGAACACTCCCCGCCCACCAGCTCCCGCTCCACGGCCGCCACGCTCAGCCCGGCGGCGCGCGCCCGCTCGGCGACGTTCTGCCCCACGGGCCCCGCGCCGATGACCACGACGTCGTACGTGAGGTCCGCACCCTGACTCTGTCCCGTTCGCGGCGTTTGCGGTGATTCGCTCATGCCGCCATCGGACCATGTTTCGGGCCCGACTTCCAGGCTCTCGGCAGGGACGCGCCCGGTGGCGCCAGGTCGCGCCCCGGCCGGGCCGGGGGCTCGTACGGCACCGTCGCCCGCCGGCCGTACCTCCGGATCGGCGGCCTCACACCGCTATGGACTTGAGCTCCAGGTACTGGCCCAGCCCCGCCGCGCCGAACTCGCGGCCCACCCCGCTGGCCTTGTAACCGCCGAACGGGGTGTCGAAGTTGGGCGCGGCGCCGTTCACGGAGAACGTGCCGGTACGGACGCGGCGGGCGATCTCCACACCGCGTCCGGTGTCCGCCGTCCACACGCCTCCGGAGAGGCCGTACGGCGAGTCGTTCGCGATGCGTACCGCGTCGTTGTCGTCGTCGTAGGGGATGACGACGAGGACGGGGCCGAAGATCTCCTCGCGCGCGATCCGCATGGAGTTGTCCACGTCGGCGAAGACGGTCGGGCGCACGTAGTTGCCGCCCTCCAGCCCGGCGGGGGTGTCGGGGCCGCCGACGACCAGCCGCGCGCCCTCCTCGATGCCGGTCCTGATGTACGACTGGACCCGTTCCTGCTGGCCCTGGCGCACCATCGGGCCGATGAACGTGTCCGGCGCGGCCGGGTCGCCCACGGTCAGGCTCTCCGTCAGCGCGGCCACCGCGGCGACGACCTCCTCGTAGCGGGCGCGCGGGGCGAGGACGCGGGTGAGGCTCACGCAGGACTCGCCGTTGTTGCCGTACGACGCGTAGCGCAGCCCCTCCGTCACCGCTTCCAGATCCGCGTCGTCCAGCACGATCGCGGCGGACTTCCCGCCCAGCTCCAGGCTGACCCGCTTGAGCCGCTCCCCGGCGATGGAGGCGATACGGCGGCCCGCCGCGGTCGAGCCGGTGAAGGCGATCTTGTCGACGCCCGGGTGCGAGACGAGGTACTCGCTGGTCTCGCGGCCGGCGGGCAGTACGGAGACGGCGCCCTCGGGGAATCCGGCCTCGTCGAAGACCTCGGCCAGGAGGAGGGCGTCCAGGGCGGTCTCGGGCGAGGCCTTCAGGATGACCGTGCAGCCCGCGAGGAGGGCGGGCACCATCTTGACCAGGGCGGACTGGTGCGGCGCGTTCCAGGGGACGACGGCCGCGACCACCCCGACGGGCTCGCGGCGCACCAGTGACCGGCCGCCTCCGGGGGACCGTACCTCCTCCTCCCACGGCAGCGCCTCGGAGGCGCGCAGATACGCGTCGGTCTGCCCGGACAGGGCGGTCTGGAGGCTGCGGGTGAACCAGCTCGCCGAGCCGTTCTCGGCCGTGATGAGGGCGGCGATCTCCTCGGCCCGCGCGGCGTGCAGCGCGTTGAACCGGGACACCGCTGCCCGGCGCTCTCCGGGGGTCAGCCGGGGCCACGGTCCGTGGTCGAAGGCCTCGCGTGCGAGGGCGACGGCCGCGTCCACGTCGGCGGGCGCCGCCTGGGCGGCGTGGCCGACGGGGGACCGGTCGTGCGGGGAAAGGATCTCGATCCGCTCGTCGAGGGACGGGGGCGCCCAGTGGCCGCCGATGTAGAGCCTGTCGTAGACGATCATGATTTCTCCGGTCCACAGGAAGGTAGGTAGTTACCTACTTCGACGCTAGGACGGCCCGGTATGCTTGTCAAGTAGGTGTTTACCTACATATCCTGGGTCCATGGCACGCAGCGCAGAAGAGACCCGCCGCAAGATCCTGGACGCCGCGGCGGACGAATTCGCCCGGTACGGCATCGCCGGGGCGCGTGTCGACCGCATCACCACCGCGGCGGGCGTCAACAACGCCCTGCTGTACCGCTACTTCGGCGGCAAGCTGGAGCTGTTCGACGTCGTGTACAGCCGCCATGTGGTCGAGATCGTCGAGGCCGTGGACCTGGACCCGGAGGACCTGCCCGGGTACGTCGGGCGCCTCTACGACTACTACCAGGCGCACCCCCACGTCGTACGCCTGGCGGCCTGGCACCAGCTGGAACGGCCCGAGCACGTACCGCCGCGGGCCGTGCACGACGCGCAGGCCCAGAAGGCGGAGAGGATCGCCCGGGCCCAGAAGGAGGGGCGTATCCGCGCCGACCTCCCCGCGGAGGAACTGCGCGATCTGATGGTGCTCCTGTCCCTCTCCAACGGCCCGCTGGCCCCGGCCCTGGGCGGCGACCCCGCGCTGCGCCGCGCGACCGTGGTGGCGGCGGCCCGCGCGGTCTTGGAGGCCCGGTCGGGGGAGACGGGCTGAGACGAGGGGCTTGTCCGGCGTCCGGCGAGCTCCCGTCGGGTGCTCCCCGTACTCAGACGTGTTCCGGCAGGAGGTCGGCGAGCAGGAGGCGGACGCGCCGCTCGATCTCGTCCCGGATCGGGCGTACGGCTTCGATGCCCTGACCGGCCGGGTCGTCGAGGGTCCAGTCGAGGTAGCGCCTGCCGGGGAAGACGGGGCAGGTGTCGCCGCAGCCCATGGTGATCACGACGTCGGACGCCCGCACGGCCGCCACGGTGAGGATCTTCGGGTTCTGGGCGGACAGGTCGATGCCCACTTCGGCCATCGCTTCGACGGCGGCGGGGTTCACGGCGTCGGCCGGGGCCGACCCGGCGGAGCGGACCTCGACCCGGTCGTGGGAGAGGCGGGTGAGGAAGGCGGCGGCCATCTGGGAGCGGCCCGCGTTGTGGACGCACACGAAGAGCACCGACGGCCTGGGCCGGAGGTCAGACATGGGCGGGGCCTTCCGGGGAGACGGCGGGCACGGCTGCCGGTTCGGGCGGGGGGAAGTGGCGGCGGGTGGCGAGGGCGACGTGGACGAGGCCGATGAGGACGGGGACCTCGACGAGGGGGCCGACGACCCCTGCGAGGGCCTGGCCCGAGGTGGCGCCGAAGGTGGCGATGGCGACCGCGATGGCGAGTTCGAAGTTGTTGCCCGCCGCGGTGAACGCCAGGGTGGTCGCGCGTGGGTAGTCGAGTCCGACCGCGCGGCCGGCGGCCATGGACCCGGCCCACATGATCGCGAAGTACACGAGCAGGGGCAGCGCGATCCGGGCGACGTCGAAGGGCTTGGCGGTGATGGCGTCGCCCTGGAGGGCGAAGAGCACCACGATGGTGAACAGCAGTCCGTACAGGGCGAACGGGCCGATGCGCGGCATCAGCGTCGTCTCGTACCAGATGCGTCCCTTGGCCTTCTCGCCCAGGCGGCGGGTGAGGAACCCGGCGAGGAGGGGGATGCCGAGGAAGATGAGGACGGAGCGGGCGATCTCCCCCACGGAGACGTCGAGGGCGGTCTGTTCCAGGCCGAGCCGGCCGGGCAGCACGGTCAGGTAGAACCAGCCGAGTCCGGCGAACGCGACCACCTGGAACACGGAGTTGAGGGCGACGAGGACGGCGGCGGCTTCACGGTCGCCGCGGGCGAGGTCGTTCCAGATGATGACCATGGCGATGCAGCGGGCGAGCCCGACGATGATCAGGCCGGTGCGGTAGTCAGGCAGGTCCGGCAGGAACACCCAGGCCAGGGCGAACATCAGCGCGGGGCCGACGATCCAGTTGAGGACCAGGGACGGGACGAGCAGGCGCCGGTCGCGGGTGACGGTGTCGAGGCGGTCGTAGCGGACCTTGGCGAGGGCCGGGTACATCATCACGAGCAGGCCGAGCGCGACCGGCAGTGAGACGCCGGTGACGGTGACCTTCGCGAGCGCGTCGCCCAGGCCGGGCGCGAGACGCCCGAGTGCGAGACCGGCGGCCATCGCGGCCGCGATCCATCCGGCGAGGTAGCGGTCGAGGAGGGACAGCCGGCCCGCGACGGGCCCGGCTGCCGGGGCGGCCGTTTCGTTCACGGGGCGGTCCCGGCGGGCTCGGCCGGGACGGCGGGGCGGGTGAGGACGGCCGCGAGACGGTCGGTCGTCCCGGGCAGCAGCCGGTAGTAGACCCAGGTGCCCCGGCGTTCGGAGTCGATGAGCCCGGCCTGCCTGAGCAGCTTGAGGTGGTGGGAGATCGTCGGCTGGGACAGCTCGAAGGCCGGGGTGAGGTCGCAGACGCAGATCTCTCCTCCCGCGCGGGAGGCGATCATCGACAGCAGGCGCAGCCGCACCGGGTCCCCGAGCGCCTTGAACACCCGCGCCAGATCGGCCGCCGACTCCTCGTCCAGGGGGGCGGTCAGCAGGGTCGGGCAGCAGCCGTCGGGGTCGTCCTGGCCGAGCACCACACGCTCTTGTTTCGACATGCTTCTATGTTGACGTTTTTCGATCCAGGGCGCAAGGTTGCATCGAAAAACGTGAATGCAGGCCGCTCCGGGCGTCGCCGACCCCGCCGGCCCTGTCGCCGAGGAGCGAGTCATGACCGAGCAGTCCCCCGAGCAGCAGCCCACTGACCAGCAGGTCGCCGAGCAGCAGTCCACCGTCCAGCAGTCCACCGTGCAGCAGTCCACCGACCTGCGCGAGACAGTCCGCCGGCGGTACGCGGCAGCGGCGGTCCAGGTCGCCGAGGGCGGCACCGCGTGCTGCGGACCGGCCGCGATCGAGATCGACGACCACTTCGGCGCCGGCCTCTACACCGGCGCCGAGCGCGGGGAACTGCCCGCCGAAGCCGTCGCCGCCTCGCTGGGCTGCGGCAACCCGACCGCGGTTGCCGACCTGCACGAGGGCGAGCGGGTCCTGGACCTCGGATCCGGCGGCGGCATCGACGTCCTGCTCTCCGCCCGCCGCGTCGGCGCGACGGGAATGGCGTACGGCCTGGACATGACCGAGGAGATGCTCGCGCTGGCCCTCGCGAACCAGAAGAAGGCCGGCGCCACCAACGTCACGTTTCTCAAGGGCGCCATCGAGGCGATCCCCCTCCCGGAGGCGACGATCGACGTGGTGATCTCCAACTGCGTCATCAACCTGTCCACCGACAAGCGGGCGGTCTTCACCGAGATGCACCGCGTCCTGGTCCCCGGCGGCCGGATCGGGATCTCGGACGTCGTCGCCGCCGACGAACTGACCCCGGTTCAGAGGGCCGAGCGCGGCGACTACGTCGGCTGCGTCGCGGGCGCCCTCTCCTTCACCGAATACGGGGCGGGCCTCGAAGCGGCCGGGTTCACCGCCATCGAAATCACCCCGACCCACGCGGTCGCGGACGGAATGCACTCCGCCCTCGTCCGGGCGGTCAAGCCCCGGGCCACTGCCCCCGAGTGATGGCTGCCCAGGCGATCGTTCTCGGGGCTTCGCCCCGGCGCAGTCAGGCCCCCGGCCACCCACCTGCGCCCGTACTCCGGGCACTCGGGCTCGGCGGCGGCCTCGCGTGGACCGCACCCAGGGGTTGCCGGTTCTTCAGCTCGGCGGCCGTCCGGGGCCGGGTGTGGTGGGTTTCGGTGCACCGCCGGAGAACTTGTCGTCGTGCGGTCGTGCGGTCGTGCGGGACGGAGGTTGTTCCGCGCCCCGGCGGGGTGGGGACTCACCGTTCAGAGGGGGGCGTCGTGTGGAAGACGTTCGCGCGATGGCGAGATTTCCGCCTCATGTGGTGCCCCTGTACCCCTGGCGTAACACCAGGTGCGTAGCATCGAACTGGTGACCGTGGGGCGGGAGTTGTCTGTGGAACGCACGGGACGGCGAGACGGGCCCGGCCATCCGGGATCCGGAAGTCTGCCCGCGCGGAGCGGCCCAGGCCACGACCGCCCCGATCGTGGCCACCGCTCCGCGTGCCGGTCCGAACGCGGGGAGTCGTCCGTGCCCGGCCCCGGAACCGGACTCCGGCGCGGCGCGTCCCGCGGAGGACGGCATTCCCGGAGGAGGAGAGACGTGTTAGCAGCGGACAGTACGCCGGGCGCGCACCCCCGTGAGCCGTGGCACGTGGCACGGACCGCGCCGTCGGCGGCGATCCGCCCGGGAACGTCACGGACGGCGGTCGGCACCTCATGAACCTGGGCGAAGACCGCGAGGCGGAGGCTCCCTTCGCCGCGGTCGACAAACTGCTCGCCGCGTCCGTCGCCCGGCGTTTCTATCTGGAGCACCAGTCGAAGGTCAGCATCGCGAAGGAATTCAGGATCAGCCGGTTCAAGGTGGCGCGCCTCCTCGACGCCGCCGTGGCCCACGACATCGTCAGGATCGACATCACAGTCCCCGCCGAGATCGACGCCCCGCTCTCGCACGCCCTGGCCGAACGCTTCGGCCTCCGCCAGGCCGTGGTGGTCGATCTGACCCGGAGCGAGGGCGACGCGGTGGCCCCGGGGGACACGCGCCGCGCCGGCCGCTGGCTGGGGACTGCGGCTGCCTCGCTGATCTCGGAGATCAGCGAGGAGGACGACGTCCTCGGCCTGGACGCGAGCCGCTCGGTCCAGGCCCTCAGCGAGGCGGTCGGGCGGCTGCGTTCCCGCGAGGTCGTCCAGTTGACCGGGGTGCACGGGCCGGATCTGGCCCACGACACGGCGATCGAGGCGGTGCACCGTACCGCCGCGGCCGGCCGGGGCAGGGCCTTCCCGCTCCACGCCCCGTTCATCCTGCCCAACGCGCCGACGGCGACCCTCCTCAGGAGCCAGCCGGACACGGCCGAGACCCTGGGCCGGTTCGGCCGCGTCACGAAGGCCGTGGTCGGCATCGGCGCGTGGGAGGCCACCCTCTCGGCGGTGTACGACGCCCTGACGGAGCGGGAGCGCGACACGTACCGCGCGCTCGGCGCGTGTGCCGAGGTGGCCGGCCACCTCTTCGACCGGGACGGCCGGACGCTTTCGGAGGAGTTGGACGCCCGCACGATCGCCCCGAGCGTCGGCCAACTCCGGGAGATCCCCGAGCTGATCGGCGTCGCGGGCGGTGTGCGCAGGGCCGGGGCGATCCGCGCCGTTCTGACGTCCGGCCTGCTCACCCGCGTGGTCACGGACGCGACCACGGCGCGCCGCCTGCTTTGGTACGACGGCGCGGAGGACGCGGGGCGGGTGCCGGACCACGTGGCGCGGAGGCCTGAGGTCGCGGTACGGACGTCGGACCACGCGGTAGGGGTGCCGGGGGACGCGGCGCCGAGGCCGGACGGCGCGGCTTGGACGTTGGATCACGTGGCGCGGAGGCCCGAGGACGCGGAATGGGCGCCGGAGGACGCGGTACGGAGGCCGGATGGGATGGCGTGGACGCCGGGCCACGCGGCGCGGGGGCCGGAGGACGAGGGGCGGGTGCCGGACCATGCGGCGGGGAGGCCGGAGGACGCGCGGCGGGTGCCGGACCACGCGGCGGGGAGGCTGGAGGATGCAGGGCGGGTGCCGGACCACGTAGCGCGGAGGCCGGATGCGACGGTACGGGTGCCGGACCATGCGGTGCGGAGGCCTGAGGACGCGGTAGGGACGTCGGACCACGCGGCGCGGGCGCCGGATGACGTGGCGCGGGCGCCGGACGGCACGGCTTGGACGTCGGACCACGCGGTACGGGCGCCGGGGGACGTGGCGCGGAGGCCGGACGGCACGGCGTGGACGTCCGACCACGCGGTAGGGGCGCCGGACCACGCGGCGCGGGCGCCGGAGGACGTGGCGCGGGCGCCCGACCACGCGGTACGGGCGACGAGCGCGCGCGTGGTGGAGGCCGCCACGTGAGGACTCCGTACCGGACAACCGGGCCCTTGCGTACGGCCGTTCGCGAGCCGCCCCTCCGGGGGACCCGCCACCCTCGCACCTCCCGCCGTACGACGGCCGCCGCCCCCGTCGTGTGACCGCCCCCCCACCGAACCAACGAGTAAGGACAGCGATGCGCCAGAGCGACGGCCCGGACGACGGGCTTCCCCTCGTTCTCCCCGTTCCCGCCGAGATCCGCGAGGCCGGCCCTCGGTCACGGGGGACGGACGCGTGAGCCGTTGGTCGTCCGCCATCCCCCGCAGGCGCGGCAGATCCGCCCCCGAGCGTGCCCCGCGGAATCCGGCCGCGGCGCCGGGCGGCGCAGGGCGCCAGGGGACAGTCGGCGCCGTCGGCGCCCCGCCCGTCGAGGACATCGACGGCCTGCTGTTGGTGCGTTCCGTCGAGGACGACTCGTTCCCGCTCGCCACGCTCGCCGAAGTCGCCCATGCCGTGGGCGTGGACGCGGACATCGTCACGGTGATGGTGGGCTCCGCCGCCGGGGGCGGCCCGGCGGACGACGACCTCTGGTCCCGGCTGGGCGCCCTCCTCGACTCCCTGCGTTCGGCGGGCGCCGGCCGGGTCCGGCTCGTCATGTCCGGTGCCGGTGACGACCAGCCGGGCCGGCCCTGTGTGGCCCGCAGGATCGCGGACGCCTGGGAGTTGGAGGTGCTGGCTCCCGACGGGCCCGTCCTGATCACCCCCGGGGGTGGGCTCTTCGTCCACGGCGACTCCCGGACGGGCGGCCGCGGTTGGTGGCGGTTCGCGCCCGGCGAGGCGCCCAGAAGACTCGGCCCGCGCGCTCCGGCCCCCGCCTGGCAGGAGGCGCTGGGCCGGGTGCCCGCGCGCACGACCGGCGGCTGTGTGGTGGAGCAGATACCGGCGGGCGTGGTGATGCGCCCGGCGGGCGCCCCCGCGCCGGCCCTCGACGACCTGTGCTTCGCGGTGCCCGCCGACGTCGAGCGCCCCACCGTCGTGGTGGGCGCTCTCCGGGCGGAGGACGTGGCGGCCGACGAAGTGGCCGCCGTGCTCGCGGCGTTGCCGGTGGGACAGCGGTCCCGCGTCCGCCTCGCACCGGGCGGGCGGCGCGATCTGCTGCGGCTCGGGCACGCGGTCGCCGGTCTGCTGGGCGGCGAGGTGGAAGTCCTGACCGGTCTGCCGCTGCTCGCCGACCACGCGCCGCCGGGGACGGCTCCCCGGCCGACCCTGGTGGGCGTCGACGGCACGCCGAGCTGGCAGCCGTTCGTGTCCTCCGTGATGTGCGGGCCCGCCGACGCGGAGGGGAGGATCCCCGCGCCGCGCCCGCTGGGCAGCTATCCGCCCGCCTGGATCCCGCGCGGCACCCAGCCGGGGACCGTCGTGCTGACGGACCGCTGGCAGGCCACGGTGACCCGGGCCGGGCTGGCCCTGTGGGAACGGGACGGCCCCCGGCCGCCGTTGGCGGCGCTGCCCGTGGACGCGGACCGGTGCGCCGTCGAACTGGGCGCGCCGGGAAGGCCGTTGGACAACTCCGTGCTGCCCGCGCTCTCCCGGCTGTTGGCGGGCCTGGGGTCCGACGTCCGCGCGAGGACGACGCTGCTGGTGCGCGGCAGGCTCATGAGCGGGGAGGGCGAACTGCGCCGCCTGGCCGCCGAACACGGCGTACCGGGCATCCGTTACGTCACTGCGGGGCCGCCCCGGGTCCCGGGCCCCGCGCGCCGCCCCGCCCCCGCGCCACGCCCGACGGAGGGCGCGGCTCCGGCTCCGGCCGGCCCACCGCTGCCTCCGGTACGGGTCTCCTCCTCGTCCGGGCCGACGGGACAGCCGGTCGCCACCGGGAGCGGCCCGTCCGGGGAGCCTGCCGGACCGGCGGTCCGGGGTGCGGCCGAGGGGGTGGCGGCCACTGCTGCCGGTACGTCGGCGGTGCGGGGTGGAGCGCCCGGCGGGACGGCGCGGGGCGCCTTGCCGCCGCGCGGCGGCGGACGGCGTGACGATACGCCGGGGAGCGCCCCGGTCGCGGCGACGACGCCGCAAGCCCCGGGTGCCACCCCGGCGCGCTATGCGTCCCCCGGGCGGCCCTTGCCCGGCCGCCCCCCGCTCTCCGGCGCGTCGTCCGCTGAGGGGGCGGCCCCCGCAGGCGCACCACGGGCGGGCGCCGGCGAAGCGGTTGCGGGGGCGCTGGGCCACGTACCCGGCGGGCCTGTTGCCGGTACGGCAGGCGGGGGACCGGCACGCGCCGGAGACGGAGAGTGGGAGCGTCCCGAACGGGAAGCGCCGACGGGCGAGCGGCTGTCCACAGCCCAGACGGGTACGGACCCGGCGGCGTCCGGCACGGTCCCGGCGGGGTCTGCCGTACGGGGCCGGGATGTTCCGGTCCCACCGGCGTGGTCGCAGTCAGCGGACCAGGTGACCTCGGCCGCACCGGCTGGGACCGCTTCGGCTCCGGCCGCGTCCGGCCTGCCCGCAGGGGGTCCGGTCGTGCCGGGCTGGGATGTCCCGGTTCCACCGGCGTGGGCGCAGTCACCGGATCAGGTGACCCCGACCGCACCGGCTGCACCGGCTGGGACGGCTTCGGCTCCGGCCGCGTCCGGCCTGCCCGCAGCCGAACCCACCGCACCGGGCGCGGACGTTCCCGTACCGCCGGCACGGGCACATGCCCAGGCATCGGATCCCGTGGCCCCGGCCGCGTCTAGTCCGGCCGGTTCTGGAGCTGCGGCTTCAGGACCGAAAGCTCCGGTTGCACCGGCGTGGGCGCAGTCGACGGATCCGGTGTCCCCAGACGAATCGGCTGGCCTCACTTCCGCTCCGGCCACGTCCGGCGAGGTCGCGGCGGGGTCGGTCGTGCCGGGCCGGGATGTTCCGGTTCCGCCGGCGTGGTCGCAGTCAGCGGATCAGGTGACCTCGGCTGCACCGGCTGGGACCCCTTCGGCTCCGGCCACAGCCGAACCCACCTCACCAGGCCCGGACGCTCCCGTACCACCCCCGGCGCGGGCACATGCACAGGTATCGGATCCCATGGCCCCGGCGGCGTCTGGTCCGGCCGGTTCTGGAGTTGCCGATTCTGGACTGGAGGCTCCGGTTGCACCGGCGTGGGCGCAGTCGACGGATCCGGTGTCCCCAGACGAATCGGCTGGCGTCCCCTCTGCTCCGGCCGCCTCCGGCTCGCCCGCAGGGGGACCGGTCGTGCCGGGCCGGGATGTTCCGGTTTCACCGGCATGGGCGCAGGCACAGGCGCCGGATCCGGCGGGTATGGGTCCGGTTGCGGCGGACCGGGATGGTTCGGTTCCTTCGGCGTGGGCGCAGGGTTCGGCTGCACCGGCCGCCCCGGATCCGGCGGGTACGGGTCCAGCCGCAGCGGGGCCTGTTGTGCCGGGCCAGGATGGTTCGGTTCCACCGGCAGGGGTGCCGTTGGCCCCGGCCGCACCGGATCGGGCCGCCTCGGCCCACGGTTCGATTGCAGCGGGCCCGAACGTTCCCGTACCGCCGACGCGGGCGCGAGAACCGGAACCTGACTCCGTTACCCCGGCCGAACGGGCTTGGGGCACTTCGCCGCCGGTGGCGTCCGGTCCGGCCGCGCCGGGCCCGGACGTTCCCGGATTGCCGGCGTCGGCACAGGCACCGGATCCCATGGCCCCGGCCGTGTCCGGCCCGGTCGCGGCGGGATCCGCCGTCCCGGCCCCGGACGGTCCCGTTCCTCCGGGGCGGGCCCAAGCGCCGGATCCTGTGGTCCCGGGTGAGTCGGGTCGTGTTGGTTTGGGTTCGGGTGCGTCCGGGACGGGATCTGATGGTCCGGTTCCTTCGGCGTGGGCGCCGGGTTCCGTGGTTTCGGGCGGGTCGGCTCGTGTCGGTTTGGGTCCGGGCGCACCCGACCTGGGACCTGATGGTCTGGTTCCTCCGGGGCGGGCCCAAGCGCCGGGTTCCGTGGTTCCGGATGCGTCGGCGCGCGTTGGTTTGGGTTCGGGTGGGTCCGGGCCGGGAACCGATGGTCCGGTTCCTCCGGCATGGGCGCCGGGTTCCGTCTTCCCGGACGAGTCGGCTCGCGCCGCTTTGGGTTCGGGTACATCCGGGCGGGGATCTGATGGTCCGGTTCCTCCGGCGCGGGCGCCGGGTTCCGTGGACCCGGATGAGTCGGGTCGCGTGGCTTCGGGTTCGGGTGCGTCCGGGCTGGGACCTGATGGTTCGGTTTCTCCGGGGCAGGCGCAAGCGCCGGGATCCGTCGTCCCGGGCGTGGCGGCTCGTGTTGCTTCGGGGACCGGCGGGTCCGGATCGGTCGGCCCGGGGGTGGATCGGGGCGGGCCGGTTGCCCCGGGTTCCGTGATGTCGGTTCCGTCTGTCCTGCCGGGGGCGGTTCGCCGTGCGGCGGGCGGGGGTGCCGCGTCCGTGCGTGCCGCCGTGTTCCTGCCCTTTTCGCCGGGGCACGTCAGTTCCGTCGCCGAGCGTGTCGCGTTTCGTGACTTTGCCGGGGGCGCCTGGGAAGGGCACGCGGCGCCCGTCTCGCGGGTGCTCACGCGCATGCCCGCGCTGCGGGGGCACGAGTTGGACGCGGCGCGGACCGATCTCATCGCGGCGCACGCGTATCTGACCACCGAGGAAGGGCCGTTGCACCCGCGTGAGCTGATCCGGGACCTGCGCACCGGCGAAGGGCGTCTGTTGCCCTACGCCGGGTGCCTGGCGTCCGCGCTGCGGCGGCTGCCCTCCTACCGGGGGGTGGCGCTGCGCGGCGGTGACGTGGCCATCCCCGAACCCGCCGTCGGCGCGCTCTTGCAGGAGCCGGGGCCCGTCAGCGCGCTGGCCAAGCCGTCCGCGCTGCCGGCCGGGGCCACCGTACGGTACGCGATCTGGTCCATCACCGGGCGCAAGGTACGTCAACTGCTCGACCGGCCCGCCGGATCCCCGGACCCGTACGACGAGATCGTCTTCGTGCCGGGGACCGGTTTCCGGGTGCTGGGGGTACGGACCGTGCCCGCCGGCCCCTCCGTCGTGCTGCTGCGGGAACTTCCCGGCAACGCCACCGCCTACATGGACGGGGCGGAGGAACTGAGCGGCCTGGACCTCAAGGCGCTCGCGCACCTCGAAGCGGCGCTGGCCGCGAAACCGTCCGTCGGCGAGGGTCAGGGCTGGCCGGAACGATGCGCCGGGCCCGTGGGCCAGGGCGCTGGCTAGGGCGTGCGTCCGAGGGGGATCCAAGACCACCCCGGCGTGCCGGGGTTCGCACCACCGATCACGTACGACAGCGAAGGAAGAATATGACACATCGTCACAATCGATCGTCACCGGACGAACCATCACGAGACCCGTCGGCCGCCACGGGCGGGCCGTCCATCCGCCGGGCCGTCACCCTGGGGTCCGTGGGAGCCGACCCGGGCCGGCTCCCGACGCCCGCCGCGTCGCCCTCCACCGCGTCGCCCTCCGCCCCCGCGGCGAGAGGCGCGGACGAGGAGGCCGCGGCGGCGCCCGCCGCCGTACAGCCGAGCACCACGAGCGGTACGGCCGAAGGCGAGGCGGCCGTCGGTGCTGCCACCGGCGCGGCGGCCACCCGGCAGCAGCCGGAGCCGGAGCCGGTGGCGGAAGCGGCCGCCGGTACGGGCCGGCGGGCTCAAGCGGCCCAGGCGGCCCGTACGGGATCGGCCTCGGCCGCGACCGCTCCGGACGCCTCAGCCTCAGCCGGAACCGGAACCGCAGCCCCAGCCGCGGCCTCCGCCTCCGACTCCGGCGAGGCCTCTGGGGAAGGAGCCGGGCGGGGGGACGGCGAACCGCCCTCCGGCAACCCGAAGAAGCCCCTCCTCGCGGCCGCCGGCCTCGCGGGTGTGGTCCTCCTCGCGGTGCCGCTGCTGATCTGGGCGACGAACGACTCCGACAAGAAGACGGACACCACGTCGGTGGTCGCCGAGTCCGACACCATCCTCGACGACCAGGCGTTGAACGCGCCGCCGGAGGACTACGCCCCGGCGTCGCCGACGGCGAAGCCGACGACCGCCAAGCCCTCCGTCAAGGCCAAGGCGAAGGCCCTGCCCCCGGCGGAGCCGGTGAGTCCGCCGTCGCCGTCGCCGACGGCGGAGAAGTCCGCGCCGGCGAAGAAGACGCCGAAGAAGAAGCCGGTGGCCGAGGTCAAGCCGCCGGCCAACACCGCGTCGCTCGCCGTCATGAAGCTGGCCACCCAGCACGCGGGCCGGCACATCTGCTACCGGGCCTACGTCAAGGGCATCGGCTGGCAGGCGCCCGTGTGCGACGGCGCCGAGGCGGGCACGCAGGGGCAGAACCGGCCCATCACGGCCCTCAACATCGCCGTGTCCTCGACCAACGGGGTGAACGCCACCCCCTGGACCATGGGGGAGGGCTACAAGGCACCATGGAAGGGCGCGGCCGACGGCGGCGACCTGTACATCGGGGTCGCGTCGAGCAGCGCCCCGGCGCTGGGCGGTTTCGCGATCAACATCGGGGTGCCCCTGGTGTGCGAGAACGCCTTTGTCACCGACCGGGGTTGGCTGGGTCTGAAGTGCGACGACCCCGGCGGCGAGAACCTCATCTTCGCCGGGACCCTGGAGAAGACCCTGGCCCTCCAGGCCATCAGGCTCACCGTGTGAGGCGGGCCGCCCCGCGGGTGGGTGGCGGAACGCCGCGCACGTGACTGCGGAGGAAGCGCCCGCCGGGTGTACGTCCCCGGCGGGCGCTTCTTTTCCACGGCGACGACGGCGACGACGGCGACGACGGCGATAAATAACGCCGACGACGCCGACGACGGCGACGTACGGCGTCAGCGCGCCGCCTGTTCGTGCCGCGCCGGGCGTTCCCCGTACGGCAGGTCCTCGGGCAGCAGCGTGGTGAGGTCGGCGAGGCTGGGGGACCGCAGGCCGCCGAGCCGGCGCGCCTGGCTGGTCATCATGGTCTCCAGCAGCTGACGGGCGAGCCGGGCGTTGCCGAACGACCGGTCCCGGGGGATCGCGTCCACGTGGGCGCGCAGCATCGCGAGGGTGTCGGGGCCGCACTCGTAACCGGACGCGGCCGCGTGCCGGGAGACGATGGTGACCAGTTCCTCCGTGCTGTAGTCCTCGAACTGCACGTACTTGGAGAACCGCGAGGCCAGCCCGGGGTTGGACGCGAGGAAGCGCTCCATCTCCTCCGTGTACCCGGCGACGATGACCACCACGTCGTCGCGGTGGTCCTCCATCAGCTTGAGGATCGTGTCGACGGCTTCCCGGCCGAAGTCGTTGGAGGATCCCTCGGGGGTGAGCGTGTACGCCTCGTCGATGAACAGCACCCCTCCCAGCGCGCTGGTGAAGACCTCCTTGGTGCGCTGGGCGGTGTGCCCGACGTACTGGCCCACCAGGTCGGCCCTGGCCACCTCGACCAGGCCGGCGCGGGGCAACACCCCCAGGGAGTGCAGGAGTTTGGCGTACAGCCGCGCGACGGTGGTCTTTCCGGTGCCCGGCGGCCCGGTGAAGACCAGGTGGTTGCTGATCCTGGGGCTGGGCAGCCCGGCGGCGACCCGCTGCCGGGCGTTGGACAACAGGCTGACCAGATCGGTCACTTCGCGCTTCACCGCCGCGAGGCCCACCATGGCGGTCAGCTCCGCCATCGGGTCGGCCGCGTCGTCCCCGCCGCGCGGGGTGCCGTCGACGGCGGCCGCCTCGGCGTCCCCGACGTCCTGCGGCAGCAACAGGGTCAGGTCGCTCTCGTCCGGGTCGGCCATGGACGCGAGCCGGAAGGACTGACGGTCCACCATGTCCTCGAACACCCCGCGCGCCGCACGGCCGTTGCCGAAGGACGCGTCGCGCGTCATGCCCTCGAACCGTACGGCCAGCGCCTCGCGCGTGAGCGGCCCCAGCTCGAACTGGTGCCGGTTGCACATGGATTCGGTGATGGTGACCAGTTCGTCCACCGCGTAGTTGCCGAACTCGATGGTACGGGTGAAGCGGGACGCCATCCCCGGGTTGGCCGACAGGAACGACTCCATCTGCTCGGAGTATCCGGCCGCGACCACCACCACGTCGTCGCGGTGGTCCTCCATGAGCTTGAGAAGGGTGTCGACGGCTTCCCGGCCGAAGTCGTTGGAGGATCCCTCGGGGGTGAGGGTGTACGCCTCGTCGATGAACAGCACCCCGCCGAGCGCGCTGGTGAAGGCCTCCGTGGTCTTGATGGCCGTACCGCCGATGATCTGGGCCACCAGATCGGCCCGGGCGACCTCGACGAGGTGGCCGCTGCGCAGGATGCCCAGGTCGGCGAGGATGCTCCCGTACAGCCGGGCCACCGTGGTCTTTCCGGTGCCGGGCGGTCCGGAGAAGATCAGGTGCCGGCTCATCGAGGGGACCGGCATGCCGAGCTTGCGGCGGCGTTCGGCGAGCTGGTTGAGGTTGACCAGGGTGGTGACCTGGTGCTTGACGTTCTCCAGGCCGATCAGCGCGTCCAGGTCGTCCATCGGGGTGCGCGGCGCGGACCCCTTCTCGGACCCGCCCGGGGCCCCGCCCTCGCCCGACACCTCGGCCGTCTCGCCCCAGCTGTCCGCCGCGCCGTTGTCCGCACTGGTCAGGTACTCGACCGAGAGGCGGTCGCCGCCCCGGCTCTGCCGCAGGCCCGCCCCGCGGTTGTCGCGCACCACGCACCGGTTGAGCTGGACGGGCTCGGCGCTGTCGATCCGTACGCCGTCGCCCGTGCTGCCGGTGATCTCGCAGGAGGAGAGCGAGGCCCGGCCGCCGTGGGACACCTGGATGCCGTGGGCCTTCGAACCGCTCACCCGCACCCGGTCCAGGGCGAGTTCGCCCTCGTCCCCCACGGTGATGCCCGCGTCGGCGCTGTCGCTGATCTCGCAGTCCCGCAGGGTTCCGCGCCCGCGCTCGCCGATGACCACGCCCGAGCGGGCGGAGGAGCGCAGCGCGCTGTCGCTGATCTCCGGGTCGGCGTCGTCGTCCACGCTCAGCCCGGAGCCGCCCGCCGACTCGACCTCGCAGTGCTCCAGACGGCCCCGGCCGTCGTCGGTGATCTCGATGCCGTGGCCTCCCGCGCCGATCACCCGGGTGTGGCGCAGCAGGGGGTTGGCGGAGGCGCGGACGTGGATGCCGACCCCGGCCGCGTCCAGCACGTCCAGGCGCTCGAACTCGGCCGTGGAGTGGTCGCTGAGGTACACCGCCCCCGACGGGTCGGCGCAGTCGCTCACCACCGTGTCCCTGAGCAGCGGGGAGCTGCCGTCCACGACCCGGACGGCGGACTGCGCCGAGGTGTGGAAGGCGCACCCCTCCAGGTTTCCGCGCGAGCGGTCGAGGACGAGGAGTCCGCTGTGTTTCGTACGGCGGGTGACGCACCGCCGCAGCAGGGGGTCGGCGCCGCCGGAGATGACGATGCCGCTCTGGGCCGTCGACTCGAAGGTCGTGTCCTCGATCTCGGGGCGGGAGAGGCTGCTCACGAGCAGGCCCACCGAGGTGTGGTGGACGGTGGAGCGCACGATACGGGTCGAGCTGTGGCCCTCCAGGGCGATGGCGGGCTTGTCGGTGCCGGAGATGTCACAGCTGTCGACGGTGCCGCCTGCCTCGCCGCTGGCCAGGATGCCGTTGGCGCGCGCCCCCCGGATCCGGCAGTCGCGGACGAGGGGCCGGGCGCTCTCGCCGATCACCACGGCGGAGGTGCCGAAGTTCTCGAACACGCAGTCCTCGATGACGCTTTCGGTCTCCGAGGAGTCGACGAGCCCCGCGCCGCCGGGATTGGTGACGCGGCAGGCGCGGGCCGCCAGCGAGCCCTTGCCGCGGACCAGCAGCGCCGCCCACCCCGCGCCGCTCACGGTGCAGCCGTCGAGAGCGGCCTGGCCGGCCGGGACGTCCACGACCGGCAGTTCCTTGTCGCGTCCGCGCAGGGTCAGACCGCTGAGCATGACGGCGTCGGCCATCAGACTGATCGCACTGCCCGCGCGGGGGCAGATCTCGACCGTTCCCGGCTCGCCCTCGGCGACGATCGTCACCCGGTTCCTGATGACCAGGTTCTCGGCGTACCGCCCGGGGCGCACATGGATCACCGCCCCGGTGCGCGCCTGGGCCAGTGCCTCACCGATCGTCGGGAAACAGTCCGGCCGTTCCGGGCAGACCGTGAGTATGTGCCGTGCCACGCGCCTCGAACCTCCTGGTATTGCTGGGTCTTTGGCCTGCCCTGTGCGTGCGCCTGAGTATGGCATGCGCATACCATGCGATAATGCGAAGCACCATGAAATACAGGTATGCGGGCCTCGCGCTGGCTGTCGCGGTCATCCTGCCAGTCACCTGCGGGCCCGCCTTCGCCACGCCGGGCGGGTCGTTCGGTCCCGGCGCCGACGAGCCGGTCGCCACCCTGCTGCCCCCGCTGCCGCTGCGCCTCGGCGAGGGCAACCCCTGCACCGGGCCCTCCGAGGAGACCGCGACCGGGGCGGCCTGGTCGCAGAAGGCGCTCGGGCTGCCGAGGGCCCAGCGGATCTCCGAGGGGGCCGGCGTGACCGTCGCGGTGGTCGACACCGGGGTCGCCTCCGGTGTGCCCGGCCTGTCCGGCCGGGTGACGGCGGTCGGCGGCGCGGAGGAGGACTGCGTGGGACACGGCACCTTCGCCGCCGGTCTCATCGCCGCCGCCCCGCAACAGGGCAGCGGAATCACGGGAGTCGCCCCGAAGGCCGACATCGTCGCGCTGCGCGGGACCGACGAGCGCGGGGTGCCGTCGCCGGAGCTGGTCGCCCTCGGGATCCGGACGGCCGTGGACCGGAAGGCGCGGGTCGTCTACGTCGGGCACGCGCTGCGCACGGGCAGGGAGGAGATCACCGACGCCGTCGCCTACGCCACGGAGCACGACGTGCTGGTGGTCGCCCCCGCCGCCCCGGACGCCGTGCCCAAGGAGGAGCGCGGGCCCGGCAACTCCATGCCGCGGGGCCCCTATTGGCCGGCCGCCGCGCCGGGCGTCCTCGCCGTGGTGGACTTCGGGCCCACCGGCGTACGGCAGGAGAACGCGCCGCCCGCCCACGAGCCGGACCTCTCGGCGCCGGGCAGCTCCATGGTCGGCGCCGGGCCGGGCGGACCCGGCCACTACATCGGGTCCGGCGCCTCGCTCGCCGCGGCGGGTACGGCGGGGGCCGCCGCTCTCGTACGGGCCTACCGGCCGACGCTGACCGCACCGGAGGTCGCGCGCCGCCTGCTCGCGACCGCCTACCCGTCGGACACGCCCCGCCTCGACCCCTACGCCGCCCTGTCCCTCGTACCGGAACAGGGCACGTCCGCGCGGGAGGCCGCCGTGCGGGCCGCGCCCGCGCACCTGCCCGAGCCCGCCGACCCCGGCCCCCGGAACCGGGCGCTGGCGATCGCGGGCGGGGGACTGGCGCTCGTCCTGCTGGTGGGAGGCGCCGCCGCGGTGATCCCCCGGGGCAGGGCCAGGAGTTGGCTGCCGCCCGGGCGCCGCCCCGACAGCGCTCCGCCGGCTCCGTAACGTCCGTACGGCCCCGGCGGCCCGGCCCCCCGGAGGGAGCCGGCCGCCGGCCGCCGCGACACCCCCGGGGGACATCAGCGCTCGTCCCCCAGCGGGGTCTGGATCTGGAGCGTCTTGCGCCGCGCGATGCGCACCGCCCGGCCGGGGATCAGCTCCCGCCCCTTCACACTGCCGAAGAGATACCCCTCGCTCGGCGGGCACGACATCAGCAGGCCCGGTGTGTTGACCTCCAACAGCCGCCGCAGCAAAGCCTCGTTGAGGCCGCGCCCGGCGCCGGCCGAGGAGCGGGCCACCACCAGGTGCAGGCCCACCTCGTGGCCGAGCGCCAGATGGTCCAGCAGCGGGGCGAACGGCTGCGCCATCGGACCGCTGCCGATCATGTCGTAGTCGTCGACCAGGATGAACAGCCGCGGCCCCGACCACCAGTCGGCCAGCCGCATCCGCGACGGGGCGACGTCCTCCCCGGGGACGCGCTGCCTGACCGCCCTCGCCACCCCGTCCACGAGGTCCTTGAGGATGTCCATCGACACCGCGTGACCCAGGCGGTACGCCTCCGGCACGGCCTCCACCAGCTCCCGCCGGTAGTCCACCGTCATGATGCGGGCCTCGGCCGGGGTGTACCGCTCGGTGATGCCCTTGGCGACCACCCGCAGCAGGTTGGTCTTGCCGCACTCGCTGTCGCCCACCACGATCATGTGCGGGTTCTCGGAGAAGTCGTGCCACACCGGGGCGAGTTCGTTCTCGTCCAGGCCGATGGCGATCCGCAGCCCGTTCTCGCCCACGGGCGCCGGCAGGTCGGCGACGGGCAGGGCGGTCGGCAGCATCCGCACCCGGGGCGCCGACGGACCCGTCCAGTTCTCGCTGATCGCGGCGACCAGGCCGGCGACACCGTCGGCGAGGTCGTCGGCGTCCTCCACCCCGTCGACGCGCGGCAGCGCCGACAGGTAGTGCAGCTTGTCGGGGGTCAGGCCCCGGCCGGGGCTGCGCGGGATCGTCGCCGCCTTGCGGGAGTCGATCTGCGAGTCCATCGCGTCCCCCATGCGCAGTTCGAGGCGGGTGCCGGTCTGGTCCCGTACGGACGACGACAGCTCCACCCACCGGCCCGTGGTGATCATCAGGTGGACACCGTAGTTGAGGCCGCGGGCGGCCAGCGCGTTGAAGGTGGGAAGGTGCCGGTCGAAGTCCTGGCGCACCGTGGACCAGCCGTCCACCACCAGGAAGATGTCGCCGTGCGGTTCGCCGGGGAACTCGCCCGCCGCCCGCCGCCTGCGGTACGTCGGCATGGAGTCGATGCCCTGTTCGAGGAAGAACCGCTCCCGCTTGCTGAGCAGCGTGCTGACCTCGGCGATCGTACGGCCCACCCGCTCGGCGTCCACCCGCGCCGCCACCCCGCCCATGTGCGGCAGTTCGTCCAGGGCGGCGAGGGTGCCACCGCCGAAGTCCAGGCAGTAGAACTGCACTTCCCTGGGGGTGTGGGTCAGCGCGAGCGCGGTGATGAGGGTCCTCAGCAGCGTGCTCTTGCCGCTCTGCGGGCCGCCCGCGATGGCCACATGGCCGCCCGCCGCCGACAGGTCCACCGTCAGCAGATCACGGAGCTGGTCGAACGGCCGGTCCACGACACCCACCGGGACGGTGAGCCGGCCCCGCAGCGGCCAGTCGGCCGTGGTGAGACCGAAGCGCGGATCAGGCGCCAGCGGAGGCAGGATCTGGTCCAGACTGGCCGGCGCGGACAGCGGCGGCAGCCACACCTGGTGGGCGGGCGGCCCCGAACCGCGCAGCCGGTCCAGCGCCACCGACAACAGCGTCTCGCCGCTCTCCCCGTCGCCCTCCGGCTCCTCCTCGCCCCCGCCGGAGACGTCCGGGTCCGCGGGCGCGCGCGGCACCACCCACTCCGCCGTCCACGGCACCACCTGCCGGGCCACCTGCGCCTGCACGACGGCCCGGCGGCGCTGGTACGGCCCCGAGACGTACGCGGCGCGGAACCGCGTCAGCGCGTCCACCCCGCTCTTCAGGAACCCGGCGCCCGGCTGGGCCGGCAGCTCGTACGCGTCCGGCACGCCCAGCACACCGCGGCTCTCCATCGCGGAGAAGGTGCGCAGACCGATCCGGTACGAGAGATGGCTCTCCAACTGGTGCATGCGGCCCTCGTCCAACCGCTGCGAGGCCAGCAGCAGATGCACACCGAGCGAACGCCCGAGGCGGCCGATCATGACGAACAGCTCCATGAAGTCCCGGTGCGCGGACAGCAGTTCGCTGAACTCGTCCACCACGACGAACAGGCTGGGCAGCGGAGCCAGCGGCACCCCGGACTGCCGTGCCTTCTCGTACTCCAGGGCCGAGGTGTAGTTCCCGGCGGCGCGCAGCAGTTCCTGACGGCGTATCAGCTCACCGTGCAGGGCGTCCTGCATCCGGGCGACCAGGGACACCTCGTCGGCGAGGTTGGTGATGACCGCCGAGGTGTGCGGCAGTTCGTCCAGCCCCAGGAAGGTCGCGCCGCCCTTGAAGTCGACCAGGACGAAGTTCAGCGTCTCCGAGGAGTTGGTGAGGGCGAGCGACAGGACCAGCGTGCGCAGCAGCTCGCTCTTGCCGGAACCGGTCGCCCCGATGAGCATGCCGTGGGGACCCGTACCGCCCTGCGCGGACTCCTTGATGTCCAGCTCCACGGGCCTGCCCTCGCCACTGACCGCGATGGGGACGCGGAGCCGGGCGCTGCCCGTGTACCGCTCCCAGAGCGTGGCCGGCTCGTGCTGGTGCAGATCGGGGATGTTCAGCAGCGCCGTCAGCTCGACGTCGTCCGAGAACGGCTTGGAGTCGTCGCCGCCCATGCTCATCCGGTACGGCGCGAGCAGCCGGGCGAGCGCCCGCGCCCCCACCGGACCGAACCTGTCGGGCCTGCCCAGCACCGTCGACTGCTCCTTGCGGTCGCGGTCGGTACGGACCAGCGCCACACTGTCCTCCGCCACCTCCAGGCGAAGCGTGGTGCGCCCGGGCTTCCAGGTGAGGGCCCCCGTGATGTCGAGGACGACGGCGTTGCGGAACCCGGGGCCGTCGAAACGGTGGCCGGCCGGCAGGGCGCAGCCGTCGATCACGATGACCGTGTACGGCTCCTCCCGTCCCGGGGCCGCGTCGGGATCGGCCCCCGGGCGCTCCTGGAACTCGACACCGAGCAGGTTCTCCAGCTCGTTGAAGGCCGACGTGATCATGCGGGTCGGGCCCGCGCCGTCCTCCTCGTACCGGTGCAGGCTGTGCGGGAGCCACTTCGCCCACTCCCACTCCGCCCGCCGCTCGTCGGACACGCACAGCGCGATCCACAGGTCGTCGGGGGAGTGGAACACCGCCAACTGGCCGAGCAGGCCGCGCACCAGACCGCGTATCCGCTCCTCGTCACCCCGGAACAGCACCTTCGACCAGGCACGGAGATAGATCGCGATGGGCTGGTCCCGTACGGTCGAATAGGCCCGGGTGAAACTGCGCAGCGCGTGCGCCGACAGCGGTTCCAGGTCCTCGACGGGCTTGGTGGACAACGGGATCAGCTTCATCGCGAGGCGCTGGTCGCCGACGGCCATCCGCACCTCCGCGAAGTCCTCGTCCGACGTCCGGCGCTCCCACAGCCGTGACGTCCGCACGAAGGACGACAGCGCGTCGGGCTCGGGATGGCGCCACGCGAGCGCCCGCTGCTGGTCGGCGATGGAGGCCCGCACCTTGCGCCGTGTCTGGCGCAGATACCGCAGGTAGTCGCGGCGTTCGCCCTTCATCCGCTGCTTGCGGTCGGCGTTGCGCTTCATCACCTGACCGATCATCATCCCCGCGGAGGCGACCACCATCACACCGAGCGCGATATAGATGAATCCGCCGCTGGACCTGGCCATGCCGGGCCGCATGAACATCAGCATCATGGACACGGACATCAGGGCCATCGGCAGGTAGGTCCACACCGCGGAGCTGTCCGGGACCACTTCGGGAAGGGTCGGCGGCTCCTGAAGACTCAGGTCTCCCGACGGCGATTCCGGACCTCTACGGCGTGCCGGCCTGCGGAACAGGATCACGCTCAACGAATGGCCTCCTGTGCGATTCCGAACAATTCCATGACAACAGCGCGGGGCGGTCCGCCTTTACCGGAGTTCACCCGGTCTTTACCGGAGTTCACCCGATACCGGGGTTCGCCGGAACGACGGGCGCCCGTAAGGCAATCGAAGTCGGCTGCCGGAAGGGCGAGTTGCCTCGCAATGCGGATGAAGTAGAGTCTCGCGCGATGCCGCCGGTTTCCCCAATGGGCTCGTCGGCACCCACACGCCCGACTTCCTGTCACATTCAGCGGAAAGCGTGAAACCCAAGCCCATGACAGAAACCCGGACGGCGAATCTGTGCCGCGTCACCGTACGCGCTCCGACGAGGATCATCGACCTGGCGGTGCCCTCCGACGTCTCCGTAGCCGACCTGCTGCCCACAGTCGTCGGTTACGGAGGCGAGGACCTGGAGGAATCCGGCCTGGAGCACGGCGGCTGGGTGCTGCAACGTCTCGGCGGCCCACCGCTCGACCCCGAGAGTACCTTGGACTCCCTCGGCCTGCGTGACGGCGAGGTACTCAGTCTGCGGCCGCGCGCCGAGGCGCTCCCCGAGGTCCACCTCGACGACCTCGTCGACGGCATATCCACCACCATGCAGAACCGCCCGCACGGGTGGAGCCCGGTGGCGGGACGGCGCCTGCTGCTCGCCCTGGCCGCCGCCACCCTCACGCTGGGCCTCGTGCTCCTGGGCCTGCCGGGCTCCCCCGGCTGGCTGCGGGCGCTGGCCGCCGGGGCCGCGGGACTGCTGCTGATCGCCGGGGCCGGCTCGGCCGCCCGGGCCGTCGGCGACTCCGGGGCCGGCTCGGTGCTCGGCCTCATGGCGGCCCCCTACTTCGCGCTGGCCGGATGGCTGCTGCCCGGCGGGGAGTTGGGCGGCGCCGGGGGCGACGCCGTGCTGGGAGCACGGCTGTTGGCGGCCTCCGCCGCCGGCGGTGGCGCGGTGGTGCTCGCGCTGGCGGCGGTCGGCGTGTACCCGGCGCTGTTCCTCGGCACGGCCTCCGTCGCCGTCGCGGGCGCGCTCGGCGCGACCCTGATCATCATGGACCTGGCGCCGGACCAGGCGGCCAGTGTGGTGGCCGTCGCGATGGTGCTGTTCGGCGGCTTCGTCCCCTCGCTGTCGTTCCGGCTCTCCGGGATGCGGATGCCCCCGCTGCCGACCAACGTCCAGCAGTTGCAGCAGGGCATCGACCCGTATCCCGCCTCCGACGTGGAGACCCGCGCCACTCTGGCGGACGGCTGGATGACCGCCTTCTACGCGGCCATCGGCCTGATCTGCCTGCCGTGCCTCGCGATGCTCGTGGCCGACCCCGACCTCCCGGGCCTCCTCACCGTCGTCGCCCTGTCCCTGCTGTTGCTGCTGCACAGCAGGGGGCTGGGCAACGTCTGGCAGCGGCTCGCCCTGACCACCGCCGGCGCCTGGGGCACCGCCCTGCTGCTGTACGGGGCGGCCCGGGCCCTCGACCCCACGGACCGGCTGACCCTGACGGCCGGTCTGCTGGCCCTGGCCGCCACGATCACCATCGCCTCCTGGACCGTGCCCGGGCGGCGGCTCCTGCCGTACTGGGGACGCGCGGCCGAGCTGCTGCACTCCCTCGCCGCCATCAGCATGCTGCCGCTGATGCTCTGGACGATGGGCGTGTACGGCACGCTGCGCGGCATCAACGGCTGATCCGGCTCATCGGAAGAACGGGCAACCATGCACAGCAAACGGGACCAAGTACAGGCCCACCTCTTCGTGATGGGCAGGCTGGCCTCGGCCATGCTGCGGGCCGAACCCGACGATCCGGAGAGCCCCCTGGGCCGGACCAACCGCGGCGCCGCGATCGGCGTGCTCATCGCCGTGCTGGTGTGCGCGGGGGCGTTCGTCTTCGGACTCATCAAGCCCGGCGGGAACGACTCCTGGCGCACCGCGCAGAACCTGATCGTCGACAAACAGACGGGCGCCCGCTACCTGTACCTGGACGGACGGCTCCGCCCCGTACGGAACTACGCGTCCGCCCAGCTGATCACCGGCGGCGCCCTCGCCGTCACGACCGTCGGCACCGGCTCCCTCGCCGGCACCCCGCACGGCACGCCCGTCGGCATCCCCGACGGCCCCGAGGCGCTGCCCGGCACCGGCGACCTGGACACCAAGCCGTGGCTGGTGTGCTCCGGCCTCCTCCCGGTCTCGACGGGCGGCGCCACGGCGACCACCACGCTCGCCGTCGGCACGGACGAGCCGGGGGACGTTCCGGGCGGGCGCCGACTGGCCGACCAGGAGGGCCTGTTGGTCGCCGGGCCCGGCTCCACCACCTACCTGCTGTGGCAGGGGAGCAGGCTGCGCCTCGACGGGCGCGGGCACGCGGCGCAGGCTCTCGGGTACGGGAACGTCACCCCCCGCCCGGTCGCCGCCTCCTTCCTCGACGCCTTCCCCCAGGGACCCGACCTGGCGGCGGCCGACGTGCCGGACCGGGGCGCCGAGGGGCCCGACCTGGCCGGCCGCGCCACCCGGATCGGGCAGCTGTTCCTCGTCGACGTACCGGGCTCCGCCGCCCGCTACCACCTGCTCCAGAAGGACGGCCTGGTCCCGCTCACGGCCACCGGGGCGGCACTCCTCATGGGCGACCCGGAGACCCGCGCGAAGGCGTACGACGGCAACGCCGTACGGGTCGCGACGCTCGGGGCCGACGCCCTGACCGGGAATCTCGCCCCGCGCTCCGAGGACGCCGCCGTGAACCCGGCGCGGCTGCCCGAGAAGCCGCCGAGGACGGTCGAGATCGCCGCCGGTTCCGTCGCGTGCGCGGACGTCGACTCCACCCCGGGCGGTATACGGGTCGGTACGTCCGTCCTGCCCGGGCACGCGCTGCCGCAGGTCGTGCAGCCCCCGGCCCCCGAGATCGTGCCCGCCTGCCTGAAGGTCGACGCCATCGCCGTACGGGCCGGGAAGGGCGCGCTGGTCCGGGTGGTGGGCGCGGGCGGCAGCGCGCTGGGCGACACCACGTACCTGGTGACGGACGAAGGGGTGAAGTACCGGCTGCTGTCCCAGGAAGGGGTCAAGGCGCTCGGGTACGAGGGCGTGGAGGAGCGGACGATGCCGTCGCCGCTGCTGGCCATGCTGCCGAGCGGCCCCGACCTCACGCCCGAGGCGGCCTCCTCGGGAGAAGGGCGGGTGACACTGCGGTGTCCGGAGATGTAGGGGCTACAGCGGAAAAGTCGCCCCGCGGCGCCTGTTCGTACGGGCGAACTCCTGGATTCCCCGCGGTGGTCCCGGGTGAAGTCCGCGTGTCCTGACGCCTCGTGGAAACGGGGTCAATGACCGTTATCTCCGGCCGGAATCCGGCTGTCGCTCAGGTGAGCGGCCCGCATTCCGGGCCCTTGCTCAATCGAGCATTCGGGGGCAAGGCCCGGGCCGCCACGGCGGGTTGGGAGGCAATTGCCAAACAACTTGTCGCCTGCTTAGCATCGGGCCACCCCATGTCCCTGTGAACCGGGGTGTGTTCACGGGGCCGCCTTGTCTGCCCACAGGTGGTGCGGGGGTCCACAGGTCGGTGAATTTCGCCGGAAGCCGGAAGGAAGTTCTCTCTCATGGCCATGCAGCAGTCCGAAGAGCAGGCGACCCGCAACGGGATCATGGCGCTGGAGACGGCGTTCAGCGGTGTCCAGCGGTGTCAGCAGGACGTCCAGACCACCGCGGGCACGCTCGCGTCCAACTACGGTGGTTCGGACGGCGGAAGCTTCAAGCGGTTGCTCGAACAGTGGGACGGGCACGTCGACACGATCCTGCTCAATCTGGACCGGATGGTGGACGAGCTCAACTCCACCCTCACCGAACACGGCCTGGCGCAGGGCTCGTCGAGCGAGGCGATCGACCAGGAGTACTCCCGGTCCACGGCCGTCTTCGACGAACTCAACGGGTACAACAGCGGCTCGGCCGGCGTCGCGGGCGGCACCAACCCCAACGCCTGACCACCCCCCACGCCTGACCGTCACGGGCCGGTCCGCCGGCCGTGATCGCACACCGACCGCACACTCACCGTACACGCGGCGAATCGAGGGTTTCTGATGGACTTCACCGACGGTTACATCTACATCGACTACAACCACGCCGAGGGCGCGGCGGACAACATGGTCACCCAGTCCCAGTCCATCATGAGCGTCCTCGAGAACCTGGAAGCGGAGCTGACCGAGCTGAAGAACAGCTGGATCGGTGACGACCGGGACGTCTACCAGGACGTGCAGGCGAAGTGGGACGCGGCCGTCACGAACATCCGGACGCTGCTCGCCAACCACTCGGCCCTGCTGACGGACATCTCCGGCAGCTACCGGCACACCGAGCAGAACCTCTCGCAGCGGTGGTCGGACATCAGGATCGGCGGCCGCTGACCGGTCGCCGACCGGGCGGCAGGGTAGGGAAAACCGGAGGGGAAGGGCGACATGGCCGAGGTCACGGTCCTTGACAGCGCGTTCCTGAAGAAGTTCATCAGCGACCACATCGAGCCGTTCGTGGGGACCCTGGAAGGGATCGTCAAGTACAGCCCGACCGACGGCGAGGCGATCTCGTACATCGCCGACGGCAGGTCGACCACTACGCTCAGCTCCACGAAGCCGCTCATCATCGGCAACATGGCCGGGGAGAAGGCCGCCGGGGGCAAGCTCAACGGGGTCATCCAGGCAGAGGCGGCCGAGATCGTCCGCATCATCGAGGAGCAGACCGTGCTCTTCGAGGACTTCGAGGAAGCGCTGCGGGAGACGATCACACAGCTGGAGAAGAACCAGGGGTCGACCCTGCAAGCCATCACCCCGGAAGAGTTCATGGACGTGTTCGAAGACGTCGACAGTGACCTCGGCGGATCCGGTGGCGAAAGGGAGGAGTAGGCCTCCTCCCGCGGCTCTCGCCCCCGGTTGCCCCCTCCACGACCCCCACAACCTCCCGGAGCACGGTGATGGCAGAGCCCGAGGCCAGCCCCACGGACAACAACGACGACGACTGGGCCACGGCGGTCAAGCAGCTCACCGGGTACGAGGTGGGTCCGCGCGCGTCGTTGTTCGAGAAGATGAAGGGCAACGACGAGATCCCGCTGATGCACGTCCGGCTGGATCACGCGGGCAGTTACTACGAATCCGGCTTCGCCGGCTCGGGCGGCTGGCACACCAAGAACACCGACTACACGATTCCGTTCTACCGGTCCTACCACGACGCCGACCAGACGTCGCCGGGAACGAAGCTCGACCGGTACCGGGCGTACATCACCATCCTGGCGACCGTCGGCGACGCGCCGCCGAGCGGCATGGACGTGATCGGGAGTTTCGAGTACACGAGCAAGGTGCTCAAGGACGAGGGCGGCTGGAACAAGGACGGCAAGGCCGTTTCCTGGGACACCACCAAGCTCGCCCAGTACATCCACGGCACCCGGGCCGCCCTGATGGAGATCGCGACCTCCCCGTATTCCTCACACGGGTTCAGCCACAGCGGCGTCGACGTGTCGGACTCCCTCTATGTGGACCTCGGGTCCTTCTCGGACGCGGCCAGGGCGTTCGACCGGGTGGTCACCTTCTTCAAGGACAGTGCCGCCGCCGTCGGGAAATGGGACAACGAGGACATCGGCGAGGGCAGTAAATCCTGGGACGGCACCTCGGCGGCCATTTTCAAGGCGCTCATCCACAAGCTGGCGAGGAATTACGAGGGATACGCCGAGCAGATCGCGGGTGAGGACGGCGCGGAGTCGACCACGTACTCCACCATCGAGGGTGATCCGGTGTTCTCCGAGCCCGCGCGCGCTCTCGCGGACGCCCAGTGGATTCTGTATCAACAGGCGATGAATCTGATCGCGGCCTGGGACGCGTGGCGGCCCGAGAGCAGTCCGCAGCAGCATCTGTACGACCTGTTGCAGGAAGCCCGGATGGACATCCTCGACAACCAGTTCGGCAAGATCGACTTCCAGCCGTCCACCAACCGTTACGACTACTCCAGCAATATCGTCGCGGGCGAGGGATTCTCGGGCGTGATCACGATCGACGGCCAGGCCTACGGCCCGCCGACCGAGATGACGACGTGGAAGAAGATAGGCGAGGAGGCCGTACGCCGCTGGGAACAGTCGGTGAAGAACTGGCTCGGTCCGGCGGGAGCCGAGGCGATGGTCGCCATCGACAACGCGTTCACCGCGGCGGAGAAGGCGTTCGACCCCACCATCACGGACAAGGACAAGAAGTCCCTCTCGGACATCGCCGCGAAGGAGGAGTCGAACGCGGAGAAGGCCGCCGCGGAGAAGGAGAAGGAGGAAGCCAAGAAGGAGGCGGAGAAGGAAAAGGAGGAGGCGAAGAAGGAGGCCGAGAAGGAGAAGGCGGAAGCCAAGGCCGAGCGGGACGCCGAGAAGGCGGAGGCCGAGAGGGAAAAGGAAGAGGCCAAGAAGGAGGCCGAGAAGGAGAAGGAGGAGGCCAAGAAGGAACGGGACGCCGAGAAGGCGGAGGCCGACCGGGAGAAGGAAGAGGCCAAGGCCGAGGCCGCGAAGGAGAAGGAAGAGGCGAAGGCCGAGCACGCCGCCGAGAAGGCGGAGGCGGAGAAGGAGAAGGAGGAAGCCAAGGCCGAGGCGGCCAGGGAGAAGGAAGAGGCCAAGGCCGAGCGCGACGCGGAGAAGGCGGAGGCCGACAAGGAGAAGGAAGCGGCCAAGGCGGAACAGGACGCCGCGAAGGCGGAGGCCGACAAGGACAGGGAAGAGGTGAAGGCCCAGAACGCCGAGGACCGGGCCGAGGCCAAGAAGGCTCAGGAGGAGGCGAAGGCCGAAGCGGCGGCGCAGCAGGCGCTGGCCCTTTCCGTGGCGGCGCAGCAGCGGGCCGACGCGGAGAAGGAGAAGGAGCAGGCCAAGAAGGAGGCGGACGCGGAGAAGGCCGCCGCGAAGGAGGAACAGGCAGCGGCGAAGGCCGAGGCCGAGGCGGAGAAGGAACAGGCGAAGGAGGAGGCCCGGCAGGAGAAGGAGGCGGCGAAGGCCGAGCAGGAGGCCGCGAAGGCCGAGGCCGACAAGGAGAAGGAGGCGGCCAAGGCGGAACAGGCCGCGGAGAAGGCCGAGGCGGAGAAGGAGCGGGAAGAGGTCAAGGCCCAGAACGAGGCGGACCGCGCCGAGGCCAAGCAGGCCCAGGAGGAGGCGAAGGCCGAGCAGGTCGCGGAGAAGGCAGCCGCCAAGGAGGAGCAGGCAGCGGCGAAGGCCGAGGCCGAGAAGGCCCAGGAGGAGGCCAGGAAGGAGGCGGACGCCGAGAGGGCCGCCGCGAAGGAGGAGCAGGCCGCCGCCCGCGGCGAGGCGGAGAACGCCCAGGAGCAGGCCAGGAGCGAGGCCGTACGGGAGAAGCAGCAGGCCCGGCTGGAGGCCGAGCAGGCGAAGACCGAAGCACAAGCTGACTATGAGCGGGACAAGGCCGACGCGCGCGCCGAGCGCGAGGCCGTTGAGCAGCAGGCCGATCGCCAGGAGGCGGCGGCGAAGCAGGAGTACGAGCACGAGAAGGCCGAGGCACAGGAACAGCGCGACGAGGCCAGGCGGGAGGCCGACCAGGACCGGGCGGACGCACGGAGCGACTACGAGCGCGAGATCGCCGGCGGTGGCGACGAGCGGCAGGCCCGTGAGGAGTACGACCGCAGGCTCGCCGAGATCGACGCCACTGAGCGGGACGCCGTCCAGGACGCCAACGGCGCCGAGGCGGACGCCAGGAAGGAGTACGAGCAGCAGAAGGCCGCCGCCGACGACGCCCGGCAGGAGGCCCGCGACGACGCACAGCAGGCGCGGCGGGACGCCAGGGCCGAGTACGACCGGCGCATGGGCGACATCCAGGCCGAGCAGGACCGGATCGGGGCCGGCGACAGGGACATCGATGAGCAGATCCGCCAGCGCATCGCGGATCTCCCGCAGCCCCCCGACTTCTCCTCGGTCGGCGCCGACTCGCCGTACTCGTCCGTCTTCCACGACAACCTCTACAACCAGGACGACCTGACGTCCGCGCTGGGACGCCCCGAGGGGAGCGGCGCCCTGGCCGCCGCCTCCGACGGCTCCAACGGGGCGGCCGGCTCGCCGGGGATGTCCCCGCCGATGATGCGGGGCGCCGGGGGCGGCGGCGAGTCAGGGTCCTCCGGCGAGCGCACCCGTAACGTCATCGAACCCGGCCTCGGCCGCTCCGCCCGGGCGGGCGGCGGGGTGTCGACCGTCGAGGACCAGGAACACCGCGTCGTCCCGCGCGGCACGCAGACCAGCAGCCAGACGCCGTTCATGCCGCCGATGGCCGGCGGGCCCGGCGGCGGGGGAGGGCAGCAGACCGAGAGCGGCGACCGCGAGCGCACCACGTGGGTGGTGGAGGACGAGGACGTCTGGGGCACCGACGAGGGCGGCGCGCCGCAGGCCCTGGGACGATGAACGCGCCCCGCACGCAGCAGAGTTACCCAGTGAGGAGACCGGGTTGAGTCAGTCGATGGATGACCGGGTGGCCCAGGCGATGGCGCACCTGAAGGCCACGGAGGAGGCGGCGGCGAAGGCCCGGGCCGAAATGGACGCGGCGTCGGCGACGGCGCGTTCGGCCGACAGGTCGGTGCGGGTGACCGTCGGGTCGAAGGGCGAACTGACCAGTGTGGAGTTCCTCGACGGCAAGTACCGCTCCATGGCCGCCTCACAGCTCTCCGCCTCGGTGCTGGAGGCCGCGAACACGGCACGCGCCGAGATGGCGCGCCGGGTCGTCGACCTGCTGGACCCCCTCACCCGGATGACCGCGCGGGGCACCGCACCGGAACGGGCGGGCGTCGACTGGGGTTCGCTCTTCGGATCGCTGCTCGAAGAGACCTCCGTCGACCGGGCGCCGACGGCCATGAGCCGGCTGCGTGACGAGATCCACGAGGACGACCCGGAGCCGGCCGGCCCGCCGCCCGGCGGTCGTGGCACGGGCACCGAGCGGCCGGGGGGCGCATAGCGATGCCGGGTACGTACTCGGGCGACTACGAGGGAATCCGGGGCCTTTCGCGGCACATCGCGGACGCCTCCAGGACGGGCGAGGAGATCGGACCGAGGTTCGACACCGACAGCAGCGCGTACGAGGGCTGCTGGGGCGAGGAGGGCGGCGACGACGAATTCGCCAACCAGGTCGGCCCGCAGGCCCGCAAGGAGCGGGAGATGGTCCTCGACACACTCCTCAGCATCACGAGCGGCTACCGGGCCCTGGTGGACGCGGTCGACGCGGAGGCGGAGAACGTACGGAGGCCGCAGACGCTCGCGATGGACGACATCCGGACGTACGGCGCGGACAGCGAGACCAGGCGCTAGGGCGTGTCCGCAAAGTGGGGTCGTCCGCCCGGAGGGCGGGGCTCGCGGCGTCTGGTGCGTGCGATCGCAAGGCGGAGGACTCACCCCGTACTGGACGTACGGGGTGGGTCCGACAACGCCGCGAGCGCGCGTGCCAGGCGCCGCGAGCCAGACCCCACTTTGCGGACACGCCCTAGGCCCGTTGTCTCGGATCCGGCGTGACGAGCCGCGTCGCCGCCGTCGCGCTGTCGCCGAGATGTGAGCCGAGAGGGGCCTCAGCCCAGCAGGGGCAGCGGGCGGGTGGCCAGGTCCGACGCCTCGTCGGCCGGCAGGCCGAGCATGCGCAGGAGCAGCTCGGCCATCTGCTCGCCGGCCCCCGGACCGATCTCGCTGACGGTGTTGAGCTGGAGCAGTCCGATGAGGGCGCCGCCGATCGCGCTCAGCGCGACCTCGGGGTCGTCGATGCTGAACCGGCCGGAGGCTTTGCCGATCTCCAGGTCACGCAGGGCGCGGGGGGCGAGGCCGGTGTCGGTGTGGACGTGCGACAGCCCCCGGAAGCGGATGATCTGGGTGATCTCCGGGTGCGTGGCGGACAGTTGCAGGGTGAGGCGGACACTGGTGGCGAACACTTCCGCCGGATCGTCGATCCCCTCGGTCACCTTGTCGAGGAGCTGCCCGTACTCCTCCAGGGCGTCGGCGACCGCCGCGTCGAACAGGGCGGTCTTGGTGTCGAAGTGGTTGTAGAAGGTGCCGAAGCCGACGTCCGCCCGTTCGGAGATCTGCTGGATGCTCACCGCCGTGTCCCCGGTCTCGGCCAGGATCCGGCGCGCCGCCGAGATCAGGGCCCGACGGGAGTGCGCCCTGCGGCGTTCGAAGCGGTTGGCGGGCGGGGGAGTCGGCTGCTGCATGCCTCCCAGCCTAGGTCACCGCAGAACTGATGAACCAATCAGTTCGGGGCGCGGAGCCGGTCCAGCGGGAGCCGGGTGAAGGTGATGGTGTCGTACGGGGTACGGCGGCCGGTCTCGTACAGGACGCCCACGGTGCCGGGGCCGGCCTCGACCAGGTCGGAGTAGGCGGCGGGGTCCGCGGTCAGCCGCAGCCCGGTGCTCCAGGTGAGGCCCCCGTCGTCGCTGGCGCGCACGGTCATGTCGGTACGGGCCTCGGGGCCGGCGGGTGCGGACAGCAGGAGCGGGCCGGCGTGTCCGCCGTGCCGGGTCTGGAGGACGCTTCCTTCGGAGAGGGCCGCCGTCACGTCCTCCGTGGGGGCGAAGGGCCCGTCCAGGGTTTCCCCGCCGTCGCCGCTGTAGGCGTCGGCGCGGGAGGCCGGGGCGGTGCCGTGCTGGTCGCGGGTGTTGAAGTAGACGCGACCGTCGGGGAGTTGGGCGGCGGTGGTCTCGTTGGCGTTGACGCGGCCGTCGGGCGTGTCGTCGGCGAAACCGATGCGCCAGGTGGCGCCGCCGTCGTCGCTGAGCAGGGCGTGACCGCCGTAGTACCGCGGCTCCGCGCCGGTGTCGGGGCTGCCGGCGGGCGGTGCGGTGGAGTGGTCGGCCGACACGACCAGGCGTCCGGTGTGCGGGCCGTGGGTCAGCGCGAGGCCGTGGCCGGGGCCTGTGGCGTACCAGCGCCAGTCCGGCCGTGTGGCCTGGTCGGTGATCTCGGTGGGCGGGGACCAGGTGCGTCCGGCGGTGTCACTGTGCTGGACGTAGACCCGCCGCCCCGCGGGCCGCTTTCCCTCCAGGATCGTCCTCTCGGTGGCCGTCGCCGCGTTGCGGCACGTCACGAGCACCAGGCGGCCGGTGCCGGGGACGACGACGGGGACCGGGTTGCCCACCGTGTCCGCGCCGGCGTCGGCGACGACCTGAACGGGGGACCACGTACAACCGCCGTCGGCCGAACGCCGGGAGACGACGTCCACGTCGCCGGCGTCGGCCTGGGAGTGCCGGCGGGCTTCGGCGAAGGCGACAAGCGTGCCGGGGGCGCCCGGGGCGGCGGGGGCGGGGGCGGTGGTGACCACGGCCGGTATACGGAACGTGTGGTAGCCACCGGTCCCGGACCGGAAGACCACGGACGACTCGCAGCGCGCGGCCCCGCCGCCCGAACCCTCCGCCGCGCGGCTGGAGTTGACACACCCGCACAGGAGAGCGGCCAGCCCCACGAGTACGGTTCCGCGCGTGAGCGGAGAGGACACGGACACGGGCGCTCCCAGGCGCGGTGGGGCGCGGGCGAGTTCGGACGGTGGCGGGTGGGGCCGCGGACGTGTCATCGAACCCGGTCGGGGCGGACGCTGCGGCGAACAGGGGCGAAACGCGGCGTGACGGTCCGCCGAAGAGAGCGGAGGCGCGTCGCCGTCACCGGCCAGGTCGCGTCCACGCCTCGCGGCCCGGGAGGGTGACGGCATCGGACATCCGGGCGCCGGTGCCCGGTGTTCACGCGGTGGTCGCCGCGAGTCAGGACCTGTTCACCCGTGCGATATCGCACGGTTCATCGAACGCCGCCTAGATTTCTTCGATGGACCGTTGCGCCGCCTGGACCGTCTCCTCCGGATCCCGCCGCGCGACCCCCGGTCCCCTCCCGCCCCGGAACGAACGGACAAAGACGGAATGACTCACGCGACCCTGGTACGGGCGCCGGATCCGGCGCCCCGGCCGGAGGGCGCCGCGGCGCCCCCGGCGGAACAGCCCACGAAGCAGAGCAGGTTGCGCGCCCTCGACGGGCTGCGACTGCTGGCCGCGCTGATGGTCTGTCTCTACCACTACGCGGGGCGCGGCGGCGAGATCACCCGGGTGTGGGGGCAGTCCCCGAAGCACCTGTTCCCCGATCTCTCCGCGGTCGCGGTCTACGGGTGCCTCGGCGTCCAGATCTTCTTCGTCATCAGCGGATTTGTCATCTGCATGAGCAGCTGGGGCCGTACCCTCGGCGACTTCTTCCGCTCCCGGGTCTCCCGCCTCTACCCGGCCTACTGGGCGGCCATAGTCCTGGTCACCGCCGCGTGTTTCGTGCTTCCGTCCGTCAGTGAACCGCTGCGCCTCGACGAGGTGTTGGTGAACCTCACCATGCTCCAGCAGCCGACGGGCGTGCACCGCGTCCTGGGCGTGTGCTGGACCCTCTGGGTGGAGGCGCGCTTCTACCTGCTGTTCGCGGTCTTCGTGGTGTGGAAGGGTGTCGACTACCGGCGTGTGGTCATCTTCTGCTGCCTCTGGATCGTGGCCACCGCCCTCGCCCAGGTCGCCGACGTCCCACTCCTGAACGAGATCGTGATGCAGGAGTACGCGCCGTTCTTCGTCGGCGGTCTCGCGCTCTATCTGATCCACCGGTACGGCGGCGACCTGCTGCTCTGGGGCATCGTGGCCACGAGCTGGCTGCTGGGCCAGCACTACGCGACCGTCGCTCTGTGGAGCCCGGACGCCACCGAGGTCTTCCAGCAGCGCTCCCCGCACGTCATCCTGCTCATCGTCACCTTCGCGTTCGCGTCGGTGGCGGCCGTGGCGCTGGGCTGGTTCCGGTGGGCGGACTGGCGCTGGCTCAGCTTCGCCGGCGCCCTCACGTACCCCTTCTACCTGGTCCACGAACACCTCGGCTGGTTCGCGATCGCCGTCCTGCACCGGAAGTTCGGGATCGACCCGCGCCTGACCCTTCTCGCCACCGTCGCCCTGATGCTCGTACTGGCCTGGCTCATCCACCGGTTGGTGGAGAAGCCGTTCGGCCCCCGCTTCAAGCGCACGATGCAGCAGCAGGCCCTGCGTCTGCGCTCCCGCACCGCAGAAACCCGGTAGCGGACACGGGAGTTGCCGCCGGCGCTCTGGCGAGCGCCGGCGGCGATCTCATGTACGGGCGTACGGTCAGGCCTTGGCGGCGGTCTCCGGCACGGGGGCCGGCGCGAGGCCGGATCCGGGCTGCGCTGTCTTCCGTACGGGAATGAGGGACGCGAGCACCGCGGCCACGAGTCCCACACCGCAGCCGATGAGCATCGCGACACGGAAGCCGTCCTCGGACGGCAGGGCGAAACCACCGAAGTCGGTGGTCATCTGCGCCAGGACCACACCGATCACGGCGGCCGAGACCGAGCTGCCGATCGACCGCATCAGTGTGTTGAAGCTGTTGGCGGAGGCCGTCTCCGACAGCGGTACGGCGCCCATGATGAGAGCCGGCATCGCGCCGTACGCGAAGCCCACGCCCGTGTTGCAGACCAGGGTGACCACCAGCAGGCTCCACGGGCTGCTGGAGCCGATGAGCGGCAGCGAGATGCCGTACCCCACGCCGATGACCAGGCTGCCCACGGCCAGGGTGACCTTGGGGCCCTTGACGGCGGACAGCTTCGCGCCGAGCGGCGACATGATCATCATCATGAGGCCGGCCGGTGCCATCCACAGCCCCATGGCGAGCATCGACTGGCCCAGTCCGTAACCGGTGGCCTCGGGCAGCTGGAGCAGCTGGGGCACGACCAGGGACTGGGCGTACATCGCGAACCCGACCAGGACCGAGGCCGCGTTGGTCATGAGGACCTGGGGGCGGGCGGTCACGCGCAGGTCGACCAGCGGGTCACTGATCCGCAGCTCCCACAGGCCCCACACCAGCAGCACCACCACCGCGGCGGCGAACAGGCCGAGCGTGGTGCCGCTGCCCCAGCCCCAGTCGGCGCCCTTGGAGACGGCGAGCAGCAGGCAGACCAGGCCGATGCCGAGGCCGATGGCGCCGAGCACGTCGAAGCCCTTCGAGCCGGTCGTCTCACCACCCGCGGGTACGAAGGCCCAGATGAGCGCTCCGACGGCCAGGGCCAGGGCGGCGACCACCCAGAACAGCACCCGCCAGCTGGTGTTCTCGGCGATCGCGGCGGCGAAGGGGAGACCGAGCGCGCCGCCCACGCCCATGGACGCGCTCATGATCGCGATGGAGGAGCCGAGCTTCTCGGCCGGGACCACGTCCCGCAGGAGGCTGATGCCGAGGGGGACCACGCCCATGCCGATGCCCTGGAGACCACGGCCCGCGATCATCGGGACGACGGAGGAGGACACGGCGCAGACCACCGAGCCCGCGACCAGCGGGACCAGGGAGACCAGGAGCATGCGGCGCTTGCCGTACATGTCGCCGAGCCGTCCGGCGACGGGCGTGGCGACGGCCGCCGCGAGCAGGGTGGCGGTGATGACCCAGGAGGCGTTCGACGCGGAGGTGTCGAGCAGCTTCGGCAGTTCCGCGATCAGCGGCACCACCAGGGTCTGGGTGATCGCGGCCACGATGCCGGCGAAGGCGAGGATGCCGACAACACCGCCGGGGCGGGCTGCGGGCTGGGAACTGTCCACGGGTGTCTCCCTGTTGCTCTTCCAGGTCACGGCCGAGCGCCCCCACGGGTGCGCTCGATGTGCACCATACATGAGACGTGTGTCATGCATGGGACGTGCTAGATGCACGTGATGTGCGTGATGCATCTATGCCGTGATAGAGAAGGCGGGCAGGATCCGAAGCCGAAGAGAGCCCGCGTGGACCATCCCTTGGACAAGCCCGAAGAGCGCGAGAAGCCGGAAAGCCCTCACGCCCGTGACAAGCCCCTGGAGCGGATCGAGTTCGAGACCATGCTCCTCGGCCGGTACCTGCACCTGCTCGCCTCCCGGGGCGGCGACAGGCTCGACCGCAGCGCCTACACCCTGCTCAGCCGCATCCGGGCCGAGGGGCCGATGTCCATCGGCGGGTTGAGCGACGCCTTCGGCCTGGACGCGTCCACCCTCAACCGGCAGACGGCCGCGATGCTGCGGGCCGGGGTGGTCGAGCGGATCCCGGATCCCGAGGGGGGCATCGCCCGGCGGTTCGCGATCACCCCCGAAGGTGAACGCCGGCTGGACAGCGACCGGGCCGAGAACGTGAGCGGCCTGGCGAGGCTGCTGGACGCCTGGACGCCCGGGGAAGCGGCCCAACTGGCCGACAGCCTGGGGCGCTTGAACCGGGACATCGAACGCCTCGACGGCCGTCCGTGGCCCCGCGACTGAGTCGTGGGGACGGGAGGGGCCGAGGCGGCCGTCCGCGCACGCCGGCACCGGTGGCGACGCCGCGGCGCTGCCACCGGTGCCGGGGGACGTCGGTCAGCCCTGGGGGTTGAAGGCGATCCCGGACGGCTTGGAGTTGGTGAGCAGGGACACGAACCTGCCGTCGTTGATCTTGATGGTCGCCGAACCGAAGTCGGCGTTCATCAGCCTGTCGCGCAGCGCCGTGGTGGGCCAGCCGTTCCAGTCCACCAGGGGCGGGTAGCGCCAGTTGTGGTAGTGGTTCTCCGGCGGCTCGTCGTTGTTGTTGGCGAGCCGGAAGAAGTGCGTGGACAGCCCGTCCTTGTGGAAGACGACCTTCGGGTGCGACCCGTCGAAGCGGACCTGCGAGCGGGGGTACGTCACCTGGCTGCTGTGCTGCGTGGTCGTGACGTACTCCACCTGGTTGGTGGACTGGTTGACCCAGGAGATGACGTGCTCCCAGTCGTGGCGGTGACCCCCGAGGCCACTGCCCGCGACGGCCTGGTCCTTCTCGAAGTAGCTGGCGTACACGATGGCGCACCAGCCGTTGTTGCACTTCGAGCGGGCGTACGTCTGGGAGTTGTCCAGGTCCGACTGGTCCCGGCAGCTGCCGTTGACCGCGCCGGTCGTGTTCAGCCCGGGAGCGAGCGTGCCGTCGGGGCCGATCGCGGGGGTGGCGTAGCAGCCGTCGGTGTCGTAGTCGTAGGCCGGGGAGAAGGACTGCTCCCAACCTCCGGCGTTCTGCGGCAGGTTGCGCGGCGGATCGGCGTGCGCCATCGAGGCGGGGACGACAACCGCCAGGATCGTGGCGCTGAGCACGGTCGCGAACCGGGCTGCCCGGCGCCTGAGGAAGGAGGGCCGGGACGGCGCGGCGACCGGTACGGCCGACCTCTCCGACGTCCTCACCCCCGCCTCGGCCACCGGCGCTAGGCGCAGAAAACTTCTCATTCTTGACTCTCCTCGCAGGACTCAAGACCCATGACGCGACATCAGGCCGGCACGGGGGGAGCGATCCAGACATCCGCGCGGTTCTCCGCGCCGACGCACCACACACGTCGCGACTGTTCCGGCACCGCTGGGCCGATGCCTGAACAAGGCAAGGAAAGCGGATGACATAGACATGATCAATGCTTGTGGCGGGACGTCTTCACCACACCCGTCCGCGGGCGTACGGGGGCCACCGGGAAAATCCGTCCGTACGCTGACACGGGGTCAGGGCACCGCGGTGCGCCGGGCGGTACGGAAGACGGCCGGGCGCCACTTCGCGGGCGCGGCGTGATCGGCAAGACACCCCTAGCGCGGGTCCGCCGCTCCCGTACCCCTGAGAGCGCGGCTGCGGCCGCGGAACTCCACGATCACCTCGTCGCCGCGCAGGACGCTCACGTCGTTCAGGCCGCTGCGGCCGAACCGGGTCCGCTCCACGGCGACGGCCGTCAGGACGTCGCCCTCGCGCGCGGGGGCGACGAAGTCGACGTCGGCCCCGGCGGCGACCGTCACGGGGCCGTGCCCGTTGCACGCGCAGGCGAAGGCGGTGTCGGCGAAGAGGAACAGGTAGCCGCCGTGGGCGATCCCGTGTCCGTTGACCATCGCCGCCGTCACCGTCATGCGCGTCACGGCGGTCCCTTCGCCGTGCTCCAGCAGCTCGATTCCCAGGCGCCGGGACGCCTCGTCGGCGGCGAACATCGATTCGACGGGGTCCCGCTCCGGCGGGGTGGCTCGCGTCACGGTTCCCTCCGTCTTGTGTCCCGACCGACCATTCGGTTAGCGTGCGGAAAGGTTACGTTAGCCAGCCACGAACCGTGTCCGTCAAGAGGTGGACACGTGCCGCAGGAAAGCCGGTTCACCCCCCTCCAGTCCCGCAGCCCGGTCACCGCCGAGGAGCCCGCCCATGACCGACGACGTCTACCTGATCGACGGAGCCCGTACCCCGCAGGGACGTTACGGCGGCGCCCTCGCCTCCGTGCGCCCCGACGACCTGGCCGCCCTCGTGGTCGGCGAGGCCGTGCGCCGCGCCGCGATCCCCGCCGAAGCCGTGGACGAAGTGATCCTCGGCGCGGCGAACCAGGCCGGTGAGGACAACCGGGACGTGGCCCGCATGGCCGTCCTGCTCGCCGGACTGCCCCACACCGTGCCCGGCTACACCGTCAACCGGCTCTGCGCGTCGGGGCTGACGGCCGTCGCCTCCGCCGCCCAGGCGATCCGCGCCGGCGAGGCCGACCTGGTGGTCGCCGGCGGGGTGGAGTCGATGACCCGGGCCCCGTGGGTGATGGAGAAGCCCGGCACCCCGTGGGCCAAGCCGGGCCAGGTGCACGACACGTCCCTCGGCTGGCGCTTCACCAACCCGCGGTTCGCGGCCGCCGACCGGGCCGTACCCGCCGGCGCCGATCCGATGACGCCGAAGGTGACCCTGTCGATGGGGGAGACCGCCGAGGAGGTGGCCGCGCTCGACGGCATCACCCGCGCCGACTCCGACACGTTCGCCCTGCGCAGCCACCGGCGCGCCCTCGCGGCCCAGGCGGCCGGGCACTTCGACCGGGAGATCGTGCCGGTCCCGGTGAAGGACGGCGAGGCCACCCGGGACGAGGGACCGCGCCCCACCACCACGCCGGAGAAGCTCGGCGCCCTGCGCACCCTCTTCCGCGCGGACGGCATCGTCACCGCGGGCTCCTCCTCGCCGCTCTCCGACGGCGCCGCCGCGCTGGTGGTGGCGAGCGCCGCGGCCGTCGCGCGGTACGGACTCACCCCGCGCGCCCGGATCGTCGCCTCCGCGGCGGCCGGCGTCCAGCCGAACCTCATGGGCCTCGGCCCGGTGCCCGCCACCCAGAAGGTCCTCGCCCGCGCCGGATGGCAGACCGCCGACCTCGACGCGGTCGAACTGAACGAGGCGTTCGCCGCGCAGGCGCTCGCGGTGGTACGACGCCTCAAGCTCGACGAGGAGAGGGTGAACGCCGACGGCGGGGCCATCGCGCTCGGCCACCCGCTGGGCTGCTCGGGCGCCCGCCTCGTACTCACCCTGCTCGGCCGTCTCGAGCGGGCGGACGCCCGCAGGGGCCTCGCGACCCTGTGCGTCGGCGTCGGCCAGGGCGTCGCGATGCTGGTGGAGCGGGTGTGAGCCAGGGGGACCCGGAATCCCTCCCGGCCGGGGAGGCGTACGACAGGACCGCGGGCGCGGGCCGCCGGACCCGCGCGGCACGTGCCGGAGGCCGTAGAATGCGTGATATCAAGAGCCGAACGAACGGTCGGTTGGGGAGATGGCATGGATGACACACAGCCCGGGGCGGCGGTTCGCGCCGATCCCGGGCTCGCGGAGCACTTCGAGGCCACGATCGCGCGCGACCAGCGCGTCGAGCCGCGCGACTGGATGCCCGACGGCTACCGCAAGACGCTGATCCGGCAGATCGCCCAGCACGCCCACTCGGAGATCATCGGCATGCAGCCGGAGGGCGACTGGATCACCCGCGCGCCCTCGCTGCGCCGCAAGGCCATCCTGTTCGCGAAGGTCCAGGACGAGGCCGGCCACGGCCTGTACCTGTACTCGGCCGCCGAGACCCTCGGCGTCGACCGCGAGGATCTCACCCGGCGGCTGATCGAGGGCCGCCAGAAGTACTCGTCGATCTTCAACTACCCCACCCCGACCTTCGCCGACGTCGGCGTGATCGGCTGGTTCGTGGACGGCGCGGCCATCTGCAACCAGGTGCCCCTGTGCCGCAGCTCCTACGGGCCGTACGCCCGCGCCATGGTGCGCATCTGCAAGGAGGAGTCCTTCCACCAGCGGCAGGGCTACGAACTGCTGATGACGATGATGCGCGGCACCGAGGCCCAGCGGGCCATGGTCCAGGACGCCGTCGACCGGTGGTGGTGGCCGTCCCTGATGATGTTCGGCCCGCCGGACGGGAACTCGCCCAACTCGGCCGCCTCCATGGCGTGGAAGATCAAGCGCCACAGCAACGACGAACTGCGCCGCCGCTTCGTGGACATGACGGTCCCGCAGGCGGAGAAGCTCGGCGTGACCCTCCCCGACCCCGAACTGCGGTGGAACGAGGAGCGGGGCCACCACGACTTCGGCACCCCCGACTGGGACGAGCTGACGCGGGTCATCAAGGGCGACGGTCCGTGCAACGCGGAACGGGTCGAGCGGCGGCGCGACGCCCACGAGGAAGGCGCCTGGGTACGGGAGGCGGCCGCGGCCCACGCGGCGAAGCAGGCGGCACGCACGCGCGAAGGAGCGGCGACATGAGCGAGACACCGGAACCGAAGGCGGGCTGGCCGCTGTACGAGGTGTTCGTACGCGGCAAGCGCGGGCTGAACCACGTCCACGTCGGCTCCCTGCACGCCGCCGACGACCGCATGGCCCTCACCCACGCCCGGGACCTGTACACCCGGCGCAACGAAGGCGTGAGCATCTGGGTGGTGCCCTCCGCGCACATCGCCGCCTCCACCCGCGACGAGAAGGACCCGTTCTTCGCGCCCAGCGCGGACAAGGTCTACCGCCACCCCACCTTCTACGACATCCCCGACGACGTCCCCCACATCTAGGAGCAGGGCATGACCGACGACCACGTCTACATGACCCTGGCCGAGGGGCACGACGACGGCGACGCCCGGTGGGCGTTCGGCACCGGCTTCGAGGATCCGCTGCACGGCGTGGACACCACCGTCCCGGACGGGGTCGACCGGCGCGAACTCGCCGCGTCCTGCCTCGCCCTCGGCGACGACGCCCTCGTCAGCGCCCAGCGGCTCGCCGAGTGGACCACCCGCGCCCCCGAGCTGGAGGAGGACGTCGCCCTCGCCAACATCGGACTCGACCTGCTCGGCCAGGCCCGCCTCCTGTACACCCGGGCCGGCCACGCCGACGGCACCGGCCGCGGCGAGGACGCGTACGCCTACTTCCGCGACCCCGGCGAGTTCCGCAACGTACGCCTGGCCGAACTGCCCAACGGGGACTTCGCGTTCAGCGTCGTACGGCTGCTGGTGCTGTCCAGCTGGCGGCTCGCCCACTTCGAGAGGCTGACCACCACCGCCGACCCCGTCCTCTCGGCCATCGCCGTCAAGGGCGTGAAGGAACTGGCGTACCACCGCCAGTGGGCCGCCGACTGGGCGGTGCGCCTCGGCGACGGTACGGACGAGTCGCACCGCCGCATGCGGGCCGCGCTGCGCCAAGTGACCCCGTATCTCGGCGAGTTGTTCGCCGCGTACGACGTCCGCGACGATGTGGTGGGAGTCCTGCGCCAGGTCCTGGACGCGGCCGGACTGCCCCTGCCCGCCTGGCAGCCGCTCCCCGGATCCGGCCGGGACGGGGACCACACCGAACACCTCGTCCCGCTGCTCACCGAATTGCAGTCCGTGGCCCGGGCCCACCCGGAGGGGACATGGTGACCGGCCCGGCGGACGTCCGCCGCGCCCGGCACATCGCCGAGGGCGTCCCGGACCCCGAACTCCCCATGCTCACCCTCGCCGACCTCGGAGTGCTGCGCGACGTCGAGGCCGGCGCGGACGGCACGATCGTCGCGAGCCTCACCCCGACCTACTCCGGCTGCCCGGCCATGGCCGAGATGCGCGCCGGCGTCGCCACCCGGCTGAAGGCCGCCGGGTACCCGCGCGTGGAGGTCCGTACGGTGCTCGACCCGCCGTGGACCACGGACTGGATCACCCCCGCCGGCCGCCGCAAGCTCGCCGAGCACGGCATCGCCCCGCCGGGACCCGCCCCCCGGCACGCGCCCGGCCCGGTGCCGCTCGTGCTGTCGCCGGCCCGCGCCGCGGTGGCGTGCCCCCGCTGCGGCTCGGCGGACACCGAGGAAACCTCCCGGTTCGGCGCCACGTCGTGCAAGGCGCTGTGGCGCTGCCGCGCCTGCCGCGAGCCGTTCGAGTACGTCAAGGAGATCTGATGGCAGACCTGTTGAGCCCGGCACCCGTACGGGCCCCACGGCGCCGGCCCGCCTTCCACCCCCTGCGCGTGTCCGAGGTGCGGCGGCTGTGCGAGGACGCGGTCTCCGTCGCGTTCGCGATCCCCGACGAACTGGCCGGCGCGTTCGCCTTCGCCCCCGGGCAGGCGCTCACCCTGCGCCGCGAGGTCGACGGACGGGACGAGCGGCGCTCGTACTCCATCTGCGCCCCGGCGGGCACCCCGCCGCGCATCGGGGTACGGGAAGTGCCCGACGGCCTGTTCTCGTCCTGGCTGGTCCACGAGGTCAGGGCGGGGGACGTCATCGACGTGATGGCCCCCACCGGCGCGTTCACCCCCGACCTCACCGCGCCCGGTCACCACGTCCTGATCGCGGCCGGTTCCGGCATCACCCCGATGATCTCCATCGCCGAGTCGGTCCTCGCCGCCGACGACCGCTCCCGGGTGACCCTCTTCTACGGCAACCGCCGCACCAACTCCGTCATGTTCGCCGACGAACTGGCCGACCTGAAGGACCTCCACCCCACCCGCTTCCAGCTCGCGCACGTCCTCTCCCGCGAGCCTCGCGAGGCCGAGCTGCTCACCGGCCGCCTCGACGGCGACCGGCTCGCCGCACTCGTCGACGGGCTGGTCGACGTCGCCGGCGCCGGTCACTGGTGGCTGTGCGGCCCGCACGGCATGGTCCGCGACGCCCAGCGCGTCCTGACCGGGCTGGGCGTCCCCGCCGACCGCGTCCACCGCGAGCTGTTCTTCGCCGACGACGCGCCGGTGCGGGAGACGCGCCACGTGGACGGCGCCGCCGAGGGCCCGGTCAGCCAGGTCACCATCACGCTCGACGGCCGCTCCACGACCGGCGCGCTGGCCCGTGCCGCCACGATCCTCGACGGCGCCCAGAAGACCCGCCCCGACCTGCCGTTCGCCTGCAAGGGCGGGGTGTGCGGGACGTGCCGGGCCCTGGTCACCGACGGCACGGCCGACATGCGCCGCAACTACGCGCTGGAACCGGCCGAGGTCGACGCCGGGTACGTCCTCACCTGCCAGACGTTCCCGGTCTCCGAGAAGGTGAGCGTCGACTACGACAGCTGATACGACAGCTGAGGGGTCAGCGCTTTCTGAACTTCTCGATCAGCGCGTCCGGGTCCACGCTGTTGCTGTCGGTCCCGATATTGCCGAGCTCGGTGTTCCCGCCGTGGTTCTCCCACATTTTCAGCAGTTCGAGCTGTCGTTCCCTCGGCAATGAGTTGACCCAGTCCTGATGCTCCGGAGAAATCTGGTCCATCAATTTGCTCAGCGCTTCCATGGCCATCGGATTCTCCTCCTCGGCCCCCCGTACAACCCGGCGCACGACCCAACGGACGACACGGTCTCACGCCCTCGCGCCTCTCGCCACCGGAGGCCGGACGAGGGCTCGCTCACCGAGGCCCAGGGGCCGGGCTCATGCCGGGACGACGTACGGGAACCGGTCGGTCCGCCGGTCCTTGGCCGTGGCGGGGGAGAGGCCGCTGGGCACCGGCAGGTTGGTGACGAGGGACATCATCACCTCGGGTGCGTTGTCCGCGCGGGTACGGCCGTTGCGGGCGGCGAAGCCGAAGGAGGCCGGGGTGCCGACCACGTACGGCAGGACGTCGGGGAGCAGCCCCATGGCGACGGTCTGCCCGTAGCCCGCGGGGTCGGCCGAGGTGCCGGTGGCCGCGACCACGGCGGCGACCCGGGCGGCGATCGTCCGGCCGTCGGCGGCGACGTCCTCGGACGGGTGGCGGGTGTTGGCCGGGTTCGAGAAGTCCGTGTCGTCCGGCCAGAAGATCGGCCACATCATCGGGTTGCCGCCCCGGTTGATCTGCCGCCAGCCGCCGGCGTCGGTCGCCAGCTTGGTCGCGCACCACACGCCGGTACGGGCCCCGGGCCGCAACCGGTCGTGGCTGTGGGGGACTTCGAGGACGATCGCCTCCACCGTCGTCCCGTCGAAGGTGTTCCGCGCCTCCCGGGGGTTCCAGGACGACAGGTCCACCGCGGTGCCCTTCCCCACGGCGCCGTTGACGACGGAGAGCAGGGACAGGTCGACGTAGAAGGCGTCCTGGACCCGCCCGGCCCAGGCCCGGATTCCGCCCCCGGTGGCCGTCTCGCCGGTACGGCCCTCCAGGACCAGTTCGCCCTCGGCGGCGTCCCCCCGCGCGTCGGCGCCGGTCAGGGAGTGCAGGCGCAGCGACTGCCGGCCGTCCGCGCCGGGCTCGCCGAAGGAGAACCGGTAGGTCAGGGCCTCCTGGTCGGCGCCGTCGAAGTGCACCTTGATCTCGTAGCGGGCCTCGTGGTGGAAGCCGGGCTCGGCGTGGACGCCGGTGATGTCGGAGTTGACGTCCATGACGAACACCGTGCTGTCCTCGCCGGCGAAGACATAGAGGTCGTCGATGAACAGCTGGCCGTTCTGCGCCGCCAGCGGGGTGTCGAGGTGATGGGACATGACGGGTCCGTTCTCGTCGCGATCGGTGGGCCGGAGCCTTATGTCCTACTCATCCTATATCTCACATATGCCGGAATGGTCGATCGAGTGATCGGCGGCCTCTTCGATTCGGACTGATGTGTGCGGCGTACTTTTACGGGCGTGCACGGCGCGTTGCGTGGTGGATTGTCATTCCCGTCCGGGTCTTGTGCGCTCTACCGAGGGCTGTGGACCGCGGTGAATGATGAACACACCGCAAGGGATCCGGTCGTTTCCGCATACCCGTCTGCTTGTCGGACGGATGTGCGAGGAAAAGGAGTCCACGTTGTTGCTTCTCATCTCTCCGGACAGTGTCGAGGAAGCTCTCGATTGTGCGAAGGCGGCGGAGTATCTGGACATTGTCGATGTGAAGAAGCCCGACGAGGGTTCGCTCGGCGCGAATTTCCCGTGGGTCATCAGGGAGATCCGTGAGGCGGTCCCGGCCGGGACGCCGGTGTCCGCGACCGTGGGGGACGTGCCGTACAAGCCCGGCACGGTGGCCCAGGCGGCCCTCGGCGCGGCCGTCTCGGGAGCCACGTACATCAAGGTCGGCCTCTACGGCTGTACGACACCCGAACAGGCCGTCGACGTCATGCGGGGGGTCGTCCGGGCGGTGAAGGAGTACCGGCCGGAGGCGCTGGTGGTCGCCTCGGGCTACGCCGACGCCCACCGGATCGGCTGCGTCAACCCGCTCGCGCTGCCCGACATCGCCCGCCGCTCCGGCTCGGACGCGGCCATGCTCGACACCGCGATCAAGGACGGGACCCGGCTGTTCGACCACGTTCCGCCGGACATCTGCGGGGAGTTCGTCCGCCTCGCCCACGAGTACGGTCTGCTCGCGGCCCTCGCCGGCAGCGTGAAGGCGGGGGACCTCGGTGAGCTGACCCGTATCGGCACGGACATCGTGGGGGTGCGCGGGGCCGTCTGCGAGGGGGGCGACCGCACCACGGGAAGGATCCAGCCGCGGTTGGTGGCCGCCTTCCGGGCGGAGATGGACCGGCACGCCCGGGAACACGCCGCCGCCGCGGCCGCGAGCTGAGTGCCGGCATGCCGACACCTCGGCCCGCTCACGCATCCGGGACCCGCGTGGACCGCTTCGCCGTCCTCGATCCGGCGACGGGCGAGCCCTTCGCGGAGGCCCCCGACCAGTCGCCCGGGGAACTGGACACCGTCGTCGGCCGGGCGCGGGAGGCCTGGCGGGGCTGGCGGACCGACCCCGCCGCCCGTACCACCGCGCTGCTCGCGGCGGCCGACGCCGTCGAGGCGGCCGGCGCGGACCTCGCCCCGCTGCTCACCCGCGAACAGGGCAAACCCCTGGCGGAGTCGTACGGGGAGGTGGACCGTACGGCCGCCCGTCTGCGCCACTTCGCCGACCTGGTCCCCGGGCCCCAGCGGATCTCCGACGGCCGTCCGGTACGCAGCGAGATCCGCTGGCGGCCGCTGGGGCCCGTCGCCGCGATCGTGCCGTGGAACTTCCCCCTCCAGCTCGCGTCGGCGAAGTTCGCGCCCGCGCTCGCGGCGGGCAACACGGTGGTGCTCAAACCGTCCCCCCACACCCCGCTGGCCACCCGGCTGCTGGCGTCCGTCGTCTCCTCCGTCCTCCCCGACGACGTGCTCACCGTCGTCACCGGCCACGAACCCCTCGGCGCCCGCCTGGCCGCCCATCCGGGGATCCGGCACGTCACCTTCACCGGTTCCGTCCCCACCGGGCGGGCCGTCGCGCGCGGAGCGGCGGCGACGCTCTCCCGGGTCACCCTGGAGCTGGGCGGCAACGACGCCGCGATCCTGCTGGACGACGTGGACGTGGAGCGGATCGCGGACCGGCTGTTCTGGGCGGCCTTCCGCAACTGCGGGCAGGTCTGCATGGCGGTCAAGCGCGTCTACGCCCCGGCCCGGCTCTGCTCCGACGTGGTAGAGGCCCTGGCCCAGCGCGCGAAGAGCGCCGTCGTCGGAGCGGGCCTGGATCCGGGCACCCAGCTGGGCCCGGTCAACAACGCCCCCCAACTGGCCCGGGTCGAGAGCTGCACGGCCCGGGCCCTGGCGGACGGCGCCCGGGCGGTGGCCGGCGGCCACCGGCTGGACCGGCCCGGCTACTTCTACGCCCCGACGATCCTCGCCGACGTCCCGCCCGGCAGCCCGGTGGTGACGCAGGAGCAGTTCGGCCCCGTCCTGCCGGTGCTGCCGTACGACAACGTCGGCGAGGCCGTCGAGGCGGCCAACAGCACCGGCTTCGGGCTCGGCGGGTCGGTGTGGGGCACCGACCTCGACCGGGCCGAGGCGGTCGCCGACCGGCTGGAGTGCGGGACGGCGTGGATCAACCACCACGCCGAACTGTCCCTCGCCCAGCCCTTCGCGGGCGTCAAGGACAGCGGGGTCGGGGTCGCGGGCGGCCTGTGGGGGCTGTACGGGAACCTCGCGCCGTTCGTCGTACACCGTCCGCTGGAGCCGTGAGGATGAGATTCGGCGCGGCGGTGCTGCGTACGTACGACAGCCCCTTCGCCGTCGAGGAGGTGGAGCTGGACCCGGGTCCCGCCGACGGCGAGGTCCTGGTCAGGATCGCGGGCACCGGCATGTGCCGGACCGACCTCGCCGTCCGGCGGTCGGCGGGCCGCTCGCCGCTGCCGGCGGTGCTCGGCCACGAGGGGGCCGGGGTGGTGGTGGAGACCGGCGGCCCGCACACCGGTCTGAGCCATGGCGACCACGTGGTGCTCAGCTTCGACTCCTGCGGGCACTGCCGGAGTTGTCTGGGCGCGGCCCCCGCCTACTGCGACTCCTTCGCCTCGCTCAACCTCTTCGGCGGGCGTGAGGAGAACACCGCCCGGCTCACCGACGCGACCGGCGGCGCGCTGGCCCCCCGGTGGTTCGGACAGTCCTCGTTCGCCGAGTACGCGGTGGTGGCGGCCCGCAACGCCGTCCGGGTCGACCCCGCGCTCCCCGTCGAGCTGCTCGGGCCGCTGGGCTGCGGATTCCTCACCGGCGCCGGTGCGGTCCTCAACTCCTTCGGCGCCGGGCCCGGCGACACCGTCGTGGTCCTCGGCGCGGGAGCGGTGGGCCTGGCCGCCGTCATGGCGGCGGTCGCCTGCGGGGCGGTGGTCGTGGCCGTCGACCGGTACCCCGAACGGCTGGCCCTCGCCCGGCGTTTCGGCGCGACCGCGCTGGACGCCACGACGGCCGACCTGCCCGGCCGTATCCGGCACCTGACCGACGGCGGTGCGCGGTACGCGCTGGACACCACGGCCGGCGCCCCGCTGATCAACGCCGCGCTGCGGGCCCTGCGCCCGACCGGTCACCTCGGTCTGGTGGCCCGGCTCCACACCGCGCTGCCGCTCGAACCGGGCGCACTGGACCGGGGCAGGAAGATCTCCCACATCTGCGAGGGGGACGCGGTGCCGGGACTGCTGATACCGCGGCTGACCGCACTGTGGCGGGCCGGGCGGTTTCCCTTCGACGAGTTGATCCGTACGTACCCACTCGCCGACATCAACGAGGCGGAACGCGACTGTGAGGCGGGCCGCGTCGTCAAACCCGTCCTGCTCCCGTAGCGGGAGCGGCCGACGTGCGACAAGGGAGAACATGTGACCGGCACAACAACCCGTGACACCGGTGTGGAAGGCGTGGAGGGAGGGGTCGGCCTGACCGCTCTCCTGGTCGCCGCGTCGCGGGCGATCGAGACCCACCGCCACGACGCCCTGGCCCGGGACGTCTACGCGGAGCACTTCGTACGCGCCGCACCGGCGTCCGCCGGCTGGCCGGTGCGCCCGCACCAGGTCGCGGACGGGGACGCGAACCCGCTGTGGGGGCGGTTCGCGCGGTACTTCGGCCTGCGGACGCGGGTCCTCGACGACTTCGTCCTCCGGTCGGTGCGCAAGGGCGGCGCCCGTCAAGTGGTCCTGCTCGGCGCCGGGTTGGACACGCGGGCGTACCGGCTCGACTGGCCTCCCGGCTGTGTGGTCCACGAGATCGACCGGGAAGGGGTGCTGGCGTTCAAGCAGCGCGTCCTCGACGGGCTGTCGGCCGTTCCGAAGGCGGAGCGCGTCGCCCTCGCGGTCGATCTGCGGGACGACTGGGTCACGGCGCTGGCCGACGCGGGCTTCGACGCGACGGCACCGAGCGTGTGGCTGGCGGAGGGGCTGCTGTTCTACCTGCCGCCCGTCGCCGAGACCTTCCTCATCGACACGGTGGACCGGTTGAGCGCGCCGGGGAGCGCCCTCGCGTTCGAGGTCAAGCTCGAACGGGACCTGCTGGAGTACCGCGACAGCCCGCTCTACACGTCGACCCACCAGCAGATCGGCATCGACCTGCTCGACCTGTTCGACCTGGGGCAGCGGCCCGACTCCGCCGGTGACCTGGTGGCCAAGGGCTGGTCCACCGCGGTCCACACGCCCTTCGACTTCACCCGGTACCACGGACGCGGCCCGCTGCCCGAGGACAACGACGCGCTGGCGGGCAACCGCTGGGTGTTCGCGGACAAGCCCCGGCCGTAACGCGGCGTCCGTACGTCCCGTACGCCCGTACCCTCGTACTCCCGTGCAGGCGGGATCGACAGCGATACGGGCCAAGGCGGGACCGGCATCGGCGCCGGTCCCGCCTGTCAGTCGTCCAGCGCGGCGAACGCGTCCTCGACCAGGCCCGCGAGCTGCTTCATGGTCAGGCTTGCCGTCAGCGCGCCCCCGGTGTGGACCGCGAGCAGCCCCCGCAGGGCGGAGACACCCGCCCGTGCCTTGACCGCCGCCCGCAGGCGCAGCTCGGGAGCGTCCTCGCCGGCGCCCAGCCGTTCCTCCATGGCGGCCGTGACGGCGTGTTCGAGGTCCCGCAGGAGGAACCGGTCGGTACGGGACGAGTCCGGCGTCAGATCCTTCGGTGAACCGGTGATGAAGATGGCCGGCGGTACGTCGTGCTCACCGGCCAGCGTCAGTACGGCGTTGCACAGGGCCCGGTAGGGCGCCTCGGCGGCCGGGCGCTCGCGCAGGAGAAGGGCCAGCCGGGGGATGAGGTCGCGGACCTGACTCACGATCAGGGACTCCTTCGACGGGAAGTAGCGGAAGAAGGTCCGCTCCCCGACGCCGGCGGCCGTCGCGATGTCGCGCACCGTCGTGTGCTCGAAACCCCGCTCGCCGAAGAGGCGCGCGGCGGCCTCCTCGATGGCCCGGCGCGTCTTCTGCTTGTTTTGTTCACGGAGTCCTGGGCTGTCCATACGCGGATTATCGCAAGCCCTCCGGACCTGGAAAATGGCAGAACTGCCACTTGGGCTAACATGGCAGCGCTGCCACTTTCGGGCCCGGCTCTCTCCGGCGCTTCCCTTTGCTTTCCTTCTGGAGCACACATATGGCCACCCTCCTGTACCGGCTCGGCCGGTCCTGCTTCCGTCGCCGCCGGCTGGTGTTCGCCGGCTGGCTGACCCTCCTGGCGGCCGTGATCGCCATGAGCGCGGCGTTCGGCGGGCCGGGGCGGCTGGACGACGAGTTCTCGATCCCCGGCTCGGAGTCCCAACAGGCCCTGGACGTCATGGGGCAGGCGTTTCCCGGCGCCGCGGGGACCAGCGCGCAGATCGTGTTCACCGCGCCCTCGGGCGAGAGCGTCGAGGCGGCCCCCTTCAAGGCGGCGATAGACGACACGCTGGCCCGGGCGGCCCGCGCCCCGCAGGTCGCCGGCGTGACCGCGCCCGAGGCGACGGGCACCGTTTCGGCCGACGGCGGAGTCGCCGTCGCCCAGGTCGGCTACCGCGTGTCGAAGAACGACCTGGACGCGGAGAGCCTGGACGCGCTGGACGCCACCGCGGCCCCGGCCCGGGCGGCGGGCCTGCGCGTGGACCTCGGCGGGTCGGCGTTCGGCGGCGGCGGAGCCGAGCCCGGCGCCCAGGACCTCATCGGCGTCCTGGTCGCCGTGCTCGTCCTGGCCATCACCTTCGGATCACTGCTGGCGGCGGGCATGCCGCTGCTCACCGCGCTGGCCGGGGTACTGGCCGGAGTGGGCGGCGTGCTGGCGCTGACCGGGGTGGTCGGCATCTCCTCCACCGCGCTGACCCTGGCCCTCATGATCGGCCTCGCCGTCGGCATCGACTACGCCCTGTTCATCCTCTCCCGGCACCGCTCCCACCTGGCCGAGGGCCGCAGCGCCGAGGAGTCGGCGGCGCTGGCGGCCGGGACCGCCGGCAGCGCGGTCGTGTTCGCCGGGCTGACCGTCATCATCGCCATGGCCGGACTCTCCGTCGTCGGGATCCCGTTCCTGACCGTGATGGGCCTGTGCGCGGCCCTCGCGGTACTGGCCGGGGTCGCGGTGGCGCTCACCCTGCTCCCCGCGCTGCTCGGCGTGGCCGGCGCCCGTCTCGTACCGAAGCCCGGATCGCGGGCCGCCGGCCGGGAGACGGCCGTGGCCGGGCCCGACACCCGGGCGGCGAACCTCGGTGAACGCTGGGTCCGCCTCGCCACCGCCAAGCCCTGGCTGACGACCGTCGCCGTGCTCGCGGCCCTCGGCGCGCTGGCCTGGCCCGTGAAGGACCTCAACCTCGCCCTGCCGGACAACGGCTCCGCGCCCGCGCACTCCTCGCAGCGCGCGGCCTACGACACCGTCTCCCGTACCTTCGGCCCCGGCTTCAACGGCCCCCTCGTCGTCCTGGCCGACACCGGTGACACCGCGTCACCGAAGGTCGCGGCGGCGGCCGTCGCCAAGGACCTGAAGGGCCTGGACGACGTCGCCGCCGTCGCGGCGCCCAAGGTGAACGCCTCGGGTGCGTACGCCATCGTCCAGCTCGTTCCCCGGGGCGGGCCCGACGCTCAGACCACCAAGGACCTGGTGACCACGATCCGCGACCGGGCGCCGGGGATCGCCGAGGAGACGGGGGCGCGCATCCGCGTCACGGGCCAGACGGCGGTCTCGATCGACGTCTCCGTCCAACTCGCCTCCGCCCTGGTGCCCTTCGGCGCCGTCGTGGTCGGCCTGTCCCTGGTGCTCCTGCTGATCGTCTTCCGGTCCCTCGTCGTCCCGCTGAAGGCCGCGGCCGGGTTCCTGCTCTCCGTCGCGGCGACGTTCGGCGCCACGGTCAGCGTCTTCCAGAACGGCCACTTCGCGGGCCTGGTGGGGGTCGACGGGTCCACCCCCACGGCGTCGTTCCTCCCCGTCGTGGTCATGGCCGTCCTGTTCGGGCTGGCCATGGACTACGAGGTCTTCCTGGTCTCCCGGATCCACGAGTCGTACGCCCACGCCCGCAAGCCTCTTCACGCGATCCACATGGGTGCCCGGCACAGCGCCCGTGTGGTGACCGCCGCGGCGCTGATCATGGTGTCCGTGTTCGCCGCGTTCATCAGCAGCGAGGGCATGATCCTCAAGCAGGTGGCGTTCGCCCTCGCCCTCGGTGTCCTGCTGGACGCCTTTGTCGTACGGATGACACTGGTCCCGGCCGTGCTGGCCCTGACCGGGCACGCGGCCTGGTGGCTGCCGGCCCGGATCGCCCGGCGCCTGCCCGACGTGGATCTGGAGGGCGCACGCCTGAATGCTCCCCAGCCCGCCGCCGAACACACCGATCTGGCGATGACACGCCACTGACGGGCTGATGACGGGCTGATGACGGCTGATCGGTCCGGACCCCCGTCCTGATCGTGTTCACGACTAGGGAACGAACCGGCCCGGACCTGGTTCGGCTGCCCGCCCCCCGCCGGAGTCACCGGCACTCCGGCCGGGGGCCGGGTCGCCGTCACCGTCAGATCTGAGTCTCAGGGGACGTCTCGACCTCGTCCTCGTCCTCGTCCTCGTCCCCGCCCTCATAGTGAACGGTGCCGTCCTCGTCCATCGGGGGACGGATCCGCTCGGGAGGATGGCTGTCGATGTCGGACGGGCGTGGTCCTTCGGGCCCGTCGGGGCCCCAGCGCAGCAGTCGGCGCGCGCGGCAGACCTGGTGGACGGTGCCCAGGACCTCGATGCGGTTGGCGTGTTCGGCCCGGAGGCGGTCGGCGGCCTCGGCGTAGGTGGCCAGTTCGGCGGTCGCGGTGCCCTTGGCGGTCACCGTACGCGCGTCGGCGTTCCTGTCCTCGACGTCCCAGGGGATGAGGCCCAGCCGTCGTGGTTCGAACCACGTGAGCGAGAAGTCCAGTGTCTTGCGCGCCTCGTGCGCGCTGGGGTGCAGGCCGCTGGCCGCCTTCCACGCGTCACCGTCCTGTTCCACGATCCTGAACAGCGCGGGCAGCAGCACCACGTCGGGGTGGGTGTCCAGCGCCCGTTCGGAGTCGTCCAGCACGTCTTCGGGGAACCGGGCTCCGTTGTACGCCAGTTGGCGCCGCGCCAGCCGTTCGGCGGCCTGGAGGGGGGTGACCGCCGCCTCCGGGTCCAGGACCAGACCGTCATCGATTCCCGGCTCGCGGACGCCGCGGTCCCAATTCGGCACGGAGGGCTCGGGATCGGTCGGCCGGGGCCGCTCGATGCCGTCCGGCCCGGCGGCGGTGTACTCCTCGGCGCGCACCACCCGGTAGCGGGTGCCGAGGACGGTCAGCTCATCGACGCGTTCGCTCTCCAACCGGGCGACCGCCGCGAGCAGGGCGCGCCGCTCGGCCCTGTCCTCGGCGTCGTCCTTCGCCCGGAACCACAGTAAGGAGTTGAGGCTGTCCCGGGCCTCCTGCGGACAGCCGGCCACCACCGGGACCACGACCCGCCACCGCGACGCGTCCCCCGTGGCCCCAGTGTCCTGTGCGACCACGCCGAACAGCGGCCCCCGCACGAGCACCGCCCGCTCATCCAGTATGGCGTCGAGCGCGTCCGCCTCCGTGACCGCCTCCACCGGCCCCCGCGGCTGCCTCACGACGATCGGCCGCATCCGGCCCCCACCCTCATCCCGATGACCCATGCGCCCATCCTGCCGACCGCGGGAGGCGCGTAGTGCCGGTTTCCGGATTCCCCACCCCATCCGGGCATCCGACCCCCGGGGCCCTCGACCGGTGTGGGAGGCTGAGCGGATGGCCGATCGGGGATCCTGGCTGAGGGCGCTGGCACTCGTGGCCGACGGCCGGGACGTGACAGGTGACGAGCCGTGTCCGAACTGCGGCCGGGATCGGCTCCGGGTTCGCTACATCGTGGACCCCGACAGCCGCACCGGCCATGCCCTGTTCTGGTGCGACGCGTGTCTGCACGGCATCACGGTCTCCCGGGTGCGCGCTCCCGAGCACATGCCGACGTGGCCGATCGGCGATCCGGACTCGACCGCCGGTGTCCCGGACTTCGTCCGACACGACTGACGTACGGCGGGCCTGACGGCACGTCGGGCGGCGGCGGCCCGGACCGCGTACTGGGTGGAGTGGTGGCGCCGTTTCGGCCCGCCGTCCGGCGACGAGCCCAAGGTCACCGACACCTTGGGCCGCTACGTGATCGTCACGTTCGTCAAGGGCACCAACATGGGCCCGTACGAGGCCGCCGGCACATCCCCGGCGTGAGCGGGCACGAGCTGTCGTACGTCGCGAACAAGCACTTCTCGATCGTGCTGCTGAACGAGGCGATCGCCGACCTGGTGAACGCGCACGCTCGCCTCGACATTTCGTAGGCGTGGGGCGACGGGACCGCCGTCGCGCCGGACGGCACCCACATGGACACGTACCTCGACAACCTGCTCTCCGAGACGAGCGTGAGATACGGCAAGCCGGGCGGAATCGCCTACCGCCACGTCTCGGACACCTACATCGGGCTGTTCACGAAGTTCATCCCGTGCGGGGTGTGGGAGGCGGCCACGCGTACATGGGGTCACGCCGATGTCCGCCCTGGAGCGAACCAACGGCTTCGGTGGCCCTGGCGCGTGACCGCGTTTCCCCGCGACGGAAACTCGGATGCGGGTGCCGCACGGCCACCCCTAGGCTGCGCTCGCGGGGCGGGCGAGGCGCCGTATCGACCGTCGGTGGATCGGAGATGCGCGGGGTATGACCAGTCAACTGTTCGCGATCTGCTTCAACGCGACCCAGCCGTCGGTCCTGGCGCGGTTCTGGTCCGGCTTCCTGGGCTGGGAGTTGGCTGACGGTCCGGACGACGATGTCGCGATCCTGTCCCCTGGTACCGCGGGTTTCCGTATCCGTTTCCTGCCGAGCCAGGAGCCGAAGATCGGCCAGAACCGGGCGCACTTCGACCTGACGAGCACCTCCCCGGAGGGCCAGCAGCAGACGGTGGCCAGGGCGCTGGAGTTCGGCGGGAAGCACATCGACGTGGGCCAACTCCCGGAAGAGGGGCATGTGGTGCTCGCCGATCCAGACGGCAACGAGTTCTGCGTCATCGAGGCGGGCAACAAGTTCCTCGCCGACACCGGCTTCATCGGAGCGCTGGCCTGCGACGGTACGCAGGAGGTCGGTTACTTCTGGAGCGAGGCGCTGCGGTGGCCGTTGGTCTGGGACCAGGACCAGGAGACCGCAATCCAGTCGCCGAACGGCGGTATGAAGATCACGTGGGGTGGTCCTCCGGTGGCGCCGAAGACGGGCACGAACAGGCTGTACCTCGAACTGGCGCTCCCCGCCGACGCCGACTGGGAGGCGGAGGTCGACCGCCTGATCTCGCTCGGCGCGACGCGCACCGACACCGGCGAGAGCGACGGCGGCCGGGTGCTGATGTTCGACCCCGACGGCAACGAGTTCTCCGTACGGAGGCCCCGGTAGCGTGGCTGTTGCCGGGTGCGCTGCGTTTCATGCGTGGTCGCTCATGAAACACGGAAACCACACCGCCCGCTTCCGCCTGGTGCGCCAACTCGCCAAGGCACTCAGCGTGCCGACCCCTGCCGTACGCAAGCCGGGCTCGGCGTGGACCGAACCGCCCCGGCCGGTGTGCGCCAGCATCGCCAAGGGCCTCGTCATCACCACCGGTGCGAAAAGGGGCCAGCATCCCTCGCCCGCCACCGTCGTGCGGATGCTGCGCGAGCACGACGAGCGGACGACCTAAGCGCCCAAGATCATCCCGTTGCCCCTTTGACTCGCATCTCGGTCACACCCCTTCACGGCCGAGGACGTGGACGAGGCCGAGGCTGCGAGCCGGCCGGCCGCCGTACGGGGCGTGACGTCCGTCCGGCGGCCGGGCCGTCAGCCGGTGAGAGCGGTCGCCCCGGCGCCCCTCACGCCGTAGCCGTTACGAAGCGCGTCACCGCCCGCGCGAACGCCGCCGGCTCTTCCAGGTGGCCGAAGTGCCCGCTGTCCTCCAGGATCAGCAGCTCCGATCCGGGGATCAGCCGGTGCAGCTCCTCCGCCCACCGCACCCCGCAGATGACGTCGTGGCGGCCGACGACCACGAGGGCCGGCACCGTGAGCGAGCCCAGGGCCGCACGGTCGTCGATGACGTCCGGTACGCCATTCTCGTCCAGCCCGGAGATGTGCGACCCCCGCACAGAGGCGCGCAGGGGCGCGAATTCCTCCTCCCGGCCCCAGTAGTCCGCGAAGTACGCGGGCAGCAGCCCCCTGACGACGGAGGTCATCCGCGCGTCGTCGGAGATGGTGGGGATGGCCTGGAACGCGGCGAGGACCTCCGGGAGTCCTGCCCGGCCGGTGTTCCGCGCCGCGAACAGCTCCACCAGGCGCATGGCCTCCGCGCCGTGCTCGGGACCGGTCAGCGGCGCGCTCTCGTAGAGGATCACCCCGGCGACGCGCTCGGGGTGGTGCAGGGCGTGGTACTGGACGACGAAGCCGCCGTGCGAATGCCCGAGCAGGTGCACCTCGGGGACGCCCAGGTGCTCGATCAGCTCCCCGAGGAACCGGCTGTAGAGGCGCCGGGTGTACCCGTCGGGGTGGGACGGCAGGCGGCCGGAGGCGCCGGTGCCGACCGGCTCCGGGTACACGATCGTCAGGTGGCGCTCCAGCTCGGGCATGCGCAGGTATTCCCAGGCGATGCCCGGCCCGCCGGAGTGCGCGACGCACACCGGGCCGGTGCCGTGGACGTGGTAGCGCTGTACGACACCGTCGATCTCGACGGTGTGCGATCCGGCGGCCAGAGGATCGGTCGCAGAGGTGGTCATGGGGTTCTCCGTATCCGGCAGATGTCGATGACACCGGCATGACGCGCCAGAAAGGGAGAAGTTCGAATTCTTGGATGTGACGCCCGTCACACTGGGGCGAGTGCCTGGAGGGCCGCCACCGGCCTGGGGTGCAGCAGACGCAGCCGGTACGGACGGCCGGCGTCGTCCAGGGTCATCACCCACGCCACCGAGGGCGGGCAGTGGTCGGGGTCGTCGGCCGGGCTGAGGAGATCCATCTCCCAGACCGCCAGGGACCGGCCCGCCACGGTGTGCGCGAGGCGCTGGCGCACACCGGCCTCCAGATCGCACTCCATGCCACGGGCCAGGACGCTCCGGCCGCCCACCGGCTCGTTCCCCCGCAGCAGCGCGATCTCGGGTGACCAGCGCTCCGTCAGCAGCGCGCCGAAGCGTCCGCTCTCGGCGGCGGCGAGCGTCTCGCGCGCCTCGGCGCTGCTGGCGCGGACGCGCCGCGCGGTGTCGCCGTGCGGGGCGTCCGCCGTGGCGGCGAGGGCCGTCGCGAGCTTGGCCCGTCCCTGGCTGAGCCGGCTGCGGACCGTGCCGACCGGGACTCCGACGGCCTCGGCGATCCGCTCGTACGAGGTGACGCCGGTGCTGAAGTGCCGCAGCACCATCGGCAGGCGCAGCGCGGGGGACAGCTCCTCCATCGCCTCCCAGATCCAGTCCCGCAGTGCGTGCCGCTCCAGCCACTGCTCCGGCCCGGGGTCCGCGGAGGGCAGGCGCAGGTCGTCTATGGGCCGGTACGGTACGGCTCCGCGCACCAGGGAACGGCTCGTGTTCCGTACGATCATCCGCAGCCACGCCCCTACGGCGGCCGGGTCGCGCACGTCACCCACGCGCCGGAGCGCAGTCACCGCCGCGTCCTGGAGCACATCATCGACGTCGGGCCCCGGCCCCAGAATGCTCAGCGCCACCGCGCGCATTCCCGCCCGGTGCCGTTCGAGCAGCAGTCCCAGTGCGGCGACCTCACCCGCCTGCGCGGCCCGCGTGAGCGCCGCGTCCTCAAGCAGGGCGACTCCGCCCTCGTACTGGTTCATCACGCCTTCTTCCCGCGCCCGCTGTCGTGCGCGCCCGTAATACGAGATTACTGCGCACCCGGCCGGCCAGGGCCGACGGCCGGGACCGGAGCGAATCGGACTCGGCGGACCCACCGGTGTGGCGGTGCCGGGACGCCCGGCGAACAGCGGCGCGCTCTGCGGCGCAGGGAGCGCCGGCGGGACCGATACCGATAACCGGTTGGTCAGTAGGTTTCTTTCAAGCCTTGGGCGGCCCGGGCGGCGTTCTGTTCGATGGCGAGGCACTCCCCGTACACCGGAAGAAGACCGGCGGCCCGCGCCTCGGACAGCGTGGGGGCCACCCTGTCGCGGTCGGAGACGACAGGGGTGATCTCCTGCGGGATCGGGAGGGCCAGCGCGGGGTCGAACACCGAGATCGCCAGCTCGTTCTCGGCGACGTACGGGCTCGTCAGCAGGTACGACACCACCGACTCCTCGCCCAGGCCGACGAAGGCGTGGCCGACGCCGACCGGGAAGTACAGGGCCTTGAAGGTCCGCGGATTCAGCAGGACCGCGTCCCACTGGCCGTACGTCGGCGATCCCACCCGGATGTCGATCACGATGTCGAGCACCTCACCCTGCGGGCAGTAGACGTACTTGGCCGTGCCGGGGGGTGTGGTGGTGAAGTGCACCCCCCGGACCACCCCGCGCCGGGACCTGCTGTGGTTGCTCTGCGCCACGCGGAACGCCGCGAGACCGGTCGCCTCGGCGAAGGCCGCTTCCTGGAACGGCGAGACGAACAGCCCCCGGTCGTCGGGGAAGACCCGGGGGGTGAACTCGAAGGCGCCGTCGACGGTGAGCTTGCGTGCTTCCATGTCGTCTCCTGTGCGTGGATGTACGTGTACGTACGCGTGCCTGCGGCCGGGAGCGCCCGGTCAGACCTTCAGCAGCGCCTCGCGGACCGCAGCGATCACCCGGTCCTGCACCTCCGGCGCGAGCGACGGGTACATGGGCAGCGAGAAGATCTCCTTGGCCAGCCGCTCCGTGACCGGAAGGGAGCCCTCGGCGTAGCCGAGGTGCGCGAAGCCGGTCATGGTGTGGACCGGCCAGGGGTAGCTGATGTTCAGCACGATGTCGTCCGCCTTGAGGGCTTCGAGGATCGCGTCCCGCCGCGGATGCCGGACCACGTAGACGTAGTAGACGTGCTCGTTGCCGTCCAGCGTCGCCGGCAGCACCAGATCGGTGTCGCCCAGACCCTCCGCGTAGCGTTCCGCGACCGCCCGCCGGGCCGCCACGTACGTGCCCAGCCTGCGGAGCTTGCGGCGCAGGATCTCCGCCTGGACCTCGTCCAGGCGGGAGTTGTGACCGGGGGTCTCCACGACGTAGTAGCGCTCCTCCATGCCGTAGTAGCGCAACCGCCGCAGCCGCGCGGCGGCCTCGTCGTCGGAGGTGAGCACCGCGCCGCCGTCGCCGTAGGCGCCGAGCACCTTCGTCGGGTAGAAGGAGAAGGCCGCCGCGTCGCCCGTGGAGCCGGCCACCCGCCCGTTCCGCCGGGCGCCGTGTGCCTGGGCGCAGTCCTCCAGCAGCTTCAGGCCGTGCGTGGCGGCCAGTCGTTCGAGCGGTGCCAGGTCGACGCACTGGCCGTAGAGGTGGACCGGCAGCAGCGCCCGGGTGCGGTCGGTGATCGCCGCCCCGACCTGGCCGGTGTCCATCAGGTACGTGTCCGGGTCCACGTCGACGAAGACCGGGGTGGCGCCGACCGCGTCGACGGCGAGCACGGTGGGGGCGGCGGTGTTCGACACGGTGATCACCTCGTCGCCGGGGCCGACGCCGAGGGCCTGGAGGCCGAGTTTGACGGCGTTGGTCCCGTTGTCCACGCTCACGCAGTGCCCGGAGCCGTGGTACGCCGCGAACTCCGCCTCGAAGCCCCGCATGCTGGCGCCGAACACCAACTGCCCCGACCTGAAGACGGAGTCGACGGCGTCGAGGAGATCCGTGCGCTCGTTCTCGTACTCCTGCTGGTAGTCCCACACCCGGATGGTCATTCGTGTTCCGTCCGTTCTGTCCGTGCGGTGCCCCCGCCTGGAGCGGCTGGGGGCCGGGGGCTGTGCGGGGTGCGACGCGTCGCGAGGCGTTCCTCTCGGGTACGGGCGCCCACTTAGGTACGGGCGTCAGGTACGGGCGTCCGCCAGCGCGTCGACCGTCGCCCGCAGGGCCTCCTCCAGCGGCACCCGGGGCCGCCAGCCGGTGGCGTCGCGGAACGCGGTGGAGTCGATGGTGACGCTGCGGAAGTCCGTCGCCGGGGCGTGCGCGGGGGGCTCGGTGGAGAGCACCGGCACCGGCGGCAGGCCGGTCCGGGCGGCCACCATCCGGGCGATCGTCCGGAAGACGTCCCCGAGCGGTTCGCCCCGCCCCGAGCCGAGCAGCCAGTGACCGCCGACCAGCGCGTCCGGCCGCTCCACGGCGGCCACGAAGGCGCGCGCGACGTCCGCCACGCACACCAGGTCGCGCCGTACGGTCCCGTCGTGCCACAGGGTGAGCGGTTCGCCGGCGAACGCCCGCCGGACCATGAACGACACCACGCCCCGGTCCTTCGCCCCGGGAGCGGCCGGCCGGCCGAACACCGTCGGCAGGCGCAGGCTGACCCCGCGTACCGCCCCGGCGGCGGTGGCCTCCTTGAGGAGCCGCTCGGCGCGCAGTTTCTGGCGGTCGTACTCGGTCTCGGGCCTGTCCGGTTCACTCCCGTCGATCGGTTCCACCTCCGGCAGCCCGATCTGCGACGCGGCGCCGGAGAAGAGGACCAACGGGCGCCGGCCGTCCGGCCGCGGGCCGCCCAGGACCTCGACCAGGGAGCCCATCACTCCGACGTTCACCGCCTCGGGGCTGCTGCCGCCCTCCCCGGCCGCCCGCCACCCGTCGGTGTGGCTGACCAGCGAGACGACCACGTCCGAGCCGTCCACCGCCTCGGCGAGGGCCCGGCGGTCCGTCAGGTCGGCTCTGCGGACCTCGGCCAGGGCCGCGCCCGGGGGCACACTGCTGGGCCGGCGGGCCACCGCCCGGAGCCGGACCGGGAGGCGGCTGAACGCCGCGGTGACCGCGGAGCCGACGAAGCCGGAGGCGCCCAGCACCGTGATCAGCGGGGCGTCGGCCGGGAGGGGGACGTGGGCCGTCATACCGTCTGCTTCCTTCGGGGTCCGGGGGAGCCGCCCCGGCCGGGGCGGCTCAGGAGGCGGGTCAGGACGGAGCACCGGCGGGGGCGCTCCGGCGGCGGCCGGCGCGTGCGGTCACCGGGCGTTCCACCACGACGTACAGGATCCAGGCCAGGCCCAGGGAGAGCCCGAGGCTGAGCAGGACGACCAGCAGTTCGACGCCGAGCGAGGAGGTCCACTCGGGGCCCAGCGCCTTGCGCAGCCGCGTCAGCACCAGGTAGTGCACCATGTAGAAGGCGAAGGAGAGTTCGCCGAGCCGGACCCAGACCGGACCGCGCAGCACGGAGACCGTGCCCCGCGTGTCGGCGGTCGCGGCACTGGCGATCAGCGGCACCAGCCACACCGAGGCGAGGCCGCCGACGCCCAGCAGGTACGAGGAGTAGGTGGAGACCACGTACCCCGCGACGGCCAGGCCGAGGGCGGGCAGCATGCCGATCCGTACCCACTGGCCGGTCAGTACCAGCCGGGCCACCAGGATGCCGAGGACGAAGTCGAGCATCCGCACGGGCGGGAACCAGTAGACGAACCACACCTGGTGGAAGGACATCGACTCGAAGCCGGGATACGGCAGGCCCGGTTCGCTGGAGATCACGTACCGTCCGACCAGGGCCGCGCCCGCGCACAGCCCGACCACGGCCACCGTCGCGGGCCACAGCAGCCGCCGCGGAATCCGCTCGATCGCCGCCAGCAGGAACGGGAAGGCGAGGTAGAACAGCAGCTCGCAGGAGAGCGACCAGCTGACCGGGTTGCCGGAGGACGAGACCACCGGATCCGGCCACCAGGAGTGGAGGAGGAAGAGGTTGGGCAGCCAGTCGGTGACGCCGAGCGCGGCGCCGGAGCTGACCGCCAGCAGGATCGCGGCCGCGAGGGTGACCAGGTGGTTGGGGAAGATCTTGGCCAGCCGCCGGCGCAGGAACAGGCCCCGCGAGGTGTCGGGCCGGTAGGACCAGGTCAGGACGAAGCCGCTCAGGACGAAGAAGAACCCCACGCCGTAGCTGCCGCCCCGGTCCATGGCCGAGCCCAGCCGCTGGCCCGTGTCGCCGCTGACGAAGCTGACCTCCACGAAGGAGTGGTAGAGGAAGACCAGGAGCGCGGCGACGAACCTCAGCCCGGTCAGCGTGTCGAGCCGGGCGGGCGGGTGGGCGCCGGACGGGTCGTCCGCCGGGTGGGCGGGGGAGGTGCCGGGCCCCGCGGGCGGTTGGGGCGCGGCCAGGTCTCTCGCCGGCAGCTCGGTCATGGGCGGGTCTCCTTAGGGGAGTTCGGAGGTGCGGGCGCGCGAGCGGTACCCGACCGGTGCGGCGGTACGGACGGCCCGTGCGGCGGTACGGACGGCCCGTGTAGCGGTACGGAGTGCCCGTGCGGCGGTTCGGGCGCCGGCCGGGGCAGGGAGAGGGCGGCGCGCGGGCGGGGTCACCACGTGCTGGGGAGGCAGGCGAGCAGGGTGCGGGCCTGGATGTTGACGTGGTGCCCGAACCGGGTGATCCGGGCCAGCTGGTCGAGCGTCGCCCACCGGTACTCCGGCGGTTGCTCGACGGGGAACCCCTCCGGGGCCTCGACCAGCAGGTTGCGGCTCTCCGCCCGGTGGAAGCGGCCGCCCTCCTCGGACTGGAGGACGTCGTAGTGCACCCGCGAGGCCGGGGCCGACACCACCTCGTCGAGGTAGCGGGAGCGCTCACCCGGCAGGCACTGCACGGTCGGGGCCAGTTCGGGCCCGTTGAGCGACCCGGCCTCCTCGTACGCCTGCACCAGGACGTGCAGGACACCGTCGAGCCGGGTGGCCAGGAAGGCGTGCACGGCGGTCCCGGTCGGTTCGAGCAGCGGCTGCGACCACGAGGTCACCTCGCGGTTGTCCGCCTCCACCCTGGCGCCGATCACGGCGAACGCGCCGCCGCCGTCCGGCCGGGCGATGGCGTCGGCGGTACGGACCCAGCCGGCCCGCTCGGTGTCGCGCAGCGGCACCCGGCGCACCGAGCCGGGCGCGCCCGCCCGCATGTCGGTCAGCCACCGGGTCAGCTCCGCCAGGGTGTGCCGGGGCCGCGCCGCGGGGCTCAGCGAGCGCAGGACGGCCGCGCCGAAGCCAGCGGCGCCCGCCGGGGCGAAACCCGCCGAGTCGATCGGGACGCAGGACAGGACTGTCCGGGAGTCCATGTTGACGACGTGCTCCCGCCGCATGAGCAGCCGCAGTTGACCGAGTGTCAGCCAGTGGAAGTCGCCGTGCGGCGGCACGTCCTCGGTGGTCTCCACGACCATGTGCCGGTTGCGCTTGTGCAGGAAGTACGAGCCGTGCTCGGACTGGAGGAGGTCCACCAGGACGTCGGCCCGGCCCGGGCGGGCGAAGTACTCCAGGTGGCGGACGACCGAACCGCCGTGCGCCCGCGTGTAGTTGCTGCGGGTCGCCTGCACGGTCGGCGACAGCTGCACAGTGTTGATGTTCCCCGGCTCCATCTTCGCCTGCATCAGGAAGTGCAGGACGCCGCCGAACTCCCGTACCAGCAGGCCCAGGGTGCCTATCTCGGGCTGGACGATGATCGGCCGGGCGTCACCCGCCGTGACGCGGTCGCCGTCCTCCGCCCGCAGCCCCTCGATCGAGAAGAACCGGCCCGTACGGTGGCGGAGGTTGCCGCTGCCGGGCTCCGAGTACCACTGCTCCAGTGCGTCGAACGGGATCCGGGAGACCTTGAAACGGCGCGCGCAGCGCTCGGCGTACCAGGTGTGGAAGCCGCTCAGCGGGAAGTGCGGGCTGTCCTCGGCGGCCAGGGAGAGCATGAAGCGCCGCCCGAGGGAGCGTCCCGGCGCGTCGCCGGGGGATCGGCCGGCCAACAGGGCGTGCGACAGCTCTTCCATGGCTTCTCCGCAACGGGTGGGCCGGCCCGGCGGCCGGGGTGGGGTCGGTGGGAAGCGGGGTTGCGCACGGAGCGCCCGTGCCCGGTCATGGGTGGCCGGCGGGGGTGCTCGGTGGCGGGGTCACGGCGGGAACGGCGTGGGCCCTCGACTCCGCCGCCTGTTCCCGTACCGGTTCGGGCGGCCCGGCCGACGGCGCCGGCCGGGCGTGGCCGAGCAGCCGCAGCAGAGGGACGGTGAGAGCCGTGGTCAGCAGGGTGATGACGATGAGGATGGCGAAGACGCGCTCGTCGATGATCCCCGCCTCCAGGCCGATGCCGAGGACCACCAGTTCGGTCAGGCCACGGGCGTTCAGCAGGACACCGAGGCTCAGCGCGTCCCGCCGGCCCATGCCGGTCAGCCGGGCGCACAGCCCGGGCCCGAGGATCTTGGTGAGCATCGCCACCGCCAGCAGCGCGCCGCCCACCAGGAGGGTGTCCGCGTCGAACGGCAGGGCCCCGAGATCGGCCGAGAGCCCGAACCCGAGGAAGAAGAACGGCAGCAGCAGACCGCCGGAGAACGAGGCCACCCGGTCGGCTGCCGCGTCCAGCGACGCCGGACCGGCGGGGTAGGCCGCCCCGGCGAGGAAGGCCCCGATCACCGGGTGCAGGCCGATCACCGAGGTCACCGCGGCCGCTCCGCAGGCGAGACAGAGCAACAGGGCGGTGGGCGCCGCGCGGTGGCCCCGCGGTGCGCCGGTCCCGCCGTCCCAGCGGCGTGCCGCCCGGCGCAGGGCCTCGCGCACCGGCCACAGCAGGAGGAGGACGACGGCGAGCCCGCCCACTGCCGTCACCACCGGGCGTACCGTGCCGGGCCCCTCGGTCAGTGCCACGGCCACCGCCAGCAGCAGCCAGGCGCCCGCGTCCCCGACCGCCGCCGCCAGCAGGCTCAGCCGCCCGACCTCGCTGCGCGTCATGCGCAGCTCCTCCAGGATGCGGGCCAGCACCGGGAACGCGGTGATGCTCAGCGCACAGCCCAGGAAGACGGTGAAGGCGACCGGGTCCCCGGCCGGTCCGAGGTACGCGGTGCCGAGCGCGACGGCCGCCACCGTCCCCGCCGCGAAGGGCACCATCAGCGAGGCCTGGGTGACGAGTACGGTACGGCTCCCCGTACCGCGCAGGCGGACCGAGGCGAGTTCCCGTCCGACGCCGAACATGAAGAGGACCAGCCCGAGTTGGGCCAGCCCGTTGAGCATCGGCAGGACCCCGTCGGGGAACAGCCGCGCCGCCGCGTCCGGGGCGATCCGCCCGAGCAGGGTGGGCCCGAGCGCGATGCCCGCGCAGATCTCGCCCATCACGGGCGGCTGCCCGGCCAGCACGGCAAGGCGCCCGGCGAGCCGGGCGACGCCCAGGACCACCACGACGGCGATCAGGAACCGCAGGGTCAGGTCCGGGTGGTCGGCGGCGGCCCTGACGCCGTCACCGGACGCGGCGGCGCCCGCGTGGCGCAGCGCGAGCAGGCTGACGGCCACGGACACCACCGCCAGGGCGACGCAGGCGAGGACGACGGGCCGTCGGCGGACGGCCGCGTTCGGAGGGCGGGTGTTGTCGGTTGCGCTCATCCGGTCCGTCTCCCACGGTGTCCGACGGGCGAGTCAGAGCGAGAACCTAGGAGCCGGCGGAGGACACCGGATAGGCACAATTGCGCATTCACCTGTACGGCGGCGCCGGGCGCGCCGCCGCCCCGCTGCCCGCCGGAACACCGGATCACCGGATCACCGGGAACACCGGCAAGTGCGGGGTGCGCCCTCCGGGACAGCCCTAGGCTGGCCCGCGGCAGATTCCCGCGGGGACAGGATGGGCAGTGACTCCGAAGACGTTGACGGACCGTGAGCTGAACCGGGCGCTGCTCGCCAGACAGGGGCTGCTGGAGCGGCTGGACCTGCCGTTACCGGAGGCCGTCGAGGCCATCGGGGCCGTACAGGCGCAGTACGGTCCCGCGCTGCCGGTCGCGCTGTGGACCCGGGTGCGCGGAGTGGACGCCGGCAGTGTGCGGACCGCGCTGGAGCGGCGCACGCTCGTGGTGGGGACGCTGCTGAGGCGCACGCTCCACCTGGTGACCCCGGCCCAGCACGCCGCGTACGCCGCCGTCGTGGTGGCCGCCGGGGACGACACCTGGCGCCGGACCCGGGGCGAGCCGGATCCCGCGGCGGACCGGCTCAGGGAGCGCCTGACGGAGTTCGCCGGATCCGTGGCGCGCTCCCCGGAGGAGGTGGCCGACTGGATCGAGAAGTGGGTCGCCGCGCACCCGGAGGCGATCGACGCGGCCGAGCTGGAGTTCCAGCGGACCTACAAGTGGCGGCCGTTCCGCTCGACCGTGGCCGTGACCCGCTCCCCGGTGAGCGGGGTCTGGGACGAGGGCGTACCGGACGGGGTGCTCGCCGCCCCCGTCCCGGCGGGCGGCCCGCCGTCTGCCGAGGACGCGCTCCACGAGGTGGTCCTCCGCCATCTGCGGGCCTTCGGACCGGCCGGCGCCGCCGACGTCGCCCAGTGGATCGGGGCGAAGGTCACCCCCGTGAAGGCGCTGCTGAAGTCGCTGGAGGACCGGCTGGCGGTGTTCGGGGACGAGGGCGGACAGCTCCTCTACGACCTGCCGGAGGCGCCCCGCCCGCCGGCCGACGCGCCCGCGCCGGTGCGCCTGCTGCCCTGGTTCGACAGCACCCTGCTGGCGTACGCGCCGAAACGGCGGACCCGGATCCTGCCGCAGGAGTACCGGGACGCGGTGTACGCCAAGGCCAACCTCCAACTGCGGCCGACCTTCCTGGTGGACGGAACGGTGGCGGGTGTGTGGGCACTCGACCGCAAACGGCGCGAGGCGGTGCTCACGCTCACTCCGCTGACGGAGCTCTCCCGCACCGTGACGGCCGAGTTGGCGGCGGAGGCGGAGCAACTCCTGCCGGTCTGCGTACCGGACGGTCCGGCGCGCGTCGTGGTGGCCGACCGGTCGTGAGGTGCCCGCAGGTCGGCCCAGGAACCCGGACTGGGCACAACTGAGCAGCGGAGAACCCCGGGTGGGCGGTACACACCTGGAAACCGACTGCTGAGGAGTCCTCGATGCGTGTGCTGTTCACGACGACACCGGCCCCTGGGCACTTCCACCCCCTCGTGCCGCTGGCCGCCGCCGCCCGGGCGGCGGGCCACGAAGTCGCCTTCGCCACCGGCACGTCGATGCTCCCGGCCGTCGAGGCGATGGGATTCCGCGGCTTCCCGGCCGGCCTCGGCCGGGACGGCGACGGCGACGCCGAGTTCCTCCGGATCAAGGAGAGCGCCCGGGGCCTGGCGCCGCACGGCGTGGAGATGGACCGGGTGGCGATCGCCCGTGTCCTGTACGGGGTACGGACCCGCCGCATGGTCCCTGACCTGCTCGCCCTGGCGAAGGACTGGCGGCCCGACGTGATCGTGCGCGACAGCTACGAGGTGGGCGGCGCCGTCGCCGCGGAAGTGCTCGGCGTACCGCACACGGCGCTGGACACCACCCCGCTCTACGACATGGCGCCGCTCCAGGACCTCATCACCGAGGAGTTGGCGCTGGCCCGCGAGGAGGCCGGGCTGGCGCCCGACCCGGAGGAGCGGATGCTCCACCGTCACCTGCACCTGTGCTGCGCCCCGCCCGGCTACCTGTACCCGGGGCAGTACCGGCCGCCGACCATGCGCGCTCTGCGGCCGATGCCGTTCGACCGCGCCCGGGACGAGGAACTGCCCGCGTGGGTGACCGAGTTGCCCAACCGCCCCACCGTCTACGTCACCTTCGGGACGATCGCGAACCGCTGGGTGCCCGGGGCCTTCCCCGCACTGTTCGGCCAGGTGCTCGCCGCCTTCGCCGACGAGCCGGTGAACGTCATCGGCACCACCGACCGGGACAGCGACCCCGCCGAACTGGGGCCGCTGCCCCCGAACATCAGGGTCGAGCGCTACATCCCGCAGAGCCTGCTGCTGCCCCACTGCGCGATCGCCGTCACCCACGGAGGCTTCAACACCGTGGTGGGCGCGATGGACGCCGGGATCCCGCAGGTGGTCATCCCGTTCCTCGGGGACCACCCCGACAACGCCCGCCGCGTAGAGGAGTTGCGCATCGGACGCCGCGTCGACCCGGCGGCGCTGACACCGGAGGCGGTCCGCACGGCGGTCACCGAGGTGCTGGGGGACCTGAGCTTCCGGGAGAACACCGCGCGCCTGCGGGCCGAACTGCGCGACCTGCCGGGGCCGGCCGAGGCGGTCGGGCTGCTGGAACGGCTCGCGGCGGGCGAGAGCCTTCCGGAGGACTGACCGGCCGTACGGCGCACGGAAGCAGGGCCCGTGACCGCGTCTCCGGTACGGGCCCTGCTTCCATGACCACCTCGGGCGACGGCAGGCGCCGTCGGGCGCCGTCGCGGGGGATCAGGCCGGGTCGGCCACCGGCTCCGTCGCGGTCGGCTGCTGGGTCATCTCCCGGAGCGCCGCCTCGACGTGCCGCTTGCGCAGCAGGGCGCAGAACAGCACGGCCCCGGCGAGCAGCAGCAGGGCGCCGACCGCGAACGCGGCACGGAACCCGGAGACCTGGGCGGCCAGTTGGGCGGCCGCGTCCGGCGACGGGGTGTCGCCGAGATCGGCGGCGGCCTGGCGCACCGCGATGGCCGACAGCACCGCGAGGCCCACCGCCCCGCCGATCTCCTGGACGGTCTGGTAGAGGCCCGAGGCCAGACCGGCGTCCTGCTCGGGGACACCGGAGGTGGCCAGCAGGGTGACGGGGACAAAGGCGATGCCGAGGCCGATGGAGAGCGTCAGCAGGCCGGGCAGCAGGTCGGCGGCATAGCTGCCGTTCTCCGGGAGGCGGGCCAGCAGCAGCATGCCGCCGGCCCCCAGCGCGAGGCCGGTCGTACCGACCGCGACGGGGCCGAGCTTCGCCACGGTCGGCTGGGCGAGGGTGGCGCCCACCATCACACCGATGGCGGCCGGCAGGAAGGCGAGCCCGGCCCGCACCGGGCTGTAGGAGAGGACACCCTGCAAGTACAGGGAGGAGAAGAAGAACATCGAGAAGATGCCCGAGGTCAGCATCAGCAGCACGAGGTCGGCGACGGCCAGCGAGCGGATCCGGAAGATCCCGAACCGGACGATCGGCGCACGCCCGCGCAGCGAGACCACCACGAAGACGGCCAGCAGGACCGCCGTGGCGGCGGCCGTCCCCAGGGTGCGGGCGGAGGTCCACCCCCAGGACTGGCCGTTGCTCAGGGCGAGGACGAGCAGCAGCAGGCCGCCGGTGACGCTGACGGCCCCGACCACGTCGACCGACTTGTCGCCGTCGTTGACCCGGGAGTCCGGGATGAGACGCGAACCGAGCAGGACGGCCGCGCCGACCGGGAGGTTGATGAAGAAGATCCAGTGCCAGGACAGCGAGGCCGTCAGCAGGCCGCCGAGCAGCAGGCCGAGCGCACCGCCCGCGGCGGCGATGGTGCCCCACGCGCCGAGCGCCTTGGTGCGCAGGGAGGCGTCCTTGAAGGAGGTGTTGATGATGGAGAGTCCGGCGGGCGCGATCATGGCGCCGGCCAGGCCCTGGACGCCACGCCCGGCGATCAGCACGGCGGTGTCGGTCGCCAGGCCGTTGACCGCCGAGGAGACCGTGAACAGGACGACGCCGGCCAGCAGCAGCCGCTTGCGGCCGAAGAGGTCGCCGAGCCGGCCGTTGAGGATGAGGAAGCCGCCGAACATCAGCGCGTAGATGTTGACGACCCACTGGAGGTCGCCCTGCGACATGTCCAGGTCGGACCTGATGGACGGCAGGGCCACGTTCACGATCGTGGCGTCCAGGACGACCATTAAGTCGGCGAGACACAGGAAGACGATGATCAGCGCGGGCCGCCGCGGTCCGGACGGTGCTGGTTCCGGACTCGGCGGGGTGCCCTGGGCAGAGGTGTTGGTCACAGGCGCTCCTGACAGAACAGCAGGTCGGTGGACCGGGCGAGGCCGGTTCCGCGGGATCGTAACATCGTAAGCGGACCTTCCGGTCCGGTTTGCGGAGACAGAGACACGGGAGACAGAGACACGGGAGACAGGGATACGGGAGACAGGGGTACGGGGGCAGGGATATGGGGCGCCGTACGGCCGTACCGGCGATCGGCGCCGGGGCGAGCCGGGCGGGGGTGCCCCGGGGCGGCGCCCGGGGCGGCCCCGTCACGGCGCTCCGAGTGCCTCCACCGCCCGGCGGTAGTCCGCCAGGGAGGGGGCGGCCCCGGCGAGCGGCCGGTCGCGGGGGCCGGTCGCCGGGGTACGGAGCCCGTCGAAGACCACGTCGAGGTAGCGCTCCCACAGCGCGGGCAGTTCCGCGCCCAGCGGGGCGGCCGCCTGCCGGACACCACCGAGCAGCAGCATGACGTCCACCGTGCTGATGTCGGCCCGTACCGCGCCCCGGTCCTGGGCCCGCCGCAGCACGGCGGTCACCGCTTCGGTCAGCTTCTCCTCGGCCGCCAGCACCTCGGGGTGCGCGTGCGGCGCCAGCGAGAGCGCCTCGAAGAAGCCGCGGTCCGCGGTGTACAGCCGCGCCGCCGCGCGCATGAAGGAGTACAGGGCCCCGCACGCGTCCTCGTCGTCGGCCAACGAGACGGTGAACGCGGTCAGTTCCTCCAGGCGCTCGGTGACGATCGCGGCGACCAGGTGGTCCTTGGACGAGAAGCAGCGGAACGCCGTGCCCTTGCCGAGGCCCGCCTCCCGGACGATCTCGGAGACGGTGATGCCGAGGCCGCCCTCGGCGAACGAGCGGGCCGCGGCGTCGACGAGCAGCCGCTGGTTGCGGACGGCGTCGGCGCGCGACCGCGCGGCCGGGGCGCCGGGTGCGGGAGTGCGGGACACGGGGGAGGACCTCCAGGGTGGTGGGTGCCGGCCGGTCCGTCCCGCCGGGCGCCGCGGGTCATCCGACCCGCCCGCCCGGCGGGACGGACCCGCCGGTGACTGAGGGCTCCCCGGGAAAGACCGAACGCAGCAGGGGCCCCGCATCATGGTGCCTGACCGGGACGGGGCCCGGCGCGAGGACGCAGACCGCCCCGGCGTACCCCTCGGCCGCCGGGAGGTCGGTGACGAACACCTGGTCGGGCCGGGCCCCGGGGAACCGGCGCAGGCGCGGCGGTCCGCCCGGCGGGCCCAGGTCGACCTCGGCGAGCGGCACGGTGATGCCCACACCGACGGCCTTGAGCAGTGCTTCCTTGCGGGCCCAGCAGCGGACGAATCCCGTCGCGTCCGTGGTGCCGGCCGCCTCCTCCGGGCCCAGGGCGCCGACGCGCAGATCCCGGCCGAGCCCGGCCGGCTCCTCCTCCACGTCCACGCCGACCGGTCCGGCCCGGGTCGCCGCCACCACCACGAACGCGCCGGAGTGACTGGTCGACACGTACAGACCGGTCCCGGGCAGGACGGGCCTGCCGTGCGGCCCGGGGCACGACGGGCAGAAGCGGTCCACCGCCACCGCGCCCGGCGCCGAACCCAGCGCCCGCGCGGCGACCGCCCGTAACAGGACGGCGCCCAGGGCACAGCGGTCCCGGTCGGCCCGGCGCCGGTAGCGCCGCAGCCGCTCGCGCTCCGCCGCGCCGAGCACGGTGAGGTGCTGCGGGCGGAGCCAGTCCGTCCGGGCCCACCAGACGTCGCACGGCGGGGGGCGCACCGTGACCGCTACGGCCGCTGGTTCTGGGTCGTCAGCACCGGTACGCCCCCGACGATCCGGAAGTCGCGGGCGCAGTCCAGGCAGGTCAGGGTCTCGGCTCCGGCGTCGTGCCGCAGGCCGGCGTCGGGGTGGTCGGGGCAGCCGAGAACGTCGAGCAGGGCGGGGTCGAGCGGCATCTGGGTTCTCCTTGTGGTGAATCGGTGGACGGGCGGCCTGCCCGCCCGGCAACGCGGGTCAGGCCGCCGGGGCCGTGTCCGGTGAGCCGTACCGGGCGCGCAGTTCGCGCTTGAGCACCTTGCCGAGGAAGCTCCGGGGCAGGGCGCGGGTGAGGACGTAACGGGCCGGGATCTCGGCCTTGTCCAGCCGGTTCTCGACGAACGCGCGCACGTCGGGGAGCCGGTCCGGCGAGGTCAATACGAGGACCGCGGCGACGGCCTGGCCCAGCTCGGCGTCGGGGACGCCGATCACGGCGACCTCCTTGACGTCCGGGTGCTCGTACAGCTCGGCCTCCACGGCGATGCTGGATATCAGCGCGCCACCGGACCGCACCGCGTCGGCCGAGCGGTCGAAGAAGGTCAGTTCGCCGTCCTCGTCGACCCGTCCGAGGTCCGTCATCCTGGTCCAGTCGCCGATGTTGAAGCGCTGGTCGAGGTCGGTGTCGAGATAGCGGCGTTTCGGTGCTGCGGTACGCATCCATATCTCGCCGACCGCCCCGGCCGGCAGCGGCCGCTGCTCCTCGTCGGTGATCTGGAGCTCCGTCCCGTGCGCGGGCCGGCCCATCGAGAGGGGCTTCGCCGGGTCGAAGAGGTGGAGCGTGACGGCCGGCGAGGCCTCCAGCGAGGTGTACGCCATCGCGAGGCACGCCCCCGGGAGCGCGGCCAGCAGGTCGCGGGCCACGGCCGGCGGGAACGCGGACGACGCGGTGGTGACGGTGTGCACGCTGCTCAGGTCGTGCCGCTCGTGCACGCGGGCCCGGACCAGCGCCAGGGCGGTGGCCGGCGTGATCATGATGGAGCCGCACGCGTAGGCGGTGATCAGTTCGGCGATCCGCTCCGGGTCGTTCGGCGGGGCGACCAGCAGGATGCTGCGGGACAGCAGCGGCAGCGAGGCGGTGCCCTGGCTGGACGAGGTGCCCAGCGGCATCGCGGCGAGCAGGTGGTCCGCGTTGCCGAGGGTGTCGATGGTGGGCTTGGCCCGTCCGAACAGCATGTTGGCATGGGTCACCGTGATGGCCTTGGCCTGCCCGGTGGTGCCCGACGTGTACAGGATGTCGGCGATGCCGTCGATCCGGGGCGGTGGCGCCGGCGGGTCGTGGCGCCCCGTGTCGAGCGTGTCCAGTGAGGCCGTCCAGCCGCTGGAGCCGGCCGGCGGGGTCAGCCCGGAGCCGTGCACGATGCCGTTCACCCCGCACTCCGCCAGCCGGTGCGCGATCTCGTCGGCCGGCATGGTGTCGTTCAGGTGCAGGGTGGTCGCGCCGACGCGCTGCGCCGCGTGGTAGGCGACCGCGTAGTCGATCCAGTCGAGCCCGCCGAAGTACAGGGCGATCCGCCGCAGGCGCGGTTCCTTGAACCCCAGCAGGCCGTGCGCGGCGGCGTCGGCGCGCCGGTTCCACTCCCCGAAGGTGAGCGGCTCCCGGCCGTCGACGACGATCGCGACGCCGTCCGGGTCGGCGTCCGCCCGCTCGCGCAGCAGGCCGGTGAGGGTTCCGCCCGAGGTGCCGTCCGCCGGGCCCGCCTCGGGCAGGCCGGTCGTGGTGGATCCCATGTCAGCCCCCCGGCCGGTCAGTTCTTCGCCAGCACGGTCAGCGGGACGCGCCACACCTGGTGGCGTTCGGTGTCCGGGTCCGGGAGCGCGCGCATGGCGGCGACGACCGGGACGACCAGCCGCTCCCAGTCCTCCTCGCCGACGTCCTTGAGGTAGGACCAGACCCGGCCCGCGATGCTGTCCGCGTACTGGTTCGGCGTCAGGTCGATCTCGTACGGGTTGACCGAGGCCTCCTCCAGCACCCGCAGCCCCACCTTGGCGGCGGCGGCCGCGAGCCGCTCCGGGGTGTCGGGGACCGTCGGCTTGAGCACGTTCAGCGGCGACTCCGTGTCGACCAGGTCGTCGGACTCGGCGACCGGGACGCCGTGCACGGTCACCAGGCGGCCGCCGGGCGCGAGCACCCGGGCGGTCTCTTCGAGCACGCGGTCCATGTCGTCCACCACGTGCAGCACGTGCACCATCACCACGTTGGGCAGCGAGCCCGAGGCGAACGGCAGGTGGTGGGCGTCGCCGACCGCGACCCGCCCGCTCAGGCGGCTCTCCGCCCGGGCGGCCATCTGCGGCGCGACCTCGACCCCGAGCACGGAGTGGCCCAGCTCGGTCAGGCCGACGTCGACCAGGCCGGTGCCCAGGCCGATGTCGAGCACCGCACCGGGGAGCAGGTGGGGGGAGAGATCCTCGGCTGCCTTGCGGCCGCGCTCCAGGCCGCCGTGGTACGCGTCGTAGTCGTCGGCGTCCTTGTCGAACCGGAGGGACTCGCTGGTGACAGAGGTCATGAAGGCGCACTCCAATCATCGGGCGGGGCCCGCGGGCTGCCGCGGCCGACGTCCCGAGCAAAGAGGACCGGGCGGTCCGCTTGACGGGGAGTCTAGTCGATCCGGTGCCCTCAGGTGTTGCCCAACATTGAGCAGAGGCGTGTTTCCGGCCCCGGATAGCGTGGCCGCACCGCGGAATCGAGCGTGCTGACCGGCCGCCGGTGGAATCCGCCGAACCACGCAGAAGGGAATTTCTCCTCATGGCATGGTCATTCGTCCCCCCGGCAGCCGAGCAGGTCGCAGAACCTCCCGGGCAACTCCTGCACACCGGTAATTCCGGACTGATCATCCACCGGGTCGGACAGCTCGCCTACGAATTCCGCACCGAGGGCCGGTCCTTCGCACGGGACCTCCAATTCTTCACCAACAAGGCGCTGCACCCGAATGCCACCACGCTGGTCTACGAGGAGTTGTTCGGCACCCAGGACCGGCTGCACTGGCTCATTCACATGCGGGCCCCCAACGACTACGGCCAGCTCCTCGAAATGGTCGACCACAACACGGAGTTCCAGGAGGTCTCGACCTCCGACCGGCTCGCCGGCCAGGGCGGCGGCAACTGGGAGCGGATGTTCCTCCAGGGGTCCTTCCACGAAAGGGTGATCGTCCCCCAGCACGGACTGACCCACGCCCACGAGGAGGCCGACCTCGACGGACTCTTCGCGGTCCCGGCCCGCTTCCAGAGCGACCAGCTCCCCGAGCAGCAGCTCCACAGCGCCAACGCGGGCGTGATCATCCACCGCACCGGACAGGTCAGGTTCGAGTTCCGCAAGGAGGGGAGGAACTTCGCCTTCGCCTGGCTCAGCCGGATCAACGAGGCGCTGGCCGGCCACGCCACCGTCTTCCTGTACGAGGAGCAGTGGGGCACCCAGGACCGCATCCACTGGATGATCCACCTCCGGAGCCTCGACGACTACAGCCGCATCGTCGAACTGGAGCGCACCGACGCCGAGTTCCGCGAGATCCTGACCGGCCGCCGGATCCCGGAGGGCCGCGGCGGCGGCACCTGGGGCCGGATGTTCCTGGACGGCACCCTCCAGGAGACCGTCCTCGTGCCCCATCACGCCGGAGCGGGCAACTAGATGGAGGTCGGCATCGAGGCGGTCAACGCCTACGTCGGCAGGGCCTCGCTCGACGTCCGTACCCTTTTCGAGGCACGCGGCCTCGACATGCGCCGCTTCGGCAACCTGATGATGCGCCAGAAGTCGGTCAACCTGCCCTGCGAGGACGCCGTCACCAACGCCGTCAACGCCGCGAAACCACTGGTCGACGCCTTGACGCAGGCCGAGCGCGACCGTATCGAACTGGTCATTGTCGGCACCGAGTCCGGCCTCGACTACGGCAAACCGCTGAGCACCTACGTCCACGACGCACTCGGCCTCAGCCGCCGCTGCCGGTCCTTCGAGACCAAGCACGCCTGCTACGGCGGCACCGCCGCGCTGCGCTCGGCCGCCGCCCTCCTCGAAGTCGGCGCCGACCCGGACGCCAAGGCACTGGTCATCGCCGCCGACGCGGCCAGCGCCGCCGCACGCGACACCTACTGGGAGCCGTCCCAGGGAGCCGGCGCGGTGGCGATGATAGTCGGCGGCCGGCCGCGCATTCTGGCCCTCGATCCGGGAGCCAGCGGCTTCCACAGCTACGAGGTGATGGACACCCTGCGCCCCCGGCCCGACCTGGAGGCCGGCGACTCGGACCTCTCCCTGCTGTCGTACCTCGCCTGTCTGGAGCAGAGCTACCGGCACTACGCGGAGCGCGTCGTCGGGGCGGACATCGTCACCACCTTCGACCGGCTCGTGCTCCACACCCCGTTCGCCGGAATGGTGCGCTCCGCCCACCGCACGCTGCTGCGCAAGCTCAAGGGGTACGACACCGCCGCCGTCGAGGCCGATTTCGAGCGGCGCACCGCCGCCTCGCTCGACTACTGCTCCCGCGTCGGCAACGTCTACTCCGCGGCCCTCTACCTCGCCCTGTGCTCGCTGATCGACGGGGACGGACCGCGGGCAGGACCGCGCCGGGTCGGGATGTTCTCGTACGGCTCCGGCTGCGCCTCGGAGTTCTACAGCGGCGTGGTCCCCGAGGGCGCCGGCGCGCGGCTCGCCGCCCTCGGCATCGACGCCGCCATCGCCGACCGCTACCCGCTCTCGATGCCCGAGTACGAGACGCTCGCGGACGGCGGCGCGCTGCGGATGGCCGGGGTACGGGACCAGCGCTTCGACCCGGCGGGGTACGGGACCGTCTACGAGAAGGGGTTCGCCGGGCGCGGGCTCCTGGTGCTCGACGAGATCAGCGCGTTCCACCGGAGGTACCGGTGGAGCTGACCGGACCCGCACCGGGCCCGACGGCCTACCGGACTCTGCGCCTGGAGCACGACCGGGGCCGGCTGACGGTGACGCTCACCCGGCCGGGGGAGCGCAACAGCATCACGCGCGACCTGATCACGGAGCTGGGCGCCGCGCTGGACCTCGCCGAACGCACGGAGGACTGCCGAGTGGTCGTGCTGCGGGCCGAGGGCGACACCTTTTGCAGCGGCATGGACCTCTCCGGCGTCGCGGCGGCCGACGCGGCGCGCGGCTCGGACGGCTCGGCCGGCGGGGCCGGCGGGGTCGGCCGGAGCGCGGACGTCCAGGACACCCGGAAGGGCGGGGAGGACTACTACGCCCTGCTGGAGCGGCTCACCACCCTCGGCAGGATCGTCGTGGCCCAGGTCGACGGCCAGGTGGTCGGCGGCGGCGTGGGACTGGCCGCGGCCTGCGACTTCGTCCACGCCACCGAGCGCAGCCGGTTCAGCCTCCCCGAGGCGCTCTGGGGACTGCTGCCCTGCTCGGTCCTGCCCTTCCTGATCCGGCGGGTCGGCTTCCAGCGCGCCTACGCCATGGCCCTCGGCACCCTGCCGGTCGCTGCCCGCGAGGCCGCGGTCCACGGGCTCGTGGACGAACTGGCCGAGGACGCCGGGCCCGCGCTGCGCCGGCTCCTCTTCCGCGCCTCGAAGCTGGACCCCGCGACGGTGACCGACCTCAAGCGCTACACGCGCCGGCTGTGGATCCTCGACGAACACACCGGCCGGACGGCGGTGGACGAGTTCGTCCGGCTGATGTCGTCGGACCGGGTCCGCGACCGGATCGCCGGCTTCGCCGCCGGGCCGGGCCGGGAGGGCCCGCCCACACCCCCGCGCTGACCCCGCGTTCCATCCGCTCACCGACGAGGAGGAGGGCACTCGTGCGTGCCTGGATATTCCCGGGTCAGGGATCACACCGCAAGGGCATGGGCGCCGGCCTGATCGACCGTCACCGTGCCCTGGTGGAGACGGCCGACGCCGTCCTCGGCTTCCCCCTCGCGCCGCTCCTGCGCGACGATCCCGACAAGCGGCTGGGCGACACGCGCTACGCCCAGCCGGCGCTCTTCGTGGTGGAGGCGCTGACGGTGCTGACCGCCCGGGCGGACGGCGAGCCGGAACCGGGCGTGCTGGCCGGGCACAGCCTCGGCGAGTACGCGGCGCTGTTCGCGGCCGGCTGCTTCGACTTCGAGACCGGGGTCCGCCTGGTCAAGCGGCGGGGCGAGCTGATGTCGGGCGGCGGTGTCGGTGACTTCGGGATGCTCGCCGTTCTCGGACTGTCCGCCGAGGAACTGGCCGGGACGCTCGGCCGGTACGGAGCCGACACCGTGGACATCGCCAACCACAACGCGCGGACCCAGGTGGTCCTGTCGGGCCCCGCGGAACAGCTGCGGACGGTGGCGACCCGGCTGCGCGAGGACGGAGCGGCCAGAACGGTCCCGCTGGCCGTCCGCACGGCCTTCCACTCCCGGTACATGAGGGCGGCCGCCACGGAGTTCGCCGGATTCCTGGCCGGGTTCACGCTGCGGCCGCCCGCCCTGCCGGTGATCGCCAACGTGACCGCCGCGCCCTACGGGGACGACGTCGCCGGGCTGCTGGCCCGGCAGATCGCCGAACCCGTGCAGTGGGCGCGGAGCATGAGCCTCCTGGTCGGCCTCGGCGTGCGGGACGTGGACGAGCGGGGACCCGGCACCGTACTGACCGGGCTCTGGCAGGCGGCCCTGAAGGACGCGCCGGCGCCCGCGCCCCGGGCGGCGGTACGGCCGCCCGCCTCCGCCGAACCCGCCGCGCATCGGGACCCCGTACCGCCGAACGGCAGAACCACGCCGCCGGACCCCGGGCCGCCGGACCCCCAACCACCCGTCTCCGCGCCGCCCGCCCTTACGCCGGCGCACCCCGCGCCCGCGCCGCAGGCTCCCGCCGTCTTCCGCGCGGAGCGCCTCGGCAGCGCCGAGTTCCGCCGCGACCACCGGGTCCGGGCCGCCTACCTGGCCGGGTCGATGTACAAGGGCATCTCCTCCGCCGAGCTGGTCCTGCGGATGGGCCGGGCCGGCCTGCTGGGCTTCCTCGGCACCGGCGGACTCGGCCTCGACCGGATCGCGCGCGACCTGGACCGTATCGCCCGGGAGTCGGGCCCCTACCGCCCGTACGGCGCCAACCTGCTGCACACGCCCGCCGATCCGGTACGGGAGGACGCGGTGGCCTCGCTCTGCGTCCGCTCCGGCGTGCGGAGCGTGGAGGCCGCGGGCTTCACCCGCATCACCCCGGCGCTGGTCCGGGTGCGGTTCGCCGGAGCCCGCCAGGACGCGGACGGGCCCGTCGCCGGCCGGCACGTGATCGCCAAGGTGTCCCGGCCCGAGGTCGCGCGGGCCTTCCTGGCCCCCGCGCCCGCCGCTGTGGTCGACCGGCTGCTCGCGGAGGGCGGGCTCACCCCGGAGGAGGGCAGGATCGCCCGCCGGCTGCCGGTCAGCGGCGACCTGTGCGTCGAGTCCGACTCGGGAGGCCACACGGACGGCGGGGTGGCGCTCGCCCTGCTGCCGACCATCGCCCGGCTGCGGGACCGGGTCTGCGCCGAGCACGGCTACCGGCGGCGGGTCCGCGTCGGAGCGGCCGGCGGCCTGGGCACCCCCGAGGCCGTGGCGGCGGTGTTCCTGCTGGGGGCCGACTTCGTCCTGACCGGCTCGGTCAACCAGTGCTCGCCCGAGGCGGGCACCGCAGAGGCGGTCAAGGAGCTGCTGGCCGGGCTGGACGTCCAGGACACCACGTACGCGCCCGCCGGGGACATGTTCGAACTGGGCGCGCGGGTCCAAGTGGTCCGCAAGGGCACGCTGTTCCCGGCCCGCGCGAACAAGCTCTATCAGCTGTACCGGCAGTACGGCGCCCTGGAGGAGCTGGACGACCGGACCAGACGGTCGCTGGAGGAGCAGTGCTTCGGGCGCCCCGTCGAGGACGTCTGGCGCGAGACAGAGGCGCATCTCGCCCGTACCGCCCCCGGGGAACTGACGCGGGCCCGCCGCAGCGACCGGCACCGGATGGCCCTCGTCTTCCGCTGGTACTTCGTCCACTCGACGAGGCTGGCCATGCACGGCACCCCGGAGCAGCAGGTCAACTACCAGATCCACTGCGGCCCGGCGATGGGCGCGTTCAACCGGTACGCCGCGGGCGGCGAACTGGCGGACTGGCGCCGCCGCCATGTCGACGTCATCGCCGACCGGTTGATGACGGGAGCCGCGTCCCTTCTGACGGACCGGACAAACGCGATGCTGCGTGCGCAATCCTGAGCAGGAAGTGTCACCCCGGCTCAATAGTCTCTGACAGGGGATTTCCGGAACGTTCCCGGCGGCATTTCGCCGGGTATTCGATCAGGAGGGTTTCATGACCGCAGCGGAAACCGGGGATTCGGCCGGAGGGACCGGAGCGGCCGTTCCGCCGGCCGGTCACCAGACCGTCCTGGCGCCCGAACACATCCTGCACTCCGGAAACTCCGGAATGATCGTCGAACGCACCGCCCAGGTCCGCGGTGAATTCCACTCGGAATCCCGGGAGTTCGCCCGCGAACTCGCCGAATACATCACCACCCGCCAGCAGGGCGTGGCGAGCGTCTTCGTCTACGAGGAGACGTTCGGCACCAAGGACCTGGTGCACTGGCTGATCCACCTGAACTCGATGGACGACTACGAGACGCTCGTACGGATGGGCAGCCAGGACGAGGGCTACCGCGGCCTCTTCGGCAAGCCCCGCATCGACGAGAGCAAGGGCGGCGGAGGCTGGGCCCGGATGTTCGTCGACGGCACCCTGCGGGAATCGGTGCTGCTGCCGCAGTTCTGGGGCATGTACGGCACCGCCGTCGACGGCACCCTGGAGCGGCAGAGCACGGTGTTCCAGGAAGCCGGCACCACCGTGGCGCTCCCGCCCGCCCGGCACCAGACCTCCCAGCCCGACGACCTGCTGCTGCACTCCGCGAACGCCGGCATCGTCATCCACCGCACGGCCCAGATCATGTACGACTTCCGCTCCGAGGCCCGCCAGTTCGCCCGTGAGGCCGCCGAGGCCATCAACGACAACCTGGCGGGCGAGGCCACCGTCCTCCTCTACGAGGACGCCTTCGGCCCGATGGACCGCATCCACTGGCTGATCCACCTGCGCTCGCTGGGCACGTACCAACGGCTGCTCCAGCTGCACGTCCAGAACGAGAGCGTCCGGGACATCTTCTTCCGGGAGCGGGCGCCCGAGAAGGGCGCGGGCGGCACCTGGGCCCGGATGTTCGCCCAGGGCTCCTTCGAGGACGTCGCCCTGACACCGCACCACTGGGGGCTGTACGCCACCCGACTCCCGTCCGCGCGTTGACCCCACTCACCCCTGGACCAGGAGGTGTCGGCCATGAGCGGCCGAAGTCTGCACGAGATCTTTCGCGACCGGGCCGTCGAAGCGCCCGGACGGATCGCCGTCACGGCGTCCGGCGAGCAGCTGACGTACGGAGAACTCGACGCCCGCGCCGAGGCGCTGGCCGACCGCCTGGCCGCCCGGGGAGTGCGCCCCGGCGTGCTGGTCGGGCTCGGCGCCCACCGGGGGATCGAACTCGTGGTGGGTCTGCTCGGCATCCTCAAGGCCGGCGGCGCCTACGTCCCGCTCGACCCCGACTACCCGGCGGCCCGGCTGCTCCACCTGCTGGAGGACACCGGGGTACGGACCGTCGTGGCCACCGCCGAGGCGGCCAAGACCCTGCCCACCGCACCGGACGTCGAGATCGTGCCGATCAGCGCCGAGGCCGGGGCCGACACCACCGGCGCCGCCGCGGGCGACCGCCGGGCGGCGACCGGCAGCGACCTCGCGTACGTGATCCACACCTCCGGGTCGACCGGGCTGCCCAAGGGCGTCCTGGTCGAACACCGGCAGGTGGTACGGCTGTTCAGTACCACCCGGGACTGGTTCGGCTTCGGCCCCGAGGACGTCTGGACGCTCTTCCACTCCGCGAGCTTCGACTTCTCCGTCTGGGAGATCTGGGGCGCCCTCCTGCACGGCGGCCGGCTCGTCGTGGTCGACAAGGACCTCACCCGCGTCCCCGCCGACCTGCACGCCCTGCTGCGCGCCGAGCGGGTCACCGTACTGAACCAGACGCCGTCCGCCTTCCGCCAGCTCGACACCGCCGACGCGGACCACCAGGGGCCCGGCGAACTCGCCCTGCGCCTCGTGGTGTTCGGCGGGGAGCGGCTGGACGTCCGGGACCTGGCGGGCTGGCTGGAGCGGCACGGGGACGCGCGTCCCCGGCTGGTGAACATGTACGGCATCACCGAGACGTGCGTGCACGCCAGTTACCGGCCGATCACCACGGCGGACCTGGACACGCCCGAGCACAGCCCGATCGGAGTCCCCCTGCCCGACCTGGAGTTCGTCCTGGCCGGCCCGGACGGCGCCGCCGTGCCGGACGGCACGCCCGGCGAACTTCTGATCTCGGGGGCCGGGGTGACCCGCGGCTACCTGGACCGCCCGGAGCTGACCGCCGAGCGCTTCACCACCGGGTCCTTCGGCGGCGGCCCCGTCACCCGCCACTACCACTCGGGCGACCTCGCCGTCCGTACACCCGACGGGGAGCTGCGCTACCTCGGCCGGCTGGACGACCAGCTGAAGGTACGGGGCTTCCGGATCGAGCCGCGCGAGATCGAGCACTGCCTGCTCGGCCACCCCCAGGTCCGTTCCGCGGTGGTGGTCGCGCACGACTACGACGGCGACCCGCGCCTGGCGGCCTTCGTGGTGCCGGAGAGCGATGCCGACCCGGCCGCGCTGCCCGCGGCCCTGGCCGCGCACGCCGCCGCCGCTCTCCCCGCCCACCTGCGGCCCTCGGCCCACCGGGTCATCGACGCGATCCCGCTCACCCCGCAGGGCAAGACCGACCGGGAGGCCCTGCACCGGATCCTCGACGAGGCGCCCGCGACCGTACCGCCCTCACCGTCCGTATCTCCCGCACCTTCCGCTTCCGTACATCCGTCACCGTCCGAGCGCGGCGCCGTCGCCGCCGTCACGGAGATCGTCCACGAGATCCTGCGCGGCCCGCAGCCGCCCCCCGCCGGCGTCGACCTCTTCGACATCGGCGCCACCTCGCTCGCGTTCGTCCGGATCGTCGCGCAGGTCAACCAGCGGTTCGGACTGCGCCTGACCGGTGCCGAACTGGGCGGCGAGGCCACCGTCGCCCGGCTGGCCCTCTGCGTGGAGGAGCGGACGGGCCGGTACGGCGGGCAGGACAGCGGTTCCCACGACCACCCCGTGAAGGAGCAGGCATGACCCTCGCCGGAAAGGGCCGCGCGTTCGCGCTGTCCGAGCAGGAACTGGAGAGCTTCCGCACCAACGGCTTCTTCGGACCCTTCAAGGTCTACGAGCCCGAGGAGATGACCGCCGCGTGGCGGCGCGAGCGGCTGGCCCTGATGGACCGGTCGATGGCGGTCTACGGCGACGAGGCGGCCTCCTCCGGCAACACCAACATCTCCAACTACGACCGTCACCTGGACTCGGACTTCCTGGCCGGCCACATCGGCCGGGCACCGATCGTGGACCGCGTGGTCAGCGCCCTGGGCCCCGATGTCCTGTGCTGGCGCACCGAGTTCTTCCCCAAGTACCCCGGCGACGAGGGCACCGACTGGCACCAGGCGGACACCTTCGCCAACGCCTCGGGCGAGCCGCAGATCCTCTGGCCCGACGAGTTCAAGGAGTTCGGCGGGACGATCACGGTCTGGACCGCCTTCACCGAGGCCACCGTCGACAACGGCTGCCTCCAGTTCATCCCCGGCTCCCACCAGCAGATGAACTACGACGAGACCAAGAAGATGCACTACGACCCGGACCGGATCAACACGGAACGCAAGGGCGCCACCCGCCGGGGCTTCTTCGGCTACGACTACCGCGAGTTGCAGAAGGACGAGGACTTTGTCCCCGACGAGTCCAAGGCCGTCTCGATGGTCATGAAGCCCGGCGAGGCCATCATGTTCTGGTCCACCCTGATGCACGCCTCGCACCCCAACGAGGGCCCCGGGCAGCAGATGCGGATGGGCTTCGCCTCCCGGTACGTGCCCACCTCGGTCCGGGTCTACCCGGACACCGAGTCGATCGAGGAGTACGGCGGCGCGGTCTCGCTGGAGCGCTTCGGCTCGGTCCTGGTGGCGGGCCAGGACACGTACGGACACAACAAGCTGGTGGACCGCACCACGCGGGGCCATGTCTTCCGGGACAGCTGACGCCGCCACCGGGGTGGGCCCCGCGCCCACCCCGGAGCGGGCACTCGCCCGGCTCGTGGAGGCGGTCCTGTCGCTGGGCCCGCTGCTCGGCGTGCTGCCGCCGGTGACGGTCCCCGCCGGGCCCCGGGCCCAGGCCCTCGGCCCGCTGCTGGAGACGGTCACCCGGCGGCTCGGCTCTCCCGCCGTCGCGGTGGCCGCCGGGCCCGGGCGGCCCGACCCCTTCACCCAGGTGGTCGCGGACCGGCTGGACCTGGCCGCGCTGCCCGTCACCCCGGACGGCCGGGTCGAGGGCGCCGACCGGCTCGCCGACATCGTCGACGACGCCGAGGCGGCGGACTTCGGGCGCTTCTGCGCCCGGCTCGACACCAAGGCGGGGGACGGTGTGCCGCTGCGCGTGTACACCGCGGGGCGGCCCGGTGAGGGGGCCGTGGTGCTGGCCCTCGCGCCCGGCATGCCGGCCCGGCTGGCCGAGCGGTGGATCCGTGAACTCGCCCGTACGCACTACGTGGTGACCTGGGAGAGCCGGGGCCTGTTCGCGGATCCGGGCGAACCGGCGCCGGCCGACTACGGCGTGACCGCGCAGGCCGGGGACCTGCTGGCCGCGATGGACCGGGCCGGCGCGACCCGGGCGCACGTGGTGGGACTGTGCGGCGGCGCCGTGCCGGCGGTCACCGCCGCCGCGCTCCACCCGGACCGGATCACCTCGCTCAGCCTCTGGCACGGCGACTTCGACCTCGGCCCGGACAGCCCCAAGACGGACCACCAGCGCAATCTCCAGGCCCTCATGGCGATGGCGTGCTCCGACCCGGGGCTGGCCGCGACGATCCACGAGACGCTCTGCCGGTCGCTCGGCGACAACGTCCCCGCCGACCTCGCCCACCTGGTGCTCTATCCGTACGCGACGGCCGAACTGTTCGCCCGTTACTGCGCGTTGAACAGTGCGGTGATGGGTGAGGACCTCCGCCCGCGGCTCGCCGCCCTGGACCTGCCGGTGCTCGTGGTGACCAGCACGGACGACCACACCGCCCATCCGGGCGGATCCGCGGCGGTGGCCGCCGCGCTGCCGGGTGCGGTGAGCGTGGTCCGCCCGCACGGCGACCACATCTCGGTGTTCCGGGGGGAGCCGGAGTTGTTCGAGGCGGTGGCCGGGTTTCTGGCCGAACACCCGCTCTGACGCAATGGTGTGACGCTTCGTCAGGTTGTTCCGAGCTTGTCCGAGACGCCGCTTCCGCCCCGCCGCCCGGCTCCCCGAGCCGGGCACCACCCCCGCCCCCGCCGCGAAGGAGGATCCCATGAACCACGACGACCTCGCCCGCTCGGTCGTCCGCCTCGTCGGCGAGGTCAGGTCGGGAGGCGCGGAGCCGGACCTGGACACACCCCTGCGCGAGTACGGGCTCGCCTCGCTGGCGGCGACCCGTCTGGTGCTCGGGATCGAGGCCGCCCACGGGGTCAGGATCCCCGTCGACTGGCTGGGGGCCGGGGCCACCACGCGTCAACTCATCGACAAGGTCGCCGAGTCGGCCCCGCCGCCCTCCGGCACCGGCCTTCCGGACAGCCCGTCGGCGCCGTCCGGGCCGGATCCCGGCGGGGAGCCGTTCCCGCTCACACCTGTGCAACAGGCCTACCTGGTGGGCCGGGACCCCGACCTCGGCGCGGACCCGGTGGGTTGCCGCATCTACCGCGAGTTCGCACTGCCCGCACTCGACCCGGTACGGCTCACGGCGGCCTGGCGGCGCGTGGTCGCGCACCACGACATCCTGCGGGTCCTGATCGATGACGACGGCCGCCAGCGGATCGCCTCGGGGGCGCCAGCCGACCTGCCCGTACACGACCTCCCCGCACATGACCTGCCCGTACACGACCTCTCAGGAGCGGGACCCGACGACTTCGCCCGGCACGTACGGGACGTCCGCGAGCGGCTGACGGACCCGGCGCCGCTCCACGCCGCCGGGTGGCCGCCGTACACCGTCGAGATGTCCCTGGGGCCGGACGGCACCGGCGTCGTCCACCTGGACATCGACGCCATGCTGACGGACGGTCACGGACTGGACGTCCTCCTCGACCACTGGTGGCTCGCCCACGAGCGGCCCGACGACCCGCTGCCGGCCTCGGCCGTCCCGCTGCGCGACGCCGTCCTCTCGCTGCACGCGCGGCGCTCCACCCCCGCCCACCGCGAGGACCTGGACCACTGGTGCGACCTGCTCGGCCGCCCGGCGCCCGGCCCGGCGGCGGCCCGGACACGGCCGGAGGCACGCCCCGGCGGCCACCCGCGCCGCTCCCTCGGCGCCGCCCTGACCCCGGCGCAGTGGAACGCCCTCAAGGACCGCGCGGCCGCCCTGGAGGTGTCGCCCACGGCGCTGGTCCTCACCGCCTTCGCCGAGGTGCTGGCCGCCGACGCGCCCGGCGAGCCGTTCACGCTGGTGCTGACCACCTCCGACCGGGTACGGCTGCCCGCCGGCACCGAGCACCTGGTCGGCCCCTTCACCTCCACCGCGCTGCTGGCCGTCCCGCCGCTCACCGACCGGTCCTTCGGCGACGCCGCCCGCACGCTGCACGACCGGCTCTGGGCCGGCCTCTCCCACACCGGAGTGTCCGGGGTGGAGATCCTGCGGGAACTGCGCTCCCGGGACAGATCGGCGCCCCCGGTCGCCCTGCCGGTGGTCTTCACCAGCCTCCTGGACACCGGTACGGGCCGCACGGGCGGTCTCACCGACCACCTGGCGCACGCCACCAGCCGCACCGCGGGCATCGCGCTCGACCACCAGATGTGGGAGGTGGACGGGGCGCTGCACTACCGCTGGGACGTGGCCGACACCCTGCTCGCGCCGGGCGCCGCCGACACCCTCTTCACCGCGCTCGGCAACACCCTGCGCGACCTCGTGTCCGCGCCCGACGAGGAGACCAGGCCGCTCAACCAGCTCCAACAGGCCTACTACGTCGCCCGTTCGCAGGGCGCCGAGCCCTGGGACGGCTGCCAGGTCTACCACTCCTTCGCCCTCGACCACCTCGACATCGGCCGCCTGGAGGACACCTGGCACGCCATGACCGAGCGGTACGACGTGCTGCGCGCCCACCTGTCGTACGACGGCGAGCTGCGCGTACGGCGGACGGCCGGCCCGCGCCGCCGGATCCCGGTCGTCGACCTCGCGGCCGCCGAAGCGTCCGGCACGCCCGGTGACGTGGTCGAGGACGCGTTCCGCGACCGCATGGCGGGGACGGCCTTCCCGCTCGGCCGCTGGCCGCAATTCGACCTCCGGGTGACCCGCGCGGCGTCCGGCCGGGCGACCCTGCACTGCGCCCTCGACCTCGCCGTGGTCGACGGCCGCAGCCTCCACCTGCTGCTGCGCGAACTGGTGGCCGGGTACGGCTCTCCGGCCCACCGGCCGCCGGCTCTGCCCGCCCCCGGGGCCGCACTCGCCGTCGAACTCCCCGGCCCGCCCGACCCCTCCGCCGTCGCGTACTGGCGGGAACGCTTCACCGGCCTCCCCGGGGGGCCCGCCCTCGCGGGCGGCGCCGACCGGCACCGTACCCGCCGCTCCGGCGTCCTGACCGGATGGCGGCGTACCCGGGCGGCCGTCGAGAGACGTGGCCTGACGCCCGACGCGGCCCTCCTCGCCGTCCTCACCGAAGCCCTGTCGACGTGCGTGGACGGCGACTTCACCGTGGTGGCCGCCCGCTGGCACCGGGACGACGAGCACCGGCGCCCGGGGGAGCACACCCGGCTCAGCTGGCTCGACCACGGTCCCGCCGCACGGTCGCTCGCCGAACGCGCCGCCGCCCACCAGCACCGCATGGACCAGGACGACACCCGGGGCGCGGGCGCGGACGGGCTCGCCGAACTGCGCCGCGTGGTCATGCGCGAGCGGGCCGGCACCGGTCTCGCCTTCCCCGTCGTGCACACCGGCCTGCTCGAACTCACCGCGCAGGCACCCCCGTCGGGCGTGCGGAACGGGCGGTGGATGACCTGCACCCCCGGCGTCTCCCTGGACAGCATCTGCGTCGAGGAGGGCGACGAACTGCACTACCACTGGGACACCGTGCCCGCCGACTTCGCCCCCGGCGCCCTGGAGGCGATGTTCGCCGTGTACGAGCGCCTGTTGGGCGGGCTCGCCGAGACCTTCACGGCGGCGGCCCCGGCCGCGGTCTCCGCTTCTCAGGAGCCGGCGGCGCTGACCCCGGGCGAGCGGGAACGGGTGCTCCACACCTGGAACGACACCGCGGAACCCGTCCCCGACGAGCGCCCCGTCCACCGGTTCTTCGAGGACCACGCCCGACGGACCCCCGATGCCGCCGCTGTCCTGCACGCCGGAGGGACCGTCAGCTACCGCGAACTCGACGGCTGGGCCAACGGCATCGCGTACCGCCTGCGCGCGCTTGGCATCGACACCGGCCAGGTCGTGGCCATCCGCGCCCGGCGCGGCCCGGCGCTGATCGCGGCCGTCCTGGGCGTCCTGAAGGCCGGTGCCGCCTACCTGCCGATCGAGCCCACCACCCCCGCCGAACGCGCCGCCGGGATGCTCGCCGACGCCGGTGCCGTCCTGCTGCTCACCACCACCGACACCGGGCCGCTCCCCGTCCCGGACGGGGTCCGGGTGGTCGAGGCCGACCGCTCGGCCGTCGTCCCCGCCGACGTCGCGCCCCTGACGACCGCGCACGCGGACAGCACCGCGTACGTCATCTTCACCTCGGGCAGCACCGGCCGGCCCAAGGGCGTCGCCGTCGCCCACCGCTCGGTGCGCAACCTCCTGCACTGGTGCTGGCGCACCTTCGACTTCGGCCCGGGCGACCTGGGGCTGATGGTCACCTCGCTCGCCTTCGACCTCTCCGTGTTCGACGTCTTCGGCCTCCTCGGCCGGGGCGCCGCCCTGTACGTCGCCGACGAGGCCCAGCAGAAGGACCCGGGGCTGCTGCTCGACCTGCTGCTGGAGCGGCCGATCACCTTCTGGAACTCGGCGCCCACCACGCTCGCACAGATGATGCCGCTGCTGCCGGCACCGGCCGGCGACCGCACCGCCGGCACGGATGATCTGCGTCTGGTCTTCCTCAGCGGGGACTACACACCGCTGTCGCTGCCCGACGAGCTGCGGGCGGTGTTCCGCTCCGCCGAACTCGTCAGCCTGGGCGGCGCCACCGAGGCGACGGTCTGGTCCAACTACCACCGGGTGGGCGAGGTCGACCCGGCGTGGCGGAGCGTTCCGTACGGCCGGCCGATCGACAACGCGCGCTACTACATCCTGGACGAGAACCTGGAGCCCTGTGCGGTCGGGATCGAGGGCGACCTCATGATCGGCGGGGATTGCCTGGCGCTCGGCTACCACAACCGGCCCGAACTCACCGGCGAGCGCTTCGTGGCCGATCCGTTCGTACCGGGCGGCGGGCAGCGGATGTACCGCACGGGTGACCGTGCGGCGTTCGGCCCCGACGGGGTGATGACCTTCCTCGGCCGGGCCGACACCCAGGTCAAGATCCGGGGACACCGGGTGGAGCTGGGCGAGATCGAGCACCGGCTGCGGGGCCACCCCGGCGTCAGGGAGGCCGTGGTGCTGGTGCGGCCGCACGACTCCGGGGACCACAAGGTGGTCGGTTACCTGCTGTCCCACGGCGTGCCGCCCTCGGTGTCCGAGTTACGGGAGTACGCGGCGCGCGCCCTCCCGGACTACATGGTCCCCAACTACCTGGTCTTCCTGGACACCCTCCCGGCAACGCCGAACGGCAAACTGGACCGGGACGCGCTGCCGTGGCCGCTGCGGGGGGCGGCGTCCGCCGGCCTTCCGGGGGTGGCTCCCGCCGGTCCTCGTGGGGCCGCTTCCGCCGGCCTTCCGGGGGTGGCTCCCGCCGGTCCTCGTGGGGCCGCTTCCGCCGGCCTTCCCGGGGTCGCTCCCGCCGGACCGCCCGCGGTCCCTCCCGGGCTCGCTCCTGCCCCGGTTACGGCTGACGTCGACACACCCGCTGCTGTACCGGTTGCCGTACTTGTGCCGACGTCGGGTGCTGTACGGGTGCCCGCTCCCGTACCGGAAACGGCCGGGGATCCGGCGGCGGGGCCGGACACCGCGCACGCCGCCCGGCTGGCCGGGGAGATCGCCGACCTGGTCTCGGGGCTGCTCGACGGCCGCCCGGTCGACCCGGACCAGGACCTCTGGGACCAGGGGGCGACTTCCTTCACGATGGTGCGGATCTCCCGGGCGCTCCGACAACGACACGGATTCCGGATCCCGGTCGACGCCCTACTGGACGCGCCGACGGTCACGGGAATCGCCACACGACTGGCCCCCGCGTTCGCCACGGCCTCGGTCCCGACGCCCGCTGGCGCAGGGTTGCCCGTCCCGGCTTCCACACCTGACGCGAATCCCGCCCCGACCACGGCGCCCGCTGCCGCGTCCGTGTCCGCTCCGGCTTCCATGCCTGCTCCGAGCCCCAGCCCGGCTCCCGCTGCCAACTCTGCCCCGGCCACCGCGCCCGTGTCCGCGCTGGCTTCCGTGCCTGCGCCAAGTCCCGGCGCGGCTCCGACTGCCGAGTCTGCTCCGGTTGCGGCGCCCGCTGCCACGTCCGCGTCCGTCCCCGCCACCGTGCCTCCTCCGAGCCCTGCCCCGGCTCCCGCTGCCAACTCTGCTTCGACCACGGCACCCGCTGCCACGTCTGCGTCCGCCCCGGCCCCCACACCTGCGCCAAGTCCCGTACCGGTGCCTGCCGCTAGCTCTGTCCCAGCGACGGCGTCCGCTCCCGCGCCCGCGTCCGCCCTGGCCTCAGTGGTTGCTGCCGACTCTGCTCCGGCCGCAGCGTCCGCTGCCACGTCCGCGTCCGTCCCGGCCTCCGTGCCTGCGGCACGTCCCGTCCTGGAGGCCGCCGCCACCAGTTCTGTCCTGGTGACGGCGGAGGCGCCTGCCGCCGCGCCCGCGTCCGTCCCGGCCTCCGTACCCACCACGCCAAGCCCTGCCCCGGTGCCCGCCGTCGGCTCTGCCCGGGCCTCGGCGCCCGGGGTCGCCCCGACGCTCACCCCTGGCGCGGGCCCAAGTCCCGCGCCCGGCGGCCCGGTCCCTGGGGGCGTGGAGTCCGTACCCGTCGCGCCCGCCATGGCCCCGGTCGTCGGCCGACCCGCAGCCCCTCCGTTCGTGGACGTCCTCTCGGCCGAGGAGCGCGACGCGTTCAAGAAGGGTGCGTGGAATCTCCGTCCGGCCTCCCCGGACGAACCCGTTCTGCGGCTCGCGGACTCCGGCGTCCCCGTCGGCGGCCCCCCGCACCTCGCCCGGTCCAGCAGCCGGGAGTTCGCCCCGGGGCCACTGCCGTACGCGGACCTCTGCGCCCTGCTCGCCCGGCTGCGGGCGAGCGACAGCGACGGCCGCGAGCGTCGCGGCTACCCCTCGGCCGGCGACACCTACGCCGTCCACACCTACCTCGTCGTACGCGCCGGCGCCGTCGAGTCGCTGCCCGGTGGCGCCTACTACTACGACCCCGCCGTGCACGCGCTCCGCCTGATCAACCCGGACCCGGCCATCGACAGGACCGCGCACTTCTTCTACAACCGGCCGTTGTTCGACCAGTCGGCGTTCGAGCTGTACCTGATCAGCCAGCCCCAGGGCATCGAACCGCTGTACGGCAAGGACGCCGAGCGTTTCCTGCTGCTGGAGGCCGGCTACATGGGGCAGCTCCTGATGGAGGCCCAGCAGGACACCGGAGTGGGCCTCTGCCCCATCGGGAGCGTCGCCTTCGACGCGATCCGCGGTCAACTGCGCCTGGACGAGGGCCAGCGATTCCTCCAGTCGTTCCTCGGCGGCCCCCTCACCGACCGCGCCGCAGACCCCGCCGAACCCGCAGACCCCGCCAACCCCGCCGAGCCCGTTCCGGCCCGCGTCCCCGCATCCGGCCGGAAGGCCACCGTCACCCCCGCCGCCGTCATCGGACTCGCCGGTCGCTACCCGGACTCGGAGACGCCCGACCAGTTCTGGCGCCACCTCGCGGACGGCCGGCGTTCCATCGCCGCCCCGAGCCCGGACCGGGCCGCCGAGGTCGGTGCCGTACCCGGTGGGTACCTCGCCGACATCGACGGCTTCGACAGCGGACTGTTCCGCCTGTCGCCCGCCGAGGCCGCCACCCTCGATCCGCAACTGCGCCAACTGCTGCACGCGGTACGGCAATGCCTGGAGGACGCCGGGCACACCGCGGAGTCCCTGCGCCGGGCCGCCCCACGGGTCGGCGTCTACGTGGCCACGATGTGGAACGACCACCAGCACGTCGGCGCCGCCGACTGGGAGCGCACCGGCCGGGCCGAGGTCTCGGCCATCGCCTCGGACATCCCCAACCGTATCTCGCACCTCTTCGGCTTCCGCGGCCCCAGCGTCGCCGTCAACACCTCCTGCTCGTCCTCGCTCACGGCCCTGCACCTCGCCCTCGAAGCCCTGCACCGGGGCGACTGCGACGCCGCGGTGGTGGGTGCGGCGAACCTGATCGCCCACCCGTACCACACGGCCCTGCTGGAAGGCCTCGGACTCGTCGCCCCCGCCGGCGTCGCGGGCGCCTTCGACGACGACGCGAGCGGCTGGTCCCCCGGCGAGGGCGTGGGCGCGCTCCTGCTGCGCCGCGTCCAGGACGCGCGCCGCGACGGAGACCACATGCACGGAGTGGTCGAGGGGACCTGGATCGACTTCGCCGGCGGCTCCGGCCGCTTCGGAGCCCCGGACGTGACCGCCTTCCGGGACGCGATGGCCCGCACCCTGGACCGGGCAGGAGTCACCGTCGACGATGTCTCGTACGTCGAATGCGCCGCCACCGGGGCCTCGTTCGCCGACGCCGCCGAGGCGGAGGCGCTGGGGAGGCTCTTTCACGCCCGGGCGGGGGAGCCCGTCCTGCTCGGTACGGTCAAATCCGCCATCGGACACCTGGAAGCCGCCTCCGGACTGGCCCAGGTCACCAAGACCCTGCTCCAGCTGCGCCACCGCAGCATCGCGCCGACACCGACCGCCGCCCGGCTCAGCCGGCTGGTCGACTGGGACACCCTCCCCGTCCGGCTCGCGGACCGCGCCGTGTCCTGGCGCTCGCCGGACGGGACCGCCCCGCTGCGCGCCCTGGTCAACGCGGCGGGGGCGACCGGTTCGCTCGCCCACGCGGTGATCCGCTCGGCGACGGCAGAGGAACTCGCCCCCGGTGACGGCGCCCCGTACGGCCCGCTCCTCGCGGTGCTCTCCGGCCGGGACGAGGACGATCTGCGGAGTACGGCGGAGAGGCTGGCCGACCACCTGCGGTCCGCCGCGCCCGCCCCCGCCCCCGCCGATCTGGCGTACACCCTCCAGACCGGACGCACCCACCACGCGCACCGGCTCGTCCTCGACTGCTCCGGGGGCCTGCCCGCCCTGCGGGCCGCGCTCGCGGACCATCTGGCGGGCCGTCACCCGGCGGCCCCCGCGACCGGGCCCGGCGCGGCCTGGCTGGCCGGGGAGGACGTGGACTGGCGTACGTTCTGGGCCGTACCGGCCCGCCGGGTGCCGCTGCCCACCGGCACCTTCCCGGCCGGCCGGGCGCGTCCGGAGCCCGCGCCCGCTCTGTCCGGGGCGGACGCCGCCCGGATCGAGCGGCGGTTGGTGCAGCTCTACGCGCGGGCGTCGGGCCTGCCGGAGGACGGCATCGACCCGCACACGCCACTGGAGCGGTACGGCCTCACCTCCTTCCTGGTGGCGCGGCTCAACGCGGACCTGCGCGAGGAGTTCGGGGTCACCTCGGCCACGGTGTTCTTCGAACAGCGCGATCTGGCCGGGGTCGCCAGGAGCGTCGCCGCCCATGCCACCACGGGCACGGGCGCAGTCGTGCGGTCGGCACAGGGCGCCACGGTCGCCGAACGGGCCGATGACCGGGCGGGCGAGAGGATGAGCGAGAGAGCGACCGAGGGGGCAGGCGAAGGAGCGAGCGAACGAGTCGGCGACGACATCGCCGTGATCGGCCTCGCCGGTCGCTACCCGGGCTCGCCCACCCCCCAGGCGCTCTGGGAACACCTGCTCGGCGGTACGGACCTGGTGACCGAACTGCCCGCCGAACGGCGCACCGGCCGGCCGGGCGAGGAGCTGATGCACGGCGGATTCCTGGACGCGGTGGCCGACTTCGACCCGCTGCTGTTCGGCATCACCCCGCACGACGCCGACCTGATGGACCCCCAGGAACGGCTGTTGCTGGAGGTGGTGTGGGAGACCCTGGAGGACGCGGGCCACCCCAGGGACCGGCTGCTCCGTACCCACGGCTCCCGGGTCGGCGTCTTCGTCGGCTCGATGCACAACGAATACCCGTACTTCGGCGTCGAGCGCACGCTCACCGGTACGCCCGTCGCGGGCGGCTCCACACCGGCGGGGATCGCCAACCGCGTCTCGTACTTCCTGGACGCCCACGGCCCCAGCCTGACCGTCGACACCATGTGCTCCTCCTCGCTGACCGCGATCCACCTCGCCGTGCGCAGCCTGCGCGACGGGGAGTGCGCGGTGGCCCTGGCCGCCGGGGTCAACCTCTCGCTGCACCCGAACAAGTACGTGCAGCAGCGCGCGATGCGCATGACGTCCTCCGACCACCGCTGCCGGGGCTTCGGCGCCGGCGGCGACGGCTTCGTACCGGCCGAGGCGGTCGGGGCGGTGCTGCTCAAGCCCCTGGCCCGGGCCGTCGCGGACGGCGACCGGATCCACGGCGTCATCAAGGGCACGGCCGTCAACCACGGCGGCCGCACCAACGGTTACACCGTTCCCGATCCGGCCGCGCAGGGCCGGGTGGTGACCGAGGCGCTCGCACGCTCCGGAGTGCCCGCGGGGACGGTGGGGTACGTCGAGGCGCACGGCACCGGCACGGCGCTCGGCGACCCGGTGGAGATCGCGGGCCTGGGGCAGGCGTTCGGCGCGCTGGCACCGGGATCGGTGGCGATCGGGACGGTCAAGTCCAACCTCGGGCACACGGAGGCGGCGGCCGGCATCGCCGGGCTGACGAAGGTGCTGCTCCAGATGCGGTACGGACTGCTGGTCCCCTCGCTGCACGCCGAAGAGCTCAACCCGGCGATCGACTGGGCGGCTTCGCCCTTCCGGGTGCAGCGGGCGGTCGCCGAGTGGCCCCGGCCGGCCGGGGGACCGCGCCGGGCGGGGATCAGCTCGTTCGGCGCCGGCGGTTCGAACGCGCACCTGGTGGTGGAGGAGTACCCGCGGCCCCCATACGTCCCGGACCACGCGGCGGCGGGACCGCACCTGGTGGCGCTGTCGGGCCGTACGGAGGAGGCCCTGACCACCCTCGCGGGCCGCCTGGCCGCACACCTGCGGGAGGCCGGGCCTGGAGGCGTACCGGACGAGGCAGTCCTCGCGGACGTCGCGCACACCAGCCGGGTCGGCCGCGAGGAACTGCGGGAGCGCCTCGCCCTGGTGGTCTCCTCCGTGCCCGAACTGGCCGACCGCCTCGCCGCGTTCGCGGCCAGCCGGGGCACGGCCGAGCTGCGCGGACGGGTGACGGGGCCGTCCGGCTCCGGCCTGCCCGTGGAGCGTGTCGACCCGGCCGGTCTTGAACTCGAGGAACTAGCTCGCCGTTGGGTCACAGGAACGCGCTGGGACTGGCAGGCCCTCCCGGGCGCGGCTGCGCGCCGGATCGTCCCGATGCCCACGTACCCCTTCGCGCGCCGCCACTGCTGGCTCCCGAAATCGCCCCCGGAGAACACGCCGCGGGACGTACGGCAGCCCGGTGGGCTCGTGGCGACGAGCGGAACAGCGGAGGTTGCGGCCACCGGGTCCGTACGGGCGCCGGCCACCGGGTCCGTGCCGGTCGGGGCTGCCGGGCCCGCACGGGCGGCCACCGGGTCAGTGCCGGTCGGGGGCACCGGGCCCGTGCAGGTGGGGGCTGCCGAGCCCGTACGGGCGCCGGTCACCGGACTGGAGGCGGCCGCGGCCACCGGGCCTGCACGGGCGGCGGCCACTGTGTCCGTGCCGGTCGGGGGTACCGGGTCTGTACAGGTGGGGGCTGCCGAGCCCGTACGGGCGCCGATCACCGGACTGGAGGCGGCCGCGGCCACCGAGTCCATCCGGGCGAAGGCTGCCGGGCCCGCGCCGGTCGGGGTCAGCGGGTCTGTGCCCGCAGGGGTTTTCGGGACTGTGCCGGTCGTGGCCGCCGACCAGGTACGGGCGGCGGCCACCGGACCGGAGGCAGTCGCGGTCAGCGAGTCCGCACCGGTCGTGGTTACCGGATCTGTGCCCGCAGGGGCTTCCGGAACTGTGTCGCTCGCTGGTGCCGACCCCCTACGGGCGGCGGTCAGCGGACCGGCGGCGGTCGCGGCTGTCGGGGCCGTCCGGACGGATGCTGCCGGGCCCCTGCCGGTCGGGGTCAGCGGGTCTGTGCCCGCAGGGGTTTCCGGAACTGCGTCGGTCGTGGCTGCCGACCCGGTACGGGTGGCGGTCACCGGACCGGAGGCGGTCGGGGTCAGCGGGTCGGTGCCCGCAGGGGTTTCCGGGACCGCGCCGGTCGCTGGCGCCGAGCCCGTCCGGGCTGCGGTCACCGGACCGGAGGCGGTCGCGGCCACCGGGTCCGTCCGGGCGGAGGCTGCCGGGCCCGCGCCGGTCGCGGCCAGCGGGTCCGTGCCCGCAGGGGTTTCCGGAACTGCGCCGGTCGTGGCTGCCGACTCCGTACGGGCAGCGGTCAGCGGACCAGAGGCGGTCGCGGCCGCCGGGTCCGTCCGGACGGATGCCGCCGGGCCCGCGTCGGTCGGGGTCAGCGGGTCGGTGCCCGCAGGGATTTCCGGGACCGCGCTGGTCGCTGGCGCCGACCCCCTACGGGCGGCGGTCGCGTCTACCGGAGCCGAACGGGCGGCGGTCACCAGGTCCGTACCGGTCGCGGTTACCGGGTCTGTGCACGCAGGGGCTTCCGGAACTGCGCCGGTTGCTGGTGCCGACCCCCTAAGGGTGGCGGTCAGCGGACCGGAGGCGGTCGCCTCTGCCGGGTCCGTCCGGACGGAGGCTGCCGGGTCCCTGCCGGTGGCAGCTGCCGAGCAGGTAGGGGCGGCAGCCGCGAGGTCCGTACCGGCGGAGGTTGCCGAGTCCGCCCGGGCGGCGCTTACCGGACCGGTGACGGCCGCGGCTACTGGAACCGTGCGGGCGGAGACCGCGGGGCCTGTAGGGGCCGCGGGCACCGGGCCCGTACCGCTTGCGGGCACCGGGTCCGTGCCTGAGGCGGTTATCGGAGTTGTGCCGGTCGCGGCTTCCGAGCCGGTACGGGTAGCGGTCACCGGGTCCGTACCTGGGGCGGTCGCCGGGGCCGCACCGTTCGCCGCGCCGAACGCCGTGCCCGAGCTGCCGCAGGCACTTCGCCGCGCGCTCGGCGTACCGCTGCGTGCGCGTCGCTGGGAGGCGGCCCCGTCGGCGGTTGACGCCGGAGCGGTGTCTCGCGGGACGGTGGCCGTACTCGCGGGGCCGGGCAGTGAGGCCCTCGCGCGGCGAACCATGGCGCTGCTCGCGCCACAGACCGACTGCGTGCTGCTCGGCGAGGGCGAGGGCAACGGCCAGGGCGACGGCGAGCGCCCGGGCACTGGTCGCGGCGTACCGGCCTTCCACGACGATGCCTCCGTCCGCCGCATCCTCAAGGGACTGCCCGGCCTCACCGGCCTGTTGGACCTCACCGACGTAGGCCGGCCGGACGGCGGGCCCGGCCCATGGACGGCCCGGATCGTGATCCTCCAGGAGCTGATCCGCCGTCACCGGGGGGAAGCGCGCGTGCTCCACGTGACCCAGGGGCTCCAGGACCTGCCCGGCACCAGGCCGTCGCTCGCCGGCTCCCGCGTCGCGGGGTTCGTCCGCATGCTCGGCGCGGAGTACCCGAGGGTCCTGGCCACCCACCTGGACAGCGATCTGCTCCTCCCCGAGGCGATCGCCGCCGAGTGGCGGGCCGCCGAGCCGCCCGTCGAGGTCTGCCACCGGGACGGGCGGCGGCTGCTCCCTCGGTGGACGGAGGTTGCCGGGGCGACCACGGCGCCGTTCCTGGCCGACCCGGCGCGCGCGTACCTGGTGACCGGCGGCACGCGCGGCCTCGGCTCCGGGGTTGCCCGCCATCTCGTGGCCCGGGGGGCCCGGCGGCTCGCCCTGACCTGCCTGCGCGAGCTGCCCGTACGCGAACGGTGGGACGACCCCGGCCTGTCCGCCGAGACCGCCGAGGCGGTGGCCACGATCCGCGACCTGGAAGGGGCCGGCGCCCGGGTGAGGGTGTTCACGGGGGCGCTCTCCGGCCGGGCCCGGCTGTCGGCGTTCCTCGCGGAGGTCCGTACCGTCCTGGGGCCGGTCGGCGGAGTGGTGCACTGCGCGGGGCTCGGTTCACGGGGCCCGGGGGCCTTCGTCCACAAGCGGTCCGAGGACATACGGGAGGTGTTCGAGCCGAAGACGGACGGGCTGGAGACCCTCGCCGAACTGTGCGGCGCCGACCGGCCGGACTTCTTCGTCCTCTTCTCGTCGGTCTCCTCGGCCCTGCCACGACTGGCGGCCGGGATGAGCGACTACGCGGCGGCCAACACCGGAGCGGACTTCGTCGCGGGCCACCTGGCGCGGCTCGGCCGGGTCCGGGTCCGGGCCGTGCAGTGGCCGGTCTGGGCGGCCGGCTCCGCCGGGGAGGCGGCCCGGGTTTCCTGCCGGGACGCCGGGATCGGGCTGTTGTCCACGGCGGACGGGCTCGCCGTCCTCGACTGGGCGATGACGTCGGACGGCCCGCCGGTCGTGCTGCCCGCGCCACGGGTGGTCGCGACGATCCCGCCTTCGGTGACCTCGCCCGCGGCGACTCCGCCGCTGGCGGCGGCCGGGCCGGTCGCGGTGCCGGGGTGGCTGGCTGAGGTGTTCGAGGCGGTGGCGGGTGTCCCGCGCGAGGAGCTAGAGCCGACCGCGTCCTTCACCGAACTCGGCGTCGAGTCCGTCATGTTGGCGGAACTGGTGGTACGGATCGAGCAGCGCACCGGCCGGCCGCTGGAACCGACGGCGCTGCTGGAGCACGACACACCACAGACCCTCGCCGCCCATCTGGCGCGAACGCTCCCGGCGATGCCCGCCGAACCCGCGGTCGGGCAGGGTGCGGCGCTCGGGGAAGGACCTGCGGACGGGGCGACGGGCCGGGCCGGGCGGGACGGATCCGATGGGCCTGGTGGAGCTGACGGCCCCGGCGGATCCGGTGGCCCCGGTGGTCCTGGTGGACCGGACGCAACCGACGGCCCCGGTGGATCGGACGGCCCCGACGCCGGACCCGGTGGCCCCGACGGACCGGACGGACTCGACGGACCCGGTGGACCGTACGGAAGCGGCGGACCTGGTGGACCAGACGGACCGGACGGACCCACCGGACCGCCCGGACCCGCGCCCGCCGCAGGCGAGTTCGCGATCGCCGTCGTCGGCATGGCCTGCCGGTTCCCCGGCGCCGCCGGAATCGCCGCGTTCTGGGAGCAACTGGCCTCCGGGGCCGACGCCGTCACCGAAGTGCCGCCCGGCCGCTGGGACACCGCACGCCTCTACCGTCCCACGTACGAACCCGGCCATAGCATCAGCCGGTGGGGAGGCTTCCTCGACGGGATCGAGGACTTCGACGCCGACTACTTCGGCATGAGCGAGGAGGAGGCCACCGGCCTCGACCCGGCGGTACGGCTCTTCCTGGAGGGCGCGGAGGGCGCCGTACGGGACGCGGGCTACCGGGACGAGGAACTGGCCGGGCGCTCCGTCGGGGTCTTCGCGGGCGCCCGGATGTCGGGATACCGGCACCGGGCCGGGGCCGGCGGTACGACGGGGCTCGGCGGGGACCAGAACTTCATCGCGGCCCGGGTCGCCCACCAGTACGACCTGCACGGTCCCGCCATGGTGGTCGACAGCGCCTGCTCCTCCGCACTGGTCGCCGTCCAGCTCGCCTGCCGCAGCCTGCTGGCGGGGGAGTCCGAACTGGCCCTGGCCGGTGCGGTGGAAGTGCTCCTCGACGAAGAGCCGTATCTGGAGTTCAGCGCCGCGAAGGCGCTCTCCCCGGCGGGCCGCTGCCGGACCTTCGACGAGCGGGCGGACGGGTTCGTACCCGGCGAGGGCTGTGGCGTGCTGCTGCTGAAACGGCTCGGCGCGGCGCTCCGCGACGGCGACAGCGTCCACGCCGTCATCCACGCGGTGGCGGTCAACAACGACGGCAGGACGATGGGTCTGACGACGCCCAACCCCAAGGCCCAGGCGACCGTGGTCCGCAGGGCGCTCGCCGACGCCGGAGTGCGGCCCGCCGACATCGGCATGATCGAGGCGCACGGCACCGCCACCCTGATCGGCGACCCGATCGAACTCCGGGCCCTGACCGACGCGTTCCAGGACGGTACGGACGGTACGGGCTCGGCGGACGCGACGGACGCGGCGGACGGGACCGGCCGCTGCGCGATCGGCAGCGTGAAGTCCAACCTGGGCCACCTGCTCAGCGCGGCTGGGATCGCCGGACTGATCAAGGCACTGCTGGCCGTGGAGCACGCGGCGATCCCGCCGACCATCGGCTGCGACCGTCCCAACCCGCGCTTCGATCTCAGCACGTCACCGTTCCGCGTGAACACCGCGCTCTCCTCCTGGCCGGCCGGGGTCCGCCGGATCGCCGGGGTCAGCGCCTTCGGACTCGGCGGCACCAACGCCCACGCGATCGTCGGCGAACTCGACGCGGGACGCCGGGCACGGTATCGCCCGACCCGCCGGCCCCTGCCCGAACCGGAGTTCAAGAGGCGCCGGTACTGGCTGGAGCGCGAGCCGGAGGGACCACGAGAGGGCGGGCCGCTCCAAGACGGCCCGGGTGAGGGCGGGCCGCCCCAGTATGCCGGCGGCCCGAACAGCCCCGGCCCGAACAGCCCCGGCCGGGATGGCGATCCCGGGCCGGTGGTCTCGATTCTTGACCTCCGATTCGCCGGTGACGACGAACCGACCTCAGCACTCGGGCGAAGGGGAGCACGACCGTGACGGACCGACCGATCGAGTGTCGCGTGGTACTGACCGACACCGACTTCATCATGCGCAACCACCGCGTCCACGGCGTCCCGGTCATGCCCGGCGTGACCTTCCTGGACATCCTGCTGCGGATCCTGCGCAGCCAGGGGCTCGACCACGAACGGGCGGTGTTCGGCCGGATCCTGTTCACCGAGGCGGTGGCCACCACGGAGGGCATGGACCGGGAGATCCGGATCATCATCGGTGCGGCGGACGGAGCGGGAGAGCGCCCGGTGACGGTGGACAGCCGCTGGTCGGCGGTTCCCGGCTCGCCCTGGCGGCAGAACCTGACGGCCGTCCTCTCCTTCGACTCCTTCGACGGCGGACCGGGCGGTACGGCGCAGCCGGGGACGATCGACGTGGACGCCCTGCGGGCCGGCGCGATCCGTACGACCGACATGGCCGAGCTGTACGCCCGCGCCCGGGACGAGGACATCCGGCACGGTCCCGCGATGGCCTGCCACGGTCCGTTGCACGTAGGCGACGGCTATCTGCTGGCCGAACTGAGCACCGACGCGGCCGCCCCCGCCGCCGCCGATTTCCATCTGCACCCCGCGCTGCTCGACGCGGCCACCATCGCCGCGTACGGGCAGACGGAGGCGGTCTCGCGCGAGCCGTTCATCCCGATGCACATCGACCGGTTCAGGGCGCCCCGGCCGCTCGGCCGGAAGATGTACCTGTACGTGCCGGGCGTCGAGCGCCTGGCGGACTCCGGCGACGTGATCCGCAGCGACTACGGACTCTACGACGAACACGGCGTACTGGCGGCCGAGTTCGGCGCGCTCACGTGCAAGCGCATCCGTCGCCCCGACCTGATCACCCGACTGCTCGACGAGCCGACGGCGTGGCGGGAGGCGGAGGACGCGGGCGCGGGCGCAGGTGCGGACGCGCTCACAGCCCCCGACACGGCCATGGGTACGGAGGCGGGCCGCGCCACCGACCCGGTCACGGCGTACACCGCGCAGGTACGCCGCCTGGTCGGCGACGCACTCGGCGTGGACCCGGCGGCGGTCGACAGCGGCACGGGTTTCTACGAACTCGGCCTGGACTCAGCCGACCTGGTACGGATCAGCGGACTACTGGAGGAGGTGGTGGGCAGCCCGCTCTACCCCACGCTGCTGTTCGAGTTCACCCACATCAACAGCCTCGCCACCCACCTCGCGGAGGCGCACCCGAAGGGAGCCACCACGCTACGGCCTCCCGGCGCCGACCCGGCCGCGTCGGGCGCGGCCTCTGCCGGGTCCGGCCTTACGGCCGGCGCTCTCCCCCCTTCTGGTGGAGGGCGCGCCGCGTCTGCGTCCGGTCCTTCGGCCGCGGCTCTGCCGTCTCCCGGCGCCGAGCCTGCCGCGTCCGGTGTGACGCCTACCGAGGCTGGGTCGTCGGCTGTGGCTCCGCCAGCTCCCGGTGCCCGGGCTGCCGCGCTCGGTGCGGCCTCCGCCGAGTCTGGTCTTTCGGCTGCGGCGCTGTTGGGTTCTGGTGGGGGGCCTGCCATGTCTGGTGTGGCTCCCGGGGAGTCGGGCCTTTCGGACGGGGCTTTGCAGGCTCCCGGTGCTGGGGCTGCTGTGCTCGGCGTGGCCCCTGCCGGGTCTGGTCTTTCGGCTGCGGCTCTGTTGGCTTCTGGTGAGGGGCGTGCCGCGTCCGGTGTGGCTCCCGGGGAGTTTGGCCTTTCGGCGGCGGCTTTGCCGTCTCCGGCTGGCGAGGCTGTGGCGTTCGGTGTGGCTCCTGCCGTGTCTGGCTCTTCGGCTGTGGCTCCGCCGACCTCCGGTGCCGGGGCTGCTGTGCTCGGTTCGGCTGCTGCCAGGTCCGGTCTTTCGGCGGCGGCTCCGCCGGCCCCCGGTGCCGGGGCTGTCGCTTTCGGTGTGGCTCCTGCCGAGTCCGGCTCCTCGGCTGGGGCTCCGTTGGCCCCCCGCGCCGAGGCTGCTGCGCTCGGTGCGGCCACTGCCGGGTCCGGCCTTTCGGCTGCGGCTCTGCCGGCCTCTGGTGGAGGGCGTGACGCGTCCGGTGGGACCCCTGCCGCGTCCGGTCTTTCGGCCGCCACTCCGCCCGCAGCCGGTGGAGAGCGTGCCGGCTCCGGTACGGCCCCCTCCGCGTCCGGTCCTTCCGCCACCGCCCTGTTCCGGCCGCGCTGGTACGAGGCTCCGGCCACGGCCCACACCCCGCCGGGCGGCGACCTCGTGGTGTTCGCTCCTGACGGTGAACCGGACGGCCTCACGGCCGAGTTGGCCGTCCTGGCGACCGGTGCGTCCGTCGTCCACGTCGGCCCGGGACCGGTGTTCGAGGAGGCCGGTGCCGCCCGCTACCGCCTCGACGCGGCTGATCCCGCCCAGCTGGACCTGCTCTGGTCCGCGCTCGACGCCCGAGGCGTACGCCCGGCCGCCCTGGTCGTCCCGGCAGCCCAGGCCGGGGCCACCGGGCCGGACGCGCCCGCCCTGACCCTGTTGCGCCTGGCGAGGTCCGTGACCGGCCGCCCGGCCGTGCACCCGGTACCGGCGATCCTCTTCGTCCATCCCGTCCCGGACGGCGGCGGCGCCCCGGAGCACCTCGCCGTCGGTGCACTCGCCCGGTGCGTGACGGCCGAGGCTCCCGCACTGCTCTGCCGCGCGGTCGGAGTGGACCGCTGGACGGCCGGCGCCGTCGCGACCGCCGTCCTCGCGGAACTCGCCGCGGGCGGGGGCGGCCCGCAGTCCCGCCACATCGCAGGCCGTCGCGAACTGCGGGGGCTGGCGCCCGCCACCCCCACGGACCCCGACTCGGCGCTCGCGCTCAAGCGCCACGGCGTCTACGTCGTGACCGGCGGAGCCGGGGCGCTCGCGAGCACCCTCGCGACTCACCTGGCCGCCCGGTACGCCGCGCGGATCGCGCTGATCGGCCGCCGTCCCATGGACGACGGACTGGCCGCCAGGACCGACACCTGGCGCGCCCTCGGCGCCGAGGTCGCGTACCTGACGGCCGACGTCACCCGCCCGGCGGACGTCGAGGCGGCGCTCGCCCTGGTCCGGGAGCGGTTCGGGCCGATCGACGGGGTGTTCCACACCGCCGGCGTCACCGCGGACTCCCTGTTCCGTACCAAGCCGGACGCCGCGCCCACGGCGGTGGTCCTCCCCAAGGTCCTCGGCGCCCTGAACCTCGACCGGGCGACGGCAGGCGATCCGCTCCACCTGTTCGTGCTCTACTCCTCGCTGTCCGCCTCCCAGGCCACCCCCGGGCAGAGCGACTACGCCTTCGCCAACGCATGGTTGGAACACTTCGCCGAGGCCCGTTCCGCCCGCGCCGACCGGCCAGGCCGTACCCACGCCATCGGCTGGCCGATGTGGGCGGAGGGCGGCATGCGGCTCACCCCGGACGCGATCGCGCACTCACGGCGCACCCGGGGGACCTGGCCGATGCCCACGCCTGAGGGACTCGAACTGCTGGAGCGTGTCCTGTCCGGACCCGAGGGCGTGTCGGTCGCGGTGTACGGCTCACCGGACCGCGTCGCCCGGCCCTTCGCGGACGCGGACACGGCCCCGTACCAGCAAGCCCCGCATCAGCGGCCTCCGTACCAGCAAGCCCCGGACCAGGCACCGGACCAAGGCCTGCACCAAGCCACGCACCAAGCACCGCACCAAGCCCCGCACTTGGCCGCCGACGCCACTCCCGCCCCCGCCCCCTCCACAGCCGCCCCCTCCGCCCCGACCGCCGTCGCCTCCGCCCCCGCCCCCGAGACCGACGCCGTCGCGATCATCGGCCTGGCCGGCCAATACCCCCAGGCCCCCGACCTCGACGCGTTCTGGCGCAATCTCGCCGAGGGCAGGGACTCCATCACCACCGTCCCCGAGGAACGCTGGGACCACAGCGGCTACTTCGCCCCCGAACGAGGCCGCCCCGGCTCCACGTACAGCAGATGGGGCGGTTTCCTCGACGGCGTGGACCTCTTCGACCGGGAGTTCTTCGGCATCTCCCGGCGCGACGCCGAGCGGATGGACCCGCAGGAACGCCTCTTCCTGACCGTCTGCTGGCGCACCCTGGAGGACGCCGGGCGCCCGGCGCACACGCTTCGGGGCGAGACCGTCGGCGTCTTCGCCGGGGTCATGTGGAACCACTACCAGCTCTTCCAGGACCGAGGCGTGGCGCCGACCGCCATGCACGCGGCGGTCCCGAACCGGGTCTCGTACACCTTCGGCCTGACCGGCCCGAGCATGGCCGTAGACACCGCCTGCTCGTCCTCACTGACCGCGATCCACCTCGCCGTGGAGAGCCTGCGCCGGGGAGAGACGAGTCTGGCCCTGGCGGGCGGGGTGAACGTCACCGTCCATCCGCAGAAGTATCTCCAGCTCGCGCAGGGGCAGTTCCTCTCCGACGACGGCCGGTGCCGGAGCTTCGGCGCGGGCGCCACCGGCTACGTACCGGGGGAGGGGGTGGGCGCGGTCCTGCTCAAGCCGCTGCGGCGGGCGCTCGCGGACGGCGACCACATCCACGGCGTCATTCGGGCGTCGGCCGCCAACCACAGCGGGCGCACCAGCGGTTTCACCGTCCCGAGCCCGGACTCGCAGGCCGTGCTGATCCGTACGGCCCTGCACCGCTCCGGGGTCGACCCGCGCACGATCGGCTACATCGAGGCCCACGGAACGGGGACCTCGCTCGGTGACCCGGTGGAGATCGAGGGGCTGCGCCAGGCGTTCGCGGGGACCGGCGCGGCGGCGGACGGCGGGGTCGCGGTGGGATCGGTCAAGGCCAACATCGGGCACCTGGAGAGCGCGGCGGGCATCGCCGCGCTGACCAAGGTGCTGCTGCAACTGCGGTACGGCCGCCTCGTCCCGTCCCTGCACTCCCGTGAACCCAACCCGCACCTCGACCTCGCGGGTTCGCCGCTGCGTATCCAGAGCGACGCCGCGGAATGGCCCCGGCCGGCGGACGGCTCTCCGCGCCGGGCCGGGATCAGCGCCTTCGGCGCCGGTGGCGCGGGGGCCCATCTGGTGGTGGAGGGGTACGACGGTGGTGCCCGGCCCCCGTCCGGCACCGGCGGCCCGCTGCTCTTCGTCCTCTCGGCACCGGACCCGGCTGGCCTGCGCGCGTACGCACATGCGCTACGGGCCCACCTCGACGCCGGGCCGGGCCCGGCCCCGGACGAGGGGGCGCGCACCGCCACGCTCGTCCGGCTGTCGGCCGAGCTGCTCGGCGTACGCGACGACCAGGTCGATCCGGACGCCTGGCTCGGCGATCTCGGCCTCGACCCGTCCGGCCTGCTGGAGCTGGCGCGGCGGATCGAGGAGGAACTGGCCTTCGCGGTACCCCCGGACGCCCTCGCCCCCGACGGCACGCTGCGCCGCATCGCGAAACTCGCGGCGTTGCCCAGGCCGGGCGCCGGTCCCGACCCGGCCGACCTCGCCCACACCTTGCAGGTCGGCCGTACGGCGAGGCCCTACCGGCTGGCGGTCGTCGCGGACGATCCGGCCACCGCTCTCGACCGGCTGCGGGAGGCCCTCGACGCCTTCTTGGACGGCGCGCCGCCGGACAGCGCGGGGTACGTCACGGGCGGACCCGACGACCGGACCACCGACGGCACGACGGGCCGGCCCTCACCGGAGGAGTGCGCGGCGCTGTTCCGGCGGGGACGGCTCCGGGAGTTGGCCGCAGCGTGGGCGGCGGGAGCGGAGGTGCGCTGGCACGAGTGGGGCGGGCGGGACGGTGGCCCGGCGGGGCGGCGGATCCCGCTTCCCACGCACCCGCTGAACGAGGAGAGGTGCTGGCTGGGCCAGTGGCGGGGCGGGCCCACGGGCCCGGCCGCTGTTGAGGACGGCGGGGGAGAGGCGGAGGCGGTACGGCGGGCGGCGGGCGGCCAAGAGCCTGGATCGGGGCTGGAGTTGGAGCGGTCAAGCGGGCCCGATCGGGCGGTGGCGGCGGCCGAGAGGGCGACGTCGGCCAAACCCTCCACGGCTCCCGGCGCGCACGCGGCACGGCGGACGGCGGGTCCGCTCCCCATGGACGGCCCCATGGACGGCCCCGCGGACGGCCCTGCCGTCGAGACACGGATTCTCGACCCGGGCATCGCCCTGGTCGTCATGCGGACCAGCAGCAACATGTTCACCGAGGAGACCGTCCGCGGCCTGGAGGCCGCCTTCGCCGAACTGAGCGCGGACGACCACGTCAAGGCCGTGGTACTGACGGGCGCGGGACCCGCGTTCAGCATGGGCGGAACGCCCGAGGCCCTGGAGCGGCTCGCCGGCGGCCGGGGCAGCTTCACCGACGTGCCCTTCCTCTACGAGGGGCTGCTGTCCTGCGACCGCCCGGTGATCGCGGCGCTGTCCGGGCACGCGTCCGGAGGCGGCCTGATGTTCGGCCTGCACGCCGACATGGTCCTGATGGCACGCGAGGGGATGTACGCGGCCAGCTTCCTCAAGTACGGCTTCACGCCCGGCATGGGCGCCACGTACATCCTGGAGCGGAGGTTCGGGCGCTCGCTGGCCACTGAGATGTTCTACACCGGCAGGCCTTTCAGCGGCGCCGAACTGGAACGGCGCGGTGCCCAGGTCACCTTCCTCCCGCGCGACGAGGTACTCCCGGCCGCCCTGGACCTGGCCCGGACGATCGCGTCCCAACCCTCCCTGCCGGTACGGGCCCTGAAACGCGAACTGGCGGACCGTACCCTCGCCGAACTGCACACAGTGATCACCCGAGAGGCCGACCTGCACCGCCGGGTACTGGGCGAGGACGCGGTGACCCGGGTACAGCACCACACGGCAAAGGTACGAGGATACGCCCACCCCAGGCCCACCCCCCAAGACGCCACAGGACGCCCCCACGTCCCCACCCCCTCCCCGGCCCGGGCCGATCCAAAGCCCCAACCCTGGGCCCCACCCCAGTCCCCGAATCCAACCCATGCCCGGCCCTCGCCTTCGTCCCCGTTCCCGGCTCCAGACGTGGACGCCCCGACACTGGACTGGCCCCTCCATGCGGCCCAGACCCACGTCTCGGCCCCGGACTTGGCCCCGGCTCCGTCCCCGGCCTCGGCTTTGGCTCCGTCCCCGGCTCCGGCTCCGGCCCAGGCCCAGGCCCAGGCTCCGGCCTCGGCCTTGGCCTGGGGCTTGCCCCCGGCTCCGGGCCAGGCCCCGTTCCTGGGTTCGGGCCCGGCCACCACGGCGCCAGCTCCGGCTGGGGGCTCGGGGCAGGACGCGGCCTCGACCTCGGCCTCGTTCCTCGGCTCGGGGCCGGGCGCCACGGCGCCAGCCCCTGTTGCGGGTTCGGGCCCGGACGCGGCTTCTGCCCAGGCTCCGGCCTCGGCCTCGGACTCGGACTTGCCCCCGGCTCCGGCCCCGGCTCCGGGTTTGGCCCTGGACCCGTTCCCGCGTTCGGGCCTGGCCGCCACGGCGCCAGCTCCGGCGGCGGGCTCGGGCCTGGACGCGGCCTCGACCTCGGCCCCATTCCTGGGCCCCGGCTCCGGCTCGACTACCACGGTGCCAGCCAATGCAGCGGGCTCGGGCCCGGACGCGGCTTCGGCCCGGTTCCTGGGTTCGGGCCTGGCTGGCCCGGCGCCAGCTCCGGCTACGGACTCGGGCCTGGACGCGGTACAGCCCCCGGCTCCGGGATCGCCCTCGTCTCCAGGCTTGGTGCCGTCGCCGCCCCCGGGCCTAGCCTCAGCCCCCGGCCTGGCGTCGCCCCAAGCCCCGGCTTCGCCCTCGGCCCAGGCCCAGCCCTCGGACGCGGCTCCGCCCGCGCCCGTCGCGCCGCGGCAGGACGGAGAGGGCGGCTCGCCCCGGCCGGTCACCCCCGGGCCGCAACGGGACGTCGTCATCGCCGTGGTGATGGACACGCTCTGCGGTCACCTGTACCTCGACCGGAACGAGATCGACCCGCAGTTGACCTTCAGCGAGATGGGCGTCGACTCGCTGGGCGCGGTGGAGATCGTCCGTGACCTCAACCAGCACTTCGGCCTCGATCTCGACTCGGTTGCGGTCTACGACCACCCGACCCTGGACCGGCTGGCCGACCACGTGGTCGCCGAGTTCGCCCGTGGCCGCGCCCTCCACGCCGCCGCCGTCCGCCCCCACGCCCCAGCCGTGGTCGAGGAAGCGCCGCAGGCACCGCAGGGTCCGGGCCCGGAGGCGCAATATGTTCCGGCCGAGGAGCCCCCGTACGTTCCGGTGGCGGCCGAGGAGGCTTCCTCCGCCGCACCGGGGCCCGTAGCCAGTGATACGGCGTTCTCGCAGGCCGTACCTCCCAAGACCCCGATCGGTCGGTCCAGTGACGGGCCGTCACCGGACCGACCGACCGGCCCAGCGCAGCCGCCACCTCTGCTGATCCGCCCCGCGGGCCCGGCCGGACCGCAGGACGGCCCCGGGGTCCCAACCGGGCCACGACCCATAACCCTCACCCCGATTCGCCCGCCCGCAGCCGTGCCCCCCGTACCTGCGGAGTCTCCGGCATCTCCGACACCTGTCGGGACTGCCGTACCCGCGCAGACCGCCCCGTCCGTCAAGCCCGCCGAGGCCGCCTCACCCGCGCAGCCCAACGAGCCCACCGAGCCCGCCACGCCCACCGAGCCCGCCACGCCCACCAAGGCCGCCACGCCCACCAAGGCCGCCAGGCCAGCGACGCCCGCCACGTCCCCCGCCCCCGCGGACATCGCCGTCATCGGCATGTCCGGTCGCTTTCCCGACGCCCCCGACCTGCCGGCTTTCTGGTCCAACCTGGTCGCCGGACGCGGCAGCGTCCGCGAAGTCCCCGCCGAACGCTGGGACATCGCCGAGTACTACGACCCCGACCGCCGCGCCGAAGGCCGTACCTACAGCAAGTGGGCCGCGCTGCTCGATGACGTGGACCGGTTCGACGCGGCCTTCTTCCACCTCTCACCGATGGAGGCCGAGCAGATGGACCCGCAGCAGCGCCTCTTCCTCCAGGAGGCCTGGTCGGCCCTGGAGGACGCCGGCTACGCCGTCCCCGGCGCCGAGCGCGCCAACTGTGGCGTGTTCATCGGATCCGGCGCGGGCGACTACCTCCGGCTGCTGGAGGAGAACGGCCAGGACGGCACCGGCCAGGCGTTCCTCGGCAACTCGCCGTCCATCCTGGCGGCCAGGATCGCCTACCACCTCAACCTCGGCGGCCCCGCCGTCGCCATCGACACGGCCTGCTCCTCGTCGCTCGTGGCCGTGCACCAGGCCGTGAGCAGCATCAGGTCCGGCGAGTGCGACACGGCCGTCGCGGGCGGCGTCGCGGTGATGCTGACGCCCCGGATGCACGTCTGGACCAGCAGCGCGGGCATGCTCTCACCCACCGGCCGCTGCGCCCCCTTCGACGCCTCGGCCGACGGCATCGTCCTCGGCGAGGGCGTCGGCGCGGTGGTGCTCAAGCCGCTGGACCGCGCCCTAGCGGACGGCGACACCGTGTACGCGGTGATCAAGGCCACCGGCTCCAACAGCGACGGCCGGACCAACGGCATCACCGCCCCCAGCGCCGACTCCCAGGCGGCGCTGCTGGCGGACGTCTACCGGCGGGCCGGCCTCAGCCCCGACGAGGTCGGGTACGTGGAGGCACACGGTACCGGGACGGCGCTCGGCGACCCGATCGAGGTGAAGGCCCTCATGCAGGTCTTCGGCGACCGGGCCGCGTCGGCCGGCGTGTGCCACCTGGGTTCGGTGAAGTCCAACATCGGGCACACCACGCTGGCGTCGGGCATCGCGGGCTTCATCAAGGTGGTGCTCGGCCTGCGGGCGGGGCGGATCGCCCCGTCGCTGAACTTCGCGACGCCCAATCCCAAGATCGACTTCGAGCGCGGCCCGTTCCGGGTCGCCACGTCGGCGATCCCCTGGCCGCCAGGGCCGTCCGGCGTGCGGGTCGGCGCGGTGAGCAGCTTCGGGTTCAGCGGGACCAACGCGCACGTGGTGCTGGCCGAGGCCCCGCCCCAGGCGGCGTCGGCCGAGGGACCGGCCAACGAGGCAGTCGTCCTGCCCCTGTCGGCGCGCACGGCCGAGGCCCTGCACCAGCGGGTGCGGCAGCTGACCGGACGTCTGACGGAACAACACGACCTGGGCGACACCGCCCGCACGCTCGCGCTGTCGAGGGCACACTTCCCCGTACGGGCCGCCTTCGTGGTCCGGAACGTGGCAGAACTACGCGAACAGGCCGAGGAACTACTCACCGGCGGCCGACCGCCCACGGACACCCACGGCGAGCACCTGCGGCGACTCGCCGAGGATTACCTAACGGGCCAGGCCGTCAACTGGACCACCGCCCACGCGGACCGCCCACGCCGCAACGTCCCACTACCCACCTACCCGTTCGCCCGCACCAGGCACTGGACGGTAGCCCCAGCCACGGCACAACCGGCGAAGTCCGACCCCACTACTACAAACCCGATGACGTACGCCACGTCCGCCGCCGTGCGGCCCGGGGCACCCGGCACATCCGCAGCACCAGCAGTTGTACGGCCCGGCGCATCGGACACGTCCCGAGCGCCCGCACCCGCAGGGCCTGCGGAGCCCGGCCCGCCTCCGGCGGCTGCCACAGCACGTCCTGTGCCGACGGACACGTCCGTCGTGCCTGGGACGTCCGCTGTCGCGAGGGCTGCGGAATCCGGCGCGTCCGCCGCGCCTGCCGTTGTACGGTCCGGGGTGTCAGGCGCGTTGGCCGCGCCCAATGTCGTGGGACCTGCGGGGGCCGACCCGGCTACGGCGGCTGCCGCTGTACGGCCCGTGGTGACGGACACGTCCGTCATGCCCGCCGTTGTACAGGCTGCGGAATTCGACATATCCGCTGCACCCGCCGTTGTACGGCCTCAGGTGTCCGGCACGTTCACAGCGCCCGGTGTCGTGGGGCCTTCGGGGTCCGGCCCCGCTACGCCGCCCGCCGTTGTACGGCCCGTGGAGACCGGCGCCTCCGTCGCTTCCGCTGTCGTGCAGCCTGCGGACTCCCGCACATCCGCAGCGTCAGCCATCGTCTTGCCCGGGGCGGCCATCCCGGCCGCCAGGCCCGCCGTCGCCGACGTAGCTGCCGTACCCGCAGTCGTCACCGACGTGCCGGCCGTGGCCGTGACCATCGCCGACGCGCCAGCCGCGTCCGCGTCCGTCGCCGACCGGCCCGCCGAGCCCATGGTCGTGGCCGAAGTGCCCCCCGACTCCCCGGTCGTTGCCGATGCGCCCGCCATGTCCGCACCAGCCGCCCCCTCCCCGGACCACCCGCTGCTGATCTGCCGCCCGGCCTGGTACGAGGACGCCGCGCCGGCCGATCGGCTCCCCGGTGCCGCAGGGCGTCGGGTCGCGGTCGCCTGTGCCGACGGGGGCGGCCCGCTCGCCGATGCGCTCGCCGGGCTGCACCCCCACGACGAGGTGATCCGTATCGCGCTGGGCGGGGCCACCCCCGCCCCGGGGCCCTTCGACGTGCTCTACGTCCTCGCCGGAAGCGCGGGCGCCGTGCCGGAACTCGCCGACACCGCGCCCACCGGCGACCCGGTCACCCTGGCCGCCTTCTACCTGCTCAAGCAACTTCTCCGGTTCGGCCAGGCGGCCCGCCCGCTCGCCGTGACCTTCGTCATGCACGGCGTCCTGCCGGTCACACCCGACGACCGAGTCCTGCCGCACGGCGCGGGCCTGGTCGGGCTGTCCCGTACCGTGGCGGCCGAGCACCCGCTCTGGCGGGTGAACTGCGTGGACGTCGACCCGGACAGCGTGGCCGCCGACCCGTCCCGCGCCGCCCGCCGGATCGTGGCCGAGGACGGCACGCACCCCGTCGTGGCCCTGCGCGGCGAGCGCCGTTACCTGCGCCGCTTCGAGCCCCTCGCGCGGGAGGCGACCGGTCCCGCCCTGCGCCTTGGCGGCGTGTACCTGGTGGTCGGCGGGGCCGGCGGCCTGGGCCGGGCGGTGAGCGAACGCCTCGCGGCCGTGCACGGCGCCCGGCTCGTGTGGCTCGGCCGCAGACCCGGCGACGACCCGGAGGTCCTGGCGGGAACGGCCGAGATCGTCCGGCTGGGCGGCGACATCCGCTACGTACGCGGCGACGTCACCGACCCCGTCGCCGTCCGGGCGGCCGTGGCCCGGGCCCGGCAGGACTTCGGCGCCCTGCACGGCGCGCTGCACGCCGCCGGCGAGCTGCGTGACGTACCCCTGGCCCGGATGACGGAGGCGGACTTCACCCGCGTACTCGCCGCGAAAGCGGTCGGCACCGCCGTACTGGTCGAGGCGCTCGCGGACGAACGGCCCGACTTCTGCGTCCTGTTCTCCTCCGCCGCGTCCTTCGTCGCCTCGCCGGGGCAGGCCAACTACGCCGCCGCCGCGACCCTGGAGGACGCCTACGCCTGGCAGGCGCGTGGACGGTACGACTTCCCGGTGTCGGTGGTGAACTGGGGCTTCTGGGGAACCGTCGGCGCGGTGTCGGACGAGCGCTACCACCGCTCGTTCGCCGCCCTCGGTGTCGGCTCCATCGACCCGGCGGAGGGGTTCTCGGCCCTGCGGACCGCTCTGTCCAGTGGCGCGGGGCAGGCGTTGGTCATCAAGGCCGACCCGGCCCGGCTGGCCGGGCACGGCATGCCGCTCGCCACCGAGCGGGCGTCGGCCGCTACCGGCGCTGCCACCTCCCAGGCGATCCCCGCTCCCGCTTCCGCTCCCGATCTGGAGCGGCGAGCCCGCGACTACCTCAAGCGCGTCTTCGCCGGGCTCCTCAAGTGCGGCGAGGACGAGATCACCGACCGGGAGACCCTGGACAACATCGGGGTCGACTCGCTGCTCGGTGCCGAGATCATCGACCTGCTCTCCGACGACCTCGGCGAACTCCCGGCGACCCTGCTCTTCGAGCACGCGACGATCGAGCGGCTCGCCACTCACCTCCTTCAGATACGGAGGGAGCGTCTCACCGCCGTCCTGATCCGTGACGAGGACGGCCCGGCACATCCGGCGGCCCCAGTCACCCAGCCCCAGCCCCAGCCCACCGACTCCCCGGACCCAGCCACGGTCACGGTCACAGTCACGGGAGAGGCAAATCCCGCCACCCCACCAACTCCCCCCGCCCAGGGAATCCCTGACGTCACGTCGCCCTCGCACCCGGCCCCCGCCCCCCACGACAGCCTCGACATCGCCGTCGTAGGCGTCACCGGCCGCTACCCCGGCGCACCCGACCTCGACGCCTTCGCCCGCAACCTCGCCGCCGGCGCCACCTCCGTGACGGAAGTGCCCGCGGACCGGTGGGACTGGCGCGACCACTTCGACTCCCGGCGCGGCCGGCCGAACCGTACCTACGGCAAGTGGGCCGGATTCCTGGACGGCATCGACGAATTCGACCCACAGCTCTTCGGCATCCTGCCGCGCGAGGCGGCCGCGATCGACCCGCAGGAGCGGCTGTTCCTGGAGACCTGCTGGAACCTCCTGGAGGAGACCGGCTACCTCGGTGAGCACACCCGGGTCCCGGAGACCGGCGTCTTCGTCGGACTGATGTACGGCTCGTACGGTCAGCTCGCCGCGGCCTCCGGCTGGAACCGGGGCGAGTTCGGTGCCGCGCACTCCGCCTACTGGTCGGTGGCCAATCGGGCCAGCTACGTCTTCGACCTGACCGGGCCGAGCTTCGCGGTCGACTCCGCGTGCTCGTCCTCGCTCACCGCCGTACACCTGGCCTGCGAGAGCCTGCGCCGGGGGGAGTGCCGGATGGCCGTCGCGGGCGGGGTCAACCTGATCCTCCACCCCGCGCACCTGGTGGCCCTGGCCGGCCGGGGCATGCTCGCGAGCGGTGGCGCCTGCCGGACCTTCGACGCGGGCGCGGACGGCTACGTCCCCGGCGAGGGGGTGGGCGCCGTCCTCCTCAAGCCGCTGGCGGAGGCGAAGGCGGACGGCGACCGGATCTGGGCCGTCATCAAGGCGAGCCGGGCCAACGCGGGCGGCAAGACGAGCGGTTACACGGTGCCCAACCCCAACGCCCAGGCGGCACTGGTGACCCGGACGCTGGAGGAGGCCGGGGTCGACCCGCGCACGGTCGGGTACGTGGAGGCCCACGGCACCGGCACCGCACTCGGCGACCCGATCGAAGTCGTGGCGCTCACCCGCGCCTTCGGCTCGGGCGCGGATGCGGCGGGCGGCCCGGGCCAGGACGCGGTGCGCGGCGCCGGCTGGGACGGCCCGCCGGTCACGATCGGCTCGGTGAAGGCCAACATCGGCCACCTGGAGGGCGCGGCGGGCATCGCCGGGCTGACCAAGGTCCTGCTCCAGCTCAGGGACCGGACGCTGTACCCGAGCGCGAACCTGGAACGGATCAACCCGAAGATCGACTTCGACGGATCGCCGTTCCGTCCGCTGACCGGCGCGGCCCCGTGGCCCCGGCCCGAACTGAATCTCGACGGGCGGGTGACCGCGTATCCGCGCAGGGCGGGCGTCAGTTCGTTCGGCGCGGGCGGGGCCAACACGCACCTCGTGCTGGAGGAGTACCTGGAGGTGGACGCTCCGGCGATCGCTGCCGGGGCCGCTCCCGAGGATCACGACGAGGTGTTCCTGCTGTCCGCCCGGACGAAGGAACGGCTGACCGTGCTCGCCGCGCGGGTCGCGGAGCACCTGCGGCACGGCGCACTCGCCGAGGACGTCACCCACACCGCCGACACCACCGGACCGTCGCTGCGCTCGCTCGCCTGGACCAGCCAGACCGGGCGCCGGGAACTGACCGAGCGCCTTGCCGTCGTGGCCCGTGACCTGCCGGAACTGGCCGAGGGCCTGCGGGCCTTCGCCGAGGGACGCCGGGCCCCCGGAGTCCTCACCGGCACCGCCGCCCGTACCGGCGTACCACGGTGGCAGGGCGACGACCGGGTGGAAGCCGCTCGGGCGTGGCTGACCGGGGCGGAGGTGGACTGGCGGCCCCTGTGGTCCGGCCCCCGGCCACGGCGCGCCGCCTTCCCGACCTATCCCTTCGACCGCGCCCGCTACTGGCTCGCCGAGCCGGACGGCACGCAGGAGGCCCTACGGGACGACGTGCAGGAAGCTGTACGGGAGGAAGTGCGCCAGGTTGTACAGGACGACGCGCGGGAAGTCGTACGGGACGCCGAAGCGGAGGCCGTACGAAACGGCGCACAAGAGGTCAGCCAAAGCAGCGCCACCCCCCACCCCGCACCGAACCCCGCGCAGCACGACCTACCGGCCCCGCCGCCCACCCCCACCCGCCAAGAGGCCGCCCTCGTCCGCTTCGCCCGCCCCGCCTGGGAGGACGCACCGTTACCGGAGCCCGCGTCCGGCACCCCGGCGCCACGTACCGCGCTGGTGGTCGCCGAGGAGCCGGGGCTGGCCGAGGCCCTGACCGAGCGGCTCGCCGCCGACGGGGTACGGGCCGTCCTCCTCACCCGGGCCGAGGACTTCGCGCGTACGGACGATGCCGAGGACTTCTCCCGTACCGACAACGCCGAGGACTTCTCCCGTACCGACGACAACTCCTACCGGCTGGCGCTCGGCGACCGGGAGCACTGCACCCGCCTCGTCGCGGACCTCACCGACCGGGGCCTGGAACCGGACGCCCTGATCTTCTGCGCCCCCGAGAACCCGGCCGGCCTAGGCAGCGACGACCTGCCCGACAGCCTCGACCGGGGGTTCCACTCCCTGGCCGGCCTCACCACCGCCCTGCTCGCCCGGCCGGGCGCCCCGAGGGACCTGCGGGTGGTCTACGGCTTCACCGCCCCCACCCCATCCTCCCGCCCGTACGACGCGGCGGTCGGCGCCGCGCTGCGCACTCTGGCGCTGGAACACGGCCGGCTGGGTGCCGCCCGGGTCGCCTTCGAGGGCGCCGACGCGGTGGCGCCGCCGTACCTCCGGGCCGCCGCGCTGGTGGCGGAACTGGCCGGATGCCGGCCGGGAACCGCCGCAGAGGTCCGCCACAGCAACGGCGCGCGGCAGACCAGAGTGCTGCGGGACTTCGTCCCCCCGCCCACCGCGGAACTCCGCCCACGCCCGGACGGCGTCTACCTGATCACCGGCGGGGCCGGACCGCTCGGCGTGCACACCGCACGGCTGCTGACCTCCCGCGAGCGGGTGACCGTCCTCCTGGTGGGCCGCTCCGAACTGGAAGCCCGGCGGCAGGACCTGGTGGACGAGTTGAACCGGGGCGCAGGCGCGGGCGCAGGCACCGTCACGTACCTGCGCGCCGACGTCTCGGACGCCGGCCAGGCACACCGGCTGGTCGCCGACGCCGTCGCGCGGTACGGCCCGCTGCGCGGTGTCGTCCACGCGGCCGGTGTCACCCGCGACTCCCGCGCGGTCTCCAAGAGCCGCGCGGACCTCGACGCCGTACTCGCCCCCAAGGCGGCCGGCGCGGTCGCGCTCGACGAGGCGACGGCCGGCCAGCCGCTCGACTTCTTCGTCCTCTACTCCTCGGTGGTGGCCTACAGCGGCAACCCCGGCCAGTTCGACTACGCCTACGCCAACGCCTTCCTGGACGAGTTCGCCGAGCAACGGGCCCAGCGCCACGCGGCCGGCGTCCGTACCGGGCACACCGTCTCGATCGCCTGGCCGCTCTGGGCCGACGGTGGCATGAGCGTGGACACCGCCACCCGCGAACTCCTCGCGCGCCGCTGGGACATGGCGCCGCTGAGCACCGCCAACGGGCTGAGGGCGCTCGACCTGGCCGTGGGCGGTCAGGAGGTACGGGTCACGGTCGTCCAACGGCCGGTGCCGCCCCCGGAGTCCGTCGCCACGCCCACTGCCGCGCCCGCCGTGACATCCGTCGGCGCCCTCGCGGCGGAGTCCGCCGAACCGGCCGGCCCCGTGGAGCCGCCGATGGCCGAGCTGGAGCGCGAACTGCGCGCGATGACCGCCGGGTTCCTGCTGGTCGATCCGCAAGAGGTGGAGCTGGACGCCCAGTTGCTGGAACTCGGATTCGACTCCATCACGCTGACCGAACTGATCAACCAGGTCAACGAGTTCTACGGCCTGGACCTGCTGCCGACCGTCCTCTTCGAGTGCCCCGATCTGGCCTCCTTCGCCGCCTACTTGGGCCGCCACCACGCCGCCGAAACGTCCGCACGGCACAGGCCCACACCCGTGGCGGAGCCGACGCAGGCCCCTCCAACCGCTTCCGATACGGGACCCGCACAGCCCTCACCAGGCGCGGCCCCCCGCGCGTTCCAGGTCGCGGTCGTCGGTATGGCGGGAGTGATGCCCGGCTCCGCCACCACGGAGGAGTTCTGGGACCACCTGCTGGCGGGCCGGGACCTGGTGACGGGGGTGCCCGAGGACCGTACGGAACTCGCGGGCGCCCCCGGCTCCGCCGGCTACCGGGGCGGCTTCCTGACCGACGTGAGCCGCTTCGACGCCCGTTTCTTCGGCATCGCCCCGCGCGAGGCCGCCCTGATGGACCCACAGCAGCGGCTCTTCCTGGAAACCACCTGGCGCGCCGTCTGGGACGCGGGCTACCGGCCCTCCGACCTGGCCGGAACGGCGACCGGCCTGTTCGCCGGTGTCTCCACCTCCGACTACGCCGACCTGCTCGGCAAGGACACGGCGCCGGTGGAGGCGCACAGCGCGAGCGGCGTCGCGCACGCCATCCTCGCCAACCGCGTCTCGTACCTGATGGACCTGCGCGGCCCGAGCGAATCCGTCGACACCGCCTGTTCCAGTTCGCTGGTGGCCCTCCACCACGCGGTCGGTGCACTGGCGGCGGGGGAGTGCGAGCAGGCATTGGTCGGCGGCGTCAACGTCCTGCTCAGTCCGGCCCTGTTCGTCTCCTTTCAGCAGTCCGGGATGCTCAGCCCGGACGGCCGCTGCAAGACCTTCGACGCGGCGGCCGACGGGTACGTACGGGGCGAGGGGTGCGGGGTCGTCCTGCTCAAGCCGCTCGACCGCGCCCTCGCCGACGGTGACCACGTCTACGGGGTGGTCGCCGGGACGGCGGTCGGCCACGGCGGCCGTTCCGGTTCGCTGACCGCCCCCAACCCCGAGGCCCAGGCGCGGGTTCTCGTACAGGCGCACCGCGCGGCCGGCACCGACCCCGACCTCCTGGGCTACCTGGAGGCGCACGGCACCGGCACCAGCCTCGGCGACCCGGTGGAGATAGAAGGCGTCAAGCAGGCCCTGACGACCCTGTACGCAGACCGGGGCCGGGAGTTGCCCGACCGGCCGCACATCGCGATCGGGTCGGTGAAGACGAACATCGGTCACCTGGAGGCGGCGGCGGGCATCGCCGGGGTCCTCAAGGTGCTGCTCGCGATGGAGCACGGCCAACTCCCGCCCCACCTGCACCTCGACCGGCTCAACCCGCACATCCGGCTCGACGGGACACCGCTGCGGATCGTCGAAGGACCCGTCCGCTGGGACGGACCGGCGGGCACGGACGGCGTGCCCGTACGGCGGGCCGGAGTCAGCTCGTTCGGGTTCGGCGGCACCAACTCCCATGTGGTGCTGGAGTCGTACGCCCCCGAGCCCGCCGCCGCCGACGACGGCAGCCCGCGCCTGATGGTGGTGTCCGCGCCGTCCGCCGTACAACTGGAGCGGTACGCGAGCCTGTTGGCCGATCACCTGGAACGCCGGGAGCCGGCCCTCGCCTCGGTCGCCCGTACGTTGCAGACCGGACGCGAGGAGTGCCCTGAGCGGCTGGCCCTGGTGGTCCGCGACCGGGCGGAGCTGGTACGGGGGCTCCGTTCGGCGGCCCGGGGCGTGTGCCCGGCCGGCGCCCACCGGGGTACGGCCCGGCAGGGCGCCCCGGCCGCGGAGGCGTACGGGGGCCTCGACCGGCTGGCCCGTGCCTGGGTGGAGGGCTCCGAGGTCGACTGGAGCCGCCTGTGGACCGGCTCGCTGCCGCGCCGTACTCCTTTGCCCGCCGTCCCGTTCGCGGGAGTCCGCCACTGGTTCGCGCCCGGCGCACCCCAACCGATCCTGGAGGCCACCATCGCAGCGTCACCGTCCTCGCCTTCGTCGTCCTCCCGGGAGCGGGTGAAACTGGCCCCGCTCGGCGGGCCCGTCGAGCCGGCGGAGCGGCACGTACCGGTACGGCTCCCGGCTCCGGATCCGGTTTCGACCACGGCCGTGTCCGTGCCCCGCACCCTGCCGCCGACCCCCACCACCCCCGGGCCCACCACCCCCAGGCCCGGCGCCCCGCTGGACGAGGTCCGCCGTACCGTCACCACATTGCTCTCCGACATCCTCGGGACACCCGAGGAAGAGCTGTCGGCCGATCAGTCCTTCAGCGAGCTGGGGCTCGACTCGATCTTCAGGATGGACCTGGTCCGGCTGCTCAACGAGACCTACGGCCTGGACCTCAAGGCAGTAGAACTCTACGAACAGGACTCGGTCGACCGGCTGAGCACGGCCGTCGCCGCCGCCCTCGGAAGTCCTGCCGGCACAGCGAATCTGACGGAGCGTCAACTCGTCCTGTTCATCGAGGCGACGGCCGAGCGCCCGGTGGAGGCCGGGACCGCCTTCGCCGACCAGGGCTTCACCTCCTTCGACATGCTCAGGGTCGTGTCCGCTCTGGAGCGGCGGTTCGGGCCGCAGCGCAAGTCCCTGCTGTTCGACCACCCCACGGTGGGCGCCTTGGCGAACCACCTGTCCACGGCGCACGGCGCCCGCGCCGAAGATCTGACGCCTAATCAGATAGACACACTGGCAACCGACTTGGCGGCCGAGCCGCCGACGGACGGTCCGGTCGTGGTACGCAAGCGTGAGCTGGAGGGCCACCCGGAGATCGCCGAGGTGATCGCCGCACTCGACCGTCGGCACGCCAAGGAGGGCGGCCTGCCCGGCCGGGACATAGCACCGTTGATCTTCCTCGGTTCGGCCCGGCGTGCCTACTTCAACTTCTCCCAGCGGGAAGGCGCGTTGCTGGCGTGGAGCTACGTCGGGTCGGAGGAGGATCTCCCGGAGCTGACCGCCGAGTACACCGACCACGCGGAGCGCCACGGCCTGAAGCCCAACCTGCTCTCGATGATCCGTCTGGAGGAGGCCGGCGGGCGCCCCTTCTCGGCCACGCCCTTCGGTGTGGTCCAACGGATGCAGGACATCCAGGAGTTCACCCTCTCGGGACCGCGGATGCGGCGACTCCGGTACATGGTCCAGCGCTTCGAGCGAATGCCCGGAGTCTCGGTCGCCGAGTACCGCGTCGGCTCCGACCCGGCCACCGACGCCGCGATCGCCGGGCTGATCCAGGACTGGTGCGCGACCAAGGACATGGTCAATCCGTACGTGTTCACCGTCCGCGACGAGATCAGCCGGGGGCTGCTCGCGGAGCGCCACCGGATGTTCCTGACGTACGCGGGCAACACACTGCGCAGCGCGGTCATCGTGACCCGGATCCCCTCCGAGAACGGCTACCTGCTGGACCTGGAGTTCTACTCCGAGCAAACGCCCATGGGGGGACTGGAGTTCACGATCGTGGAGATCGTGCGGCTGCTCGCCGCTGAGGGCCGCACGATGTTCAGCTTCGGGGCCAGCCTGGGTGTACGGCTGTGCTCCTCGGCCAACGCCGATCCGGTGGCCGAGCAGGCGCTCACCGAGCTGCGGTCCACCGGGGTGTTCACCGGAGAGGGGAACTTCCGCTTCAAGAACAAGTTCCGGCCCGTCAACCTGCCGGTCTACCTGTGCCGGCCGTCCGACGCCGAGCCGACCGACGTCGGCGAGCTGATCCTGATGATCGCCAACCCCGACGTCTCGGCGGCCCGGCTTCCCGCCGCCCCCCGGGCCACGCAGCCGACACCCGTACCGGAGCCCCTGCCGCAGGCCGTACCGCACACATCCACAGAAGCCACTGACGCAGAGGCAGACACAGCCACAACCACAACCACACCACCGGACACCCAAGCCGTCGCCCTCCGCGAGCGCCGCCTCGCCGCGCACGGATACAACCCCCTCCTGCTCGGCTCCGGCGAGGCCGACTTCGACCTCGTCACCGACTCCTGGACCGAACTCGACACCCCGTACGTGGCCGACGGCACGGCCGCCCTGCGCGCACAGGCCACCGCCCGCGGCGGACCCGCCGACGACCTGGCGGGCCTGCTGCCCTTCCGGTACGTCGTCCCCACCCTCCGGGGCCGCTCCGCCGAAGCGCTGCTCTGCCGGGCCTGGCCCGGCCGGCGCGGGCTCGTCGCGCAGAACGAGCTGTTCCCGACCTGGGCGCTGCACCAGGTCGACCACGGATTCGTACCGCTGACGGTCAGGACGGCCGCCACGCCCGACGGCCCGCCCGTCTTCCGCGCCGACCTGGACGTCGATGCCCTGGACGGCGCGCTCGCCGCCCACCCCGGCGGGGTCTCCTTCGTCTGCGTCGAGACCAGCACCAACGCGCTCGGCGGGCACCCGCTGTCGCTGGCGAACCTGCGCCGCATCCGGACCGTGGCGGACGCCCACCGGGTGCCGCTCGTGCTGGACGCGACCCGGGTGCTGGAGAACGCCGCCTTCGTCGCCGCGCACGAGGACGGCGAGCGGGGCCGCAAGATGTGGGAGGTCGCCGAGGAGATCCTCGGCCTCGCCACCGCCGTCACCCTCGGCCTGTCCAAGGACCACGGTATCGATCTCGGCGGGATCGTCGCCACCGACGACAGCGCGCTGGCCGCCCTCCTGCACGACGACGTCCTGCGGCGCGGCGCCGAGCCGGGCGTCGCCCAGCGCCGGCTGATCGCGGCGGCCCTCGCCGACCGCGAGCGCTCCGCCGGACTGGTGGCCGGGCGGATGGAGGCCGTCCGCCGACTCCGGAAGGTGCTCGCGGACGCGGGGCTTCCGGTACGGGAGGCCGGCGGCCACTGCGTGTTGCTCGACGCCGCCCGGATGCCCGGGGCGGACCGGTCGGCCCACCCGGTCGCCGGCCAACTGTCCTGGATCTACCGCCACACCGGGATCCGGGCCGCCCCGCACCTGGCCGGCGGCCCGGACGCCACGCTGATCCGCCTGGCCGTCCCGGTCGGCCTCGGCGCCGAACGGGCGGGGGAGGCCGGCCGCCGGCTGGCGGCGCTGTACCGCGACGGCGTCCCGGCCCCGGAGCTCGTACCCGTCGACGCACGGAGCGCCGCCGAGCACCCGGCGACCGCCGCGTACCACCCGGCCGCCGCCATCCCCGCGGACGTCCGCGCCGCGATGGACGAGGGCCACCAGCCGCTCAACGAGAACCTCGCCGTCCTGCGCGAGCACCAGCCGGAGGTACGGAGGCACCTGGTCCCGCTCAGCGAGGGCGACGTCGAGGTGTTCACGGCGGGCGAGGGCACCCCGCTCGTCCTGTTGCACCCCTTCAACATCGGCGCGGGCTTCTTCGGCCCGCAGTTCGCCGGCCTGGCCGACCGCCACCGGGTGATCAGCGTGCACCACTCGGGCGTCGGATCGACCACGGCCGCCGCCGACCTCTCCGTGGAGGGCCTGGCCGAGCTGCTGCGCCGCACGCTCGACGCCCTGGACGTCCGGGAACCGGTGCACCTCGCCGGCGCCTCGTTCGGCGCGCTGCCCGCGCTGTCCTTCGCGCTGCGGCACCCGCGCGAGGCCGCCTCGCTGACCCTGATCGGCGGGTCGTACAAGGTGGGCAACCGGCAGGGTGAGATGAACCGCCTCGCGCTCGTCGCCCGGGAGGACTTCGACCGCCTGCTCACCCAGCCCGGCACCGAGCCGATCGCCGCCCACCGGCAGCGGTACGAGGACGTGCTGCTGCGCTGCGAGAGCCTGAACGCCCAGATCGGGCTGCGCTACCTCGACGAGTTCGACGCCTCCCCGAATCTGCTGCCCCAACTGGCCGGCCTCCCCGTGCCGTCACTCATCGCGCACGGCAGGCACGACACGGTCGTCCCGCTGAAGACCGCCCATCTGCTGCACGGCACCCTGCCCGACGTCCGCTACCACGAGTTCGAGGAGGCGGGCCACTTCCCCAGCCTCACCGCCGCCCCGCGGTTCAACGAGCTGCTCGCCGGCTTCCTGGCCGAGGTCGACGCGACCGGCCGAACGGAGGGCGGCCGATGACCCCCGCCCCGCCCGTCGTGCCCCCCGCCTTCCAGGTGCTCGACGCCGGGACCGTCCGGCGCCGGGTGACCGTCTCACCCGCGATGTGCGGCCACAACTCCCTGTTCCTCGGTCAGGTCGGCGACTGGACGTGGGAGACGGTCGGATCCCTCTGTGACACCGATGTCCTCGCGGCCAGGAACGCCGAGGGCGACCCGGCATACCTCGCGTTCTTCTACTACCGGGTGCGCGGCAGCCGCGAGTTCCACCTCCGCAGCCCCACCTTCGGCGACGAACTCGACGTACTGTCACGGTCGTTCGACTTCGGCAGCGAGTCCGTGCTGACCGTCCACCGCATCTCCGCGACCGTGAAGGCCGGCACCCCGCCGGAGCCCTGGGACCCGGCCGCCTTCCACCGGGGCCCCGCGCCCGGCTGCCTGCACGTGGAGAACTTCAACCGCTGGGTCAGCCGCCGGGACGCCGACAGCAACCGGGGCCTGAAGACCGCCTCGCCGCCGGACTTCCACCACACCCGGCTGCCGGCCCTGCCCGAGGAGTACTCGCCGAGGCCGGTCTACGGCCGCGCCCGCTCGCTGCTGACGTTCTGCGAGGACCCGGAGCAGGAGTACGGCACCCTCGCCGAGGGCTTCACCACCCGGTACGCCATCGACATCACCCGCGACCTGAACGGGGTCGGACTCGTCTACTTCGCGTCCTACTTCTCCTTCGTGGACCACGCCGTCCTGCGCCAGTGGCGCGAACTGGGGCGCGGTGACCGGGCGTTCTTGCGCCGCAAGGTGATCGACCAGCAGCTCTGCTACGTCGGCAACGCGGACCCCGACAGCGAGTTCGAGATCGGTGTCACCGTCCGGGCCCCACGGGACCGTACGGATGAGGAGATCGTCGACGTCGTGGTGCGCGACGCGCACAGCGCGGACCTGATAGCCGTCAGCACCCAGCGGGTGCTGTGGGATCCCGAGGAGGCCCGGTGAACAGTGTGGAGGACGGCGCACGGCGCGCGACGGACGGACCGGCCCGGGCCAGGGCCGAGCAGGTGCTGTACGAGGTGATCCGGAGCATACTGCCGGCCCTGGCGCCGGAGGAGATCACCGGCGACAAGCACCTGCGGGACCTGGGCGCCGACTCGGTGGACCGGGTCGAGATCATCCTGGGCGTCACCCGGCGCCTCGGCATTGACGAGCCCATGTCGAACTTCAGCGCCGTCCCGGACATCGACGGGCTCGTCGACCACCTGAGCCGGAGGCCGCTGGCATGATCGGGATCGAGGCGCTCGACGTGTACGCGGGCCTGGCCGGCATCGGCCTCCCCGAACTGTTCGACGGCCGGGGCCTGGACCGCGCCCGGCTCGCCAACCTGATGATGGAACGCCGCTCGGTCGGGCTGCCCTTCGAGGATCCGGTGACCAACGCCGTGAACAGCGCCAAGGCGCTGGTCGACGCGCTGGACCCGGCCGAGCGCGGCCGTATCGAACTCCTCGTCACCTCCACCGAGTCGGGGGTGGACTACAGCAAGTCGGTGGCCTCCTACGTCCACGAGTACCTCGGGCTTCCCCGTACCTGCCGGGTGATGGAGGTCAAGCAGGCCTGCTACGCCGCGACGGGCGCGGTCCAACTGGCCGCCGGCTACCTCGCCTCGGGACGCGCACCGGGGGCCAAGGCGCTGGTCATCGCCACCGACGTCGCCGTGGTGGACGAGTACGCGGAATACGCCGAGGCCGCCACCGGCCACGGCGCGGCGGCCGTCCTGCTGAGCGACACCCCGCGGATCATGACCATCGACCCGGGCGCCTACGGCCTCCACAGCTACGAGACGCTCGACTCCGCCCGCCCGCTGCCCACCCTCGACATCGCGGACGCCGACCGCTCCCTCTTCGCCTACCTCGACTGCCTCGCCCACAGCTTCGCCGACTACGCGGACCGCGTGGAGGGCGCGGACTTCGCGGAGACCTTCGACCGACTGGTGATGCACACCCCGTTCGCCGGTCTCGTCCGGGCCGGCCACCGCAAGATGATGCGCGAGCACGGCGACACCCAACCCGACGTGATCGAGGCGGACTTCACCCGCCGGGTCGCGCCGTCGCTGACGTACCCCCGGGTGGTCGGCAACCTCTGCTCCGGTTCGCTCTACCTCGCGCTCGCCTCCACCATCGACACCGCGCCGTGCGAACGGCCCGAGCGGATCGGCCTGTTCGCGTACGGCTCCGGCTGCGCCTCCGAGTTCCTGAGCGGCGTGATCACTCCGGAGTCCGGCCGGGTACTCGGCGCGCTGCGCATCGGCGAACGGCTGGCGGCCCGGCGGGACATCGGGTTCGACGAGTACGTCCGGCTGCTCAAGGAGACCCGGGCCTGCCTCGTCCCGGAACGCGACCGCCGCGTCGGGACCGAGGAGTGGGCCGACTACCTCGACCACCCCGGCCGGCCCGGCGAACTGCTCGTGCTCACCGGCGTCGAGGACTACCACCGGCGCTACGCGTGGCGCTGACCCGCACCCCCCGAGAGGACACCGATGGACGAGTCCGACGAGTACACGGTCCTGGACACCCTGCGGCGCCACATCGTGGCCGTCGTTCCCGAGGTCGACCCGGCACACGTCACCCGGCACGTGTCCATGGCCGAACTGGGCTGCAACAGCATCGACCGCGCCGAGGTGGTCACCCTGACGCTGGAGGAACTGCGCCTGGACGTACCGGTGGCCGAGTTCCAGGGCCTGCCCGACCTCGGCGCCCTGGTGGACCTGATGCGGACGTACCGCCCGTGACCGCCACGGCCCCCGCGGTCGTGACGGGCCTGGGGGTGCACACCGCGGTGGCGGCCGGCGCGGACGCCTTCGAAGAGGCCCTGCGGACGGGGCGCAGCGGCATCACCCGGTGCGCGGCGGCAGGCCCGCAGGGACCGCACTTCGCGGCCGGCCTCCCGGACTTCGACCTCCGGACGGCCCTGGACGCCGTCCCCGGCCTGCCCGCCGGATTACGGGCCGGCGCACTGCGCACGGCCGGCCGGGCGCCCTTCGGGGTCCAGGTCGCGCTGGTCACCGCCCTCCAGGCGCGTCTCCACGCCGGCCTCGGTACGGCGGGCGCCCCGGCCCCCCGCCGTACCGCACTGGTGGTCGCCGGACACAACCTGACCACTGGCTACGCCGAGCGCCTCCACCCGAAACTCGCGGGCGGGGGCGCCCACGTACCGGCCAGGGCCGCGCTGCACCTGCTCGACACCGACCATCTCGGCGTCCTCAGCCAGGTGTTGGACATCACGGGGGAGGGCTGCACGGTCGGCGGGGCCTCCGCCAGCGGCAACGTGGGCATCATCACCGCGGCCCGGCTGCTGGCCGTCGGGGCGGCGGACGCCTGCCTGGTGGTCGGCGCCCTCGCCGAACTCTCCGCGCTGGAACGCCAGGCGCTGCTCAATCTGGGGGCGATGTCCGCCGGCCGGCGGGGGCTGGAACCGGACGCGGTGTGCCGCCCGTTCGACGAGGACCACTCGGGATTCGTCCCCGGCCAGGGCTGCGGGGCGCTCGTGCTGGAGACCCAGGAGTCGGCGACCGCCCGCGGGGCGCCCGTCCTCGCGCGGATCGCGGGCTACGGACTCGCCCTGGACGGCAACAGCCAGGCCGACCCCGACGAGGCGGGTGAGACCGAGGTCATGACCGCCGCGCTGCGGATGGCCGGCCTGGCCCCGGAAGCGGTGGGGTACGTCAACGCGCACGGCACCGGCTCCGCGCTCGGCGACCGTACCGAAGCGGCCGCCCTCCGCCAGGTCTTCGGTGACGGACCCGGCCGGCCGTGGATCAACGCCACCAAGGCACTCACCGGACACTGCCTCTACGCGGCCGGCGTGGTGGAGGCGGTCGCCACCGTGCTCCAGCTGCGCGGGGGCTTCGTCCACCCCAACATCAACCTGCGCCGGCCGATCGACCCGGGGCTCCGGTTCACCGGCCGGACGGCCCGGCCGGCGGACCTCTCGTACGCCCTCTCGAACAGCTTCGGCTTCGGGGGCATCAACACCAGCATCCTGCTGGCCGCGGCACCGGGCCGGCCGAGGACGGAGGGGTGAGCACCGTGACGGGACGCTGGACCGCGGAGGTGCGCGGTGCTCCGGACGCCGGGGTACGGCTGTTCTGCTGCGCGCACGCCGGCGGCGGCCCGGCCGGATTCCGGTCCTGGCAAAGGGAGTTCGGCCAGGACGTGGACATCCGGCCGGTCCTCCTCCCCGGCCGGGAATCCCGCTCCAGGGAGCAGCCGCTGCGCCGGATGGCGGACATCGTCGGCCCGCTGTGCGACGGGCTCCTGCCGCTGCTCGACCGGCCCTACGCGCTGTTCGGGCACAGCCTGGGGGCGGCCCTCGCGTACGAGGTGGCCCGGGAGCTGGCCGCGCGCGGCTGGGGCGAGCCCCGCCACCTGTTCGTGTCGGCCCGCCGCGCCCCGCACCTGCCGTCCCGCCGCGCCCGGCTGCACGACCTGCCGCACGACCGGTTCACCGCCGCCGTCGCACGGATGGGCGGCACCCCGCCCGAGGTGCTCTCGCACCCCGAGCTGCTGAACGCGTTCACCCCCTGCCTGCGGGCCGACTTCGAGGTGAACGAGACGTACACGCCCCTGCCCGGCGGCCTGCTGGGCTGCGACGTGTCGGCCGTCGTCGGACGGCTCGACCCCGAGGTCGAGGCGGACGAGATGGCCGCGTGGCGGGACACCACCCGGGGCGGCTTCGGCCTGCGGGTCGTGGACGGCGACCACTTCTACCTGAAGGAGACACCGGGCGACCTGTTCGCCCTCTTCCGCGACGGGCTGGACCTCCCCGCCAGGACCCGGACCCCCGTACCTCACCCACCCACTCACCGAACCCACTCCCACTCCCCGACCCCACTCCCCGAACCCACTTCCTGAGGAGAACACCATGGAAACACTGGACCTCTCGGGCTGCCACCCGATCTTCGTCCGCCAGATCGACTGCCTCCAGAACAAGGACATCGACGGCCTCATCGAGACCTACCACCCCGAAGCCGTGGTGGTCCGCTTCCAGGGCGTGCTCAACGGCATCGAGGAGATCGGCGAGACCTTCGGCCGCTACATGGACATCCAGGCGCGCTACGAGCAACTGCTCGAGTACACCCACACCGACGACACCATCTTCATGCGCGCCCTGATGAGCGTGCGCGGCGAACGCGAACTCGGCTTCGGCGCATACGTTCTGAAGGACGGTCTGATCTGGCGCCAGGTCGCCGGAATCGAAGGCGGAATGCGCGACTGGTTCGCGGCGCGGAACGAGCCGGGGCATGCTGGACAACCGGACGACGCCACCGACGCGTGACCTCGCCGCCCTTCGACGACCGCCCGCTGAGGAGAGAAACAGACATGAGCAATGCCACCGGCACCCGCGCTCTGAAGAGCTGGGACGAGCAGGACATCTCGGAGGCCGACGGCCGCAAGATGACCCGCTCCGCCATCACGTACTCCTACACCGGCGACATCGAGGGGGAGGGCGTCCAGGAGTACGTGATGTTCTACCGCAGCGACGAGTCGACCACCTTCGTCGGCCTGGAGCAGATCACCGGAAAGCTCGGCGGCCGCTCCGGCAGCTTCGTGCTCCAGCACACCGGCGAACTCACCGGCTCCGCCGCCGTGGTGACCTGGACGGTCGTTCCCGGCTCCGGTACGGGAGAGCTGACCGGCCTGACCGGCAGCGGCGGCTTCACCGCCACCCACGAGGAGGGCGGCAACGCCGAGTACCGGCTGGACCACGACTTCGCGTGATCCGCCGGTCCGCGGGGCGGGACCTGCCAGCACAAAGTTGAGCAGACTCCCGCACGGCCGACGATGAGGATGGCTGCCGGGCAACTCCGCCCGGCAGCCGTTCCGTTGGACGAGGAGGACCCGCCCCTTGGACGCCTCGACCCCGCCGTCGTCGTACCCCGTACCGCGCACCTGCCCGATCGATCCGGCACCCGTCTACCCGCGGTTGCGGGCGGAACAGCCGGTCTTCCGCACCACCCTGGACTTCGACGGGAGCGAGGTGTGGCTGGTCACCGGCCACGCCGACGCCCGGGCCGTCCTCGCCGACCACCGCTTCAGCTCGGACTTCTCCCGGGAGGGATTCCCCGCCCGGATGACGGTCCGGCCCCCCGGCCCGGGGACGTTCATCCGGATGGACCCGCCGGACCACGCCCGGCTCCGCCGCACCATCGTCGGCGAGTTCCGGACGAAACGGCTGGAGAAGCTGCGCCCCGCGATCCAGGGCATCGTCGACGGTCTTGTCGACACCATGCTGCGGGGCGGCAACACCGCCGACCTGGTCCAGGCGATCGCCCTTCCGCTGCCCACCCTGGTGATCTGCGAACTCCTCGGAGTGCCGTACAGGGACCGGGAGTTCTTCCAGGAGCGCACCCAGGTCATCGGCGACCAGTCGGCGCCGCCGGCCCGCCGCCAGGTCGTCCGCGACGAGCTGCGCGCGTACCTGGACCGCCTGGTCCGCGACAAGACGGCGGAGCCCACCGACGACCTGCTCGGACGGGCCGCCGCCCGGCTGGACGAGGACGGCATCACCCACGACGAACTCGTCGGCATCGCCACCCTGTTGATGATCGCCGGATTCGAGACCATCGCCAACCAGATCGGCGTCGGCACCCTCCTGCTCCTCCAGCACCCCGGACAACTCGCCGCGCTCGTCGAGGATCCCGGGCTCGTCCCGGGAGCGGTGGAGGAACTGCTGCGCCACCAGACGGTGATCGACTACGGGCTGCGCCGCGCGGCGACCGAGGACGTCGAGATCGGCGGGCAGACCGTCCGGGCCGGGGAGGGCGTGGTCGTGGTGCTCTCCTCGGCCAACCGGGACGAGAGGGTCTTCCCCGACCCGGACCGGCTCGACCTCTGCCGCCCGGAGGCGCAGGAACACCTCGGCTTCGGCTTCGGCCTCCACCAGTGCCTGGGCCAGTTGCTGGCCCGCCTCCAGCTCCAGGTTCTCTGGTCCACGCTGTTCGCCCGGATCCCCACCCTCCGGCTCGCCGTCGCGCTGGACGACGTCCCCTTCCGTACGGACATGTTCGTCCACGGCGTCCACGAGCTGCCGGTCACCTGGTGACCGCCCCGGTGACCGCACACCCGCACCGGCTTCCCTCTCCGACCACCCCGCCCGGGCGCACCACGCTCCCGCGTACCCGAAAGGAGCCGGTGTGACCCGGCCGACCGAAGACCACCCGACCGACAGCGACACGGGTGCCGAGCGCTGCCCGTTCCCGTTCCCGATCAGGTCCGCGCTCGACCCGTCACCCGAGTACGCCCGGCTCCGCGAGGAGCGGTCGGTCTGCCCGGTCTCCCTGCCCAGCGGCGACCCGGCCTGGATCGTCACCCGGTACGAGGACGTCCGTACCGTCTTCAGCGACCCGCGGTTCAGCCGGCAGGCGGCCACGCGTTCCGGCGCCCCCCGCTTCATGCCCGGCGTCGAGGGCGACCCCGAGTCCATCGTCAGCAAGGACGCGCCCGATCACACCCGGCTGCGCAAACTGGTCGCCCCGGCCTTCACCGTACGGCGCATCGAGGCCATGCGCCCCGGCATCCAGCGCACCGTCGACGAGCTGCTGGACGCCATGGAGAAGGGCGGCCCGGGCGGGGACGTGGTCTCCGCACTCTCCGGGCCGCTGCCGATCATCACCATCGGCGACCTGCTCGGCGTGCCGCGCGAGGACCAGGGGCGCTTCCGCGAGTGGTCCGACCGGATGTTCACGACCTCGCCCGACACGCTCCAGGCCGCCGTCGCCGCCCGCGAGGCCCTGATCGGGTACCTGGCGGCGATGGTCCAGGAGCGCCGATCCGCCCCCACCGACGACCTGTTGGGGGTCCTGATCGCCGCCCGCGACGACGACGACCGGCTCTCCGAACGCGAACTGATCTCCTTCGCCGGCGGCCTCATCGTGGCCGGCTACGAGACCACCGCGAACCGGATCGCCAACGCCGTCCTCGTCCTGCTGCGCAACCCCGCCCAGCTGAAGCTGCTGCGCGCCGAGCCGGAGCGGATCGGGGACACCGTCGAGGAGCTGCTGCGCTACATCCCGGGCGGCGCGGCCGGCGGACTGATCCGGGTGGTCACCGAGGACGTGGAGATCGGCGGGGAGACGATCAGGGCCGGCGACGGCGTCATCGCCGTCACCAACTCGGCCAACCGCGACAGCCGGGTCTGGGACGACCCCGACACCTTCGACATCACCCGCAAGCCCGGCTCGCACACCAGCTTCGGCCACGGCATCCACCACTGCGTGGGCGCCCAACTCGCCCGCCTGGAGATGCGGATCGCCCTCAGCACACTGGTCCGCCGCTTCCCGGGGCTGCGGCTCGCCGTGCCCGAGAGCGAACTGCCGTGGAAGCGCAACGTGGTCATCCACAGCCTGGAAGCCCTGCCGATCGCCTGGTGACCCACCGGTCCGGCCACCCCGCCCGGGGCGGCCGGACCGGGCACACGGGAACGTGGAAGCGGGCCGGGGGAGTCCCCCGGCCCGCTGCCTGTGTCGGTCCGCCGTCAGCCGGTGGTGAGCTTCTGGCTGAAGAACCACTCGTGCCCCTCGAGGTCCTCCACCTTGCAGATCCGCGTGCCCTGCGGGGTGTCGGTGGGAGGGAAGACCAGGGTGGCGCCGGCCGCCTCGGCCCGCTTGTACTGGGCGTCGACGTCCTCGACGTCCACCGACACCATCGCGCTGCGGTAACCCGTGGTGCCCGGCGACTCGTAGCTGTCGCCCGGCCCGGCCAGGTACACCGGATCACCGGCGCGTGTCAGCATCTCCGCGTGGAACACCGGGCCGTCCGGGTGGGCGAACCGCTGTTGTTCGGTGAACCCGAACGCCTCGGTCAGCCACTCCAGCGCACGCGCGACGTCCTCGTACTTCGTGTATGGGATAGCAGCCATACCGGAAAGCGTAGGGAGCCCCTAACGGGCCGTCCGGCCAAAGTTGCGCATCCGGGAGCCCGTTCGCGACGGGTCCGGTCGGCCCCTCACGTACGCTCAGCCCCTCACGCATGCGCAGCCCCCCCAAGCACGCTCAGCCCACCACGAGTTCGAACGGGATCGACAGCCGGCCCCCGAACCGTTCACCGGTCGCCCGGAACAACCCCGTGAGCGGCGCCCGTACGTCGACCGGGGCCCCGCCCCCCAGCTCCGCCAGGTACGCGGCGTGCGCCTCCAGCGACGCGACAGCCTGGTCCACGGAACCGGTGACATCCACCGCGTGGGTCGGCTCGGGGGAGCCCACCATGGCGGCGTACCGCACCCCGCCCCACGGCTCGCCCGCCTCCGGGAAGATCCACCGGTTGCCCGCGTCCCCCACCGCGTCGAGCAGCGCCCGGCCGGCGTTGCGGTGGTCCGGCGTGTTCCAGCGCCGGGTGTGCGTGGCGTCCCGGTGGTTGTAGCCGACGACCAGCTCCGGCCGGTGCCGGCGGATCGCCGCCGTGATGTCCCGACGCAGCGTCAGCCCGTACTCCAGCGTGCCGTCCGGATGGTCCAGGAACTCCACCGTGTCCACCCCCACGATCCGCGCACTGCGCCGCTGCTCCTCCTCCCGTACCGACGCGGCCTTCGCCGGCTCCATCCCGTCGATCCCCGACTCGCCGCGCGTCAGCAGCAGATATCCCACCCGCTTGCCCGCCGACGTCCACGCGGCCACCGCGCCCGCACCGCCGAACTCCATGTCGTCGGGGTGGGCGACCACACACAGCACTCGGTCGAAATCGGCCGGCATCTCCTGAAGCTGGATTGTCATGGGGCGCAGATTCGCACGCCTCCGCGCGTCACTCTGCTCCGAAGTGAGCGTGGTCCCGCGGTAGCGAACGTGGCCTGGCGGTTCGTCCGGTTCCATGCTCAATGCTGCGCAGAGCGCGGACGTTTGAAGTGGATATCTTCCTGGCGCGCCCGGCCCAGCGCAGAAGGCGAACTAGGAGGAACCATGACGGACTCAAGGCCCACACTGTCGAGACGGGCGCTGCTGCGGACAGCGACCGGCATCACGGTGGGCGCCGCGGGAGCGGTGCTGCTGACCGCCTGCGGTTCGGACGACGACAAGACCCCCGCGGCGGACCACAAGCCCACCGGCGCGCCCAAGCGCGGCGGCAAGCTGCGCGCCGCCTTCATCGGGGGCAGCAACGAGACCGCCGATGTACTCAAGGCCGCGAACACCCCCATCGACTACGTCCGGGCCCGCGCGATCTACGACGAGCTGTGCGTCCTGGACGCCGACGGCCGTACCGAGATGCAGCTCGCCGAGAGCCTGACGCCCAATGCGGACGGCACCGAGTGGACCCTGAAGGTACGCCCCGGTGTCAGGTTCAGCGACGGCCGGAAGCTCACCATCGACGACGTGCTCTTCACGCTGCGCACGTACGTCAGCACCCAGGCCAACCAGGCCCCGCTGCTGGCGGACCTCGACCTCCCCAAGGCCCGGCGCAAGGACGAACTCACCGCCGTCCTGGTGATGAAGCGCCCGCACGGCTTCCTCGACCTGGTGTTCACCCAGGGCATCTTCATCGTCCCGGCGGGCACCAAGGACTTCAACAAGGTCCCGGGCAGCGGTCCCTTCATCCTCCAGCAGCACCGGGTGGGACAGGGCGCCACACTCAAGCGCAACCCCGACTACTGGGGCAGCGCGGGACCGTACCTGGACGAGCTCGAACTGGTCTCCATCGCCGACGGCGCGGCACGGCTCAACGCGCTCAAGGCGGGCCAGATCGACTACGCGGCGAGCATCTCGCTCGTGGCCGGCAAGAGCGAACGCGCCAACGCCGCCGTGCAGTTGATCATCCCGCCCAAGTGGGAGTGGCCGAACTTCGGCGCGATGCTCAAGCGCAGCAAGGACCCGTTCAAGGACGCCCGGGTGGCACAGGCGCTCAAGTACGCGGTCGACCGCGAGCAGATGGTCGAGCGCGTCACCCTCGGCTTCGGCGAGGTCGGCAACGACCTCTTCGGCAAGTACCTGCCCTTCTACGCCGAGGATCTGCCACAGCGTCAGTACGACCCCGACAAGGCCAGGAGTCTCCTCAAGGAGGCCGGCGTCGACAAGCTCTCGCTGACCATCAGGACCAGCGACTACGAGTACGGTCTGGCCGAGGGCGCCGCGGTGCTCGCCGAGCAGGCGAAGAAGGCCGGCATCACCATCGGCCTCGACAAGGTGCCCGCCGGAGACTTCTTCGCCGACCCGAAGGTGTTCATCGGCGCCACGTTCCAGTCCGCCAACCGCAAGCCCAGGCCGCTGCCGCTGGACGTACTGTTCTTCTACGGTACGGACGCGCTGCTGCCCTTCACCGGCGTCGCGGGCCCCAAGATCGACGACCTCGTCACCAACGTCCGGTCCGCGGTCTCGGACGAGCAGCGCAGAAGCTCGGTGGGCGACATCCAGCACTACCTCTACGAGGAGGGCGGCGACCTGGTCTGGGCGAAGGCGCCGGTCCTGGCCGCCGCCACCCCCAAGGTGCACGGCGTCAAATCGCTCGGCTACCCGACGTTCCCGAGCTTCCGAGACGCCTACCTGGCATGACCGACAACATACTCGAAGCCCCCGCGACTCCTGGCTCCGGCCAGGGGTCGCTGCGGTCTCTCCTGACCAGACGGCTCCTGACCGGCGTCCTGGTGCTGGCGGCCGTCTCCGCGATCGTCTTCGTCGCCACCGAAGCCGCGCCCGGCGACGCGGCCGCCGCCTCCCTCGGGCCCGACGCCGCCCCCGGGACCGTGGCCGCCCGCCGCGCCGAACTCGGCCTGGACCGGCCCGCGTTGGTCCGGTACGGCGACTGGCTGCTCGCCGTCCTGCGCGGCGACCTGGGGACCTCGTACGTCTCCGGCACCCCGGTCTCCGACCTGGTCGCCGCCCGGGTCGGCAACTCGCTGGTCCTGGCCGGGGTGACCCTCGCCCTGCTGGTACCGCTCGCCGTCGGCCTGGGCATCTGGGCGGGGCTGCGCGCCGGCGGACTGCCCGACCGGATGATCTCGGCGACCACCCTCACCCTGCTGTCGGTCCCGGAGTTCGTCACCGGCACGATCCTGGTCCTGGTGTTCGCCGTCCAGCTGGACCTGCTGCCGGCCGTCTCCCTGCTCCGCCCCGGCGAGGGGCTGCTGGGCAACCCCGGCATCCTGGTCCTGCCGGTGGTCACCCTGCTGGTCGGCTGCCTCGCCCACAACGCCCGCCTGGTCCGGGCCGGCGTGGTCGAGGTGGCGACCGGGGACGCCGTCACCACCGCGCGCCTCAACGGCGTGCCGGAGCACCGGCTGATCCTGCGCTACGTCCTGCCCGCCGCCCTCCCGCCGGTGATCCCGCTCCTGGCGCGCTATCTGTCCCTGCTGGTCGGCGGGGCCCTCGTCGCGGAGACCCTGTTCGGCTTCCCGGGGATCGCCTCGGTACTGGTCCAGGCCTCCGCCGGCCGCGACGTACCGACCGTCCAGGCCGTCGCCCTGCTCGTGGCGCTGGTGACCGTACTGGCGAATCTGCTCGGAGACGTGCTCGGCACGCTGCTCGACCCCCTGAGGAGGATTCCCCAGTGACCCTCGTCTCCTACCCGGTCACCGAACCGCCCGCACCGGCCGGAGCCCCGCCCCGCGAGGCCCCGGCCCGCCGGCGGCCGGTCGCGGCGATCGTGTTCGGCCTGCTGGTGGCCCTGACCCTGTGCGGTCCGTGGCTCGCCCCCAAGGACCCCCGGGTCGGCGCCGGGATGCCGTACGCCCCGAGCAGCGCCGACACCCCGCTGGGCACCGACCACCTTGGCGCGGACGTGCTCAGCCGGGTGCTCTCCGGGGGCCGGACTCTCGTCCTGCTCTCCGTCGCGGTCCTGCTGGTCGCCTACCTCATCGGGGTGACGGCCGGCATGCTCGCCGCCTACCGCGGCGGCTTCGTGGCCACACTGATCCTGCGCTGCGCCGACGTGCTGATGGGCCTGCCGCCGCTGGTGCTGATCGCGGTGATCGCCACCGGCACCGGGCCCGGCCTGCTCGGGGTCGCCGTCTCCGTGGTCGCGGTGATGCTGCCCGACATCACGCGGATCGTACGGGCCACCACCACCCAGATCCTCGCCCACGACTACGTCGAAGTGGCCCTGGCCCGGGGCGAGTCGACCGCGGCGATCCTGGCCCGCGAAGTACTGCCCAACCTGCTCAGGACCCTGGCCGCCGACGCCAGCGTGCGCTTCGCCGGTACGGCCTACGCGGTCGCGACCGCCGGATTCCTCGGCCTGGGGGCCCAACCACCCACCCCCGACTGGGGGTTGATGATCATGGAGAACCAAGGCGGCCTGACCCTCCAGCCGATGGCCGTCCTGGCACCGGCCGCCCTCCTGCTCGCCCTGCTGCTGACGGTGGGCCGGCTCTCCGACAGCCTCGGCTTCTCCCCGGCGCCCCGGCGCAGGCGCGGCCCGGCGCGCGGGAGCGCCGTACCGGCCACCGTGTCGGCGCCGGCCACCCGGACCGGGCCGGAGGCCGCGCGCGAGGAGAGGTCCGAGGAGGTGCCGGACACGGCCGCGACGGTACGAGGCCTGCGCCTGCGGGCCACCAGCACCGGCCTGGAGCCCGTCCGTGGCGTCGACCTCACGGTGCCCGCCGCGACGGTGGTCGCCCTGATCGGCGACTCGGGGAGCGGCAAGACCAGCACCGCGCTGGCCCTGCTCGGACACACCAACCCCGGCCTGGAACGCACCTCGGGTACCACCCGGCTCTTCGGGACCGACCTGGCGGGCCTCGGCCGCCGCGAACTCGCCCGCCTGCGGGCACGCTCCGTCGCCTACGTCGCCCAGGACCCGCGCACCTCGCTGCCGGGCAACCTGAAGGTCGCCGACCAGATAGGCGAACAACTGCGCGCCCTGGGCGTACCGGCCGGCGAACGGCTGGAGAGGGCCAGGTCGGCGCTGCGCCGCGTCGCGCTGCCCGACGATCCGGCGTTCCTGGCCCGCAAGCCGCACCAGCTGTCCGGCGGCCAGCTCCAGCGGCTGTCGATCGCGGTGGCCCTGGCCCGTGAGCCACGGTTGCTGGTCCTCGACGAGCCGACCAGCGCGCTCGACCCGCAGAACACGGCCCGGCTGGTGATGGAGGTGGTCGCCCTGTGCCGCGAGGCGGGCACCGCCGTCCTGCTCATCTCGCACGACCTCGACGCCGTCGCGCGGGCCGCGGACATGGTCGTGGTGATGAGCGGCGGCCGGGTCGTGAGCTCCGGCCCGCAACTCGACGAACTGGATAAAACGGACAAGCAGACCGATGCAACCGATACATACGAGCTGGCCGAGGCATCTGAGGCGGATGGCACGGCGGACGACGCGGCGGATGACGCGCTGAACAACGTGGCGCCGCTGTCGGTCGTGGGACTCTGCGCCGACCGCCCCGGCGCGGGCCGGATCTTCTCGGACGCCACGCTGACCGTCCCCGCGGGCGGCCGCCTCTGTGTCGTGGGCGCCTCCGGCAGCGGGAAGAGCACCTTGCTGAGGGCGATCACGGGTCTGGTGGTACCGACCGCCGGCGAGGTCCGGATGGCGGGCGAGGTGCTGGCGGGACAGGTGGGCAGGAGGAGCCCGCTCCAGCGCAGGCTGCTGCAACTCGTCCCGCAGAATCCGTACGACTCGCTCAATCCCCGGCAGACCGTGGCCAGGATCGTCGGACGCCCCCTGCGCCAGTTCGGGCTCGTACCGGCGGACCGGGTGGAGGCGGAGACACTGGGGCTGGTCGAACGGGTCGGCCTCGGGGCCGAGCATCTGAGCCGGCGGCCTGCCGCGCTGTCCGGCGGCGAACGTCAACGGGTCGCTCTGGCACGGGCGTTGGCCGCCCGCCCCGACGTGTTGCTGTGCGACGAGATCACCAGCGCCCTCGACCGGACGACCGCGCTTTCCGTTCTCGCGCTGCTCGACGAGCTGTGCCGGGAGCTCGGAGTGGCGCTGGTCGTGGTGACGCACGACCGGCTGGTGGTGGAGCGTATCGGCGGCCGGATCGCGCAGGTGGCCGACGGACGGTTGCGCCATCTCCCCGCCGCCCGGGCGGTGTGACGATCCGGGAGCGGCCACCGTCCCGGCGAAGCCGGCTCGGGGGTCGTTCCCGGTGTCGGAGTCCCACAAGAACCGGAGTCGGATCCTCGGACAGCTGTTAAGCGACGACGCCGCTGAGGCCGAGCCGCGCCTCTATGTATCCGGCGAGGTTTGCCTCGTTGCGTATGGTGATCCAGCCGTTGCTGGATTCCAGAAGCCCCGCCTCACGGAACCTCTTGAGGAAATACCCGACCCTGGACCGCGTCGTGCCCACCATCTCCGCCAGTTCTTCCTGGGTGAGCCGGGCGCCGATCTTCAACCCCCGTTGATGGGTCTGCCCGAAACGGTGTGAGAGCTGGAGCAGTCTGGCTGCCAACCGTAACTCGCTTTCTAAGGTGACGAGGTCGACAATCACCCGCTGGCGTTCCGAGAGGCGATTGGCCAGGTGCTCGGCGAATTCTTCGAGGAGACCTCCCGCGTTCAGCATGTCGAAGAATTTGCTGTACGGAATTCTGATCAGCTCGGTGTCCGCCATGGCGACGGCGGTTTCGACGCGGCTGATCCGCGTCATGCAAAGTTCTCCAAAAATCTCGCCGGCGATGTAGAGATCGAGTAAACATCGCTTACCCGTGGACGTCACGATCACGGTCTTGACCTGGCCCGACTTCACCAGATAGAGGCTCCGGTCGTTTTCCGTGCAGTTGTATATGTGGCTGCCGCGGGGGATCGCGACGATCGGCAGCGTCTGCTGAATCGGTCGAAGCGACTCGACGATCCGGTCCGTGAACTTCATTTGTCCGATTGCTTGCGCGGTTTGGCTCATGATGATATAGGGGGATCGCGAGCATCGAATGCGGACTAGAATGCCGGGACCCCCCGTCCCCCCTCCGGTCGTGACGATGCCCTATAATCGGCCCTTAATGATAGGGTTGTCAATAGGCTTGGCAAGGCAGAGACCTGTCAACCGATGGATAAAAGCGAAACATCTCCGGTCAATTTTTGACAGGCCGAAGAATTGCACGCGGAAATAGTGCGGGCGAATTTCCTGATCTTGATGCCGTGGTATCCACCGGGCGTCCTCGGGATTCCGTCGGACGTGTTTTGGCCACCGCGCGGAGAACGCTGTCGAGTGTGTTTTCGCGGTGCCGGACGCGGGGGCGGCTTGACGGCTGTGACGGCTGAGGCTGCCGATACGGTTGGCGATGTGTCGGCGGAGGCCGGGCCGACCACGTGGCACCACAACACCCGGCAAAAAACCACCTGGCACCACCACACCGGGCATGACAACGTGGGAGGGGCCGACCAGCAGTGCTGGTCGGCCCCTCCCACGCCGGGCGTGCCCTCTAGCGGGCGCGCCGGTCCATCCTGGGCGTCAGTGCTTGAAGGCGTCCTTCACCTTCTCCTTCGCCTGCCGCATGTCGCCCTTCGACTCCTCGGCGCGGCCTTCGGCCGTCATGCGCTCGTTGCCGACCGTACGGCCGGCGACCTTCTTGACCTTGCCCTTGGCCTGCTCGACCTTCGCCTCGGTCTTCTCGTTGTCCTTCATCGTGCTCACGTCCTGCCGTGCTCGTCGAGTATCGCTGGACACCTTTCGCCTCGCCCGTACGCCGCCGGTTAAACCTCAGAAACGTCCGCGCCGCTCTCCCGGGCCCTCACGCGGCCGGCCCGGCCGGGACCCCGGGCACTCCGTGGGAGCACTCCGTGGGAGATCCGGGATGATCACATCAGGTCCCGGGATCCGCCCGAGTCCGTGCGCCCGAGGGGCCACGCCTCGATGTCGCGGTAGTGGATCGGCCCCCGGCTGCGGCCGGCGTTGCTACCGACCAGGTGCAGACGTTCGGCCGACCACCGGCGGCCGGTGAATCCGGCGAACGTCTCGGCGATCTCCCCCACCGAGGACTGATCTCCCCGACGCGCACGAGCCAACGTCAGATGGGGACGCAGAGGCCGGTCCTCGAAGACGACACCGCACTCCTTGACGACGGTACGCGCGTCGGCGGCGAGCGCGTGCAGTGCGTCGAGGTCGCCGTCGAGCCCGCTCCACAGCACCCGGTCGTCGAAGTTCCCGCTGCCGCGCAGCGCCAGGCGGGGCGGCCGGTGGCGTACCGCGACGCCGGCGAGAGGCCCCCGCAGCACCGGGACCGTCTCGGCCGCCAGCTCCCCGAGGAACGCCAGAGTGACGTGCCAGTCCTCGATACGGTTCCACCGCATGTCAGGGTGCGTGTCGTACGCGGAACGGAGCGCCCGTCCGAGTTCCTCCTTCGCGTGGTCCGGCGGTGCGAGGGCGAGGAACACACGAATGGTCGCGGGCCGAGTCGGTTCGTTCACACCCCTCTTCGTACAGCATCCGGACAGCGGACCGTACGGACCGTACGAACCGGATGGGCCCGGGTGCGGGGGAGGGGCTCAGCCCGCGTAATCCCGGATGACATGCCGTGCCGTGCTCGCTCGCGCCGGGGCCAGCTCCGCCGCGATGGCCCGCGCGGCGGTGTCGTCACACGTCACGCGCGCCCGGCCCTGTTCGGCCTCGGCCATGTGTCGCCGGCGCAGATGGGTGGGCGGGTGCGTCGAGTCCGCGCTGTGGCCGCGCCGTTCACCGGCCCGGCGCAGCCGCTCGTACTCCTCGGGAGGGACGGCACCGGTCTGCGCGGCCAGCCGCTCCCACAAGCCCTGTTCGGCGTCGCGCGGACGGTGTCCCCCGATACGGGTGTGTGCGAGCACCGACTCCCGGCGCAGCTTGTCCCGGACGGTGTCGCTGACGAGGAGGAGATCCATCAGCTCGACGACGGCGGCCGGGGAGGCGACCCGGCCGGCCGCCGCGTCGGCGAGGTATTCGGCGCGTTGGGACGCCCGCAGTGTCAGATGGTCCAGAAGGACGAGGATGCCCAGTACCGCCGCGCGCAGCGTGAGCAGCATCACCGCCCCGATACGGGCCAGGAAACCCTGGGGGGTCTCCGGCGTCAGTACGTCCACCAGGAAGGCGAGCGTCCGCAGGGCCGTGCCGACGACGTTCGATCGGCGTGTGTCGCCGTGTGCGTAGTGACCGAGTTCGTGGCCGAGGAGCGCGACCCGCTGCGCGGGCGTGAGGATCTCCCACAGGCCGAGCCCGACGTACAGCACGCGGTGGCCTCTCACTCCGTACGAGCCGACGGCGGCGTTCGCGTCGGGCAGGACGACCACCCGGTGGACACCTGTCGTGCCGACGACCGCCGCGACCTCGTCGACGAGAGCGAACAGTCGGGGCGCGTCGTCCCGGGTCAGCACCGGTACGTCCTCGGGGAGGCGGCCGACCCTGGGCCGTACGGCCACCGCCAGCAGCAGGAACCCGATCCCGAGCATCGGCTGGATCACCGTCTCCCAACCCGTGACGATCAGTACCGCGCCCACGGCCGCCAGCATCACGGTGCCGGCGTGGACGGCCAGCGCGACGAGGTAGGCCAGGACACTGGACGCGTCGCGATGCGGGCGCAGGCTCTCACCGCGAGCCATCTCGTCCGCGAGCCACTGGCCGTGGCGCCGGGCCAGGCGCCGGCGCAGGGCGTCGACACGGCCGGCCGCGGGCGCGGGCGCGCCGGGATCGACGTTCCAGTCGCACGCGGCACACCAGGTCACGAACCCGCGATTCACCGGCATTCCGGATCCGCATTCCGGGCACGACTCCACTTGCCGCACGGCGACACCGGGTGTTCCCACGATCCCCCACTCCCCAGCCGGGCTGTTGGCTCCGGCCCCGTTCACCCGACCGGGCCCCGGGACACCGACCGTGTCCACCCGCGTTCGGCGTTCCGGTGATCCCACCATATGAGCGGCCCCGGGGGCCAATGAGATGGCCCGGCCGCCGCCTTCACCTCCGACGCCACAGGCTGGGGCGTCACTGTCCGGCGCCGGTCTGCGCGTGGCCACCGGCTCGTTCCGCGCGGCGACGCCCCGTGCGGCGGCTTCCGCGAAGACCGGTGAACTCGCCGATGCCGGGACGTCGTTCGGCCGGTGACAGTGGCCTCCGTCAGTCCGTACGGCGGCGTCCACCCGGTCCGTCCGAGGGTCCGGAGTGGTCCCGCCTCGATCGAGAGGCCCCCCAGTGCACCCGCTCTCCGACGCCCGTACGCCAGTTCGTCCCCGCCTCCGTTCTCGTCTTCGCTCCCGGTCCGGCCCGCGTACGCTGTGGGCCGGTGGGGTCACCGCCGCCGCGCTGATCGCCGCGCTGGTTCCCGGTACCGCCGGGGCCCAGGCGGCCGCCAACCCGTACGAGCGTGGTCCCGCGCCCTCCGTGTCCAGCATCGAGGCGGCCCGCGGTTCCTACGCCGTCTCGCAGACCTCCGTCTCCTCGCTGAGCGTCACCGGTTTCGGCGGCGGGACCGTCTACTACCCCACCAGCACCGCGGACGGCACGTTCGGGGCCGTCGTGATCTCGCCCGGCTTCACCGCCACCCAGTCGAGCATCTCGTGGCTCGGCCCCCGGCTCGCCTCCCAGGGGTTCGTCGTCTTCACGATCGACACCAACTCCACCCTCGACCAGCCGGACAGCCGGGGGCGCCAACTGCTCGCCGCGCTCGACTACCTGACGGAGCGTTCGTCGGTGCGCACCCGCATCGACTCCGCGCGTCTGGGCGTCATGGGCCACTCGATGGGCGGCGGCGGCACCCTGGAGGCCGCGAAGAGCCGGCCGTCCCTCCAGGCGGCCATCCCGCTGACCGGCTGGAACACCGACAAGTCCTGGCCCGAGGTCCGTACGCCCACCCTCATCATCGGGGCGGACGGGGACACGGTCGCGCCCGTGTCCACGCACTCGGAGCCGTTCTACACCTCGCTGCCCAGCTCGCTGGACAAGGCTTACCTGGAGCTCAACGGCGCCACGCACTTCACGCCGAACTCCTCCGACACCACGATCGCGAAGTACAGCATCTCGTGGCTGAAGCGGTTCATCGACGACGACACCCGGTACGAGCAGTTCCTCTGCCCGCTGCCGAGGCCGAGCCTGACCATCGAGGAGTACCGCGGCAACTGCCCGCACTCCTGACCCACCGTCCGCGCCACTGACCCACCATCCGTTCCCCTGACCCACCGTCCGTTCGGCTGTGCCGGCGCACAGCAGGGCGCCGGCCCGGCTGGGTCGGCGCCCAAGACCCGCGCCACGGGCCCCACGCCCGTGGACGCGGGCCTTCCGGCGTCCGTTACGCGCAAGTAACGTCACGGAGATGAACTCATCGACGACCGTGCGTAGTTCGCGTCCGCTGTACGGCCGGAGCGGTGAACTCGCCATCCTGGGAACGCTGTTGGACCGCCTGAAGGCCGGTCACGGCGGAACGCTCGTCCTGACCGCCCCACCGGGCCTCGGCCGCACCGCACTGCTGGACCACACCGCCGCCGCACGCGCGGACGGTACGGTCCTGCGCGCCGAGGCCGCCGCGGCCGAACGGCTCCTGCCGTACAGCGGATTGCACGCGCTCCTGTGCTCAGCGCCGCCCGCGCCCCTGCGGTCACCCGTGCCGCTGCCCCTCCCGCTCGGCGCCGGGGTACGGGCGGGGCCCGCCGGGACCGCCCTGCTCGGCCGTCTCACCGATCTGGGCGCCCGCGAACCGCTCCTCGTCCTGGTGGACGACGCGCACGCCTGGGATCCCGCCTCCCGCGCCGCGCTCGCCTTCGCGGCCCGGAGGCTGCCGGCCCGCGGCCGGGTCGCCGTCCTGCTCACGGTGGCGGACCACGGACCGGGCGCGGACACCTTCGCCGGACTCCCGGCGCTGCGCCTCGGCCCCCTGGACGACGACGCGGCCACCGCGCTGCTGGATCAGCTGACGGAACGGCAACTGGACCCGGCGGTACGGGAGGAGCTGCGCCGCGAGGGCGCGGGCAACCCCCGGCTGCTCACCGCCCTCGCCGGACACCTGACCACCGCGCAACTCTCCGGCCAACAGCCCTTGCCCCGGCCGCTCCCCGGCGGTGAGGACCTGCTGGACGCCTACGCGGCCAGTCTCGACACACTGCCCGCCGACACCCGCGCCCTGCTCCTCTTCGCCGCCGCCGCGGCCGAGCACGAACCCGACGGGGCGGGCGCGGACGCCGTACTGCTGCTGAGAGCCGGCAGGTCGGCCGGGATCCGCGCGGGCGGGCTGGCGCCCGCCGAGCACGCGGGAGTCGTACGCAGCGCAGGCGGCAGGGTCCGCTTCACCCATCCGCTGCTGCGTACGGCGGTCCTGCGCACGGCGCCCCCGGCCCGGCGCCGCGCCGTACACCGCACCCTGGCCGGCGTCCTGGACGACCCGCACCAAGCGCTGCCGCGCCTGGTCCAGGCCGCCTGCGCGGCGGCGGGACCCGACGCGGCGCTGGCGCACGCGCTGACACGCGCCGCCGCCCCGCCCCGCCCGTACGCCGACCGGGCTGCCGCGCTGGTCCGCGCGGCCGGGCTCACGGCGGACGAGGTCCTGCGCGGCGCGCGCCTGGCCGCCGCCGCCGAGCAGGCATGGCTGGCCGGGCGGCCCGGCGAGGCGCGCCTCCTGCTGGCGCGGGTACGGACCGTACCGCCGCCGGGCCGAGCCCACTACGTACGCGGGCTGCTCGCCCTGCACGACGGGCCCGCGGCCGACGCCAGGGAAACCCTGCTCACGGCGGCGGACCTGCTCCCCGCGCACGACGCGGACCGGGCGGTGAGCGCGCTGCTGGGAGCGGCGGAGGCGGCCTGGGCGATGGGCGACGCACCGGCCTGCCGCGAGGCGCTGGACCGTATACGTCCCGAACCGGCCGACCCGGTACTGGAGTCGTACCGCACGGGCATGTCGGCGGTCCTGGCCGGCCGCACGCGGGAGGGACACGCGCTGCTGCGGAGGTACGTGGACGCGTTGGGAGACCGGCGCCCCCACGAGACCACCGGCCCCGACGGCGTTCCGGGTCCGGCGCCCGACGGGGGCGGGGCTGTCCGCCCGGCAGGTGGCGTCGGAGGAGCGGACACGGCCCCCGAGAGCGCCCGGGCCCGGTGGGGCCTCCGTACCCAGAAACGGCTCTCCGGCCCTGCCCCGGCACGCGGGCCGGGGCAGGGGGGCTCGGGCGAGCGCGGGTCCTTGACCGGGTTGGGCCCGTGGCAGGGCGGAGCGGAGGACGGCGGCTCGGGCGAGCGTGGGCTCTGGACCGGGGCTGGGCCGTGGGAGGGCGGAGGGGACGACGGCGGCTCGGGCGAGCGCGGGTCCAGGACCGGGGCTGGGCCGTGGGAGGGCCGAGCGCACGAGGGCGGCTCGGGCGAGAGCGGGCCCTTGACCGGGGCGAGTCCGTGTGAAGGCGGAGCAGACGACACCGGCTGGGGCGAGCGTGGGTCCTGGGCCGGGGCGGGCCCGTGGCAGGGCAGAGAGTACGACGGTGGCTCGGGCGCCGTGACCGGGGCGGGCCCGTGGGAGCGCGGAGCGGACGACGCCGGTTGGGGCGACCGCAGGTCCTTGACCGGGGTGGGCTCGTGGGAGGGCGGAGCGTGCGACGGTGGCTCGGGCGCCGTGACCAGGGTGGGCCTGTGGCAAGGCGGAGCGGACGACGCCAGCACGGACGCAGTCGAGTCCTGGACCGGGGCGGCGCCGCCCGCCGAGGGTGCCCGGCCCCGGCGGATCGATGCGCCGATCGTCCCCCGGATCGGCGAGGGGATCGGCTCGCCGCTCCTCACCGGTCCCGGGGAGGACGCCGGGACCCGGGCTCGGACCGGCTCGCGGACCCGCGCGAGAAGAGACGAGACCATCGGCGCGGAGAGCGGCGGCACAGCGACCGACGCAGAACAGGGCGCGAGCCTCAACGCCCGTACACGACCGGGCACACGGCAAGACGTCCGCCCGGGTGAGCCCGTAGAGCCCGGCAACTCCCAGGATCCAGCGGATCTCGGGGAGCCCGCGGGGCCCGGCGGGCCCAGTGACCCCGCGGCGCTGCTGAGGGCCGGTGTCGCCGCCCTCGTGCTGGGCGAGGTGGACACCGCCTGCCGCGTGGGGGCCAGGGCCCTGGCCCTGGTGCGCGCCCGAGGGGCCGACGCGTTGCTGCCCCAGGCGCTGGAACACCTCGCCTACGGCGAACTGCGCGCCGGGCGCCACGCGCGAGCCCGCGCCCACGCCCGGGAGGGACTGGCCGTGGCCGGACGGCTCGGGCAGTGCAACGCCGTCGCCCACCTGCACGCCGTACTCGCCCTCGCCGCCTCCGTCGAGGGCGACGCCGGCCTCTGCGCGACCCACGCGCGCGCCGCGCTGGCCGGAGCCGGACCCCACGGGCTCACCCAGGCCGCCACGCTCGCGGGCTGGGCCGTGGCTCGCGCGGAGCTGGCCGAGGGCCGGTGCGCCGAGGCCGCCGCGCGCCTGGCACCGCTGGTCGGACAGGGCCCCCGGGGCGGCCACTTCGCCGCCCGGATGCCGGCCGTGCCCTGTTACATCGAGGCCCTCGTACTGGCAGGACAGGGCGCCGAGCCGCACGCCCGTACCGCCGTCGAGGAGTTCACCGTCTGGGCGGCCCACACCGCGGACCCGCAGGCCCCTGCCCAACTGGCCCGCTGCCAGGCCCTGCTGGCCCCGGCGGGCCAGGCCGCGCGGTGGTACGAGGAGGCGCTGCGCCGCCACGAGCACGCGCCCGGGGACTTCGAACGCGCCCGTACCCAACTCCTCCACGGTCACTGGCTCCGCCGCCGTCGCAGGACCCGCGAGGCCAGAGGCCCGCTGCGGGACGCCCTCATCGCCTTCGAACGCTGCGGCGCGGATCTCTGGTCGGGCCGAGTACGCGGCGAACTGCGCGCCGCCGGCGAGACGGTGCCCGACCCCCACGGCGAACGCCCCCGAGGCGCGGCCCCGTTGCGCACGCTCACCCCCCAACAACAACGGATCGCCCGCTGTGTGGCGGAGGGCGCCACCAACCGCGAGGTGGCCCTGCGCCTGTCGCTGAGCCCCCGCACCGTCGACCACCACCTGCGCAACGTCTTCGCCACCCTGGGCATCCGCTCCCGCACCGAACTCGTCCGGTGGCTCGACCGGACCTAGGGGGTGTCTTCCGATCATCGGATCGTTGGTCCGGTCGTGAGAGATGGGGAGATTTGTGACGCTGCGTGAGTGGTGATCGTGCCGTTGTCGCGCCGCCGGTTGGCGGGGCTCGTGGCCGGTGGCGGGATCGCCGCCAGGTCCTTGAGGGCGTCGTGTTCACGTCCACACCGGGCTGCCCTGGCGGGACCTGCCCGAGCGGTTCGGCCCGTGGCAGACCGTCCGCGGACGGTTCGCCCGCTGGGCCGCCGACGGCACGTTCGACCGCCTGCCGGCCGCAGCGCGGACGCGGGCGGAGGTGGACCGGCTGGTCGTGATCGACTCCACGATCGTCCGTGCCCGCCAGCACGCGGCCGCCAAAGGGGGCTCGAAGATCGCGGACCGGGACGCTCCCGCGGCGGGCCGACCAGCGAAATCCCCCTCGCCTGCGACGGCCGCAGCCGTTCCCCGGCCTTCCTGGTCACCGGTGGCGACCGCAACGACCGCACCCGGGCCGAAGCCGTCATCAGCAGGGTCCACGTGCCGCGGCCCGGTCCGGGAAGGCCCCGGACCCGGCACGCCCACGTCGTCGCCGACAAGGGCCACCCGGCCCGCACTTTCCGGGCCTACCTCCGCCGACGTGGGATCAAGGCGACGACCCCCGAACGCGCCGACCAACTCGCCGCACGCAGACGACACCGCGAACGGCCCCGCCGGTTCGACAGGGCCACCCACCGGCGACGCAACACCGTCGAACGCCGCTTCCACCGCCCCAAGCAATGGCGCACCATCGCTACCCGCTACGACACACGCCCAGACCGCTATCTCGCCGCCATCACCCCCGCCAGCACACCCATCTGCCTCGACCAATGATCGACAAGACACCCCCTAGTGACCTGAGTCTGAGGTTCGGCGTTGGTTCGGTATGAGTCGTCCAGGTCCGAAGATTCCGCCGTTGTCGGTGACCGATGCCCAACGGGCTGTGCTGTGCTGTGCTGGGGGGGGGGGGGGGGGGCTGATTGCGTCGTCGTTCGACGGCCCAGGCTCTGGCTCAGCGGTCGCGGATCGTGCTGGAGTGCGCGGAGGGGCACTCGGTCATGGAGCTGTCGCGGCGGATGTGGATCGGGGAACTCACCCTCGGCGGCCCGGCCGACCTGATCGTGACCGACGAGAACGTCGCCGTCGAGCGTGTCCTCGTCAACGGAGAGCACTACGCGGCATGAACCCCGTCCCCCGCGGGCTGATCGTCTCGCTGACTCCGTCGCCGAGGTCCCCCTGGCAGGACGTCGGCGACGTCGTCCGGCTCGCCGTCGCCGCGCAGGCCGGCGGCGCCGTCGCCGTACGCGCCGTGAAGCGCGCCGTCCCCGGCTTCCCCGTGCTCGCCGTGAACATCGATGGCGCGCATGGCGGGGTGGTCCGCATCACCCCGACGCCGGCCCACGCCGCCGCCCTCGTGGACGCCGGTGCTGACGGGGTCGACCTGGAAGAGGACTCGGCGGCACGCCGCCACGACGGGCAGGACCTGTTCGAACTGGTCGGGTCGTTCGTGGCGCTGGGCAGGCCGGTCAAGGCGGTGGTGCCCGGGATCGAGGACGCGCGCACCGCCGTGGCGGCGGGCGCCGCCCTGGTCAGCTCCTCCACGATGGGCTGTCCCGCCAAGGCGAACAGCGGCCCTCTGCCCGACCTCGGCCTCGTGGAGACCCTCGTGGCCGCCGCCGGGGTGCCGGTCGTCGCCGAGCGCGGCTACTGGACGCGGGACGACGTACGCGCCGCCTTCGACGCGGGCGCGCATGCCGTCGTGATCGGCTCGGCCATCGTCGACCCGGTCTGGCTGACCGCCCGATTCACCGGCGCGGCCCACGCGTGCTGACCGCGCCGACCCCGAGCCCGACGGGAGGTTCGCGCGGACATATGCAGGAGGAGTACGGTTACGTCATGAGACGCGGGCGAGAGATACCGCCATCCCGGGGGAGCGGGACATGACCGGCCGTTTCGGCCTCGCCCCGGCACCGGCGGGACTCCGCCTGATCCAGGACCTGGTCAACACCTCCCTCTACGGGCAGAGAGGAGAGCCCGGGCCGGATCTGCTCGCGGACCTGGCCACGGCCCGCACCTGGCTTGTCCGGGCGCTGGCGGACTGGTCCGAGGAGTCGGGGCTTCGGGCGCCCGCCATCGATCTCCGGGAGGGCGACCTAGGCGAGCTGGTGGAGTTGCGCGAATCGCTGCGCGCTGGTCTGCGCGCGAAGGCGGAGAACTCCGGCCCGCCGCCCGGTGAGCAGGGCTTTCGCAGGATCGTTTCCGAGGTGTGGCTGGACATCTCGGCGGAGGGCGAGGTGGAGTACACGCCGACGCGGGGCGGGGCGCGGGGGGTGAGTGCTCTGGTCGCGATGGAGATGCTGCTCGCCCGTACGGCAGGCACCTGGACGCGTCTCAAGACGTGCGCGCAGCCGAGCTGTGGCGCCGGCTTCTACGACACGTCCCCCAACCGTTCGCGGGCCTGGCACAGCACCAAGACCTGCGGAAATGTCAACAACCTACGGGCCTCGCGGGCACGCAGACGACAGGTGACGTAACGGTCAATGGTGCTCAGCCTCGCCATCTCGTTGAACTCCCAGTCCGCCTTTGCCCGGTCACCCTCGTCCATGACATAAACATAGTTGGTTTGGTTACGTCCTGACGTGTGCGAAGAGAGGGATGGGCGATGTCATCATTCACGGACGACCCGGCAGAGGACGTCACCCTTGAGGGAACGGTCATGAACGCCGTACTGAGGGGCCGTGACGCGGTACTGGCCCAGCTGGCGGTCGTCAGTGAGTTCTACAGCGATCGGGTCGACCACTTCAGCTGCGATGCCGGCGACTACCACGTGGAGGAGTACGAGGCGGTGGTGGGCGGGCGGCCGATCAAGGCCACCGCGACGATGCGCCGCAACGCCGAAGGCAAGATCGACGCGGTGGTCGTCAACCATCGTCCGCTGTCCTCACCTTTTCAACGCCTGATCGCCGAGTCCAAGGTCGGCGCCCAGTCACACCCCGACCGCTTCTACCGCCCCGAAGGGCAGACGTACCAGGACCTGCTGGACTACACGGACGGGCAGAACACGTGGCCTCCGGGAGCTCCGCCGGAACCCGCGGGTGGTCACCAGGCGGTCAGGTCGACCGTGTGGGAGCAGTGGGGATCCCCCGTGTCTGTCACCCAACGCTCTTTCTCGCCCACGAGTGAGGGGAGAGCGGCCAGGAGGGCGGTCAGCGCGCCGGTGAGGCGTACGTCGGCCGCAATCAGCCCGTCGGTTTCCTCAACGGCGAGGTAGAGACGCATGCTGTCCGGGCCGGTGAACAGGAAGCCGCACAACGCCGGGCTCGGCGGTGCCTCGACGAATGGCCAGGCCAGGGTGCGCAGGACACGCAGCGCCTGGTCCGCGAGGGATGGCGAGGCGGGTTCGAGAGTGTCGGTGTCCACCCGGACCAGAGCCATGCCCATCACCGACGCGTCCGAACCGGAGGCCGGACCGGCGGCGAGCGTCCGTGCCCACCCCAACAGCAGAGGAGCCGTCAACGGTTCGTCATCGTCGTCCAACAAGGGAATCTCGTAGGCGACCGGCGCCGGTTCCACCTCGGCGTCCGCTGCTCCCGTCACGACCCGCACGGCGTCCCCCGTCGGCAGCACGCCGCGCAGGAAGGTCCGGCCGGCAAGGGGCACCAGGGTGTGGTCGAGGAGGAAGCGGGTGAGGTACGCCTGCTGCTCGACGGCCTCCTCCCGGGTACCGTTCACTCGTTGACCCAGTTCGGGCACTTGGTGACGCCTTTGCAATAGGCCGTGATGACACCGATCTTCTTGCCCTTGCCGGCATCGTATTCGCCGTCGGCGCTACGGCGCGCGTATTGCACGATCACCACGATGTTGACCCGCTTGCGGCCATTGAGAGCAACACCGTGGTATTCAAGGCGCGCCCCATTTTTCTTGTCCACCTTTCCGGCCAACGCGGCGTCAACGACCCGGCATTTCTTGATGTTGTGCTTACCGGAGAAGTGGTTCCAGCCCAGATCGCCGTTGCCGTACCGCGTGGGGATCACCCGCCCGTCGGGGTCGGTCTCCTCACACTTCGTTCTCTTGTCCCAGTGCCGCTGCGCGAACGCGTCGGATACCGGAGCGGCGACGAGAACAGCCCCCAATACGGTGGCTGCGGCGGAGATGGCGATCATCCTCATGACTGAAACCGTGCCACATCCCGGACAGGCGTAAGCCTTTCCCGGCGGCAGATTCGTTTCACCGCCCCCGAATGGATCACTCAAATGGAGCAATCGACGGGAGACTTCACTGGCTCTCCGGCACCCTGCACAGCCAAGTCGCTGACAGGTCTCCCCAGCACTGCCCCGGCCGGGGGTCTTTCACGCCGCGCGGGCGATCGCGCCGTCGATCAGCGTGGCGGCCAGCGCGCGGCCGTCGGCGAGTGGGCTCGTGTTGTACTGGCAGCGGAATGGACGGCCGAGCCGCCGCTGCCCGCCGGCCCCGGCCCCGACGGGTGGAAGGGGACCACGGGCTACCTGCGCAGTGTCCTGGCCGACCTGACCTTCACGATCGAGGACATCGTCGTGGACGACGACCGCGTGGCGGTACGGCACGTCACGACCGGCAAGCAGGTCGCCGAACTGCTGGGCATCCCGCCCACCGGCCGCCAGATCGCGATCAGGGCGTCGGACTACCACCGGATCGAGGGTGGCCGCATCGTCCGGAGCTGGCACCTGGAGGACTACTACGGAGTCGTACAGCAGCTCGGCCAGTGACCAGGAAACCGGCACGACAGGAGTACGTTCGCGACAGGCGCCGCTGCGGGCGACCTGGCGGTTGAGGTCGCCGTCCTTGGCCGCCGAGGACGCGAAGACGATGCCGTAAGACGCGCACACCACGGAAGTTCGAGGCGGACCTGCGAGCAGGAGCCGGAAAGTCTGCCGAATCCCAGGGCACGGCGATGTCTGCTTCGGGCGGGCGGGGGTATCGGGGCGGGTATGGCTCTGATGAAGCGTGTTGCCCTTGCCCCCCGTGCGGTACGGCAGCTGCGCCGCGTGCGTTCGGTGTACCTGGTTGGCATGACACTGTCCGTACTGGGCTTGGTCATGCAGTCGGGCCGGGTGAGCAGCGGCCGGCAGGCGGAGATCGCCGGCGCCCTGGTGGTGGTGTTCGCGGTGCTGCTCGGAGTGACGGCGATTCAGCTGTGGCGGCATCAGAGGACGGCGCATTGCAGTACAGCCAAAAGGCTGACCCCTTCCGCCTGAGTCCTCTTCGCTTGCCTCCCCTGCCGGTCGAGATTCGCGACGCCTTCTGGCCTCCTAATTCTTTTCCGCATCGCGGCCAGTCGGACCAGCACGCCGGTGTCGCCGCGGCCGGCGTTCGGCGCTCGCCGCGGGATCTACCCGGGGTACTCGTCCTCGGTGAGGTGGGAGCCCCAGGTGGTGTGAGTGCCGGTCTCGTCGGCCGCCTGGTAGGCGATCTGCGAGTGGAAGCAGCCAGGGGCGGCACCGTGCCAGTGCTTCTCACCCGGCTCGATGTGTACGCGGTCGCCCGGCCGGATCTCCTCGACCGGTCCTCCCTCGCGCTGGACGAGACCGACACCCTCGGTGGCGAAGATCGTCTGGCCGAGGGGGTGGCTGTGCCATGCCGTGTGGGCGCCGGGCGTGAAGTGGACCACCCCGCCCATGATCCGGGCGGGCGGCAGCGGCTTGCTGATCACGTCGATGTAGACGTCCCCGGTGAACCCTTCTGCGGGGCCGGCCATCGTCTCGAATCCGTTCCTTATGACGTTCATCTTCATCCTCCTGTGCGGGTGTTCGTTCTTGAAGAGAGAGCGGGCCGTCCTGCGCGACACTTCACGCTCCTGTCCAGCCGGAGATGAAGCGACGCGACGGTGATAGGGCGACGAACCGCAGACATGGCACTTCGTCAGGTCGTGGGACGCATCCGGAAGGTGTACTCGGCCGAGTCGAACGGGGTGCTCAGCGAGTACAGCGCCGCCACGTCCGTGTCCTCGTTCCGGGTCACGTCGATCTTCAGGTTCTCCTTGACAGCCCCCGATACGTCGCCGTCGCCTTCGAGCCGCTCCCAAGCTGGAGTAGGTGCCGTCGTTGCTGGCGTGCCACGATGAGCGCGCCGGGAGCAGGCTTGCCGTCGAGATCCAGGACGTGGCCGCTGAGCACCATCGCGTCACCGGGCTCGTCGTCGCGCACAGGCATGATGTACGGCTTCTCCGTCAGCAGAGGCGCGTTCTCGATGTAGTACGGGCCCTCGACCGTCCCCTGTGAGCCGGGCAGGCCGTCGTACGTGGCCTGCTCGACGGTCGGCTCGAAGTGGTTGTCGATGAACATCGGCGCCTCGTCCTTTGTTTTGTCGTTCCTGGCTCGCGGGAGCTGGTCACTTGGCCGCACAGCCAACGTACATACCAATCGTTCAGTACGTCAATAGCATACTGAACGATTGGTATGTGACATCCCGGATTCCTCACCCCATCGCGACATGCGGGCAGGCGTCCTGGGCGCCCCCCCGCCGACGCGAGCGGAGGCCGGATCCCCGGCCATCGGCCTGGCGGCTTGGCGAACCTATTGAACGACTGGTATGTTGGCATTGGTACTGCTTTATAGAGTTCCGTACAGGCGGGATTCGGGGGGCGGCCAAGGGCCTCGTCGCCCATGCCGCCACGGTCCACCCGGGCCGGCGACTCCACCGAACCAGAGAGACCGCCGGTTCGAGCGCCGATGATCATGCCGCTCTCGCGAGTGACGGAACGTCAGGGAGAACACCCAACGCGTTGTTGAGGGATGTACTCATGACTGAAGTAGCGCAGGATTTCGACTATGTGGTGGTGGGCGCCGGTACGGCCGGTTCGGTACTGGCGGCGCGTCTGTCGCGGGACCCGGCCGTCCGGGTGCTGCTGATCGAGGCGGGACAGGCGGAGGGACCGCCGGCGATGGCGGTCCCGGGTGCCTGGTTCAGCCTGTGGGGCGGCGAGGTGGACTGGGGGTTCCGGACCGTTGCGCAGAGCGGGCTGAACGGCAGGGAGATCGTCTACCCGCGCGGCAAGGTACTGGGTGGCTCCAGCGCCATCAACGCGATGATGCACGTACGTGGCCACCCCGCGGCCATCGACGCGTGGGACGTCCCCGGCTGGGGGTCCGCCGATCTGCTCCCGTACTACCGGCGCAGTGAACACACCGAGGGCCTCGATCCCGCCTACCGGGGAACCGGTGGGCCGGTGCGCCCCAGGCCCGTGGACGCCCCCCACCCCGCATCCCGGGCGGCTTTCGACGCATTCCGTGACCTCGGCATCCCCATGTCGGACGACCTCAACGGCGCGGACCCTGAGGGCGTCACGTGGACGGAGCTCACCGCGGCCGACGGGGTCCGGCAGTCCGCCGCCGACGCCTACCTGACGCCCGCCGCCGGCCGCCCCAACCTCACCGTGGCCACCGACACCCTGGTGGTGGGCCTGACCTTCTCCGGCGATCGGTGCACGGGCGTCCGCCACGTCAGGGGCGGGGTCGAGTCCGAGGCAAGGGCCACCCGCGAGGTGGTGCTGAGCGCCGGCGCCGTCGGCTCGCCGCACCTCCTGCACCTCTCCGGCGTGGGACCTGCGGACATGCTCCGCGAGTACGGCATCGAGGTCGTCCGGGATCTGCCCGGCGTCGGCGCCAATCTGTCCGACCACCCGGTGGGGGTGGCCACCTATGCGGCGGACATCACGCCCGGCGACAGCAACCACATCGACGTCGTCGCCGCCGTACGCAGCGGCGGCGACGTGACCCGGCCGGACCTGCACCTCTTCTTCATGGACGTGCCGCTGGCACCGCCCGGTCTGGCCAGTGGCTACACCATGGGCGTCGGACTGCTGTCGCCGTACAGCCGTGGCTCCGTCACGCTCGCCTCGGCAGCCCCGGACGCCGCGCCCGCCATCGATCCCGGCTTCCTCACCGACCGGCGGGACGTCGACCGCATGACCGCCGGCCTTCGCCGGGCACGCCGGGCGGGCGGTTCGAAGGCCCTCGGGCCCTGGCGCGACCACGAAGTGCTCCCCGGCCCGGCGCTGGAGAGCGACGACGACCTGGACGCGTACCTGCGCGAGGCGGTCATCTCGTACTGTCACACCGGGGGTACGTGCCGGATGGGCACGGACGCCGCAGCGGTGACCGATGAGCAGCTGCGCGTGAGGGGGATCGAGGG